>DASYUV010000238.1:0-7160 GCA_036000865.1 Binatia bacterium | reverse complement strand
GATGACTGCCGATAGCGGCGAGCTGACAGTTTTGGGCATTGACGTGAGCGCCGAGCCGCAGCAGGTGCAAGACCGCATCGGCTACATGCCGCAGAAGTTCGGCCTGTATGAAGATCTTTCGGTGCAGGAAAATTTGGATCTGTACGCCGATCTGCACGGGGTGTGCTTGCAGGAGCGCAGCGAACGCTATCCGAGACTGATGGAGATGACTGCGCTCGGTCCATTCACCAGCCGATTGGCGGGACGGCTTTCCGGCGGCATGAAGCAAAAGCTCGGGCTCGCCTGCACGCTGGTGCGCGCCCCGGACTTGTTGATCTTGGATGAACCGACGGTAGGAGTCGATCCGCTGTCGCGCCGTGAGCTATGGCAGATCATTTTCCAACTGGTCAACGATCGGCGGCTTACGGTGCTGCTCAGTACTTCCTATCTGGACGAAGCCGAGCGTTGCGGCCGTGTCGTGGTTTTACATCACGGAGGTGTTTTGGCCCAGGGACAGCCGAGGGACATCAGTAGCTTGGCTGAAGGGCGCACGTATCTGGTCGAGCCTCCGGCGGGGCAGAAAACGGGCGGATTTCAGGCACGGCTGCTGAATCATCCGGCAATCCTCGACGCGGTACCGGAAGGCGGTCGCGTGAGGTTCGTGACCCACAATGACAACGGCAAGATTGTTGATGCGACGACCAACGATTCACCGCTTTCCGGCGCCACTATTTCCCCGGCGCCGCCGCGCTTCGAAGACGGATTTATGATCTTGTTGCGGCAAAGCGCAGACAAGGAGAAAGGGGGACAAGGGGACAGCGAGCGCTCCGTGGCTCCACGTCTCCCAGTCTCCTTGTCTGCCAATTTTCAAGGCGGCGAAGCCGCCGTGCAAGTGCGTGATCTGGTGCGGCGCTTCGGAACCTTTACCGCCGTCGATCATGTCAACTTTGAAGTCCGGCGCGGTGAGATTTTTGGCTTGCTCGGTCCCAACGGCGCCGGTAAGACAACCACGTTTCGCATGCTCTGCGGACTGTTGCCGGCTTCCGGCGGCACGCTTCGCGTTGCCGGTATGGATCTCCGGCATGCGCGCGCCTCGGCGCGTCAACGCATCGGTTATGTCGCGCAAAAGTTTTCTCTCTATAGCCAGCTTTCGGTCAGTGAAAATCTCGAATTTTTCGCCAGCGCTTACAACTTGCGCGGCGAGCGAAAACAGCAGCGCATCAACTGGGCTTTGGAACAGTTCGAGCTCGGCCCCCTCGCCGACCTGCCGAGCGGCCATTTGCCGGGAGGGTTCAAGCAGCGCTTGGCGATGGCGACGGCGCTGGTGCATGAGCCCGAAACGCTATTTCTCGATGAGCCGACCAGCGGCGCCGATCCGCTGGCGCGCCGCGAGTTCTGGCAACGCATCGTAGCGCTGGCCGAGCAAGACGTGACCGTTATCGTGACCACTCACTTCATGGGAGAAGCCGAATACTGTGATCGAATCGCCATTATGGATGCCGGGCGTGTGCTGGCTCAGGGCACGCCGGCCGAGATTCGCCAGCGCGCGCGGCTCGAAGGCGGCGAGCCGAGCATGGAAGATGCGTTTATCGCCATCGTCGAAGACGCGCGCGAGTCGGCAGAGAGTGGAGCGGCGGCATGAGCACGGCAAGCTCTCCGAGCGCGAGTTGGTTTTCGGCGAACCGGACCCGGCGCGTCTGGTCGCTAGTAAAAAAAGAAGCGCGCCAAGTCGCGCGCGATCCCAGCAGCATCGCCATCGGCATCGTGTTGCCGGTGATTCTGATTCTCCTGTTCGGCTACGGATTGTCGCTCGACGTGACCAACACTCCCGTCGCGGTGGTCTTAGAAGATCCTTCGCCCGCGGCCACCGAGCTGGCGGCGAGCTTTCGGCTGTCGCCCTATTTCGACGCGCGACTAATGACTTCCATACGCGAGGCGCGCGAGCTGATGCTCGCACGAAAAGTGGACGGTATCGTGCGCATTCGCCCCGATTTCGGCAGGCGTCTGAGCCAGGGAGATGCGGAAGTGCAAGTGCTCGTCCACGGCGTGGACGCCAATCATGCACGCATCGTCCAGAGCTATGCGCAGGGCGCCGTCGGTCAGTGGGCGGCACGGCGCGGCGCCGAGGGAAAAGAAATTTTGACCGGTCCGGTGGTCGTGCAAAGTCGCCTGTGGTTCAACGAAACCAACGAAAGCCGCTATTTTCTGGTTCCCGGCCTGATTGTCTTGATCATGACGCTGATCGGCGCGTTACTGACCTCGCTGGTAATGGCGCGTGAATGGGAACGCGGGACGCTGGAAGCTTTGTTTGTCACGCCCGTCCGGCCCGAAGAAATTCTGCTCGGCAAAACGATTCCCTACTTCGTCCTCGGCATGATCGGTTTCGCGCTCTGTCTGCTCGCCGCCAAATTTCTTTTCTACGTGCCGTTTCGTGGTTCCGTCATCGTGCTGACCGGAGCGTCGACGCTCTATCTATTAGTGGCTTTGGCGATCGGGCTGCTGATCTCGTCGGCAGTCAAAAGCCAGTTCGTGGCGAGCCAGATCACGCTGCTGGTGACGTTTCTTCCCGCCGTGATGCTGTCGGGTTTCCTTTTCGACCTGCGCAGCATGCCAGCCGCGGTGCGAGTGATTACTCATCTACTGCCGGCACGGTATTACGTCACATTGTTGCAGACGATCTTTCTCGCCGGCGATATCTGGGTCGTCATCTTGCCCAATGCCGCGGTGCTCGCGGGCATGATGATCGTGCTGCTATGGCTCACGCGCCGGGTCACCCAGAAGAAATTAGCCTGAGGCGAATATGCTCGACTCGATTGTCCGTATTATCGCGCTCACGCGCAAAGAGCTCTTGGCGATTCTCAAAGACCCGCGCAGCCGCTACAGTTTGCTGCTGCCGCCGATTCTGCAATGTCTGATTTACGGTTACGTGGCGACCTATGATCTGAATGACGTGCCTTACGCGGTACTCGATCAAGATCGCAGCGCCGCTTCCGGCCAATTGCTGGCGCGTTTGGACGGATCGAGAGTGTTTCGCCGCGTCGCCGATCTCAAACGCGCGGCTGATATCAGCCGAGTGATCAACGAGCAGCGTGTGTTATTGGTGATCCAGATCAATCAGGATTTCGCACGCCGGCTGCTTAACGGCGCTCAAGCCGATATCCAGATCATCGCCGACGGCCGCAACTCCAATACTGCGGGAACGGCAATGGGATACGTCAATGCTATGGTCGAAGCGTTCAATGCCGAGTGGCGCGCGGCGCACGGCCAAGGCGCGCCGCCGCTTAGACTCACGACGCGGGCTTGGTACAATCCTAATCTAGAGACGCGGTGGCATATGATTCCAGCGTTGATCGGCACGCTCACCATGCTGCAGACAATCCTTCTTACCGGCTTGTCGGTCGCTCGCGAGCGCGAGCAGGGGACCTTCGACCAATTACTCGTGACGCCGTTTCGGCCTGCCGAGATCATGGTGGGTAAAGCGGTGCCGTCGATGCTAGTGGGGATCGTTCAGGCGACTTTGGTCTTGTTAGTCGCGCAGCTCTGGTTTCGCATCCCATTCGCGGGATCGTTCTTTACGCTCTATGCCGGACTGAGTTTGTTCTTGCTTGCCTCTGCCGGCATCGGCCTGCTGCTTTCGTCGGTGGCGGCGACCATGCAACAGGCGATGCTGTATTCTTTTATGTTGATCATGCCGTTTTCGCTGCTCTCGGGACTCACCACGCCGGTCAGCAGCATGCCGGCGCTGCTGCAATATTTTACCTGGATCAATCCGTTACGTTACGCGATCGACATGGCGCATCGAGTGTATCTCGAGGGGGTCGGTCTCCAATTGCTCATACCGGAGCTTTGGCCGCTGGCGATCATCGCCGCGGTTACCCTCTCGGCATCGTCGTGGATGTTTCGTCATCGGCTTACCTAGGAAGACGCCGCGATGTTTTCGGTCGTAGTAAAGGAAAGAGGCCACAATGATACGCAAAGCATTAACTGAGAAATTGATTACGGCAGTGACGGCTCTGGTCTTGCTCGCAGGATGTGCTGTCGGACCCGACTATCGGGAACCGAAGCTCGCCATGCCCGCGGGTTGGCAGGAAGCTCAACAAAAGGGCGTCGACATTCGCCCGGTGGAGCTGACGCAATGGTGGACTTCATTCAACGATGCGCCGCTCAATTCTCTCGTCGAGCGCGCGGTGAAATCCAATTTGGATCTGCGTATCGCTGAAGCGCGCATCCGTGAGGCCCGCGCATCGCGTGCCGTGACGGCGTCGGGCTTGTGGCCGACCCTCGACGTGTCGGGATCCTACAGCCGCAACCGTAGTAGCGAAAATGCCCTGATGTTTCCGTCCCAGGGAGGTTCAGGCTTGAAGCTGGATCGCAATCTCTATGATGCCGCCATCGATGCCAGTTGGGAGATTGACGTGTTTGGCGGCGTGCGCCGCGGTGTGGAGGCCGCCGATGCCACCATCGAAGCTTCGCAGTATAGTCGGCGCGATGTTCTCGTGACGCTGTTGGGCGACGTGGCGAAGAATTATATCGATCTACGTGGCTTCCAGCGGCGGCTCGCGGTGGCGCGCGCCAATCTCAAAGCGCAGCAAGATACTTCGGAATTGACGCGCATACGTTTTCAAGCGGGACTCACTAGCGACTTGGAAGTCGCACAAGCGGAAGCGCAAGCAAATACGACGGCGGCGCAAATTCCCACGCTGGAAAGCGCCTTGAAGCAGGCGGCCTACAGCCTCGATCTCTTGTTGGGACTTTCGCCGGGCGCACTGTGGAATGATCTCGCGAACGAAACTACGATCCCCAGCCTGCCGCCGGAGGTGCTCGTCGGATTGCCATCGGACTTGCTTCGGCGCCGTCCGGATATCCGATTCGCGGAACGCCAGCTTGCCGCCGCGACGGCACAGATTGGCTCGGCAATGGCGGACCTGTTTCCGAAATTTTCACTGACCGGATTGGCCGGCTTGCAGAGCATCAGCGCCAGCGACTGGTTTACTGGACGCAGCCGCTATTGGTCGGTAGGGCCGACAATCACTTGGCCGATTTTCGACGCGGGACGAATCCGGGCCAATATCGAGATCCGCAACGCGCAGCAGGAACAAGCTCTCAACCAGTATGAAAAGACGGTTCTGGCAGCGCTCGGCGATGTCGAAAAATCGCTCGTCAACTATTCGCGCGAACAAGCGCGCCAACGCTCTCTTACGGACGCAGTAGCGGCCAACCGGCGGGCGGTAGAAATGGCCAATGAATTATATGTGCGCGGACTCAGCGACTTTCTGAACGTGCTGGACACGCAACGCTCGCTCTACGCGGCGGAGAACGATCTGGCCCAGAGCGAAGCGACTATGGCTGCTAATTTAGTCGCGCTCTATAAAGCCCTGGGCGGCGGTTGGGAAACGAATTAGCGAGACGCAGTTGGATTTACCTGACTGTGCAGATTTCAAACCGGTGGGTCAATTTCCCGCGCTTGTTGCATGAAAGCTAGCCTTAGACTTCATATCTGTCATTCCCGAACGCTTCTATCGGGAATCCAGGCAAAACGGTCTGTGGACCCCCTCTTAGAACATTCGGGGTGACAACGCTCGGATAAGTTCTCGTAAATGTCTCTGGATGCCTCTGCTGCGGGGAGTTCAATCAAATGGAGATTAATTGCATGGAAAAAATTCTCGCCGGCTACGGGCCACAAGCTTACGCTGCCATGCGAATCATTTTTGGCTTATTGTTCTTGTGTCACGGCTTGCAAAAAGTATTCGGCCTATTCGGCGGTGTGAACGGCGCTGCGGCCCCATTGCTCTCGTTGCTTGGCATTGCGGGCTTGATCGAGGTTGTCACGGGAGCGCTGATCGCGGTCGGTTTCGCCGCTGGAACGGCGGCGTTTATCGCGAGTGGGCAAATGGCCGTGGCATATTTCGCGGGCCATTTTCCCGCCGGCTCTTGGCCGATCCAAAATGACGGGGAACTGTCCGTGCTTTACTGTTTCGTATTCCTGTATATGGCGACGCGAGGCTCGGGGATATGGAGTGTCGATGCCGCGCGAAAGGGCGAAACAGCGTGAGCCATCTCATTCACGGACGCCAATTTCTGCACTGAAGTCGCCCGATGCTTAGGACGCGATCAGGCCGACGTGAGCCTGATGCTATCACAGCTTGCAGCGAGGACAGCGAGCGCGAAGCGAATAGATTGATATAAGTGTTATGCCTGCCCCCGAATCCCAATGACCCCAAAATCCCCAATCCCAAATCTTGCAGCGGCTTTTCCTTAGCGTCTATCGCGTCTGCCGGCAACCAGCCTCTGGTAAAAATTGCCAGGGTCTCCCGCGTGGGTACCAATTACGTCTATGCCTCTATCCTTTGCGAATCTGATGAATTTAGCCTCGGTCTTGCTTTCAACTTCCTGAGAGTCGCCAGTCTGATCCGTAGCGCAGGGGGTGTGGTAATGTTAGGACTAGCCGGGTCGTTACGGAGGTCTAGATGAAAATTTATGCGGTGAGATGGCCCGATGGTTCATTCTCTGTAACGCTTTCGAAGAATAGGCTGAATGCTATCGACGAATTCGACAAGGTCGACAACACAAATGGATTGAAGGTCGAAGAATTCGAGGAGTTTTTGGCAACATTCAAGCTGGCCGAGAGTGGAGACATTGTCCTAGAAAAGATAGACTCGGACACTCGCGGCGAACCTGTGCATCATTGGGCTTTCCCCATCTGGGCAGAGGCGATCGAAAGGGGAGGCGACGAAGCCGAAGCGGCAAAAAAAGAAATAGCACGCGACGTAACTATTGGCAAAAAAGTGCCAATTGATCCTGAAGTTCGACGGATCGCTAAGTCGCTCAGCATGCACCCAGATCTGGTTCAACAGTACAAGGGATCTAAAAAGAAGACCCATAAAAGGAAATAGCTAGTTTTCCTTCCTAATGCCGTTAACTCTGGGTAACCTGACGGTCGAATGCTGCACACTCACAGCTTCCGCTACTTTCTTCCGGTGCTGGCCGTTTTTCTCCTCTGACTTCTCTCCCGAATTGATCTGGGTCGAGGAACCATGGCTTGTACGCGTCGCCGTAACTTCGCCCGGTAATGATTAATCTCAATCTTCACATACTGATCGGCGTGGCTTATTAGCCTCTTAGCACTTCCGTGATATGAGTACCGTCAGGTGAACCGCAATGAAGGCTGTTCGAGTTCACAG
>DASYUV010000237.1:0-14196 GCA_036000865.1 Binatia bacterium | reverse complement strand
CGCGCGGTGCGCGCCGCTGCGCGCAACGGGAAGGTCAAATGAATCTAGCGCGGCTGAATCGTACTGAAACTTTCACCACGAAGGACACGAAGTTCACGAAGTTTAAAAGCATAAATATCCGAACCCTTCGTGACCTTCGCGCTCTTCGTGGTGAGTAAGTCTTGTTGAATGAGTAATATAGAAACCAAATGGGTCGGGCAAGCGCTCGAGCGCACCGAGGACCATAGGCTGATCACTCGAGGGGGGCAATTCATCGACGACCTGACCTTGCCCGGCGTCGCTCACGCGGCCTACGTGCGCAGTCCGCACGCGCGCGCCAAAATCCGCCACATCGATGTGCGCCGCGCGCTCAAGCATCCCGGCGTCTACGCGGTAATCACCGGAGACGACGTCGCAGAGATCACCCGCCCGCAGCGCGGTCGGGTACCGCTGCCCAACTCGCCTAAAGTTTACGCTTTGGCCTATCAAGAAGTGCGTTACGTCGATGAGCCGGTGGTCGGCATCGCGGCGGTGGACCGGGCGACCGCCGAAGACGCGGCCGATCTCATCGAGGTAGAATACGATCCATTGCCACCCGTGATAGACCCGGAAGAAGCGCTCAAGCCCGATGCGCCGCTGGTCTTCGAGGAGGTCGGCTCGAATATTCTCTGGCACGATACGTTTCCGTACGGCGACGTGGAAGGCGCCTTTAAAGAAGCCGATACGGTCATCAACGAGCGCGTGACGATCCACCGCTATTGCTCGACGCCGCTCGAAACCTTCGGCGTGATGGCGCAATACGAAGCGGCGACGCAGTCCTACACGATCTGGGGACACACACAGCAGCCGGCGCAGGATCTGCACGTGCTCGCCGCGGCCCTCGGCATCTCGGCGTCCAAGATCCGCATGATCGTGCCGCCGATGGGCGGCTCCTTCGGCAACAAGGTGCGACCGCTCTTTATCATCGCCGCGGCGCTGCTGGCGCGAAAAGCGGGCCGGCCGGTGAAATGGATCGAGGACCGGCGCGAGAACTTACTGGCGCTGGGTCACGCGGCGGACGGCATCATGGAGATGAGCGCGGCAGTTAAAGCCGACGGAACGGTGCTGGCGATCAAATTCCGTAACATTGAAAACGAAGGCGCCGGCATCGATTTCGCCGCGCGCCACAATTTGCTCATGCTGAGCAACATCGCCAACTGTTACCGCTTGCGCGCGCTTTCCTACGAAGGCTATTCGGTCGTGACCAACCGCTGCCCGGTGGTCGCCAACCGCGGCATCGGCAAACCGTTCATGTGCTTTGCCGTGGAAAGGATGATCGACGCAGTGGCGCGGGCGCTCAAGATCGATCGCGCGGAAATTCGCTTTCGCAACTTCATCCAGCCCGATCAGTTTCCCTACGACACACCCTCGGGCCAGACCTATGACAGCGGCGATTATCCGGAGATGCTGCGCAGGGCGCTCGCCGCTATCGACTACGAAAAGCTCAGGCGCGAGCAGGCCGAGGGCAGGGAGCGCGGCAGGCTCCTCGGCATCGGCATCGCGACGGCTGTGGAGCCCGGCGGCTCTAACCGGAGCTACGGGATGCTCGTCAGCGGTCCGTCACAGCTGCTTAGCGGACAGGGCGAAGCGGCGCGCGTTCGATTGGAAACCGACGGCAGCGCCACGGTTTTTACCGGCAGTCTCGACTCGGGCCAGGGCCACGCCACCGCGCTGGCGCAGATCGTCGCCGACGAGCTCGCCCTCGACGTGAAGCAAATCAGAGTGGCCACGACCTTTGACTCGGCGAGTCATCCTTACGTCATGACCTCGGGCGTCTACTCCAACAAGTTTCACGGTCATGACACGGTGGCGGCGATCGGTGCTGCCCGTAAAGTTCGGGACAAACTTTTAAAGCGTGCCGCCGCGCAGCTCGAAGCCCATGTCGACGACCTTGAGCTGCGCGATGGCCACATCGCCGTGCGCGGCGCGCCGGATAAAGGCGTGAGTGTCGCCCAAATTGCCAGCCGGGCCTATTGGAGCTTGGCCGATGAGCAGCCCGACGGTGAGCCGGGCCTCGAAGCGCTTTACTATTACAGCAATCCGTTGGCGAAGCATCCGGACGAGAAAAAGCGCGTGCGCGTCCAACTGGGCTTCGCCAGCGCGGCGCATGTGGCGGTCGTGGACGTCGACCCGGAAACTTTCGAAATAAAAATTTTGCGCTACGTGGTCATTCACGACGCCGGACGGCAGATCAATCCCGCTATCGTCGAAGGGCAAGTCCATGGCGCCGCCGCCCACGGCATCGCCGCGGCGCTTCTCGAGGAGTTTATCTACGATGAAAACGGCCAGCTCCTCACCACCAGTTTCATGGATTACCTAAAGCCCACAGCCGCCGACTTACCGAACATCGAAGGAGATCGGCTGGAAACTCCTTCGCCGCTGACCTTGCTCGGCACCAAGGGGGTCGGCGAAGGCGGCGCCGTCGTCGCGCCGGCGGCGATCGCCAGCGCGGTCGAAGATGCGCTGGCGCCGTTGGGCATTCACATCGCGGCGTTGCCGATTACACCTAGCCGGTTGTTCGAGGTGGTGGCGGCCGGCGGCAGCCGCTACGAATAGGTTGGCCGATGAAAAATGTAGAACGAAAAATTGAACTACCCCGCAGCAAGCTGACGGGGTATCAGGACATAGCACGAGCATGTATCCCAAAGGCGTCACCCCCGAATGTTTTAATCGGGGGTCCAGTTCCGGTCTCGCCTGGATTCCCGATAGAAGCATTCGGGAATGACGGATGTTAAGAGGTGTGAAACGTCTTTTTGCAGCAAGCGCGGGGAAACAGACTCGCAGTGATTGAAAACTTCGCGTCAGGCGGTTTTCGGCGATTGTTTCATTTGAATTTTGCATCGATCTAAGGAGGCAAGTCCATGGCGTTACCTGAAAGCGCGATTGCGTCGAGTGGCGGCGCTCCGTTCGGCTCGGACCTTCATAGTTTCATAGAGCAATACGAGCGCGCGTATCCGGACGAAGTGCTGCATATCGAGGAGCCGCTCAACGCCGAATGGGAAATTTCTGCGCTGGCGATGAAGCTGGAGAAGGCGCACCGTTTTCCGCTGCTGGTTTTTCACAACGTCATCGTCGATGGCAAGCGCGCGACGATGCCGCTGACCACTTTTCTGATGGCCAGCCGTCTACGCCTGGCGCGCGCCATGGGCGCAGAAGTGCAAAAGGCCGGGTTGGCCTGCTATGAACGGGTCCAAACACGGCAACGACCAATCGTCGTCTCGCGTGATCAGGCCCCGGTGAAACAGGTCGTGGAAAAGGGATCCGACATCGACGTGCGCCGTTTTCCCGCGCTGCGCCATCACCGGATGGATCCGGGCCGTTATATCACAGAAGGACACTTTCTTACTTTCAACCGCAACACGGGCATCGACAATTCCGCTATGCACCGCGGCTGGTTAGCGGATCGCGACGAGGTTCGCGTCTGGCTAGCGCCGAATTCTCACAACGCGCACAACCTACGTTACTGTGAAGAGGCGGGAGAGGACATGCCGGCGGCGTATTGGATCGGTCACCACCCGCTGGCGTTGTTGGGCGCGGCAAACCATGTGGGGCCGGAAGAGAGTCACTATGAAACGGCGGGCGGCACCCTCGGGTCGCCTTTGCGCTTGGTTGCTTCGGAGACGCTCGGAGAAAAGTTCTTGGTGCCGGCGGATGCCGAAGTGGTGATCGAAGGCTATATGCCTAAAGGCCAACGCAAGCCGGAGGGGCCCTTCGGTGAATACACGCGTCACGTCGGACCACAGCGCTGGTGTCCACTGCTCAAGGTAACAGCGGTGACTTACCGCAAAGACGCCTATTGGGACGACGTCATGGTCGGCCACACCCATTGGATTATCAGCTTGACCAAAGAAGGCGAAGTCTTTCGCGCCGTGCAACGGTCCGTGCCCGGAGTCAAAGCCGTGCATTTGCCGATGTCAGGCTGCGGCGTGGCGCACGTCTATATTCAAATACGCAAGACCGTCGAGGGACAGGGCAAGACCGCGGCGGTGTCGGCGTTAACCTCTTACATCGGGCTCAAGCACGCTTTCGTGTTCGATGAAGACGTCGACATATTCGACGAGCGGGAAGTGCTTTTGGCTCTCGCCACGCGCTTCCAGGCGGATCGCGGATTGGTGACGCTACCCGGAATGACCGGCTCGCCACTCGATCCCAGTTCTCCCGATGGCAGGCTGGTGTGCAAAGCCGGTTTCGACTGCACCAAACCGATAGGCAAGCCCTTCGCCGAGCGGCTGTCGATTTCGAATCAAGTGCTGGCGCGCATCGACCCTTTAAAAATCATCGGCGAGAAGCGCTGGAGCGAGATTCCCGTTGAGCCGTGGGGGTAAACAAGAACTGCAACAAATGGAGTAAAGGAGTGATGGGTTCAAACAGTTCAAGCCGTTCAAGCCGATCAAACCCCCTCCTTCATCCTCCCCCGCGTCGCGGGGGAGGAAAGAGGTGGGGGATTGAACGGAGCGTAGCGGTTGAACCGAGCAACGCGCTTGAACACATTGAACCCGGTGTTTAGCGGAGTGAGAATCCAAGATTCCTCCAATACTCCATCACTCCAATCCGATAAGGAGGTTATCATGCAGGGTACGATGAAAGCGGCGCGCATTTACGGGTTTGAAAAAACCAGCCAATCTACTGACCTGCTGCGCGTCGACGAGGTGCCGATTCCCGATATCGAAACCGGCGAGGTGCTGATTCGCGTGTTGCGCGCCGGGCTCAATCACGGCGATCTGCACATGCGCGAAGATGCTGTGCAGTACACTTCCGAAGTGCCGACCATACCGTTTTTGCCGATGGTCATTGGTCATGACGGCTTGGGCGAGGTCGTTGAAGTCGGCCCTGACGTGAGCAACGTGCGGGTCGGCGATCGCGTCGTCGTGATGTGTTCGATTACCTGCGGTTATTGCCGGTTCTGTCGCTCCGATCGCCAGCACCTTTGTCTGTCGCATCGGGTGATGGGATTTATTGCCAAGTGGGGTGAGGCGGGATCGAAACGCATTCTACGCTACAAGGAAGGCCTGTGGGCGGAATATTGCCGCGTGCCGGCGACCAATGTTGTTCCGCTGCGGCCTGAGGACGATATCAACGAGATGTGCAAGGTGTCGCAGATGACCGTTGGTTATCGCGCTCTCAAGCGCGCGCGCTTGCACAGCGGCGAGACCGTGATTGTCAACGGCGCCACCGGCATTACTGGCATCGGCACTGTGCTCTCCGCGCTGGCCATGGGCGCCGCCCGTGTAATCGCCATCGCCCGCAATCCTGCCAGGCTCGAACAGATTCGCGCCATCGACCCCAGACGCATTGAAACCGTTGCGTTGAGCAAAGGCGAATCGATCACGCAAAGAGTCAAAGATCTAACCAGTGGTCAAGGAGCTAATGTGCTCGCCGACTTATCACCGGGCGGAGTGCAGACCTTGGTGGAATGCATTCGCAATCTCGAAGGCGGCGGCCGGGTGGCGCTGATCGGCGCCAACCCTGAACCGCTTAATTTGCCGGTCAGGTATCTAATGATTCGCTCCATCGAGATTTGCAGCATCACCGGACGCCACTACATCGATTTTCCCGAGCTGCTCGAGCTGGCGCGCCGCGGCGTCATCGATACGCGCCACGTTACGACGCGCTATTTTCCTCTGGAAGCGGTGAACGACGCCATCGATTATATCGCCAAGCGCGGCGATAACGAGCCGCTGTGGCCGATGTACGCACCCGATGCGTGATCGAGGAGCGCTGAAAACTTGTTGTGAATTCAGCGCGGGGGGTTCGTTGTTCGTGTTCGTGGCTCGTGTTCGTCGTTCGACCCAGAGGCTCTCGACGGGTAAGACGGGCACGAGCACGAGAAACGAGGGGGATTGAATCTCAGCGGCTTACTAGAGGAGCAAAAATGACACGAAGACTATTGGCGCTGACTTGGGGCTGGCTGCTCATGGCGCCGCTAACGGGTGCCGTTTCTGCCGCAGCGCCAGGGCAGGAAGAGTGGGAGCGTGTTCTGCAGGCCGCTAAGAAAGAGGGCAAAGTCTCGATGGTTGGCCCGGTCGGTGCAGATCGCCGCGACGCCCTGACAATTGCTTTCGAAAAGAAGTATGGCATCAGCGTCGAGTATCACGCCGATTCCGGCGCAGGAATTTTACCGCGGCTCAGCGCCGAGCGTAAGGCAGAGCGATTTCTTTGGGATCTCGTTGTGACTGGGACCACGACGGGTTTGGAGAACTTGATCCCGGCGCGGGTTTTAGATCCGCTGGAAGCGAATCTCATACTTCCCGAAGTTAGAGATCTCAAACTATGGCGCAACGGCGCGTTGGAATTCCTCGATCCGGGACGGCAGCTGTTGGTCATGTCGCCTTATCAACGTGGCACCCTCTTCGTCAACTCCACGCTTGTCAACGCGAAAGAATTCAAATCTTACAAAGATCTATTGGATCCCAAGTGGAAGGGAAAAATCGTCGCGGACGACCCGCGCAAGTCCGGTCCGGGGCAGGCGACTTTCACTTTCTTTTTCCTCCATCCGGAGCTTGGCGCGAAATTCATCCGGGCGCTTGCCGGTCAGGGACTGACCTTGCTCAGAGATTACGCTCAGGAGGTCAACATGCTCGGTCAGGGGCGCTATTCCGTCGGCCTCGGGCTCTCGGATAGTCTGGCGGAGCAGCGCGCGAAGCAGGGAGTGCCGGTTGAGATCGTCGATATTCGGCAATTGAAGGAAGGCTCGGACACCAGTCCCGCGTCCGGCGGCCTGTCGATCTTCAATCGCGCGCCGCACCCGAATGCCGCAAAGGTTTATATCAACTGGCTGCTCTCCAAAGAAGGCCAAACAATTTATGCGCGCGCCACGGGATATATCAGCAATCGCCTCGATGTGCCGACGGATCACGCCGCGCCCTGGCGCGTGCCTCAACCGGGGTCGATCAAGACCTATACCCAGGAAGCGATCGACAAGAAGGACGATCTGTTCCCGATATTGGCTGAGGTTTTCGGCCGCTGATAGCAGCGGAGATTGATTCGCTTAGGAAGTCATGATGGCGAAGCAGTTGAAAGAGCGGGACACGCGCAGCGCCGACGCCGATGGGCGCGTTTTCAATGAGCGCCAAAGAACCGCTGGTTACGTTGCTACGCGAGTGTTGCCGCGTTAGGAGGGAAAGAACGATGGCGCATCGCGACTTGAGACACTGGATTGACGACGTCAAGAAGCTCGGCGAGCTGCGGGTCCTACGCGGCGCGCACTGGGACATCGAGATCGGCGTGTTGGCCGAGCATCTGATGCGCGGGCGCAATCAGCCGGCGGTTTTGTTTGACGACATTGTCGATCACCGGCCCGGCTATCGAGTGCTGGTTAATGACATCGGCTCCAAAGCGAGGCTCGCTCTCACGCTCGGGTTGGCTACAGGGCTCGACGAGAGCGGCATCAAGACGGCGTGGCGGCGCAAGCGAAAGGAGATGCGACTGATTCCGCCCATGCTCGTTAAGGATGGACCCGTGATGGAAAATGTCGCGCGCGGCAACGACATAGACATGGGAAAGTTTCCTGCACCGCGCTGGCATGAAAAGGATGGCGGGCGTTATCTGGGAACCGGCGATGCCGCCATTACCGCAGATCCCGATGACGGCGCCATCAACGTGGGCGCCTATCGGGTCATGACTCTGGACCGGGAGCGCGTTTTTCTTTACATCTCTCCGGGAAAACATGGTCGCGTCCATCGCGACAAATGCTTCGCTCGCAATGAGCCCATGCCGGCGGTGATCGTGCTTGGCGCCGAGCCGATCATTCACATGGCTGCGAGCACCTCGGTGCCGCAGCACGTATGCGAGCTCGACTACGCCGGTGCCCTGAAGGGCGAGCCGCTCGAAGTGATCCGCGGGCCGGTTACCGGCCTACCGATACCGGCTCATGCCGAGATCGCAATCGAAGGTTACGCGATGCCCGACGAACGTCTTCCTGAAGGTCCCTTCGGAGAATGGACGGGTTATTATGCCAGCGGCGTGCGCGATGAACCGGTGTTTCGCGTCAAGGCGCTCTACCATCGCAACGATCCGATCGTGCTCGGATCACCGCCGGTGAAGCCGCCGTCAGGGAAAGTTTATACCCACGCGATTCTCCGTTCGGCGGCGTTGGAAGAAGATCTGGAGAATGCCGGTGTGCCGGATGTCAAAGCCGTCTGGTGTCATGAGGCGGGCGCGGCGCGGATGTTCGTCGTCATCTCGTTGCGCCAGCGCTACGCCGGCCACGCGCGCCAGGCCGCCGCGATAGCTCTGCAGAGTCGCACGATCGCGTACCTGTCACGCTACGTTGTCGTCGTAGACGAAGATATCAACCCCATGGATCTCGAAGAGGTCATCTGGGCGATCAGCACGCGCAGCAATCCTGAAAAAGACATTGACGTTCTTCGGCAGACCTGGAGCGGGCCGCTCGATCCGCTGATCTCTCCTGAAGACAAAAAACGGCGCGAGTATTTTTCCTCGAAGGCGATTATCGATGCTTGCCGGCCGTTTCCGTGGCGCAATGAGTTTCCTGAAGTCTCAGAGTCGAGCCCGGCATTAAAGGAACAGGTGCTCAGCAAATGGCGCAACTCACTCGAGATCAACAAAACAGAATAGGGGCCGTTATGAAGCTAACGCTGCATTCGCTAATAGGCATGATCACGGTTTGTTTGCTTGCGGTTGGCGAGCGTTCATTCGCCCAGGAATGGGACAAAGTTCTGGCGGCGGCCAAAAAAGAAGGCAAGGTCGCGGTCATCGGTCCTGTTGGGGCCGATCGACGTGATGTTTTGGTGGAACCTTTCCAGAAAAAATACGGCATCACGGTTGAGTATTTCGCCGATCGCGGCTCGGGCATCGGTCCGCGACTATCCGCCGAGCGGGCCGCAGGCCAGTATCTCTGGGATGTGGCGATCACCGGGACCACTACCGGTCTCCTGGTGCTACTTCCGCCCGGCATGTTGGATCCGCTGGAGCCGGCGCTGCTTTTGCCCGATGTAAAAGATCCCAGGAACTGGCGCGGCGGGGCTCTAGAATTCTCCGATGCGGGAAAGCGCTTTCTTGTGATGACCCCGTCTCAGCGCGGAACGCTTTTCGTAAATCCGAAAGTCACCAAGCCGCAGGAAATCAAATCGTACAAAGATTTGCTCAACCCCAAATGGCGGAAAAAAATCGTCATGGACGACCCGACCAGAGCGGGGCCGGGTCAGGCCACGTTTACGTTTTTCTACCTGCATCCGGAGCTTGGTCCAAATTTCATTCGCGCCCTGGCCAAACAAGAACCCGCGATCTTGAGAGACTATACCCAGGAGATCGACGGCATCGCCCGAGAAAAATATTCCGTATTGATTGGAGTTTCGGACATTGTCGCAGAGGAACGGATGAAGGACGGTTTACCCATTGCGATTTTGGATCCACGACAGATCAAGGAAGGCTCCGACATCAGCCCGGGCTCGGGCGGCTTGGGTTTTTTCAATCGAGCGCCGCACCAAAACGCCGCCAAGGTTTATATCAACTGGCTGTTGTCGAAAGAGGGGCAGGAGGGGTTCGCCAAGGTCAATGGGTACATCAGCGCGCGCTTGGACGTGCCCACCGATCATTCGCCGTGGAGAGTGCCGATACCGGGATCGATCAAGACCTACACGCAACAAGCGATCGATATCAAAGACGATCTCACCGCGTTATTCAAAGAAGCTTTCGGTCGTTGACGCGAAAATTATAGTCGATGTTTCTTGTAGCAAGAAATTTACTCATCGCGATCGCGGTTGCTTCGCTCGCGCCGGCAACCGCGATGGCCCAATCTTCACAGTCCTGGGAGCAGATTTTGGCCGCAGCGAAAAAGGAAGGCGTGGTTTCGGTCATCGGACCGCAAGGAAGCGAGACGCGCGATGCTCTCACTCTGGCCTTTCAGAAAAAATATCCGGATATCAGGGTCGAGCTGCAGAGCATGGCCGGTAACCAAATCGGTCCCAAACTGCTCAACGAGCTTGCCGCCGGCCGCAACAGCACTGACGTGCTGATTACCGGTACGACCACGGCGCTGGAAACTCTGCTGCCGGTGAAAGCTCTGGTCGCAGTCAAGCCATGGCTGTCCGGCCCAAACACCCAAGATCCGAGCAAGTGGCGCGGCGGCAAGCTGACGTTTTCCGACGAAGCGCAGAGTTACAATCTGGTTTTCAGTGCCTACGTCAAGGCCCCGTTTATCTACAATTCCAATCTGGTTTCGGGAGCTGACTTCAAATCTTGGAAAGATCTTCTCGAGCCAAAATGGCAGGGAAAGATCGCGCTCAAAGATCCGCTCGGCGCCGGCGGCGGTTTGGGAAACTCGACCTTGTGGTACTCCCATGAAGGACTCGGCAAAGATTTCATGCGAAAAATGTTCGCGCTGAAAGATTTGGTGATGCCGCGAGACGACCGGCAGATGCTGGATTTTGCCGCGCGCGGCAAGTATCCGATTGCGATCGGACCGAGTGACGTGCTGACCAACGAGTTCATCGCCCGCGGCCTGCCGCTAAAGCATCTCAAACCTGACACGCTCAAAGAGGGAACTTATATTACCGCGGGCAATGGCAGCCTGGCGATTCCGCGAAGCGCGCCGCATCCGAACGCGTCGCGCGTGTACGTCGACTTCCTCTTGTCTCCGGAAGGCCAGCTCGAATGGAGCAAGGCCGCCCGCTTTGCAAGTCTGCGCCGGGATGTTTCAAAAGACCATGTCCAGGATATTCTCGTGCCCAAAGAAGGTATGCCGTATCCGGACATCTCGACCGAAAAGTATGTCCGTTTGCGAGAAGAGATCGTGGAATTTATCAAGACGATCATGCCGCGGTAACGAAAGAATGGAGTAATGGAGTGGTGGAGTAATGGAGTAGTGGGTCGGTAAATCATGCATCTCTTCATTGGTCCAACACTCCAATACTCCAGTACTCCATCACTCCAATCCTAGGAGGTCGCCATGGGTTTTTCTGGCTTGCGAGAATTCATTGAGCTGCTCGACAGAGAAGGCGAGCTCGCCCGCGTGCGCGTGCCCGTCGACTTGGATCAAGAGCTGGGCGCGGTCTGCGTCACGAGCTTGAGAGGCCGCGGCCCGGCGTTGCTGTTTGAGCGCCCCGGCGGCAAGGACATGCCGATTTTCATAAACGCCCTGGCCTCGCGCAAGCGTTACGCTTTGGCGATGCAGTGCGAGCAACAGGAAGTTCACCGCGAGTGGAATCGGCGGGTCAGCCAGCCGTTGCCGCCGGTTCCCGTCGACAGCGGCCCTTGCCACGAGGTTATTCTCCAGGGAGATGACATCAACATCCTCGATCTGCCCGCGCCGCGCCTGAACAGTCTCGACGGCGGCGCATTTCTGACGCTCTGTTGTCATCACACGCGCGACCCGGTGGCCGGGTTTCGCAACGTCGGTATTTATCGCAATCAAGTGCATGGGCCGCGCACGCTCGGTATTCTCTCGGGACCGTACACCAACTTCATGCTGCAGCACCGCAAAGCGCCCACCGAACCTTTTCCGATCGCGATTGCGATCGGCGTCGATCCGCGCCTGGTGATGGCGGCTTCCTGTCCGTTTCCGTTCGGCGTCGACGAGCTGGCGATGGCGGGTGCGATTCGCGGCAAAGCCTTCGAGGTCGTCAACTGCAAAACCGTGCCGCTGCAAGTGCCGGCAGACGCCGAGCTCGTGCTCGAAGGTTTTCTCAAGCCGGATGAAAAACGCGAAGAAGGGCCCTTCGGTGAGTTCACCGGCCATTACGGTGGCTTGAAGATGCCGCGCCCGACGATTCACTTGACCGCGCTCACGCGCCGCAAAAATCTGATTCTCCATCTCGCCTATCAGGGCGCGCCGCCGCACGAGACCGATGTGCTCACGGCGGTCGGGAAAGAGTCGGAAATACTCCGCAACATCACTCTCGCGGGCGTCAAAGCGGTGCATCTTACCGAGGGCGGCTGCGGCGTCTTTCATGTGGTGGTGGCCATCGACAAGCTCTATGAGGGATACGGCAAGATGGTCGGGCTCGCGGTCTTCGGCTCGCCTAGCGGCCGGCATATCAAACAGGTGACCGTTGTCGATGAGGATGTCGACCCCTTCGATCCCGCCGCCGTCGAGTGGGCGGTGGCGACGCGCGTGCAACCGCACCGCGACATCGAGATCATGAGCGGACTCACTGGAATTTTTTTGGATCCGTCTTTGCCGAAGGAAGAACAAGAAGGGCCGGCGCGCACGTCGAAAATTCTCATCGACGCGACCCGATACGACGCCAAAGATTTTGCGCCGGTGTGCTTGCCGTCGCGCGATATGATGGCGAAGGTGGAAAAGGATTGGGACCGATATGGGATTGGCAAGTCGACTGGCAACAAACACTAGGCGACCGTTAGTCGACGGATCGTTAATTCATGGCGAACTCCGTTTCAATGGAGCTAAGTCCGACCGATGCTATTCACCACGGAGCGCACGAAGGACACGAAGAATAAATTGAAGGAGAAATTTTTTCTTCCCTTCGTGCTCTTCGTATGCTCCTTCGAAAATTGGGTGGGCGTGGCAGTCCTGGATTTCGTCATTCCCGCATGCTTTTAGCGGGAATCCAGGGGAATTTCGGACTGGACCCCCGATTAAAACGTTCGGGGGTGACGAGTTGGTATGGCGTGGCATATTGGTATGGCGTGGCATAGAGGGAGGGATATACGTTGGAGGTCAACCCAGGGTTTAGGAAGAGGGTTCCATTTTCATCCTCTGTGGGCGAGCGTAAGATCATGAATCACTTCGTGGTGAGTGCTTGTTCTATGCGAGCTCCGTTCCTATGGGTATACCGCGACCGGTCCAGGCCTGAGTAAATGTTGAACAACTTTTAAGATCTTTCAGCGGCCATAGGATGCTCACCGAATCGTATAAAAAGGAGGATCGATGGATCAGCAATCAGTACAAGTCATCATTGAGACGTTAAAAGAGGAAGGCGTCGATTTAGCCGTGACTTTGCCCGAGGAGCCCACCTTTTCGCTCACGGAAGCGATGCGGGAGGATCCCTTCTTCCAGGCGGTGACAGTGGCCGGCGAAGGAAACGGCCTTGCCTTCTGCGCTGGTGCCGCGCTGGGCGGACGGCGAGTGGTTTTCGTGACTGGCATCGCCGGCCTGCTGGTCGGCACTTGGGCATTATCGCAGATGGGGATGGTCTATGGCGCGCCGATCCTCATTCTCGCCTCGTATCGAGGCGACTTCGGCGATCACAGCGGCATCCCGGGATCTCAGCTTCTCATGTTCAAACAGGTGGCCGAACCTCTTCTTGGTGCGCTGCGCGTCCCCTATCGAGTCGTGAATCAGAAGGCGACTATGAAGCGCATGATCCAAGAAGGTAGTTTTGCTTGCCAGGATTATAGTCATCCCGTCGCTTTGTTATTGAGCGGCGAGGTGCTCTGGTGAAGCGTTTCGATTGCTTAAAATTTTTGGCGTCTCTGGTCGACGAGCATATGTTTGCGGTCACGAGCCTTTCGACCAACGCGCCGTTCTGGTTCAACGTTCGGCCTGAAGGGCCAAACTTTTTTGCCCTTAACATGGGACTCTGTTTGCCTTTTGCCCTCGGGCTGACAGCGGCTTTTCCCAAGCGCAAGATTATCTCGATCGACTCCGACGGCAGCCTGATGAACGATAGCAGCAGCCTGATCACCGTCGCCGATGTGAACCCTCCCAACCTCGTGGCGTTCGTCTTTGACAACAGCTCCTACGCTTTTATGGGATCGACCTTTACCGCGCGCAAGACCGACTTGGCAAAAATGGCGCAAGGCGCTGGCATCGCCAAAAGCGCCACGGTGAGGACGCTGGAAGAGTTTTCGGCTGCGGCAAAGCAGGCAATCGAAAGCCCCGGCCCGCACTTCATAGTCGGCAAGGTCGAACCGGACGCGGGACGCGTAGCGGCTGATCGGAGCCGTACGTCGGGCCGGCCCATGAGAGAATGGTTTATGAATGCGGTCCGCCGCCATCCTGATTACAAAGGGGTGGTTGGATGATGATCGAGTGTAGCGTCTCTTGATTTAAAGCACCTATGCTCTCACCACAAAGCGACTGGCGCGGCCGAGCCGCAATCAAAGAGAAGAGAATTAACCGCAAAGAACCTAGCGCGGCATAGCCGCAACCGAAAAAGAAGATTTGACCACATAGGGCACAAAGGTCACAAATTAGGAAAATTCAGATGCGGACATCGAGCGCTAAGACCGAGGTAGGGGCGACCGGCTGGTCGC
>DASYUV010000236.1:0-7547 GCA_036000865.1 Binatia bacterium | reverse complement strand
ACATTCGATGACATGCGCGTCCGCGTCGATTGTTAACATCCTACAACCTCCAAATTCGGAAATGCTCCAATTGAAATCTCCAGCTTGCTGAATAACCTTTCTTGCAGACCGCTCAAAAAGATCTCAGAGGCGAGGCGCGCGAAAAATCGACGAGCGGAGGCGTACTTACCGGTACGTTGTAGCGAGACGATTGAGCGCAACGAAGCATATGAGACTTTTTCAGCGGTCTGCTAGAGCGCGTACAGCGCCCGCGGGTTATCGTCGAGAATCTTGTCGATCACCGCTCCAGGCAGCTTGCCGTCATTCCTCAACTTGCGCAGCGCCTCGATCTCCGCGGCATTGTCCGCATGGCCATAATCTGTGCCGATAACCAGATTGTCCTCTCCTGCATAGCTGAGAACATGATCAAGATCGTCATCGGTCTGGCAGGTGACGTAGATTCTGTTTTCTTTAAGCACGTTCTTCGGAAACGGCTTGCCGCGCCGCGCGAAACGCCGCGCGAGATCATGAACCGCGTAAGGAATCCACTGCGCGCTCACTTCGATGATGCCGATCCGGAGCTTCGGGAAGCGCTGCGGGATGCCGTGAAATACGAGCGAATGGAACGCGCCGATGACAGCTAGTTTGAACTTGGAGAAACCAGGATCATCGGCGAAAAAGTCGTAGGTCGTAAAAGCCCCATTAGCGGAATGAACACAGATCGGTAGATCCAATGCGCTCGCTTGCTCGTACAACGGATAAAAATACGGATCGCTGAGTATGCGTTCGACTTCCAGACCGCGCATGTAGACGCCGCAAGCCCCATTCTCCTTGCCGAACTTCAGCTCTTCCAGGAGATGCTCCATGCTCTGCAGTGGCGGCACGAGCACCCAACGGAAACGTGTCGGTTCTTTTTTCACGATGTCCGCCATCCACCGGTTGTAACTGCGCGCCACGGCAAAATCGATATCCGGCCGCCGGCTCACCGGCGTAATAAAAAATGTCGGATAAATCACCTGGCAATCGATGCCCAACTCGTCCATGTGTTTGATGCGTAAATTGAGATCGGTCATTTCGCGCGCCGCCACGGGCAGGTCTCTGCCGACGTTATTGCGCGGGATGACTCGCCCATCGACCATCCAATAATCAAAGGGATCTTTGGTGCTTGTCGCACTGACAACTTTCGGTCTGAACTGCCGCTCGGATTCGAGCATGTAGTCCCACGTCGATTCGTTCTCAATTACGTGCGCATCCGCATCAATCACTGTTATCTGCGAATTTCTCCTCGTATTGCCTATTGCCTTCTTCATCCCTCCCTCGGCGACTCATCTACCAGTTTGCCATTCTCATGAGCAAAGCACTTGCCGCTCTGATCCATCGGCAACTGCGCGCAGAGCACGAAACCTTGCCCCAAAATCTCGGGACCGGGCAAGCGCTTGAGCGCTTCTTCCGGCGCCGTTTCCGTCGCGATTGGAACGCGCGGCGAAAAAGTCACCACGCAGATGTTCGAATCGCGCACTTCTTCGGCGACGTAGCGCGTAAACGTGCGGATGCCGTCCTTAGTCACCATGTAGGTGGCGGCGCCGCCCGGCTTCAGACCGCCGCCGCCGTAGAGATTGATGATGTGACCTGATTTTCGCTTCGCCATGTGCGGGATCACATGCTTGGTCGCGAAAAATGTTCCGTACAGATTGGTGTGAACGACGCGATCCCAAAACTCCAAAGGCATATCGGCAATCAACGGCCAGCGCGGAATGTTCCAGGCAAAGTGCGGCACGATCGCCGCATTGTTCATCATCACGTCGATCTGGCCGAAGCGGCCGATCACCTCGTCGATCATTTTCTTGACGCTGTCTTCATTCCGCACGTCGGCGTGAACGGCCATCGATTCTGTAACTTCGCCGATTTCCGCAGCGGTTTTCTTCGCCAACTCCGCGTCAAAGTCGGCAACAACGACTTTCGCTTTCTCCTGGGCGAACGTCTTCGCCGCATGTTTGCCGATGCCCTGCCCGCTCCCGGTGACCACGACAACTTTTCCTTGAAGCACGAGTTACCTCCGTAAATATTTGGGCTAATATAAGCAGCGAATATCGCAAACGGCAGTCTGAATCAATGTAGCGTTGCGAAGGAATTGTCGCGGCCAGGATCTAGATAATAACTGTTCAATTGGCCAGCTAGATCCATGAGAGTTATGTCAAATTCGTCACCCCCGAATGTTTTTATCGGGGGTCCAGTCAGAGTTTCGCCTGGATTCCCGCTAGAAGCATGCGGGAATGACTAACTTCGATCATGGATGAATATTACGTAGAGCATTGCAGGAAATGAGACCGCTGAGGTTGAACTCGAAACCCGAGACGCGAAACCCGAAAGGGTGCAA
Source organism: Binatia bacterium (assembly GCA_036000865.1). Lineage (GTDB taxonomy): Bacteria > Desulfobacterota > Binatia > UBA9968 > UBA9968 > DP-20. The sequence goes on along the minus strand of DASYUV010000236.1, from coordinate 5,191 downwards.
GTTTCGCCTTCGCTAGCGCGGCGCCGCGTAAAGTCGATCAATAAAGCCGCTATCATCAAGCTTGCGCACGAACCGCGAGTCAACCAGCTCCTCAACTTTTAGCGTCGCGATCTTGGGATTTTGCTGCGTCATCAAACGTTGCGCGTTGCGCAAACCGTCGAGCGACGGATAGGGTTTTCGATTCAGCGTCAGCAGGTGATCCTGATAACCGTTTTCGACCACGCTCGGATCGCTGATGCGGAGATGCTTCATGAGGATTTTCAGCGCGATGGGCTTATTCACCGGTTGCTGCACGAACACCAAACCTTCCGTCAGCGCGGCGACCAACTTTTCAATCGCAACCGTATGTTGCTCGAGATAAGCGCGCGTCACGCCGACACCCAACCCGGGAAAGGTCGCGTTGGTCTTGGCCAGATCGACGAGCTGCAGAAAACCCTTGCTGGTCAGGCGCTGGCTCAGCGCAGGATCGAGCACCGCGGCGTCGATGCGACCGGCTTCCAAGGCGTGCCCGATAGTGACCGGATCGCCGATGGGAAGAAACGATATATTGTCGCGTTTCGGTTCGAGGCCGAGCTGTTCCAAGGCAAGCATCGCATACATCCACGTGCTGCCGACGATACTCTGCACGCCAAAACGCTTGCCGCGCAATTCCTCTGCCTTTTTGATTTGCGGATTCGCAATCAGTTTCCAGCTCACCCGACTCGAGATCGACGTGAGCATTTTTACGTCGACGCCTTGCGCCGCAGCGCCGAGCACCGAAACGCCGGAAGTAAACGCCGCTTGGATCTCGCCGGTCAACAGACTTGCCACCAACGTCGATCCGCCGCGGATCAGAATAAGCTGAGCTTCAACACCATGCTTCGCAAAAATTCCCTGCTCCTGCGCGGCCCACAAACTAAGCGCGCTGCTGCTGACCGAGGCAGCGCCGATGTTGACGCGAACGGGGGCGCTCGCGGCGCCGGCGGCGGCCGAAGACAGTAAACTGAGACTCATGAGCAGACGACAGACGGTTCTGATCATCGAATACGATTGGCAGCCATGCTCGATTGTTGTGGCGTCGCCCCGTGTAGGTAGATGTTTTTTTATTCGCCCATGACTTTCTTCATCGACGCGACGACATCGGCGGGTTGGTTTATGACTTCTTTCGCGAGCGCTTCGAGGTCGTCGCCGTGAATCAGTTCGGCCTCGAATCCTTGTTTCTTTGCATCGGCAATCAATTCCGGGCTCGTCAGCGCCTTGGCGTAAGCCGCGCGCAAAACCTTAACTTGCTCGGCGGCCATTCCCGGCGGCGCCAGCATTGGCGCGCTGCCGAATTCTCCCGATCCCAACATGACGTTCACTAAACGGCGATTCGCTTCCGAAGTCTTGTACTGATCCATTAACTCATTCAGCAGCGGTGTTTCCGGCAAGCGCGGGTCGCGCTTTTTACCGCCTTGAACCAAAACCCGCACCAGGTTTTTGCTGCGCCAGGTGTTAAAGGGCTCGCGGCCGAAGAAAACCTGGATGGTAAAGGCGCGGCACTGCACTTCGCCGCGCTCCACCGCCAATTCGATGCTCGCACCGCCTTCATAACCCGTGACTAGTTGAAACTTCGCGCCGATGGCTTGTTCGAGCAACTTAGGAAGATAATAGCCGGTGTTGCCCGTTCCGGTTACGCCGCACTTCGGCGGCACCGTTGCTGTACGGACGTCGTGAATCGTTTTATAGGGAGTGTTCGCCCACATATACAGCATCGGAACGGTGGGGGTCATGCTGCCGACCCAGGTGAATTTCGACCAGTCGTATTGAACTTCTTTCTTTTTTAGAAGCTGTTCGAAGTATAGTGCCGCGTTGTTAACGACGACGGTCAAGCCATCGGGCTTGGCTACACCATAAATATAATTGGTCGCGGTCATCGAGCCGGCACCGGGCATGTTTTGAACGATGGTGGCGGGATTGCCGGGAATATGTTTGGTCAACTGCGGCGCGATCATGCGCGCCCATAAATCGTGGGCGCTACCTGCCGGATAACCGACGATGATGCGTATCGTCTTACCTTGAAAGTAGGGAGTTTGCGCCGCAACTTCGACCGACCATAAGAGAACGGACAAAAGCCAAACGCTCGTCTTTTTCATATCGCCTCCGATCATTAACTCGTAAACGCCAAGCCAATCGACGAAACCCGCGCGGCTTGCAACATAAGGCAGATTGAAATTAAACGTCAAGGACATTCGGCGGCGCGACAAAGCTGGCGCCGGACCTCGTCCCCCAAGGAATGGAACATCTCACGCGAGTCGGTCGCGCAGCGCAAAACCAATTGCGGAAAATGGAAAAATCGCCGGTAAATTTATTCCTGGTGCTTCATGAACGAATCAATTACTATGCGCGAGCTTTTGTAAGCCTAAGGAAGTTGTGGCTTGATGCTTCATCAATTTGCTGCATGCAAGAAGCGCTCATTTAAGGGCGGCGGCTTCACTCTGTCGAAATTCTGGTCGTGATCGCCGTGATTGGTCTGCTCGCCGCGATCGCGATACCGCAGTTCATGACCTATCGAAGCGAGGCGATCGACGCGCAGATGAAATCGGATCTTCGAAATGCCTCGATTGCCATCGAAGCCTACTACGCCAAACAATCCGTACTTCCGGCTTCCATCGCCGAAACCGCCGGATATTGCTTCCAATCAACCGCCGGAGTCACCTTATCGTTCGTCATCCTCTCGCCAACTTCATACAGAGTGACTGCCGCCAAAACGGGCGGCACTCAGCCAAACTTTACCTATGATAGCGCCACTGGCTCGATCCAATAGTCGAGCGCAGCGGTGACGTTATTGAACTACCCCGCAGTAAGCTGACGAGGTATCAGAACATAGCGATGAGAATTTATCCCAAAGGCGTCACCCCCGAATGTTTTAATCGGGGGTCCAGTTCGGGTCTCGCCTGGATTCCCGATAGAAGCATTCGGGAATGACGGACTCTAAGAGTCTGGGAATAGCTCTTTGCGCAGCAAGCTGCGGGGAATCAAACCCGCAGTTATTTGAAAGACTTGAATTTCTTGGATAACTACAATTGTTCGGCTCAACGGACCAACCTGCAACGACGCCACCACACAACGCGATGAGAGAAGTGACGGCGCGCTATCAAATACAAAAAAGCTACAGCACGCGTATTCTTCTTCACGAAGTTTAGAAACTAAGCTGTTGCGAAAAGCGGCCGGCTCCTTTGCGCTTGACGCTGGTTCGCAACTTCGAATAGGTTTGGGAGGTCTAAGCCGACGCCCGCGCCGTTCGTGATTTTACGGCGGCGCAAGGCAGTGATCCTGGACTTGACAGGCTTGGACATAAATAGCGCAAGGAGGATTCAAACATGGCTGATCGCATTAACGGAACGGACAAGATCTCGGTGCTCAATCCGGTAGGCTTTCCACCAAAGATTACGCCGAAACCGATGGCGCCGCGCTTGGAGAGCCTTGACGGCAAGACGGTCTACCTGGTCGACCCGCGCTTCGACGACTCAGGACTTTTCCTGCGTCAGGTACAGGATTGGTTCGCCGATCACATGCCGTCGGTGACGACCAAGCTCGTAGAGATGGCGAGCGTCTACACCAAAGACGATCCCAAGACCTGGGAGATGATCAAAGCCAACGGCGACGGCGCCATCATCGGTGTCGGCCATTGAAGCACCTGCGCGCCGGCGGTCGCCGTGCACGCCATCGCTCTCGATAGCAAGTACGGTGTGCCCACCGTTGCTATCCATACCAACGCCTTCGAGAAGGCCGTGCAATCGGTGACCCGAATGCACGGCATGCCCGAGGCGCGTTACACTTTCGTGCCCCAGCCGGTGATGGGCAAGACCGCGGAACAATTGCGCGCTTATGTCGAAGGCAAGAGTCCGATCAGCGGCCGGCCGGTGATGCAAGAAGTCATCGAAGGCCTCACCCGTCCCGCCGAGGGAGATCGCATCAAAGAGATCAAGTTCGAGCGCTCGACGCCGCGACTGGTCGACTCCGACACGGACGAGAACCTGCAGCGTTTGTTCCTGGAGAATAATTGGACGGACAAGCTGCCGATCGTTCTGCCGACGGAAAGAAAAGTGCGAGAAATGCTCGCGCACACGAGCCGCAAGCCGGACGAAGTTGCAGGGCATATGCGCTCGAACCAATTTCGGCAGTATTGGGAATTCACGGTTGAAAAAGTCGCGGTCAACGCGGTAATGGCGGGAGCGAAACCGGAATACTTTCCGGTGATACTGGCGCTCGCCTCTAGCGGCGTGAGCGCGCGCGGCAGCACGACCAGCTCGATGGCGGCGATGGTCGTCGTCAACGGTCCGATCCGTAACGAGATCGGCATGAACTCCGGCACCGGCGCCATGGCACCGTACAATCACGCCAACGCGACCATCGGGCGCGCCTATGGTTTGCTGTCGCAAAATCTCCAGGGCGGCTCGCTCCCCGGAGACAGTTACATGGGTTCACAGGGTAACGGTTATGCGTACGGCACCGTCACCTTCGCCGAGAATGAACAACGCAGTCCTTGGCAATCTTTTCATGTCCAGCATGGATTCAAACCGACCGACAGCGCGGTGAGCATATTCACAGGCTGCCGCTCGACAGCCTTTACTCTCGGCGTGCGCAAAAAATATTGGCGCGAGCATGTGCGTAACATGCTACGCGGCATGGACGCCCACAGCGCGCCGACTTTCCTGCTCGACCCCATCGCCGCCCGGCAGTATATCGACCGCGGCGGCTTCGACACCAAGGAAAAACTCATTGACTGGGTTTATGAAAACGCGCTGATGCCAGCGGGCGAGTACTGGGATTATCAGCTGATTCAGAACTATATCTATCCTAGAGCAACGTTCGGTGAAGAACCTTACGCGTCGAAGTTGAAGGCGGCACCTGACGAAATGATCCGCATGTTCAAGCCCGACGAGATTCACGTTGTCGTGGTCGGCGGCGAAACCAATGGCTACTGGCGCATCATGGGCTGCAATTATCAGAAGACGGTATCGGTGGATGAGTGGCGGTAGGGACCGGGAGAAAATTATCGTTCAAGTAGTTCAAGCCCCCTCCTTCGTCCTTATATTAGGTCTGTTGCATGTAATCATAGATCAGGTGACTTTATGTAAACCGATTCAAAGAGCTTGCTGGCATGAGGACCACCTTCATCCAATCCCAATTTGAGGAACAGGGGGAGACTGTCCCGGCCAGCGAGAGA
>DASYUV010000235.1:0-13404 GCA_036000865.1 Binatia bacterium | reverse complement strand
GATCGCCCAACTCTGCTTTTCAATATAGCGGGCTTTGTCCCAAGGATCTTTTTCCTTCATTTCTTTAACCTTCGAACCCTTATCCGAGTCGTGGTTAAACTGTGCGACACAGATCGAACCCAGACGATCGGCGACAGCATCTGCGGCGATGTCCTTGGCCATTGCCGCCGCAGCACCGCCGGTAACCCATCCACCCCAGTTGAATCCGACGACCGCCAATACGATCGCGCCTCCGACGGCACTCCACGAACCCAGCTTAATTTTTTCCCAATCCATGAGATACCTCCTCTAAAGACAAGTTTGGAACACGCAAGTTTAATTCCCCGCAGCGGTGGCAAATCCAATAGTCCGAGTATTGTTTTGCGACAGAGCATTCTTCACAAGCGCTGCAAAAACGATGGCGGCAGGAATCGCATTCGGCGCTACCCATCCCACCCGACGAACGGTTGGCTTTGGCCCAGGCCTGTTTCGCGGAACCGGCTTCGATCAGAAAAAAGCGCTGGTTGTCGACCCCGCCGTATTCCTCAGTCACCCGCTGGATCACGCCGTCGCGCACATCAACCGCATACAAAGCCATGTTACTTTCCTTCTTCCACGCGAGCGTTGCTCTCGGGTCTAGTCATTAGGGATTTTCATGCTGCGCTGATTCAGCGGCCGTTGCTGTCTAATATTGAACAATCCTGAAAAGAATTATTGCCGGGTCCGCAGGTAGGGGACGCATGGTCGGCGAGACCGGCTGCGCATGGCGCGGACCACCGAATGACTTTTTCAACGTTGTCCAATAGTGGACAGCAATCCCTCGCGAATCACCATAAGTATAAATACCGGACCCAGGTAACTCACGGCTAGTCGATTAAGGACGACGGCGGGCCTACGTAGTGTATCCAAAACAGTGATCATTGCATGACGCGCTGGAGGACAAACTCAATAAAAGCTGCGCTCCGGGAGTGAGTGAGCTTTCCGGATTTGCCAATCTAAAGAATTATTCCTGGAGAGACCATTGAAACGTGGACATATTAGGTCCATAATTTGTTCAAAGGACGATGACTCCTTTGCTGGTGTTGCAGAGGTAAGCCCTGCATCGCCGGTAGCCTTTGCCGAAGTAACTCGGATCCCTCACGGCAGATCGCAGAGACTCACCAAGGAGAAAAATCCTCCGGCCATCCCCACGCTACCGGCCGCTGTTATTTCTCGTCCCAGAGAAAGAGCTTTAGAAAGCCCATTGAGCTTCGAGCAAACCAACGAGAGAACCTCGCTGGCAACTTGCCCGTTTCTTTAAAAATAAAACGATTCGCTGCCGTCGCGGCAGTGAATCTGTGCGCGGCCGCTCCATCGCCACGCGCTGCGTCCGTCGGAATAAGAGGAGGCCTTCATGCCATTAATTAATCAGTTGCCCGAAACCGTTTTTACGACAAAGGTGGACGAACTCCTCAACTGGGGGCGAGCCTCTTCGCAGTGGTACATGCTGTTTGGCTTGGCCTGCTGCGCGATCGAATTGATGCAAACGGGTGGACCACGGGCTGATATCGATCGATTCGGCGCCGTCCCGCGGGCCACGCCTCGCCAGTCGGATCTGATGATCGTGGCCGGAACTCTAACTTATAAAATGGCCAAGCGGACCAAGCTCCTCTACGATCAAATGCCCGATCCGAAATATGTCATCTCGATGGGGAGCTGCGCGAACTGTGGGGGGTTGTTTCAGCTCGCCTACTCGGTTTGCAAGGGCGTGGACAAAATCATTCCGGTCGACGTTTACGTTCCTGGCTGTCCGCCCCGGCCGGAAGCTCTGACGGAGGGGCTTCTGAGGATCCAGGACAAAATCATGCATGAGAGGTGGCTAGTTAAGGATAGCGAGCGTGGCTCGGTGTCTGCAGCTTAGGCAAACGGAGGATATTCAGTATGGTTGGAGAGATTACCAGGATCGATCGCGCCACGGAAAAGATCCGGGCGCTTCTCGCAGGGGCAAAAGAGGGACATGGGCTGCGCATTGCCAAATTGACACAGAAAGCCGGACCGCGAGAGCGTGTAAAGAAATTCCTCGCCGACCTACGGACTAATTACCAAGCGAGAAAGAAAAACAAGCTGCCGATGGAAAAGAAACAGCGGCGGCTTTCCATCGGGTACTTCATCTTGGCATTTTTCACTATCCTGATGATCCACAATTACTACGGCAGCGCCCATGTCGAGATCATCAGTTATAGCCAATTCAAGTCTTTACTCAACAAGGGCCTGATCAACGATCTGGCAATTCGCGAGACGGCCATTGAAGGCCATTTGAAGGGCGAGGCGGTTAAGGAAATTTTCACGCCGGAGAAAATAAAAAAGATTTCCCAGGAAATCGTTGAAGGCAAAAAAACTTTCCCCTTTGAAACCGTACGCGTGGAGGATCCCGGTCTGACGGCGGAGCTTGAAAAGGCAAGAGTACCGTTCCGCGGGCAGGTCAACAGTACTTGGCTGCCGGTCATTTTATCCTGGGTGGTTCCGGTTGCCCTGTTTTTTCTGCTGTGGACCTATATCGGCAAGAAGATGGGGTCAGGAAGCGGCGGCTTAATGCAGATCGGTAAAAGCAAGGCGAAGGTCTACATCGAAAAGGCAACGGGAGTCACATTCGCCGATGTCGCGGGAATCGACGAGGCCGAAGAGGAAGTCGCTGAAGTTGTCGGGTTTCTGAAAGATCCGGATAAGTATCAAAGATTGGGCGGGCGTATTCCCAAAGGTGTTTTGATCGTGGGGCCGCCGGGTACCGGAAAAACCCTGCTGGCTCGCGCGGTCGCGGGCGAGGCCGGCGTTCCCTTCTTCAGTCTGTCCGGTTCTGATTTTGTCGAAATGTTTGTCGGAGTCGGGGCGGCGCGGGTACGAGATCTTTTTATGCAAGCCGTGAAGAATGCCCCGAGCATCATATTTATCGATGAGCTCGATGCCGTAGGCAAAGCCCGGGGAGTTAACATGCTTTCAGGCAACGATGAGCGCGAGCAAACCCTCAATCAGCTTTTAGCCGAGATGGATGGGTTCGATCCGAACCAAGGGGTCATCATCATGGCCGCCACCAACCGGCCGGAAATCTTGGACGCCGCACTGTTGCGCCCTGGCCGATTCGATCGGCAAATCCTGGTGGATCGTCCTGATATCAAGGGACGCACGAAAATCCTCCAACTGCACGCGAAGAAAGTGAAACTCTCTCCTGATCTGGATCTCGCCACAGTGGCAGCAAAAACTCCAGGCTTCGTCGGCGCGGATCTCGCCAATATCGTCAACGAAGCTGCGTTGCTGGCGGCACGTCAGGACAAGGAGTCCATAGAGATGGCGGAATTTGACGAGGCGATCGAAAGAGTCGTCGCGGGACTGCAAAAGAAGAGCCATGTCATCACGCCCAAGGAGAAAAAGATCGTCGCCTACCACGAGTCGGGTCACGCGCTCGTGGCTGAGCTTGTACCTGGCGCTGATCCCGTTTCCAAGATCTCCATTATCCCGAGGGGCATTGCTGCCCTCGGTTACACAACCCAACTGCCGACCGAAGATCGCTATCTCATGACACGTTCCGAATTGCTCGCGCGCATCTATGTCCTTTTAGGCGGGAGGGTCGCGGAGGAGATCATCTTCGGCGACATATCAACGGGAGCGCAGAACGATCTGCAGCGAGCCACCGAGATTGCCCGGACGATGATCACCCAATTCGGCATGAGTGAAAAGCTCGGTCTAGCATCACTTGAAGGACCGAGACATTCCACGTTTCTGATGGTGCCCACTCAGAGTCCCAGGGAGTACAGCGAGGAAACCGCTCGGCTCGTCGACGCAGAGGTAAAGCAAATATTGTCGGAAGCGCACGTTAAAGCTCGGGACGTCCTACTCGCGCACCGCTCGGCGCTGGAGGAATTGGCAAATCTGCTGCTGGAAAAAGAAGTTGTCGACCGCCCGGCATTGCAAGCGATTTTAAAAGTGAGAAGCATCGACAGCCTCAAGGACAAAAAGAAGTCGGCGGACACACAGGGAAGTGAAAACAACGAGGGGAACGTCGAGCATCCTCAGCCAAAGTTATAAACGCCTGATCATGCGTTCAGCTACGAAAGCTCTACGAAATGGGGAGATAAAATCATGAAGATCGAAAAGGATCTCTTCGGCGAAACCGTAAGGTTTGACGAGCGGGCCAATGAAGATCACTATTTTGCGGCGAAAGAATACGAACTGGTGGAGGGGATGAAGGCCGAGTTTCAGAAGGTCGAAGCGGCCGGGCGGGAAGGGCGGATAGTGAACTGTCCAAAGTGTCCAGGAAGGCTCGAGAGGTGCAGCTTTATGGGATCGGTTTTAGATCGTTGCGACAGCTGCGAAGGGATTTGGCTGGAGAAAGGCGAGTTGAAAGGGATTTTGAGAAAGGCGGCGCGCGGTCCGATTGGTGCGTTCCTCGATCGCTGTTTTGCCAAAAATGAAACGGGAAAGAGGAGTGAGACCGCGCCTGACCAGTTAACGAAAAGAACGTGGAGGTAACATGAAGGTCGATTTTTTGGAAAAGCAATTGCTCCCGATTGGACTCTTGGCGCAAGATTCCTTCGGCGGGGTTGCAGCGCTGGTGAAAGAGGTTTTCACGCGTACACGTGTTTATGGAGACAAAGAGGGCAAGCTCAGCTACTGGCAGCTCGTATTCTCCCAGAGTAAGACAAATGGCTACTGTTATCGTGGCGAGGATCTCCCTCATGTGAAGTGGCGATGGCCGAGGAATACATGGTTCCAGGAACATTTGAGTGATCATCTCAAAGCTCTTGAATGTGCCGTACCGCAAGCGAGGAACTGAAGGCATCCGTGATAAGTATAACCTCGCGGGCGGTAGCGCTCGCGGCCTCCGTAATCCTTCTTGAATTATCGCTACTTGGATTAACCGGCGTAGGTTGCTTAGGGTGGCGATGCCCGTCTTGTGTCGTTGCTATAACTTTTTTCAAAATTGTCCAATATTAGACAGAACTCCGCGTGCAAGAGCGTATCATCCAATGTGAAAAATTGTGTTTAACAAAGCTTGAGAATAAAGCTCATTTCCGTCGACGTATGATTAAGACGCCACGCGGAAATATTAATCATCGAGTTAGGTTCCTCTCGTTAAGCAACGTAGCGGCGAGGAAGGGGTCCTGCAATGGACGATAACGACAAAGGCATTAGGAATAACGGGGAGCAAGAGAAGTTGAAGGCCTCCGAAGTTCGCTACCAGGAGCAGCGCGGCCTCTTGGCCGAGAATGAAGTGGAGGAAGAGAAGTTGCACACTTCCGAAGTTCGCTACCGGCGACTCTTCGAGACGGCTAAGGATGGCATACTTCTCCTGGATGCGGATACGGGACGGATCACCGACGTCAACCCATTCCTGCAAGACCTGCTGGGATATTCTCACACCGAGTTGATTGGCAAGGCGCTCTGGGAGATCGGTGCGGTCAAAGATATTATCGCGAGCCAGGACGCCATGCGCGAGTTGCAGAAAAAGGAATATGTCCGTTACGAGAATCTGCCGTTGGAAACCAAAGCCGGACAACACATCCAGGTGGAATTCGTCAGCAATGTCTACCTCGTCAATGGCTGGCGGGTGATCCAATGCAACGTCCGCGATATCACTGCGCGCAAACGGGCCGAGCAAGGTATGCGGACGGCCAATGACGAGTTGAAGGCTTCGGTGGCTGAACTGCAAAGGCGTGACGAGGAAATGAAGTCGCTCATCCGCCTCAATGATCTGCTTCAATCCTGCAAAACACAGGCGGAGGCCTACCAGGTGGTTGCTCACGTGGCTGTCGAACTGTTCGCGGGGCAGAGTGGTTGTTTAGCCATTTTGTATGGCCCGGATCAACATTTGGAGACGGTCGCCCGTTGGGGCGATGAGACAGCACTAAAGTCCAGTTTTTCATTGGACGATTGCTGGGCGTTACGGCGCGGTAAATTGCATGAAGTTAGCGATCTACGGGTGGATTTGCTGTGTCATCACTTTGTCCATAAACCAGAGGCAGGCTATTTGTGCGTGCCTTTGATAGTCCAGAGCGGCGCAACCGGTCTGTTGTATCTCACCGGCGCGGCGGAAAAGGTTATAGGTTCTACCACGAGGCAACAACTGGCGGTAGCGGTGGGCGAAACGATCAAGCTGTCTTTGTATAATTTGAAACTAAGAGAGGAGCTGCGCGAACAGGCAATCCATGATCCGCTAACCGGACTGTGCAATCGGCGCTATTTGGAAGAGAATCTGGCGCGCGAGCTGCATCGTGCGCGGCGCCGGAATTCCCCACTGTGCGTCGCGATGCTCGACCTCGATAAATTCAAGCCATTCAACGATACTTTCGGCCATGATGCCGGCGATTCGCTGTTACGCCAGTTCGGGCAGGTGCTGCGCGAGAAGCTGCGCAAGAGCGATATCTCGTGCCGCTATGGCGGCGATGAGTTTGTCCTCCTTCTCCCCGATTCATCGCTGACAGATGCGCAGCGACGCGTGGAACAAATCCGCGTTCTGGTCAAAGAACTGCAGATTCGGCACGGCGGCCCACCGCTAGACACGATAACAGTATCGGCCGGTGTTGCGGGCGCGCCTGAACACAATTCCACGGCTGCTGAATTAATCCACGCGGCTGACAACGCCATGTATGCCGCCAAGCAGGCCGGGGGGAACCGGGTCGTTGTCTACCAGGCGAAGGACTCATAGCTCGAAAACAGCTGGAGGGCTTCGCTTAACTTCAGGCCGGCTCCAACAGGCTGAGGTATTTTAGTTCTACGCGGATGGCCTTGGGCGTGCAGTAGGGTCTGCGGACCAGGGCGATAATTTCTCTCTGAAAAGCAGCGCGTCGTTCAAAAATTTTCCTGCCTCCAGCCGACTGTGTCATTCTCTCCTCATTCACCGAGGGGCGTGCACTCTTCGTACAGTCCTCATAAAGTGTTTACCCTCATGCAGCATTGTTGATATCTCGTATTTCTGGATCCTCGATCAAGTCATCAATATCGATCTGTTTTTAGAGAGATCATTAACTATTATCTGTTAACCAATTGAAAAATCTACTTGACAACTAGAGTTTAGTGACTACCGTAAAAGCAGCTAGGCATAGGGTTTCCTTCCTCGGTTACCTGAAATTCTTCAAGTAAGCCCGCGATTCCCGACCCTCTCACCAGTCAACCAAGGAGGTTGAAATGTATACTCGCAACGTCAGTTTGAAGCTCAAGGCCAATAGTGTGCCGGAGTTTACCCGCACTCTCGAGAATGAGGTTATTCCGGTGCTCCGCAAACAAAAGGGATTTAAGGATGAGATCACCCTGGTCGCCCCGGAGCGGAATGAGGTTGTAGCCATTAGTTTCTGGGATAGGAAAGAGGACGCGGAGGCTTACAACCGCGAGAAGTATCCCGAAATCTTGAAGACCCTGTCGAAGGTGGTCGAAGGTACTCCCAGAGTGGAGTTGTTTGAGGTCGCGAACTCGACTTCGCACCAGATCGCCGCTAAAGCGGCCTAACCAGAGAGACCTGCCGGTTTGGGGAGGGGGGATATCCCCTCTCCGGATCGTACGGGTGAGTTCGTGACCCTGTGCTTTCAAGGGGCCGAACCACACATTTTTTCCGTTTCGACAGACGAGATAGGCAGGAGGCTTGGGGTGTGGTGGTCAGATAAATGACCGGTCAGTAACTGTGGCGAAATCGGGCAAAGTAGAAAAAAATGAAAAGCTCTATGATATTGACGAGTCCATCCTTCCTTACCACCACCCATTCGCCAACTCGCTGTGGAATTGTACTGGCCGGCGGGGATGGCAAACGCCTTCAGCCATTTATCGATCGACTACGGGGAGATGGTCTTCCCAAGCAGTACATGAATTTCATCGGCAGCCGTTCCATGCTGGAGCACACCTTCCAACGGGCCGAGAAGCTGATCTCTGCGGACCATCTATTTACCGTGGTGAACCGAGACCACCTGAGATTTTCTGATGTCAGACGGCAGCTTTCCAGCCGCCCAGCAGGAAACGTGGTCGTGCAGCCTGCAAACAAGGAGACCGGGCCTGGGCTACTGCTGCCCCTAATTCATTTAATTAAGCGCTATCCTGATTCCACGGTGGTTGTTTTTCCCTCAGACCATTTCATCGAGGAGGCGGACCTTTTTATGGTCCACGTCGAGCTGGCATTCCGTGCGGTTGAGCGGGACCCTTCCGGTCTTATCCTGTTAGGAATGGAGCCGAGCGGAGCAGAACCGGAGTACGGCTATATCTTGCCAGGGCAACGGGTGGAAAGTCTCCTCGCGTCAGGCATTCGTGAAGTCTCAACGTTCATTGAAAAGCCGAAGCCTGCTTCCGTGGGGGCGCTGATCCTAAAGGGAGGGTTGTGGAACACCATGGTCATGGTTTTCAAGGCCGACATGCTGCTGGATTTAGTGCGCAGGACCGCTCCGGCACTCTTCGGTTTTTTTGACCGGATCGCGGAAGCCGTAGGGACTGGCGCTGAGACGGATGTGGTAGAAGAAGCTTACAGGCAGTTGGAGCCCGTGAATTTTTCGCAAGGGCTGCTGGTGCCTCTTTCCTTGCAGCTTCCATCACCTCTATTGGTTCTGCCAGTCCGCGGCGTTCATTGGAGCGACTGGGGATCCGAGCGCCGTATCTTGAGTGCGCTCGAAAGGACTGGGCATCCGGGACCGACTGAATTGAATTCCAAAATAAGCCCTTCCGGCGCGGCTACCGGGTGATCCCGTATCTCCCTCCGCGTCCGCCGCGCCTCAGCGGTCAGACGCGGGTGGCGTTCAGCCCGGATTCCGCAGTTCAACCTACGGGCCCTTGAGCGAGGAGCAAACCTGGAGTAGCGAAGGCACCCAACTGTAAAGTTTCAAAGTCCTTTTCGCTACTTCGCACTTCACCATTGTAAGCCTTACATTTCATCTTGAACCACCGATGATCGATGTCCGCTCAGAGGCGGAGACCCATTGACTTCGCTACGGAAGGTTTGCTCCTCGCTCATCGCGTCGGCCGGAACTGCGGAATCCGGGTTCAAACCGGCCCCGACAGCTTTGTCGGACGTCTGAAATAGATGGCGAATTCCTCAGGCATCCGACTGGGCGTAAATGTCTGCCACCGTCATTTCACTGGTTTGACAAAAAGGTCATCGAACAGTTTGGCGTAGTACCCGTTAGGGCTTCTTCCTCGGCAGGAATCATGCGAATTTTCTCCCGGTCGATGTTGATTTTCGGCATAACGTCGCTCCGATGGGCGCGCCCGGTTAATTCTAGTAGTATTTCTTCAAGTCCATTCCTTTGTACAGACTTGCCACTTGCTCGCCGTAGCCGTTAAACATTAGCGTCTTTCGGCGGAGAAATTCGCCGATGCGGCGTTCGGTGGCTTGACTCCATCTCGGATGATCCACTTCCGGATTGACGTTCGAGTAAAAGCCATACTCCTGGGGTTGCATGATGTTCCACGACGCTGCTGGTTGCTTCTCGACGAAGCGCACTTTGACGATGGACTTGATGCTTTTAAAGCCGTACTTCCACGGAACGACCAAGCGCACCGGGGCGCCGTTCTGCGCCGGCAAAACTTCACCATATAAGCCAAGCGAGAGAATCGTCAGCGGATGCATGGCTTCGTCCATGCGCAGCCCCTCGACGTAAGGCCACTGCAGCGCGCTGCCGAAAATACTCGGCTTCTGGCCGGGCAAGCGCTTGGGATCGTGAAGTGTGACGAATTGAATGAATTTGGCGTTATTGGTCGGTTCAACTTGGTTGATCAAGGCACTGAGCGGAAATCCGACCCAGGGTATCACCATCGACCAGGCTTCGACGCAGCGCAAACGATAAATCCGCTCTTCGAGCGAGCTCAATTTCATAATGCCGTCGATGTCGAACGTCTTTGGCTTCTTTACTTCGCCTTCGACCGCGACAGTCCACGGTCGCGTCGTCAAGTACTTGGCGTTCTCGGCCGGATCGCCTTTTTCGACGCCAAGCTCGTAAAAATTGTTGTACGAAGTAATGTCCTTGAATGAATTGAGCTTCTCGGTGGTATCGAACGCCGGCGGGCCTTTTTTGAGATTCTTGAGCTTTTCGCCAGCGAGCAATTCACGCGGCGCTGCCACCAGGTCGATTCCTGCCAACGCTGCGCCAGCAGTGAGCGCCACGGCCGACGCCGAAGCGATGAACTGGCGACGGTTCAAATAGAGCTCTTTTGGCGTGATCTCAGAGAATTTGATGTCTGGTGGTCTCTTGATCAGCATGGATACTCCTCGCTACTACCGACGCATGGTCGCGAACAAAAGATTGCCCGTCAATTTGTTTCGGCAAGCAGCTGCCTGATGATCGATTCGGTTTTCTGGTAAGCGCCCTCGCCAATATGGCTGTAGCGGACCATGCCTTTTTTGTCGACCAGGACAATAGTCGGCCATGCCCGGATGCCATAGCGTTTCCAGATATCAAATCCATTGTCTTGCACGACGGGAAACTTGATCATCAGTCTTGCCGTGGCTTCTTTCAATTTAGCGAACGGTTTCTCCCAAGCAAACTCCGGTGAATGCACGGCGACGACGGTCAGGCCGGCTTGCTCATATTTGCCATGCCAATCCCGCAACTGCGGGATGATGTTGCGACAGTTGATTCAACCATAGGTCCAAAACTCTACCAAGACCACGCGGCCCCTTAAGCCCGCAATGGTTAGCGGCATACTGTTGATCCAATGCTCTCCGGCGATATCTGGGGCAGCCGTGCCCGGGGTGACAGCGGTGCCGTACCTCGGCCACAGGGTCCAAACAATGACCGCTAGCACGATCAAAGCCCAGAAGGTAGCTAATCGAAGCATTGCGTCGGGATGTTTCCTTCAGTCTGCCTGACGGGCGAGGTGTTATCGAAACAAGTAATTTGGATGGTTGGCACCGTGATTTGGTTGCGATCTATCAAACTCTCCTGCTCAGAACGAAAAGAGTTAGGCCAAAGTTCCCAAAATGGTCAGGCACAAATAAAAAGGGGAGCCAAGGGAGGCTCCCCTAAGAAGTTTCTTGACGATTCTCGGGTGTCAGTGAATGACCTGGTTGGACGACGAGAGACTCTCGAAATCTTTATCCAAATCAGTTGCATGTGAGGTTTTTCTAAGGAATTCAATGAGCGCGAGCCGGGCCAAATTATAAGCCTCTTTATCGTTATTTGAGAATTCGAAAGCTACCTCGCCGGCAGCTGCTATAAGTTTTGCCAAATTGGTATCGAGCTTGTTGGCATTACGGTTCTCCATTGACTTATCCGCTCCTTCCGGAGGCCGTCCGCATGTCCTCGGGTTCGGCTGACTTGGACTTTTCCCGATCCCCCGGCCTATGGCTCTCGTTTGTTTAGACGAAGCTCAAGCAGAAAAGTTGTATGAAAGGTTTGCGGCGACGATCGCTTGAGAGGAAATTTCACAGACAAAGTGGGTTCTAGTCTTCCTCGGGCAAGAGCGGCGCGGCTTCTTCGACCTTGTGAAAAAGCGGAAGTTGTCTGGCGCGCTGGTATTCCTCGCTGCTCAGGTAGCCGACGCTGGCGAGCCGGCCGAGAATCACGTTTCTGCGGTTTAGGAGATTGCGCTCGCGAGAATTGAGCGGGCTGGGCAGTAGGGCGGCGAGAGTGGCCGCTTCCAGAGGATCTAGGGTTGCGGCGGACTTGCCGAAATAAAATCGCGCGGCCGCCTCGGCGCCGTAGATGTTTCGTCCAAACTCGACAACGTTCAGGTAGATTTCAAAGATGCGCCGTTTCGATAGCTTTTGTTCGAGTTGCCAGGCGATAATAATTTCCTTCATTTTTCGCAGCGGATTTTTCGACGGGCTGAGATAAAGATTCTTGGCGAGCTGCATGGTAATGGTGCTGCCGCCGCGGCTAAAGCTCCAGGTATCCCAATCCTTTTTCAGAGCCGCCTTGAGCTCGTTTACATCGATGCCCTTGTGGCTGAAGAACGCGGCGTCTTCGCTAATCAACACGGCCTTTTTCAAGTGCTCCGAAGTCGCGCCATACGGCGTCCAGATTTGTTGACGCGGCCCGCCGATCCCCTTTTTCTTATACTCCTCCTCGCGCAACTCCATTAGCGCAGTGATCTTGGGGTTTTTCTGCTTCAATTCCGACACGTCTGGAAGCGTATAATAAACGTAAAAACCCGCGGCGACGATGAAGGTCACGAGCAAGCTTCTAAGAAAAACTTTTTTCATGAATATCGAAGAGGCGAAGGGCCTTTCTGGACATCGACGACATCGGGTAGTTGTTTAACTTGGACCGTTGGATCCAGAGCCAGTGGCGGGTAGACAAGTGCATCTTAACGACAGGATGATAATCAAACAAATAAATCGGCGCGCGAATCCGTCGGTAAGTGATGCTGTGGCGAAACTCGCCGATCCAGCGCGGCCTTGAAAGGTTGGCCGAAAGATCGCGCAAATGCCGTGGAAGGGCTGCTTCCGGTTTATGCCGCCGCCCAACTTCGCCGCCGGGAAATTCCCAGAGATTGGCCAGAAGACCTTTGGCGGCGCGGTGGTGGAGAAGAATCTTGCCATGATGACGAACAATTGCCAGGGGCCACGTGACATTTGTGAATATGGATTCGCTGCGGTTTGTCGGGCGCGCGCGCAAGCGACCACCGGATCGTGCGACGCAAGTAAGAGTAACCGGACATGCGGCGCAATTTGGCGTTCGGGGCGTACAGAGGGTCGCGCCGAGTTCCATCAGAGCTTGATTGAAATCCCCGGGCCTAGACGGTGGAATGAGTTGGCGCGCGCGGGCATGAAGCTCGTTGTGGTCGGTTAGATTGAAAAGCCGGCTGAGGACGCGGCGAGCGTTGCCATCGAGCGCCGGGTAACTTTGGTCAAAAGCGATACTTAGGACGGCTCCAGCGGTGTAGTCGCCGACTCCCGGCAGCGAACGAAGGTCATCATATTCGCGGGGAACTTTCCCGTCGTGGCGGCGCACGAGTTGGCGCGCGGCTCGTCTTAGATTCTCGGCGCGCCGGTAGTAACCAAGGCCGGACCAAACACGCAGGACTTGCTGTTGCGGCGCGCGCGCCAGCGCCTCGACGGTGGCAAAAACTTTCAGGAATCTTTCGTAATAGGGAATGACGGTCTTGACCTGGGTCTGCTGTAACATGGTTTCGGCAACCCAGATCGCATAGGGATCTTTGGTTTTTCGCCACGGCAGATCGCGTTTATTCTTGTCATACCAGCGTAAAAGTCTGCGACGGATCGAGGCGAGATTTTTGGCGGCCATGAATGCAGATCGGTTAGTTTTCGGTTATAAAGCACTTTAAACGAAAACAGCATTGAAGGAAACAAACGACGATATCAGTACATTCGCAGCTTTGCTCCGGACCCTTCGACAGGCTCAGGGTGAACGGATAAGGGAAAAACCCGTTCGTGCTGAGCTTGTCGAAGCATGAACGATTACCGCCGAGATTTTACACTGGACTAGCAACCGCCGTGCTGCCGATTCTCTTCGGTCT
>DASYUV010000234.1:0-50989 GCA_036000865.1 Binatia bacterium | reverse complement strand
GAGTGGCGGCAGGGTCAGACTTTTACTTCTTGACTTTCTGGACTCACCGCGCTGCCGCGAGATTCTTGCGCCATTCGGCCTGCTTGTGCACCGTCGTTTTGATCTCGAACTTGCTGTCGAAATAGTGCTTGGTCGGATCGATGGGGACGCGCCAGCGGACCTTACTGTAGAAGTTGAGCCGCAGGAAATTCTCATCTTCCGGCGGGATGCTGATCACGCTGTGGGAAATGCCCAGCGGAATGATGGTGATCTCGCCGGGGGAGACTTCGACGTTTTCGAACTCGGAAAGATCGAGCGCGTCGCCGCGAAACTGAATCCGCACTTCCTCGCTGCGCAGCGCCCGATGAAAGGCGAACTGCTCGTCCTGCATGTTGTAGGTGCGGACCCGCATATTGGCCGATTCCATCAGCGGCTGGGTGCCGGCGTCTTCGCGGCCTTTACCGACGATCGCCGTGAAGTGGTCGAAGGCGCGTAGCTTGCGCACGAGACTTCCTGGTTCTCCGCGCCGCAGTCCGGCGACGCCGACGAGCGATTCGTAATCGCGCTCCACCACCGTCTGGTCGTCCGGTCCATCGTCCCAGAAATGCATCTTCTCCACGACCGCCCCGTTCGCAGGCCCATTCGCCCCCTGCGGCGCGGTCCAATTGGGACCGCCGATGCGCTTAACCTCGAAACTGGTTTGGCTCGTGTACTGGTCCTCGTTCATCACGTAGTCCACCGCCTCGTGGCTTTGGCAGAAGTAGCGCAGGCTGTCGTTGCGTCCGATGGAGCGATGGGCGATGCCGCCGGGAACCAGCATCACTTCGCCGGGCTCCATCTCGTAGACGCCGAACTCGGTTTCCACGGTGCTGTTGCCGCAAAATTGGAAATAGACCATATCCGAATCGATGTAGCGGTGGAAACTGTCCTGCACGCCGACGACGCTCTCGACGCCGATGCGGTGATATTCATTCTCGAGGATCACCAACGATTGATTGGGGACGCTGAGCATGTCGAACGGGCGAAAGCGCGGCGTGTAATGGGTGCTCTTCGCCGTGCCCATCAAACCGGCCTTCCGGCGCTCCGCCCAAGCCGCCAAACCCGGCCTGGGAAAATCCTTCCAGGTGGTCATGAACTCGCCGATCTGTTTTTGTTTATAAACTTTTTCTTCCGCCGCTTTGGTTTCAGGTCTCCGATACATGATTCCTCCTCATGGCTCGCCTGATACGACATCGTGGGGCGACTAAGGATAGTACGATTATAACGGTGAGCTACCGAAGGGTCGCCTGATTGTCAAGGCGAACGTCGTTGCTCGGCGAGCGTCACGCACCAATCGGGAGTGTTAGGCCTTCATCCCAAACAGCCGCGCCGCGTTGCCGCCGAGAATTTTTTCCTTGTGCGCTTCTGAAATTCCCTTCATCGCTTTGATCGGCGCCACGGTATTCGGCCAGGTCGAGATCGCGTCGCCGTGATCGAAATCGCTGCCGATGATAATGTTATGGTTCGGCCATACCTCGGCGATTTGCGGCAGATAATCTTCCCACGCGATGGCGGCAACGAAGTATGCACTTAAAGCCATTAAGGGACGTTGTTTGACTAGCTGGACAAACGCCTGCCGAGCAGGGACGCGTCGCTGCTTCCCCAATCGAGAGAGTGTGCAAGCCGACTATTGAGTTAGTTGATTATTCGTCTTTAATTGCCGTTCAACGACGCTACCGCATGCTCCGCCGCGATCATACCGAGACCGAGAGAGGCCAATAACCCGTTGCCCGGCAAATAACCTTCGAGCCCCTTGCCAGAGACACCGACAGCCACGCCGCCGCCGGCATAAAGGTTGGAGATGATCGAGCCATCGGCGCGCAGGACCTGGCCGTCCGCGTTCACTTTCAAGCCGCCTTGCGTGTGGTACAGCGCCACGGTCACTTTGATTCCGTAGTAGGGCCCCTCGAACGGCTGCGGCAGAACGCGCCCGAAAGCGTCTTTGTCGCCGCTCGCCGCGCGCTCGTTGCAGTCGCGGATGGTTTGCTTCAGCCCCTCGGCGTCGATTCCCAGTTTGCCCGCGAGCGTCTCCGGCGTTTCGCCTTTCAGCAACAGCCCCGCGTCGAAGAAGCCGGATAAACTTCTCAGCCCCGGCGCGTTTCGATGCAGCTTAAAAATCCGCTCATCGAAAATCTCGTACGCCTGCTTGCCGGGCAGATCGAGCATTTTGATGCCGAGCCCGCCGGGATATCGGGTCTCATCGACAAAACGCCTTCCAGCGGCATCGACCATGATCCCGCCCGATAGCGCCACCTCCGGCGCCACCGCGCGCTTTCCCGGACCGATGTAGGCCGGGTACGGCTGGAACGCGCCCATGTTCTCTATCGCCGCTCCAACCTCCAAGCCCATCTTGATGCCGTCGCCGGTACTGCCATGATGACCGGGAAACGGAATGCCGACCGCTTTAGGAATATACCTGGAGAGCAACTCAGCGCTCGCTCCGAATCCGCCAGACGCCAAAATAATCCTTCGCGCCGTGAGAATGCCGTCGTCTGTTTTTACTCCCACCACCGCGCCGCCGTCGTCCGGCTGGAGCGCGAGCACCGGCGTGGAGAAGCGCACTTGAATTTTCTTTTCGCGCTCCACCGCCGCGAACAGAAAATCGGTGACGGTCTTATCCGCCTTCCACGAGTGTGATCGCTGCGCGCTGTGGCCGAAGGCAAACTCGCCGATTTGAAATTCGATGCCGGCTTCATCGGTGAGAAAATCAGCCACTCGCCCCGAGGTTTCCGCCAGCCGCCGGGTTAGGACAGCGTCGCTCTCGCCGTTGTTCCGCCGCAAAATATCCTGCGCATAGAGACCGGCGTCATCGTGGATTTTCAACTCGCGCTGTCGCCGACTTGCCGCGGCGCGAATGCCTTTGGAAGAAAAAGCCGTCCCGCCGCCAGGCTTGTCCGTTTTTTCAAGCAACAGCACCGGTGCGCCCTTCTTGGCCGCCACCAGCGCCGCCATCAGACCGCATCCGCCAGCGCCGATGACGATGATATCGCTATCTGCGTTCTGCATCGAACCTCCGGGGAACACCGGCTAGGGTTGAAAATTTCTATTACAGGCGTCGGACTAAGAAGCGGCCCTCTTGAGGTCGGCGGCGAGCTTGATGTTTTCAGACCGAGTCACGCTAACGTTGAAATTGTACGCGGGCGAGCGGAACTGACTGAGAGCAAACTCCTGACCCTCGGCGCGGCTCGCATGGATACAATCCTCCGGCACGTGGACGATGTAGTTTCTTATGTTAAATCCTATGACCGCGTGATAGACGCAATTGTTAGAGCCGATTCCGGTGACGACGATGTGGTCTCGGCAAGGGCGTAGATCGAATTTTGTTAGCTGCTCTTCCATGGAAGTTTGATAGAAGCAGTCATGGGAATACTTTTTTACGACAACCTCGTTAGACTCGGGTTTAAGCTCGTCGACAAACTCCACCGCCGGGCTGTCTTCGATGAGGGAGTACTCTTTACCAAAGAAGGTGAATTCGGGATGATCTTTCGTTCTCACTGATTGAACGTGGATGATCTTTCCATCGGCCTGGCGAAATCGGTCCAATAAAGCTCTGATGTTTCGGATGACGGGTTTAACTCCCGCGCCATGCCTTTCACAGCCTTCAGCCTGCATGTCGACAATGATGAGACCGGACCCTTGTGGAGAAAGCTCGATTGCCCGTTCAGCGTCCATGAGAACCTCCGAAAAATATATCACCTAGTTCTTACCGAGACCCGACAGCCCGGGTCAAGTACGTGTCATCGAAATATTTCTGCGGCGCGTCTGAAATATCGATTTGTTTCAAAAGCGCCGCGATGTTTTCCTTCTTGAGGCGGATGTCGAGATCCGCCACGTAATAATCCAGGGCTTTCCTCTCAACGGCAACGTCGCCGCGTAATCCGTGTCGTATTCCAAGCGTAATCGCTCTTTCCTTGTCGCGGCGGATAAGACCGTTAGCTTTATCGAGCGCCCTGAGGAATCGGACCGTTTTATCGGGGCTGGAGCGGGCGAATTCCCGCGTCGACGCGACGATCGTCGAGGGAATCTCCGTCAGTATTTCTCTGGTGTCCAACAGCACCGTGAATCCATCACTCTCAGCTTGCACGCGTTGTCCGGGGGTCAGCGGAACGGCCTGTACCTTGCCAGTTTTGAGCGCGGCGATACGCGCCGCCGGTCCGCCTTCGATATTAAGGACGGAAAAATCCCGATCCTTGACCAGCCCGTGCCGGCGCAGAGATTCTACAACCGTAAATTCTCCCATTCCGCCGATCCCTGTGATGCCAATTGTTTTTCCCTTCAGGTCCGCCACGCTCTTCAATCCCTTGCCGGTCATGAGAGCGTAGCTCATTCGGTTCAAGTGCCCGCTAACGACCAGCACCGGAGCGCCGCGGGCAATCCCGCGCAAAATAGCAACGGCGCCTGCTATCACCATGTCGGCCTGCCCGCTCATAAGAAGCGCCATCATGATCGGGCCGCTGCTGGACAGCGTCACGGGTCTGACTTCTAAACCTTCTTCTTTAAAGAAACCGGCTCCCCGAGCAACCACGGTAGGCAGTCCGGTATTCCAGCTCGGCGATACCAGCGCCACAGTGACAACTTGGAGATCCGCAGCGCTGGAGAAATCATGAATCAGACCGAAGATCGATATAACCACTGCCAGAAGGATTTTTTTCATATGACCGCCGGGCCTGTGGTGAAGTCAGAGGAAGTAAAGCCTTGAACTCCCGCACTGGGTGACGTTGTGGCAGCGATCATAGAAAACCTTTCGACACTGTCAATCATTCGCGTAATCCCGGGTAAAGAAAGGTCGGGAGTCATTTCCGGTTGCGGGTTATATCCTGCGCGCATCGAGCGCCTAGGGGTCAGATTGAATTATCCCAGAGACTCTGTTCTCGCTCTATCTGCAGCGCCGCAGAGAGCTAGCTGATTTAGCCTCTCATTTCTTCTCTTCCAACGGGCCAAATTCGGGGGGCGAAATCCGATGATGGGTCGCTCTTTCGTACGCCGATGCGATCCGGAGCAGCATCGGTTCGCCAAACGGCATGGCAAGGAAATCGATTCCCACGGGAAGCTTTGCCGGTACCGGGTCGACCAGCCGCGTACCGCCGGGAGCATTCGCATCGCGAACGCGATCGAAGACCTGCGTCGTGAACCCGGCTGGGACGGTGATCGCCGGGAAGCCCATCGTTCCGAGCAATGTCCAAGCCTGATGGGACGGAGTCATGGGGACGGAGTCATGGGGTCAGACATAACAATCACTACAATCTTCCGGGAATGCTGATCGGCGTCGCGTTTGAGTATTGAATTATTTTTGTTCGACTCGATCACACTTGCGACAGCCGAATCCAGTTGATCATCGGAATGGCTTGGATGCAGCTTCTAAGATTTAAGAGTCTGACCTGAGTGAAGCTATGAGGTCGAAACGTTCTGCTCGGCGTCTACAGTTTTCTTCACCGTCGGGCGTTTCATCATGCGCTCCCGCCATGCCGTGTAGGCGCTGAGCTCCTTCATGGGAAATCCGCCGCGCACGCCCCAGCCGTAGAAAACCAGCGCGTAGGGATCGACGAGCGTGTAATCACTGCCCATGATCCAGTCTTTTCCTTGGAGCATGGAGTCGATCTCCTGGCAATTGGCCCAGAACGATTTCCGCCCGGTTTCCTTTACCGCGGCCTGCGCCGCTTCGCCTTCGGCAAAACGCTCGGGCCGCATAGAGTGCTGGTACGAGGGATGCACGATGCTGGAGAACCAGCACATGGTCGCGATGCCGCGCGCCTCCTCGGCCGGATCGGTCGGCATGAGCTTCTTTTCCGGAAACCGTCTCGCCAGGTAGGTGAGTATCGCCGTGTTCTCGACAAGGATCTTGCCGTCGACACTGAGCGCCGGTACTTTACCCCGCGGGTTGATCTTCTGATAGGCCTCGGTCCTCTGCTGCTGCTTCGCGAGCAGGATCGGCTTTGCCTCATAAGGCATGCCGGTTTCTTCGAGACCGATATGAGAGGCCAAAGAACATGCGCCGGGACTGAAATAGAGCGTCAGCATGGGAACAACTCCTCACTTTCCAAATTGTTTTGGCGCCAGCGTATGCGCGAACGCGCCATCCTGTCAACTCTCGAACACTACCGCCAGCGCGATCAATTTAGAATACGCCTACGGGGGAAGGCACAAGGTCGGGCCAGAGTATTGACTCGTCGTGATCGTGTCCGCGAGACGCGATCGTCGAGAAGTATAAGCACTGGATCTCGCGCATCAGATTTCGCAAGCTTCATCCGTCACAATGTTGGGCTTGCTAACAGCGAGCTATCACAGCTCGTCTTCGGAAACGCCGGATAGTTTGAAGAGGTGTTTGAGTGGCTACGGAAATACGTGTGGGGTGTCCGATTCTCCTTCGCTCCTTCGTGAGGCATAGCAATGCCCTGAGCGCGTCAAAGGCATTCAATGGACAGCGGCAAAGCCAGTGTCACAAACTCACCAAAAGGAATTGCACGTTTGCTCAATTGCGCAAATGCGCAACTATCGCTGAAAGGCAGAAGACGAATCAATAAATTTTGCCAGCGCTACGAGAAGCTGCTGAGTTTCGCGGGAATGCTTCAAGCGATAGCGTGCCTGTCTCCCGTCGGACTCGTACCGGACGACCTCGGCCAACCGCAAGGCCGCCAGGACGTGACTCACTCGTGACACGCTGCGGCCAACGGCTCGCGCAATCTCACTTGGGCTTAGTTCTTTCCCCTCACCGAGGACCGCCACAATCGCGAAAGCCAAGGGGTTGCCTAAGAGGCGGCACAGGCGCGATTGCCTGTAGACCTTTTCATCCATCCCGCCCCTTTAACTCATGTTTGCTCAATTGCGCAAATCCGCAACAAGGGCGTCGGCGCGAGACCCGACCTAAGAATCGAGTTTCTGTGTTCCACTCGACCGGACTTGTGACAGGCGAATTCGATAGCTCGTCGGAGCGGCTTGGGTTCGAACTGCTATGATTCGATTTTCTGCCTTGCTGCTGTCTGGTTTCAGCAGGCGGCGAGCAGAGTTGGGCGTAAGGTCAGGTCTTGCAATGACACATTGCCCTAACATCTACGGGTCAGCCTGGCGTCGTGGCCGTGTCTATAATCACCCATTCGCAAGGCCGCCTCTAGCGGCGGCGCGACACTTCGCGACACCTAATAAAGTGGCAAGCTTGCCACACGACGCAGAAAAGATAACATGCTGACGCCGGGCGACAAATGACTGCGTTGTAAGCCAGAATGAATTTTGCGGATATATGGATCACATCCTAAGCACAATCATGGCGGCAGTGGGGAAGTCGTCGGAGAGGCAATCGGGTTCGGCATCGTTGCACTGTTGATGCTCGCGGGCGTGCTGCCGATTTACTTCATCCTGAAAAAGATCACCGGCAGCAAGACGACCTTCGCTGAAGACCTGCAGGAATATTTTACGGCCCGGCCTCAGCCTCGGCCGGAGACATTGAGGATGCTGTCCACGCTGGATTCAGTTGAGTCCATCGTTCTTCAAGTCTACAATTACGTCCTCATCATCGGGCTGATATTAGGTTCCGTCTTCATCGTATGGTTCTTCATCAACGGGCAGAACGACTCGGAACGCAGCTTCCTGCGGCTCTATTTCGGCGCCGCATATTTGTTTCTTGTCATCTGGGTCGTCGGCAGCTTTGTGATGATCAAACGGCGGCAAGCACGGAGCTCGCGTGACCGGATCACTCAAACCGCGTCGCCTGTACCCGAACCCCCGATCGGTGCGAGCGTTGACCCTGCTCCGCCTGCGCGCGTCAAAGCCGCACCGTCGAAAGACGCCCCTCCGGCGGAATCCGCGCTAACCCCGCAGCAGATCGTCATTGTCGTCATGGTCTTCGTGTTTGCGGTTGGCACCTTCAGCGTCATTTTTCTTATGTTGAAGGGCTTGCCGTAATTGCACTTTTAGGCAGTGGATCGCGGCAACGGCTCGGGTTCAAACTTCTACGATTTAAGAATTTCCAGGGGGTGAGACTTTGTTCCCAACAATCTTGTCAGCCATTAGACATCATTTAGCCCCGGCGGCGGCAAAGGTGCGATCGATAAAGCCGCTGTCATCGAGTTTGCGCACGATGCTGCGGTCGATGATCTCCGGCCAGCGCTGAAAGGCATCGATGCTATACAAGATTCCGGAGCCGGACGTCGCCCGCTCGAAAATTTTTCAAAACATCGCGCTAAGAAGTAACCTAGTTAGATAGCGGTTAATTTTGCTACGACGCGGATCTCCAGGACACGAGTGTACGGTCCTTGAATGGACGCTCCCGCCAAAGTCAAATACCACTCGGCATTCGATGGCGTTTGCAGTATAAAGAGACCCTGAAATTCAGACGCGGGAGGATTATCATGCGGATGGCCTTAATGGTCATTCTCATAGTGGCTTCGATCGCTGTCCGATCTGGGCAAGCCGCGGAATCGGAAATCGGCTCTGCTTTGCCGCAAGCACAGCGTGTCACCCTGAAGTGGCTCGGCACCGCCCGGTGGGAGATTCAGTTCGCTCAGACCAAGATCCTGATCGATCCTTTCCTCACGCGCAAGCAGTCGGTCGCGGCGGAAGAATGAAAAACGACGAAGAGGCTGTCTTGAGTGTTATCAGCGGCGCTGACTACATCTTCGCGGGCCACAGTCACGCCGACCATATCGGTGATATCCCATTCATTGCCAAGCGCTTCGGGGCCAAGGTCATCGGCTCCAGAACCCGGTAAATCTCTCCTTGAGCGCAGGCGTCGACAAAGCGCTGTTGACGACTATTAGCGGCGGCGAGAAATTGGATTTCAAAGACTTTTCCGTGCAGGTTATCGAAAGCAAGCACGGCGTACTGAACCGGGGCGGTCAAAAGCGGCAACCCAAGTCCACGGAAATTACCAGCCCGCTGTCAGGGCCCATTCTCGGAAAACATTTCGTCGAGGGTGGAAGCTATCTCTATTACTTCACCTTCGGCAAACTTCGCCTGCTGGACCAAAGCACCGGTAACTTCATCGAAGAGAATCTCCACGGATTAGAGCCCGACGTTGCGATCCTCGCCGAGAACAGCAACTACGATTGGGCCGAGGCCATCAAGATTCTCCGTCCCAAAACGGTCATCGTCCATCACTACGACGATTGGCACGTACCGTTGTCCAATGGAATGACGGCCGCAGTCAGAAGAAGAGCGCAGCGCTTAGAGCGGGAGGTCAAATCCGTGGATCGCAACATTAAGGTAATCATTCCGGAGTTTTTGAAGACGATCACGTTGGAATAGGTTGCCTATTGATTGCCAACGCGATTTCCCGCGTTTTTTTCTTTTCTTGGCTATGCCAGTTCGGTTGCAATGAGTTTCCCGAGATACAATCACTTTGCGGGATAAACACGATACAGCCGGTCGACAAAACCGCTGTCGTCGAGTTTGCGCACGATGCTACGGTCGACGATCTCCTCCAGTTTGATCTCGCCGACGCGCGGGTTGCTACTGAGCATCAGGCGTTGAACGTTGCGCACTCCTTCCAGAGAGGGATAAGGTTTTTTTCGAGCTCGCCGCGAGTCAGTAAATCCTGATATCGTTCTTCTGCAAAACTCATCTCCCGGGGAGGCCAGAGGGTCCGGGGGGAGGCCAACACTTTGCTTTAAGGGCGAAAGTCAATAAGCATTCTCCACGGCGGTTCGTTGTATGGACCGAGTAAAATTAGCGTTTGGGCCGTTACTTTCTTTTTTGACCAAGCTGCTGCCAGGAAATGAACCTGCTTCGGTTACGTTTTCATTTGCGAGCTGGCTGTTCTTGAGACTGTTCGGCATCATCTATCTCATTGCTTTTTGGTCTCTATCCACGCAGATTATGGGGCTCGTCGGGGAAGGAGGCATTCTGCCCGCGGGACTTTTCCTTCGGTCGGTGAGCCAAAGAGTCGGTCCGGAACGGTTTCTGATTCTGCCCACGGTGTTCTGGGTCGATGCCGGAAATGCATTTTTACAGGGAGTCACGCTTGCGGGCGCGGCGCTCTCTTTCGGACTAGCTCTGGGATTCTTTGACCTTCCTATCTTGTGTTTGCTGTGGATGTTTTATCTGTCTCTCTACGTTGTCGGTGGTGGCTTTCTCAGTTTTCAGTGGGACCTCCTGCTTCTCGAAACCGGCTTCCTGGCAATTTTTCTCGCGCCCGTGAGTTCTCTATGGGTCGGCCGTACCGGCACCTTCTCGCCGCCGAAGCTCATTCACTGGCTTTTCCGCTGGCTGCTCTTCCGTCTGGTATTTTCTTCCGGCGTGGTGAAGCTCGCCAGCGGCGATCCCGTTTGGAGAAATCTCACCGCGCTTCAGTATCATTATGAAACCCAGCCGCTTCCCACGCGCGCGGCATGGTATTTCCATCAGCTGCCGGCGAGCTTTCAAGAGTTTTCTGTTCTTGTGATGTTCATCATTGAGCTTGGGTTTCCTTTTCTCATATTGGGTCCGAAAAAACTTCGGTTGCCGGGAACAGCTGGGATCGCCTTTCTTCAAATATTGATCCTCATTACGGGTAATTATTCCTTCTTCAATCTATTGACCCTCGCGCTTTGTATTTTATTGGTCGATGATTCCTTATGGCCGACGCGTTGGACATTGGCTGAATACGAGACAGAGAAAGGGCCTAAAAGGATCAGTCATTGGCCAATGTGGGTCCAGGCGCCGTTGGCCGCGTTTATTGTTTTGCTGAGCTTCATACAATTTCCGGGTGTCTTTCGTTGGCAAGGGATCTGCCTTCTTTTGTCGTTCAGATTTATCGAATCGTTGAGCCGTTTCATATCGTAAATTCCTATGGGCTGTTTGCCGTGATGACAACACAGCGGCAGGAAATTATTCTTGAAGGATCTTTCGATGGAAATACATGGTATCCGTATGAATTTAAACACAAGCCTGGAGACTTGAAGCGGCCGCCCATGCAGGTCGCGCCGCACCAGCCGCGACTGGATTGGCAAATGTGGTTTGCAGCTTTGGGAAGTTATCAAAATAACCCGTGGTTCATCAATTTCGCGAACCGCCTGCTTCAGGGCTCGCCGGACGCGTTGAAATTACTTCAAACCAATCCGTTTCCCGATCGACCGCCCCGTTATCTTCGCACCACTTTGTACGATTATCATTTCACGGATATCCCGACATTAAAGCGCGAAGGAACCTGGTGGCGGAGGGAAAGGGTAGGTACCTATTCCCCTACGTTGTTTTTGAAAGATGACAAGGGATGAATGAGAGCAAGAGAGCGAGTGGCGAGGGTCACAGGCGCGCGGATTGCTGCTCAGCATCAGGCGGTGAACGGCTACGAGCCCAAATGGTTCCAGGCGTTCCAGCGTTCAATCGCTTCGCTTCGTTCAAATCGTTTAGAAATGAAACGGATTAGGCGTTGCAGCGAATGCAAAGCGGCAACTTACCGGCAGCCAACCAATCGGTCATCTGGCGAGCGTCGCGGCTAATGGTGACTTGCATCTCGCCGTAAAGTTTTTTGAGAAATGGTGGCCCCAGTTCTGGGTGAAAATAGAAGAACTGCAGCGCCGCGCCCATACCGAAACTGGTCGGGTCGAGCGATACCATCTTACCTTTCCACTTCGGTTGTAAAAGATCCCAGTACGATTTGAACTCTGTCGGATTCACTTGCTTTACGTTGTAGATAATTTGCCCGGACTGAGAATTGGCGACGAATGCGAAGATATAGCGCTTTTCCGGGTCGATGTAGCGGTGCTCACCCTGGTACCATTTCGTCAGATCCAAAACTTCGGGCAGGATGAGCGCGGATTTGATCGGATCCAGCGCGTTCACCTTGTAGAGCGCATCATGAAGCGTGTTCGCACCCGCGCCAACGACGTCGGGGAGATACTTTTCACCGCGCCGCTCCGCGAGAATCCGCGTCGCAAGTTGATTGCCGGACCCGAGAACGGTGGCAACTTTGATCTTGGGATATTTTTTCTTGAATCCTTCGACGACGCGGTCGTATTCATAACAGCAACCGTAGAGCGTCAATTGAGCTTCGCTCTCCGCAGCGCGTTGGGTTTTATCCCATTCGGCCTGCCAATTGGCCTGCGCGAGACCGAGCGCAGGAATTAGCAGCACGATGATCACAACAACAGTGCGCCCCCACCTCTTTCCTCCCCCGCGTCGCGGGGGAGGACGAAGGAGGGGGTCTTCTTTCGTCGTGAAAAGCTTGCTTCTTTGATTGCGGCTTAGCGTGCCAATTCTGTTGAACCCGTGATGATACACGTCTCGCACATTTCTGGATTATTTTTTGTCGTTCCCCGTTTCGCTCCAATGTTCGCCAAGAGCTGACTCCATTTATTTTCGACAATTTTCCGCTCTTCGGCATTGAAAACGTTTGTCTTGGGAAACTGGTCGCGCCACGCGAAGGGTTTGCACGCATTGATCAGCATGCGGCCAACTGTGAGATCACCCGCCTCGCGTTTCGCGGGTGAAAGCCGCGGGTCGAGGTCCGCGGTCCAGGCGTCGCGGATGACGTCGACCGAAGTCGTCGGATCGACGCGCGTGCACATAGCCCACATGACTTCGTTTAAATTCGTCGGGTCGACGTCATCGTCAACAGCGAGGTAGTAGGTTTTCATGTCGCCATGGCGAAATCCCGCCGCCGTGATCAGCGCCTGTTTGGCGTGGCCGGCGTAACGCTGGCGCAGCGCGACAACGGTTAGCAAACCGTTGTAAAAGCCCCAAACGCCGGCAACGTCGGTGATGCCCGAGCGCTCGAGATGCTCCCACAGATGCACGTAGTTGGTGAAGTTACTCCAGTTGATCGGACGGAGCGGCGGCGCGCCCGCGACGATCGGATTGCTTCGGTAGTAGATGCGCTGAATGCGCACCACCGCTTCGGGCCCTTGATGCGTGTAGTATCCGGGCCACTCACCGAAGGGTCCTTCCACGGCTGTCTCTTCGCTCTCCGGCGGGATGACTCCTTCGACGACAATCTCAGCGTGCGCCGGCACCGGCAATCCCGTTAGTGGCAATTCGACCACATCTACCGGAATCCCACGATAAGCCCCTGCCAGTTCGTATTCCGAAGCACCGAACGGCGGCGACATCGACGCGGTCATCCACGTCACCGGTTCGCAGCCCAATACAACCGCAACCGGCGCTGCCTTGCCGCCACGCCAATACTTTTGCGCGAGAATGCGTCCATGCTTCTGCGGATTGATCCACAAGCTGATGCGATCGCGCCGCTGAATCATCGCGCGGTAACAACCCATGTTGACCCAACCCTGCTCGGGATCGCGTACGATCACCATGTCTTGCGTGCCGATGTAGCGCCCGCCGTCGCCGGGATGCCAGCGCGGCGCGGGAAAGCTTTCAATATTGACGTCATCGCCTTGCTGCACGTTTGTGAGTATCGGCCCATCCTTCACAACTTTCGCGGACATGGGTACGGAGCTCGTGCGTTTGTCGCGCCAGCGGCGCAACAACTCCAACGGATGGATGTCGATAGGCAGATCCATTGCCAAGGCGAAACGCCGCAGCGTTCGGTTCGCGTTGGCGCAGACTCGATGCCCTACTGGATAACCAGCGAACTTATCAAAGACGAGCATCGGGCCGTTGCGTTCCGCGGTCAGCTCCGTGAGTCCGCCGACGTCGAGCTCCAAGTCGGCTCCTTCGACGTACTCTACTTCGCCGACGGCATCTGCCGCTTTGATAAAATCGCCGAGCGAGTCAAACGGCATGAATCAATCCTCCCAAGAGCTTCAGCGTTCTGCTCCGTAACGAAGACGAGATTCGCTGACGCTCAGAATGACATGCGAGCACCGTTGGTCCCATGACGCACCACCTGTGTCATGCTGAACGAAGTGAAGCATCTCGACCAAGACTTCATCTACCGTTCCCGCATCGCCTTGAAAACCTTTTCCGCCGTGATCGGAAGATCCTTAATTCTTACACCAACCGCGTCTTCAATCGCGTTCGCGATCGCCGGCGCTACCGGAGAAATCGGGTTTTCGCCAATGCCTTTAACTTTGTACGGCCCGAGGCCGTGGTCGCTCGAAACGATCACCGTCTTGAGCGGAGGAATATCCCGGGCGGTCGGAATTTTGTATTCGCCGAAGTTCGCGACCTCTACTTTACCGTCCTGCACCGGCAAATATTCGATCATGCCGTAGCCGAGCCCCTGAACGACGCCGCCGTCGATCTGTCCTTGATGGCCGACCGGATTCATGATCATTCCGGTATCGTGCGCTGTGGTCAGCTTACGCAGTTTCACTTCGCCGGTTTCCGGGTCGACGGAAACCTCGGCGACCTGAGCGGCAAACGCGGTCACCGGCGAATGATCATCGTCCTTGTTAAAGAACTCTGCCGTGATCGAGCGGCCGACTCGAACCAGGAGTTCGTCCCAACGCTGTCGCTTCTTCGTTTTCTTGTTGACGATTTCTTGATCCGTGAGAGCGGCGTCGCCCTTTGACCATCCAAGCAGCTTCTCCGCGAGGCCGAGCAATTCTTCCTTGGCTGCCCGCGCGGCTTGGAATGCCGCGCCGCTGGTAACCCGGGTGCCACGACTGCCGCCGATACCCGAGTCGGACGAAACGCCGGAATCGGTGTCGAGAATTTTGATCTGAATCTCGTCGGGATCGCAGGTAAGCTCCTCGGCAGCGATCTGTCTAAGCGTGGTGTATGTTCCAGTGCCCTGTTCGAAGAGCGAGGTGTGAATCACAATCGAGCCGTCAGGGTTGAGCGCAACCTTGAGCGACGTATTGCCGCCGCCGGGTCCGCGATAGCCCATGGCGACGCCGCGACCGATGTACTTTCCTTTCGCTGATGAGTATCCCGCGGCCTTCGCAGCGGCCTCCAAGGTCGCTTTGGCCTTGATGCCTTGATAGTGACCACCGGTGAGTGTGGCGTCGCCTTCCTCCATGAGATTCTTCATGCGAAAATCGTAGGGGTCCATGCCGACCTTACGCGCCACGCAGTCCATGTGCGATTCGGCGGCGAAGAATCCTTGGGGTTCACCCGGCGCGCGCATCTGCCCACCGGGAAGATTGTTTGTGTAAACGCGCGACACCGCGATGCGCGCGTGCGGCGCGCGGTAGCAGCCGCCCGCATGAGCGATGCCGCCGACGACGGCGCCCGGTCGGAATCCTCCGTAGGCCCCGGCGTCGAGAAAGGCGTCCATTTGATGCGCGACGATCGTGCCGTCGCGCTTAACCCCGGTCTTCAACTTCATGATCGCCGCGTGCCGCGGCGCGCCGGCAAAAAATTCTTCACGGTATTCCATGACCATTTTCACCGGCCTTCCCGTGCGCACCGCCAGCAGATAACAAATCGGTTCGTCGATGGGCGCGCCTTTGCCGCCGAAGTCGCCGCCGATCGCCACCGGATTCACGCGAATCTTTTCCTTGGCAATGCCGAAGGCTTGGGACATGCTTTCTTTCAATCCGTGCGGCACCTTGTTGGGCGACCACATCTGCACCCGGTCTCGATCGTCGATCCACACCAGGCAACAGTGCGGTTCGAGAAAAGACTGATGCACACGCGGCACGGTGAAAGTGTTTTCGACGATCACATCAGCCTGGGCGAATCCGATGTCGATATCGCCGCGCGTGAATACATCATGAACGAAACGATTGGTCGGTTGTTCCAACGGCTTGGGAAGCCCTTTGTAACTCGCCACGTCGGGATGAATGATCGGCGCGCCTTCCTGCACGGCCGCTTCCGGGTCGAACACGGCAGGCAACTCTTCGTAATTGACTGAAATGAGGTCCAATGCATTTTCAGCTTGCTCGAGGGTCTCCGCCGCCACCGCGGCGACGCGCTCGCCCACAAAACGGGCGCGATCCTGGGCGAGAACGGAAATATCGCGGTAGCGCCGGCCATAGAGAATACCGCGCACATCGTTTCCGGTGAGCACGGCGCGCACGCCGGGCGCCTTTTCCGCGCGGGAAATATCGATGCCCTTGATGCGCGCATGGGAATACGGACTGCGCAGCGTCTTCGCCCACAGAGTCCCTGGTAGTAAAACATCCGCAGTGTAGCGCGACTCGCCGGTGATTTTTCCAGTGTTGTCAACGCGGGGAACTGATTGACCGATCACTTGATAGCTCATGATGGCCTCCTAAAATGCTTGGGTAACTGGAGTGATGGAGTGTTGGGGCAATACTCCAGTACTCCATCACTCCATTACTCCAACTTTTCTTTCAGAGATACCCCTTCTCCCGATAATACTTGAGCGCGCCCGGATGGAGCGGAACTTGGAGCGGGCACTTTTCTGTGCCGCGGCAAAGATTTCTCATGTCCAAAGGCTGATCATCGTCGACGGGAATCACGCTCTGTCTTTCGTCTATCGTCTCTATCGCGGCATAGGCCAAGTTGTTCGGCAGCCAGCGATGCGTCACCAGTGTCCAGCCGCTGTAGTCAATCGTCAGCGCGTCTTCTTTGACTTGCCTGTAGCGGCTCTTCGGTAACACGGTTCTCGTATAACCCAACTGTTCGAGCTTTTTAACGATCGCTGGTTCGAGCGGAATGATCTCGTAGCCGTTATCGAGGGCCTGGTCTAACCAGCCCCCCGGCGTGCTGACGCCTTCGTCGAAGACCGCGGTGATCGAGCGCTTGGCGATGCTCGTGAGCCGCTCCGGAGCGAACGGACGGCCACACTCTTGCACTTTTCCGCCCCAACGCTTGATCTTGTCGAACGATAGTCCGTACAAAGTAAGAATCGTCGAAACCGTGTAGTAGGTTCCATTGTTGACGCCAGACAAACGCGTCGATACACGAAGCGGAATTTTTCTCTGAGCGATGTCGTGTAGCGACTTCACTGCCAGATCTTTCGACACGACGAGCGCAATGCGATCCCAAGACGGAAAGCAGCCCAGGACCCGTAGTCCCATTTTCTCTTTGTAGTAGCCTTTGCCGCGGTAGGCCATCGCCACCATCGCCGAGGGATTGACGTAGGCGATATCCACCCGGCGCGTGCCGACCTCGATGGGCGCGCGCATGCCGCCGTGGATGTCGCCGTTGATGCCGATGCGAAATTCCGTCGGCCCGGAATCCTTCTTGCCCGAGGTGAGCGAAACATTCAATTGGCTCGCCAATCCGTCCGAACATTTAGTAAACACGCCGGCGGCGAGCTCCAGCCCCGTGATCGCTCGGATCTGGGGCGGCGCGAGATTTGTCATCATGAAACTTTTTAATCCTCTGGCGGAATAATCTGTTAATTACCGGCCAATGTCAAAAACTCGTCTGATATGATAGAAGCGAAAGTATTCAATTTTCAGGACGCCAAAATGAAAACCGAAAGCATGTTCAAAGTACGCAGGGAGGATCTGCACAATTTCACGCGTGAAGAAAACGACGCGCTGACGCGCGTCGGGCCGGCGACGGCGATGGGCAATTTATTTCGCCAATACTGGATTCCCGTGGTGCCGACGGCGCATCTAAGCGAGCCTGGCGGCCGCCCAGTCCGCGTGAAACTTCTCGGCGAGGATTTGGTTCTTTTTCGCACCACCACCGGCGCAGTTGGTCTGATCGGCGCTTATTGCCCGCACCGCTTGGCGCCGCTTTATTTCGGACGCGTCGAAGCCGACGGCCTGCGCTGCGCCTACCACGCCTGGAAGTACGCGCCCAACGGCAAGTGCATTGAGATGCCGAACATACCGGCGAACCAACAGTTTAAGGAAGAGGTGCAACACTCCGGCTATCCCTGCGTCGAGCGCGGCGGCATCATCTGGACTTATATGGGACTATCGAAGGATTTGCCCGAGCTCCCTGATTTCGAATTTCTCCGCGTGCCGGACGCGCACCGTATCTATCGGCTGTTTTTCCAGGAAGCGAATTATCTGCAGGTGCTCGAAGGCGGCATCGATCCGACTCATGTCATGTGGTTGCATTCGCCCTACGATCTTTCGGATGAGGAGATGAATGAGCAGCAACCGGCGCAGCAGCGAGCCGCCAACAAGGCGGGAGTAAAGAAAACGCCCGAGGATGTCGAAATTTTCGACCGCGAAGCCGGCTTTACCTATGGCGCCAAACGGTCCCTCGGCGGCGGCAAGACGCTGTGGCGCGTCAACCAATTTATACTTCCCTTCTACACCATGCCGCCGGGCGCCGATCAAAGAGCCGCCCGTGCCTTCGTTCCCGTCGACGACGAGAACTGCGTCAAATGGCAGGTGCGCTGGTACCCGACTGAAGAGATTGCCAAAAATACCGAAGAGAAAGTGCGCGAATCGTTCGCCGAAGAGGCCTACGATCCGCCGACGAACTCTGTCCCCTTCGGGCATATTCGCATGAAAGCGAAACGATCGAACGACTACCTGATCGACTGGGAGATTCACAAAGCGCGGCGCATGGGCATCGCCGGCGTCAATCTGCAAGACGTGTGCATCACCGAGAACGAAGGCCCGGGCTCGATCATGGATCGCACCAAAGAGCATCTGTGCGGCGGCGATATCAGCACGATCAAAGCGCGGCTGAAATTGCTCGATGCCGCGAAAGCATTACGTGAGAAAGGAACGGTACCGCCCGGCGCGCGCGATCCAAGTGTTTACCGCGTCCGTGGCACATCCACAGTCGTAGCCGATAACGTTGACTGGATCGATGGCGTCATGGACGCGATGACCGTGCTGGCGATCAAATAGTAAGGGCAGACCCACGTGTCTGCCCATTCGGATGGGCGACCACATAAGGTCACCCCTACACATTTTTTGACGAATCCGAATCGTCGCGTGAAATTGAATATTCTAGCTAGTGTCGTGGAACCTGGAAGCCGGTAATTTTGTAGGGGCGTATGGCATACGCCCGTTCTGGATGCCGGTTTTCACCGGCATGACGATTAAACGCCGGATGACTTATTCAACGCACTTTAGTTCCACGTCGCTATTTACCGGCAACCAGTTTAAATAACCCCTGCCTCTTTCAACTCTTTAAGCTGTTCTTTTGATAAGCCCAGCTCGCCACAGTAGATCTCCTCGTTGTGATGGCCCATCTTGGGGCCGAGAAAATCGACCGAGCCCGGCGTGGCGGAAAACTTCGGCACGACGTTTTGCACGATCGCTTCGCCGAGATCGGGATCGGGTACGCGCACCATCGCTTCCCGCGCGCGATATTGCACGTCGCGGAAAACATCTTCCATATCGAACACCGACGAATACGCGACTTCGTGCTTATCGAAGTGCTCGATCACTTCCTGGCGCGTGTGCTGTTCGATCCATACGCCGACGATACCGTTGACCTCGACCGAATTCTCAACCCGCGCGGAATTATCGATGAACTTTGGATTGGTCGTGAGATCCTTGCGTCCTATAGCCTCCGCTAGACGCAGCCAGACACTCTGCGTGCTGGCCGCTAGGGTGAGATACTTTCCGTCCTTGGTCTTGAACATCGAGCTCGGCGCGACGTAAGCGACGCGATTGCCGGTGCGCTTATGCACGATTTTCATCTGATCGTATTGGATCGGATCGAAATCCAAAAAGCGGAAGACCGCCTCGAAGAGCGCGAGATCGATCACTTGCCCCTCGCCGCCGCGAAGATCCCGATGATAAAGCGCCGTCATGATCGATAGTGAGCCGAAAATGCCGGCGATCAAATCGCCAAGCGGATAGCCCGGCGACATGGGAGGCCCATCCGGTTCGCCGATCAG
Source organism: Binatia bacterium (assembly GCA_036000865.1). Taxonomy (GTDB): domain Bacteria; phylum Desulfobacterota; class Binatia; order UBA9968; family UBA9968; genus DP-20. The sequence goes on along the minus strand of DASYUV010000234.1, from coordinate 31,425 downwards.
ATTGGTCAGCCCGCTCATCGCCTCGGCGACCCGGCCAAAGCCTGCACGATTTTTATACGGCCCGGTCTGGCCGAAACCGGAGATACGCAAGAGAATCAAGCGCGGATCGATGCTGCGAATGACGTCGGGCCCGATGCCCCATTTTTCGAACGTTCCCGGGCGGTAATTCTCGACGATGACATCTCTGCCTTTAATGAGCTGCTTGAAAATTTCGGCGCCTTTCGGCTTACCGAGGTCCAGCGTGATGCAGCGTTTGTTGCGCGACACGGATTTCCACCACAGCGGAATATCATCCATGATCGGCTCGAGTTTTCGTTGCCCATCGCCGTATTTCGGATGTTCGATCTTGATGACGTCCGCGCCGAAATCGGCGAGCAATACCGTCGCAAAAGGCGCCGCGACCATATTTCCAGCGTCGATCACGCGCACGCCTTTGAGCGGTTTATTCTCGCTCTTCTGGGTTAGCGGAAAGTCGAAATGTTCTTTAATATACTCACCCATCACCTGCCAGTGACCTCACTCTCGCTTCAGTTGCTGCGGAAATTTGCAATTAGTTGCCGGCATTTTACCCACAAAAGGGACTGGAAATAAACCGATCAAGCGGTGTCCCAGAAATTCGCTATCGAATGAACTCCGCAGCAAAGCTGCGGAGGAAGGAAAGAACACTAATGAGACATTGTCGCCCTCCAATGTTTTTATCGGGGGCACGCACTCAGAGGTTTCGCCTGTGGTGAGTTCCGTCGAACCACCGCTAAAAGCATGCGGGAATGACGGACTTTGACGCAGCAAGCTGCGGCAAATCGTCTGTGTTCTACTGCGTCAACCAGGATTGTTAATTTTTTTGCACTTGGTCTACAAAACCCGACTTCTTGATCTCGTCGAGCAAGCTCAAATCCCAGAAGTCTTTGTCAGAGACCCGCTGCGCTTGCGGAAGATCCAGCACGATCAGATCGAGCATGTATCGGATCGCTTCAATGGTAGGCCGAAGATCCCTTTCGATCCGGCTGGTAATATCATCGTAGAGATACCCGTTCACTGCGGGATCGGAGTTCTGAAGATATTTGGCGAAAATTTTTAGGCTCTCGTGCTTATTTTTGACCATGAACTGAATTCCCTCGAGGTAGCCCTTTAGAAAACGAATGAACGTGTCTCGATTTTTCTCCAGAATCAGCTGACTGGTATTCAATCCGCCGGCCAGCGTTGGGACATCGATCTTCGTCAGCACTTTTAGCCCGGCTTTTTCCGCCACGAGATGATTTGGCGGGATCAGCATCGACGCTTGTACGCGTCCGGCTTTGAGCGCGGAGATATAGCCGCCTGGCCCGCCTCCAAGCGGCAAAAATTTCACGTCGGCCTTCGGATCAATGCCGTGATCGCGGAGTATTTTGGTCAGATGGGCATACGGCAGGTCGCGCCCGAGACTGATGCCGAGCACCTTTCCCTTGAGATCGGCGATGCTGCGAATCTCCGGCGTAGTCATAAGGAAGTAGCCGAGCGTATTCATCGTAACGCCGATCTTGACAATCTTCGCTCCTTGGATCGCCGCGACGTACGCGGCAGTATCGGACCCCATAAAAAGCTGGATGCTGCCGGACAGAAGCGCCGGCACCGAACGCGACCCGCCGCCAAGATAGACTAGCTCTACATCGAGGCCGTGCTTCCGCCAGATACCTTTGTCCGCCGTGATCCAGCCAGGACTAAGGCCTGGACCTAACGTTGCGTACGCAACAGTCATCTTGTCTGCCGCGTGAAGCGCCGATGAGTAGAAAATCAGCGCCACAAAAAATAGGAAGGTTGCCTTCATTCTTCTGTGTCCTGTCCGAATACTTCGTTCCCTCCTTTGCCGTCATACCGGCCCTTCGACTTGCTCAGGATAAACTCCAGCCGGTATCCAGAGTCTTTGAAATTTCTGGATTCCGGGTCGCGCCACCCCGGACTGGGATCCGGGGTTGCCCGGAATGACAATCGAATTGTGCAACGAATCTCTCGTTTACCCCATTACTTGCTTCCTCCGGAACTCTCTTGAGCCGGAAAAACTATGCTCGGAATCTTACCCGATAACCGCCGTGGCATTTATTTCCAGCAGCAACTCAGGTCGCGCCAATGCGACGACCTGCACCATGGTGCTGGTTGGAAAGTTGGAGCCCAAGAGTTCTCGCCTCGTATCGTTTATGTCCCGATGATAACGAACGTCGGTGGTGAATACGTTCATAGCGACAACATCGTTGATCGTGCCGCCGGCAGCTTCCACGGCCCGTTGAATTTTCTCGATCACATAGCGCGTTTGGGCGCGAACATCGCCGATGCCAACGACGTTACCTTGAGGATCTGAGGCCGTCTGGCCGGCGATAAACACCATGCGCCCAGGTTGGGCAATGGCGACGAGCGAATAGCTGCCGCGCGGGACGGGCAGTCCTTCGGGATTCATAGTCGTTTTTCCCATTGCTTTGTCCTCCTTCTTTGTCCTAATTGTCGATCAGGATAGCTCTCAGGTTCTTTGGAGTTGTCAGGCCGCGTGTTGCAGCTTCGCGCCCGGAAGTTATCCGAAAAGATTCGGAGGTGTCAAACGCAACGCTGTAAGACGGTCCTTCAATGAATCTGTTTGGCGTAGCTCATTTGCGCGCCATACGTACATAGAGGTACGGCGTCATCTGAAATTGAGTCGATCGCGAAAGTTCCCCGTCCTCCCATTCGAAAGGAATACGAGATGCGAGAACAATTCGTCGAGATCAGAACTGCCGACGGTGTGATGGAAGCATTCGTCACGCATCCGGAAGAGAACGGACCCTTTCCGGCTGTGATCCTTTACACGGACATCTGGGGTGTGCGTGAAGAGCTCTACGATATCGGCCGTCGCGTCGGCACCGTCGGCTACTACTGCATAGTCCCGGACTTTTACTATCGCAACGGCAAGAGAATCCATTTCGAGTTTAGAAACGACAAGCAACAAACCATTTCGATAAACCGGCTCGAAGGAGAAGCGCTGCGCGAGATCCAAGCGCGGCCAAAACTCACGAACAAGATGGTCATCGACGACACTGGAGCCATCCTGAAATTCCTCGACGGGACAGAGAGCGTGCGGCGCGGCGGCGTGGGAGCGATCGGCTTTTGCATGGGCGGCCGTTATGTCATGGGCGCCGCCGGAACCTATCCGGAACACTTCGTCGCGTCGGCTTCGTTACACGGGACCACGCTCGTCTCCGATCGCGACGACTCGCCGCATCTATTGGCCGCGAACCTGCGTGGCGAATTTTATTGCGGCTTCGCCGAGCACGACTCGCATGCGCCGCTCCCGATGATTCAAGAACTGGAAAAACTCCTAGAGCCGTGCCGCGTGCGTTATCGATTCACCGTTCATCCGGGCACCGAGCACGGCTACTCACTGCCGGACCGCGACGTCCACGACAAACAAGCGACAGCGCGCGACTGGGAACTCATCTTCGCGATGTTCCATCGTCAAATCCCACCGTATGTCGCTTAAATCTTTTGCGTCCTTTGCGTTCTTTGCGGCTAAATTTTCTTGATCCGCATTCGCCTCTCTTTCATTCTCCCCCGTCGCCGCTTTCAAATCTGCAAATTGTAAAAGCGCCGAGCGTTTTCACCGAGCAGCGCAGCCTTCTCCGCGCTGGTCAGAGCTTCAGATCCTTTGATCGACTGAACGCGGCCCCAATCCATGTCGCTGTGGGGATAGTCGCTCGCATACATGAACGCCTTGCTGCCGAGCTGGTCGATAATCGAGCGCAGGTTCTCATCGCCTTCAAAGCCGCTCAAAATCCTGCCTTCAAGAATATCTTCACCTGGCTCACGGACAGTGTCGGGCAATTCGTAGGGCTCTCGTCCCCAACTGCTCTCTTTGCGGCCGGCGCGCGGCTCGAGGACGTGCTCAATATGTTTTCCCACCCACCAATTCCAATACGGCAGCCAACTCGCGCCGATCTCCAGGAACGCGCAGCGCAGACGCGGTAACGTCTTTAACAAGCCCGAACGAACCAGCGACATCATGCCCACCATCATCGAAAAGGGCATCGCCGTCACATGTGTGGAGAAAAAATCGCTGAAGCAGTCCGCCCAGGGCGTGTAGTGCATGCCGGTCACGGCGTGAAATCCGATGGGAACATCGAGCTCATTTATCGCCTCGAAGAAGGGAATGAATTCTTTAGCATGAAGCGGGTTGTCCCCCACCATGCCCGGAATGACGACACCGCTGAGGCCGAGTTTTTTGACCGCGCGCCGCGCCTCTGCGATCGCGGCGGGCGGATCCTGAATCGGCATGAGAGCGACTCCGCTTAACCGTTTGGGAGCTTTCGCGCATTGCTCTGCAACATAGTTGTTGTAAGCTCGGCATACGGCAGCAGCTAATTCCTTGTTTTCCAGGTCGAAGGCCCAAACCAGCGCGGTGGGATAAACGATCTGAAAATCAATCTCCATCTGATCCATATCTTGCAGGCGGCCTTCGATATCATCGAGAGAATTATCTTTCGCTTTCATCTGGGGATGGCGCGGCGTCTGATATCTGAAGCCTCCTCCGCCCACACCTCTGGTGAACGGCAGACGAGGAACGAGCCGCCCCTCGACTAGCCAACGTCCCGTATCTCTTGGCTCATCACGCAGATCCACGATACGGGGGCGCATCGAATAGAATTCTTTTTCCATGTGGCGTTCGAAAAGATCGAAGGGCTCGTGTAGATGTCCGTCCGAATCAACGACTTGCATAGTATCTCCTCCTGGAGTCACTCTCCTTCTAGCCATTAGCGGATGGCTGCTGCTATTTCAACAAAGCGCCGTGGCAGGTTTAGTGGAGAGTATCCAAGCATAACGGTCGCTGTGGTCATCGCCGCGTCCATTGCAGGAAATATTATCTTGCCAAGCTCTGATGCTCGCAATAAAGTGCCGACCCAAGAGCTGAGCGACATCGTTCAGAGGAGGTGTTACGTGAACAAATGGAAAATCAATACGTCGTGCGGAGCGGCCGTATTTTTTGTTGCCGGGTTGGTTCACACGGCCTATGGAGCGCCCATTGACGAGCTCATTGGCGGCGCGAAGAAAGAGGGGGTCATCGAGCTCTATGCTCCGTCGACTCTCACTCCTCAAGGAGCCCAGAGATTGGGTGAAGCATTCAATAAGCAATACGGCCTGAACCTCAAGCTGAATTTTAGCCCTTCCGGGTCGATGACAAGAGATGTCGGGAAAATTGTCGGGATTGCTGCCTCAGGGCAACCGCAGGAATGGGACGTCATGCTGGTTCACGACGGCGGGCACGCGACCCTGTGGCTAAAGAAGCTGCACAAATCGTTCGACTACGCGAAGATCGGTGTCGATCCGCAGGCGATCCAGTACGATCGCGGCACGGTGATATTGGCTAATCAGTTTGTCATGCCGGCGTACAACAACCAGCTCGTGCCTCCTCGTGACGTCCCCAAGAGTTGGCAGGATCTGCTCGACCCCAAGTGGAAGGGCGGCAAATTGGGTATGAGCACCGCCACGCACGATTTGGCCCGGCTGGCAACGCTATGGGGCGAAAACAAGACGACCGAATTCGTGAAACTTTTGGCGCGGCAAGAGCCCCTTCTAGGAGAATTCGGCAACCTTTACAGTCGCATGCAGTTAGGCGAGGTTCTAGTCATTATAACGATGACGGATAGCTTCACCCATCAGGCCAAGCTGCAAGGTGCGCCGATCGTGCATGCCGAAAGTGTCACACCGATAATTTCTCCGGCTTACAATGCCGGCGTGCTTAAGGGATCTCCACACCCCAACGCCGGACATCTGTTTTCGGCTTTTCTCTCGACGGCTCCGGCTCAGGAAATATTGCAGAAGTTCGGCGGCCAAACTTCAGCCTTCGTGCCGGGCACACCGGCTTATAAATATGCGCAGGGCAAACAGGTAATCTACATGAAACAGGAACACGCCGAGATGGTAGACCGGCTCACTGCGGAATACGGCAAAATCTTCGGGCTTCGACAATAAAAAAACAATTAGCTTGACGCACACCAATTCCGTCGGGCATTTATAAGACTGTTTCGGTAGCGGAAAACTTACAGTCGTAAATTTCCCTACAGATCCTTGCGAAAGCGAATTTTCAGCGCGAGAAAACGACGCAAAATCAGTGACTACCATGGCACCGCATTTGCCCCCTTTTCTTCATAGGAGGGAGGGTAAAATCATGAGGCTACATTCTAATTTGATAGGCCTATTTTTCGCAGGAATTCTCTTAGCCAATCCTGCCAAAGTCCTTGCCGGTGACAATTTTTCGGGCCCCATGAACCCTGAAAACGGCACGGTCAATGAAGTGTTCCCGACTGATCAGTGGGCTCGACAAGGAAATCCCGCTGAGCCTTTCCAAATAGTGTCAGTGGATTACTGTTACCGGGGAAGCATTATTGATCCGACCACGGGTGAGATGGTCGATCTCTTTGTAATGTGCGCTGATGACGAAATCGGCCACGGTTTAGACATAGCGTAAGGGGTCGTTCACGAGAAGAGTAGAAAATGGCACGGGGAGGAGAGTGATCTCCTCCCCGTTTTTTTCGGCGAAGTCACATTTTTGCCAGCAAAATCTCCCCTTCGCCGACATCACAAGAAGCGACAGCCGCTTAATGTCTACTTCGAAAGACGGCACGGGCAATGCGTCGAAGAAGAAATCGAAGTCATGTCTTTGAAATTCAAACGGCTGGAACCATTCGAACGCTCGGAACGACTGGAACAGAATGCTCAGATGGGCCAACTCTCTAGCCGGTAAGCTTGCTCCCAGAACATAAATTCGTATCGGCTGCTCAGGACGAAATGCGCGGTCATGAGCTTCTTTTCGCCGCTACTCGCTGCCGCTCCTAGCCTATCCATCAACTGAATTTGCTCACGCACGGGCTGCCAAAACGCTTCGGACGCATAGGTCTCGATCCACTGCCGATAAATTTTTGGCTTTCGGGGGCGATTTCTGTAGAGTCGCCGACCTACCTCGCCATAGATCCAATAACAAGGAAGAACCGCTGCAACGATCTCGCCAAGGGTGCCGCTTCGCGCCACCGACTGCAGATGGCCGATGTACGCCTGCGTGATCGGACCCTTTGGCACCGCATCCAACTGTTTGCGCGACAGGCCGAGACTCTTTCCGAAATTGGCGTGAAAACTTCGCTCCACTTCGACCGCGCCGAGTGCGTGACGGGCGAACAGTTCTAGCGTTTCGAGATCCGGCGACTTGGCACCGCCCTGGCAGAGCACTTGAGCGAAGTCGAGCAGGTACACATAATCTTGCAGGATGAAATAGGTGAAACGATTTAACGGCAGTGTCCCGCCATGCAGCTCGCACAGGAATGGATGCCCGTCGATCGCTCGCCAAATTCGTTCTGCGCGACGTCGTAGTTGAGCGCTGAATTTTTTTGCCATCAGCTAGGGTTAACGAAAATTTGGAATTAAGAAAAGGGCTAAGTTTTGGTTGATAGTTACTTGTTTTTTTGCGCGCAGGCTGGCGGAAAGAGACTCATGCGATCAATCGCCCTGCGCCAACGCGGCAACTCTTCCATCAGCTCTGCTTCCGCCCCCCTTCACACGTTTGCGGCCGCAATTTGTATCAAATTACATCCGTGACCTCACTAGTACCCGCCTTGTAGTACCAATCCGATCCTTGATACAAGAAAACCCGTGCGATCTTTCACCCGCGCGGAGCAAGCAACCAACGAGTCAAAGTTATTTTACGGCTGGAAGATCGTCGCCGTCGGCTTTCTCGCCCACATCGCCTCGGCCTTTTCGATATCGAGCACGCTGAGCGTCTTTCTCAAGCCTCTCTCGACTGACCTTGGGGTTTCCCGCGGTGTCTTCTCGCTCATCCGTTCGGGTGAGGTGCTCATCGGCGCGGTCGCGGCGCCGATGGTTGGCACGCTGATAGACCGGCATGGTGGCAAGTGGTTGATGGCCGCCGGAGGTGTGGTTTCGGGGCTCGGCTTTCTCCTCCTCGGACAGACGCGAGATTTTTGGCAGTTCCTGCTTTTCCGCTGGCTCCTGATCAGTCCGGGCGATTCACTCATGGGCCAGATGGTGGTGAATGTCTCCATCTCACGATGGTTCGTCCGCATGCGTGGTCGTGCCCTCGCCGTGGCGGGCATGGGCCACGGCCTTGCCAAAGTCGCCATGCCTCTCCTGGCGGCCACGCTCATATTGCACATGGGATGGCGCGGGGCGTGGGCTGTTTTCGGCCTGCTTACACTGGCGTTGGTCGTCGGCCCTTCCTTTCTCTTTATGCGCCGGCGCCCGGAAGATATGGGGCTCGTGCCGGACGGCAGACCTCAGCACCAAAGCGGCGCGTCTGCGCGCGAGATTGATTTCGCGAAAGCACGCCGAAGCGCCGTCGCCGACGTCGCCTGGAGCCGAAGCGAAGCGCTACGCACCCCGGCCTTCTGGCTCATCGTCATCACCTTTGGTGTTGCCCACGTCGGCGTGAGCGGTCTGAACCTTCACGTCTTTTCCTTCGTAAGCGATCAGGGCCATCCAACGATGGTGGCGGCCCTCGTTATGAGCACTATAGCTTTCATGCAGTTCAGCACACCCATCGTTTGGGGGCTCCTCGCCGAACGCTCGGATATCGGCAGGCTCATCATGGCTAAGTTTTTGATTCAAGCCGCGGGGATTTTATTGGCCCTATCCTCTCCCGGGGTTCTTTCTCTTTACGCCGGTTTTTTTCTATACGGCATCGGCATGGGCGGAATCTCCATCCTGGCGGAAATGATCTGGGCCAACTACTTTGGACGCATCTCGCTCGGAAAGATCCGCGGTATGGGCTCATTACTCACCCACGCCTTCAGCGCCGGCGGACCGCCTTTTTTTGGTTTTCTCTTCGACGCCACCAAAAGCTATCTTCTTTCCTTTAGCATCTTCATCGGCCTGCTGTTCGCCTCCGCCCTCTTAAGCCTCTTCCTTCGCCCGCCTAAAAAGTAACGCGACGCTCGCCCATCGTGTGAGCGTGGCACCGCCCTGTGAAGCGCCACGGTGATTGTAAGAGCTCGATCGCTAGTTTATACATTTGCCGGCATGGTTATTCGCACTGCGTCCATTGTTTTGACTCTGGCTGGATTGCTCGCTCTAATTCTCGGGTTACTCCTCTGGATCGGCAGCGCGGTGAATTTAATTTCACTGCATATGCTGCTCGGTCTCTTGGCAGTCGGCGCGCTTTGGGTTATCGGGATCGGGCAGTTTTTCGGCAAAGGCGGCAGCTGGATTATTGCCGCGTGCGCTCTGATCGTTGGCGCGGTCATGATCGCGGTCGGCTTGTACCAGTCATCGCTCATGGCCGGTGAATTTCACTGGGTCATCCAAGTGATTCATGCGGTGCTTGGACTCCTCACAATCGGCGTGGGCCATATGGGCGCGGCCCGCTACCGGAAAAGCTTGGCGCGGAATAACGGCTGATAGTTTGGGCGAATCTTGCGGGGGCCGCGAACGAGCCTACTGAATCGTACGTCTTTTGCGGAGATAGAAAAACATACTGGTATAGACGACGATCATGCTGGCGTAATTGGCGATCATAAACCACGGCGTAGACCAAGGAATGCCATTCACGAATGGCGTAGGAAACGGCCAAAGGAAAGGTGTTGGGAAATAACTCGCCGCGTGCGTCGGGATATCGCAGAGAATATGCAATAGCCAAGCACCCAAAAGCCATGGTGGATTCTTTGTCAGCCGCCAAAGCAAAATGAAAGCAACGGCCCAGACGAAGAGACTATGGGTAAGGTTGTAGGCGTGGAACACATACGGCGGAAGTATCGTCAGCGCCGGCGGCCCGGAAATTTTCCCCGCCAATCGGAGAGTGATCCATTCCGGATGCATGACATGAAAAACGCCGAACGATAATAGATCCGGAGCCATACCGATCAGAAACCCGGCAAAAAACTTCTTGCGGCCCTGGGAAAAGAAAGGCGCGCCGCCCCACAACCCATGGGCAATTACGTCCATACGAAGCCACCAACCAACTCAATCTGCGCCAGAATCATTTACCTTAGATCTGACACGATCGCGTTCGGCTGTTGCAGGAACTCTATTTCGCGACAAATCTTACCCCGACTTCGGAATGAAAATGCGAAAGCCCGCGGCCGGGTATGGCGAACCGGGCAGGTTTTCATCGCCGGCATAGCCGACCAAGCGCAGAACTTGCTGAGCAGCGTCGGCAGGCGGAAGGCCTCGGCCCAGGACCATGTCGAGATAATGAAACTCAATCAATGCGCTTGCCGCCCAGTCCACGCTGCGATCGTAGCCCGAGACGGGAAACCGAACCGTCTCTTGTAACGCGCGCGCCAGCTCGCCGGCCTTGCCGTCTTGCAACATGAGGCAGGAAGAGAAATGCAAAAGGAGAATATTGTCGGCATAACGCAGGCTCTCTACCAGTCGATCAGTACTGAGCGGCTTGCCCTGAACCGAGAGTCCGTCCTGAGTCCCGTGGCTGGCAAAGACAACTGCCACCGGCTCGGGCAAATACATCAGCTCCCGGCACCAGCGCTCCAGGCCGGCTTCATCCTCGAAAAATCGCTGGCGAATATTCAAGTGCGGCAAACGCGTGAAAAACTCGCGCAGCATGTGGCCAAAAGCATATTCCTTCTCGAGGTACGAACGTTGCCAGTGCGCTTCGATAACGACGAGCCAGAGTAAACCGGGCACCGGCGCAAGGCGCCGGCCCCGCCAAGGGGTCCACTGCTCTGTGCCGTCTGCACGCCATTCACCTTGAAAACTGGTCGCATCCGGCGCGAGCTCGAAGAATCCTTCCCCTTGCGCGCGCGATTCGTGATAGCGAAAGGTGAGGCGATTGTTTTCCAGCCGGCCTTCCACCGTAGCCGGCCCTACACCCTCGTAGAATCCGAGCACGCGATCCGGTTCTTGCACTAGCCGCATGAGCCCATAGGAGCTATCCCAAATCCCTTCGAATTCGCGTTCGCCATTCCACGACGACCAGGTGGGAGCGCCTTTCGGCCGCCATTGACCAGTGAATTTGCTGTGTCGCACGAGCTCAAACCAGCCTTCTCCCTCTACCGTGGGCTCTTGGTAAGTGAATACGAGACGGCCGTCACGGACCGATCCTTCGATCGGGCAGCTATTCTGTTGGAACGTATAAAATCCTCGAACTCGGTTCGCCTCCTGGGTCAATTCCATGGGACCGAACGTCGTGAACCAGTGACCGGAAAAATTTGCCATGGATTTCTTCTCAGCTGCGTCGGCAAACCACCCTGCAAGTTTGAAAGATGACATCGGGTTACGCTTCGCTAGCTCTCGAATGTTGCTGATTCGAGTAGAGCGCTAGGCCACCTTTCGCATCAGCTTCGATAGCACATGTTTTTCTCTCTTGCACATACGTCAACAGAGCAACCGCGGAGGCATAACATGCAACGCACGCCTCTGGCGCCCGGCCTAGGTTGGCCGATCAGGTGTCGGGTGGTATCGAGGTTTACCAACCCCAGCACGATCACGAAATCTATATTAGGAATTACGTGCAACAGCTCAGAGAGTGCTCAGAGAAAGCGCAAAGAGAAATAGAAAGTGAGGCAACGTAAAAATATTGATAAACGGCACTAGCAAGGTCGGTCTATTCCACGTCCTGACCCCGGTCGTTGTCGGGGTGGTTCATGGCGCCATACTTCCAGTAGCCTTGGGTATGGGCGTGAGCCCGGTCCATCCTCCGCTCGCTCAAAAGGTGGCGGCAGATCTCCCGCATGACACCGGCTTCGCAGCCGATCCAGACTCGGCCGCTGCCCTCTGGAAATGGGAACTCTCGCACCGCCTGTTCCAGCTTACGTCCGACCCGTCCGGCAACCCCGCCGTGGTGCAACCACTTCACCTGAAACCGCGTTGAGGACTCCAGTTTCAGCTCCTCATTTGCATTCGCCACCTCCACGAAGACATAGGCCATGCAGGATGTCGGCAGCGACTCAAGGAGCGTCCCCACCGCAGGCAGCGCAGCTTCATCGCCGCCTATCAGGTACCAGTCCGCTTCCGCGTCCACTTTGTAAGCGCCTCCCGGCTGGTGAGACACCCCCACCACGTGTCCCGGCCGGGCCTGTTGCGCCCACGTGGAGCCGGGGCCTTCGCCGTGGAGCAGGAAGTCCACGCTCAGTTCTCTCGCTTCGGGATCCCATCGACGCGGCGTGTAGGTGCGGTTCAATGGTCGCTGCTCACCTGCCAAAAGGATCGGCCCCTCCGGCCCCCATTCCGGGAGCACCAACGTCGACTCGCCGGGAGGAGGAAAATTCACCTTCAGGTGCTCCGCTGGGCCTCGCGTTGTAAAGCCCTCTAGTTCTTCCCCCCGGCGAAAACCAGCCGGACCATATGGGCAGTGAGGCGCTCCACCCGGACGACCTCAGCCAGGCGCGGCTTCTGGCGAACCCGGCGAACTTTCTGCTGTGATTGAGGTAAAATCATCTAGACTCCTTTAAAAAGTGTTGGTCCGACTTCATCAGATAGGTCTATGAAACGGACCCTTACATCCTTCAAAACCATGAAGGGCTGCGCAACATCCTGCATCGACCGGCGGGAATTATTAAGATCTTCTTGATCAGTTAGGTCTCTGAGACAACTCTCACGGGGGAACCGAAGGAGCGAAAAGAGAGATCACTGTTGACCCATTCTACCGCCAACTAAACTAGATTTTTACCTGTAGCTAAAGGAAAAGTCCAACTCTGCCTGTGATGATGCTGATCCGTGTCGTTGCCAGTCGATTTCAAGTTCGCGAAATGGCTCCGGGATTCTCATGGACGATTTCTCTGTTCATCGCTGCTGCAGCTCTTACTTCCAGAGCTAACAGCATTGCTTTCGCGTGAAGGCCGCCGGCAAATCCGGTCAGCGATCCGTTGGCACTGACCGCACGATGACAAGGCACGATAATCGATAGCGGATTCTTGGCGTTGGCGGCTCCGACAGCCCGAGATGCCTTGGGAGAGCCGACGGCCTTGGCCAGGTTCAGATAACTTTGCGTCCGTCCAAATGGGATTTGTCTCAAAGCCTGCCAAACCCTTTTCTGGAATTCGCTCCCGTCCGGCTCGAGCGGAAGATCGAAGTGAGTTCGTTTGCCGGTGAAATACTCCGAGAGCTGTCGCTCTGTCTCGAGCAGGATTGGCTGCTCAGGAGCGAGCTTCGGCGTGTCGAGCTTCACTCGATTTCGGCGTTCCGGCTCCCAGAGGACGGCGATGAGAGCTTTGGAGCTTGCGACCAATTTGAGTTCGCCGACAGGCGATTTGATCTTCTTGTAGAAGAGAGTCATGTTCATATCTCCTTTTTTCTCTTGGAAAGTGATTGGGCGAATTCCTTCCACAGGTAAATCGCTGCATAGGATCTCCACGGTTTGACAGCTGCCAAGTCAAGATCGGGGTGAAGCTCGAGTGCCCGCTTAAGAATCAAATCGGTCTTAGGAAACGCGTCAGTGTCACCGAGGACTCTCAGGCTTATATACTCGGCTGACCACGGGCCGAGGCCCTTGGTCTCTAGCAGCGCTTTCCGAAACGCCACCGGATCTTGAGTATCCGAAAGAGAGATAGCTCCAGTCAGCACGCGACGGCTGAATTGTCGAATCGCCTCTCTGCGACCGACGGTTGTCTTGACTTCGCTTAGCTCGGCCTTCGCCAGGACTTCGGGTCGAGGAAATAGGCGCGTCGGTGCTCCCCATACAGGGTGAACGATCTCATCACCGTAGCCGCGCACGAGCTGAGCGACAAGATTTGACCGATGTTCAGCCGAAACGAGCTGGCCCAGGATCGAACAGATCGCCGTCTCAAAGGGATCCCATCCCCGGGGAAGTCTCAGGCCCGGAAAGCGATCGCAGAGTTTTTTGAGAACCGGAACCCGAGCAAAGCAACGCGCAATCAGCACGGGATCGGAATCTAAATCGAACATTTTCCGGACACGACTTTCAACTTCGCAAAGAATCCTTCGGGTTCCAGTCACAATCCGGAGCTTAAGTTGTGGCTCGCCGGTCAGCGCTTGAACCCGGAAAAAACCAGTCGTGCTATTAATGCGAAAAATTCGCTCAAAGGAATCTTCCATGACCCGTTCAACTCCCGGAATTGGATGAGATTCGTAGAACCGAATGATGGTCTGCCAATCGTAAGGAGACTGAAAATGAAGATTCAACTCGATCTCGTCTCCGCGATCGGTCTTTGACCGAGCCTTTCTTAATGTGCCTCGCGATTTCAACAACAACTCTCTACCCAGGCCGGCAGATTTTGCACGGGCGCATGCCTGCTCGCTCTGCCTGTCGCGGATCGGCGAAAAAGAGGATCCGTGCGCGGTCTACATGGGCCGCAGTTCGGCAATCTCTTCGACAGTAAATCTTGCTCCCCTTGTGACCCCATACGACGCTATCGGGAATTCTCGCCTGCGCGTTATTCAGCTCGAATCCTTCGCTTCGAAGCAGTTGCAATTTGCGCGCAGCGCCGCCCGCGTATCCGCCGATCCGTCCGTCCGAGGAAATCACGCGGTGGCATGGAACATAGATCGGTATCGGATTATCGTGCAACGCATTGCCGACGGCTCTTGCGCTGTTTGCGGCTTGCAAGGCAGCGCCCAATGCCTGATAACTGATCAGCGCGCCACGAGGCACACTCTGCAGTTTGTCTAGAACCTTCTTTTGAAAAGAAGTTCCCACAAGACTCAGGTCGACTGTCTGGCGCAACGCCTTTGCGTCGCCGGCGAGATAGCGACGAATCTCTTCACCGACCTCTCTGACGGTGCGTTGATCCTCGACAGGATCGAATGCCAATCGCAGCTTCTGGATCGTAGCTTCGAGATCACTGGCGCCGCGCAAATAAGAATTGAGCAAAACGCCGCCGGCGCTCATTGCCACCAGCAAATCGCCCAATGGCGATTTCACGATGCCCACGGCAGCCTGCGGCCGCCGAATGTGCTTCAATGCCTTATCGACACGGCCCCGAGTCCGGCGCAGTAATTCCTCGACTGCTTCGTTGCCGAATTCGTTGCCGATTGAACCAAGAAGAGTTTCGACTTTCATGAGTTTCACCATTTTGCCTTAATTTTTTTCACAGCCTGCGAAACATTGGCTCGCGCGTTATCCGCGGTACAGTCCATCGCCGTGGCTATTTCGCGGTAACCAAGGCCGGCGAAATAACGCAAATACAGCGCCTCGCGCTGTCTTGTTGGGAGATCAGAGATTAATTCGCGCACGTGGACGGCGGCGTAACCTTCGTTTTCATGATCGAATCGATGATTTTTCCCAATCATGTCTGCTGCTGGTAAATCTTCCTTATCGGGTACGACCACACGCGCCCAACGAGCGCGATCACGGAACCGATTCCGACACAGGTTGGTGGCGATCGCATACAACCACGGTCTCACCTCGCTTTGAGGCTCAAGTCGGGGATAGGCGCGGTACGCGCGCAACCAGGTTTCCTGGAATAAGTCCGCC
Source organism: Binatia bacterium (assembly GCA_036000865.1). GTDB lineage: Bacteria > Desulfobacterota > Binatia > UBA9968 > UBA9968 > DP-20. The sequence continues at coordinate 16,037 of DASYUV010000234.1, read as the reverse complement.
GCATCCTCGCGATCGCCCGATACCCGCAGCAGATAGCGCATGATTTCTCGTTCGTGGCGCTGCATGATCATCTCGAAAGGACGCGGTACGAGTAGCTTTTGTTGCGCCATACACCTTAAAACCCCGTAGACGGCCGTATGTGAAAAGTTTTCCCCTATATATTGTTCAAAAATACCGAGTCTTTGTAGATTTCCCAAGACGTTTGCGCGGCACAATCCAATCAGAAATCAATTTTTTTCGTTTCACAAATGAGCGGACACGGGTGTTTTAAGATCGTAGGAATGAGCGTAACAGCGATGCTCGCGTTCGTTACTATGACTGCGGGCGATGCCTACGCCGGCATGGGCCCTCACGGTGAGGCGGATAATAGCGAAGTTGGAGACGAGGCAGCGGGGTCGTTAACTGCGACGCGTCTTGGGAAACGACTATGTGCAGGAAATGCGTGGAATGGGTGTCAGATTTGCCGCACTTGCGTTGCCGACGCCATAGTGAAGCTAATCAGCTGCGGCGGGTCTGACACCATTTTCATTGGACCGTTTCGATTTTTTGGGCCGTCCTTAGCAAACTATTTCTTTTCCTTGGCGAGTTTTTTTAAGAACCGTTTGCGCTGACTTATGCAGGAGGTCGCTTTATTTTCGGCAGCGTCCTCCGATTGGCATCCCATGCAGACCGGACAAATCCAGCCACCGCAGGTGCAACGCCCACACGCTTTGCCCGTTAGACCGGGCTTGGTGTGAAATGTTTTATGACAACGAACACAGAGGATCTCGGCCGCCGCGTCGAGAATTTCTAAATCGTCGAAGGGAGCGATATGGCGCATCAACTCCCCACTGACTACCACCCGATATTGAAAAGCCTCTTTGGTGACGGGCATCTCCAGTAAAGCTCCGTCTCTCGTGAAGCAGGCTTTGATCGCCGTCGTGCCCTCGATCTTGCCTTCATAACCCTTCTTCTTATGTCGCACCAAGGTGCCATCTCGCAAACTAATACCGATGTTTTCTGCCATGACGACCTCCTATCAAACAAAAGCCTCCGGCTCGTTTAAAGCTCGGAGGCTCAATGAATACGTCGAACAAGCTCTAAAGGAACTTTAACAATAGCACTTTGGTCGGTGTATAGCGAACCCTCCCGCGACCCCAAAAGCTCTCGGGAAATCGCCGCGGTGCGTGAGCTCAAGAAGAGTAAATGTGGATCTCCGTGCCGGCGATGCACTGGTTGAGAGCGATCAATTTCATGAGGCAAATTCAGCGCGGGCTAACGCAAGGTCGGTTCTTCCAAAACAAGATGTCCGATTCCGGCCCCGCAGTTTGGCCCTCAGTATTTCGCCAAAACATCAAGTAACTTCTGCGCGCCGGCCGGCGGTTTTACATCGCCCGCGAGGATATCAGCCGGGAAGACCGGCTTGCCGTAATATTCCTCGTTCGCCTCATACCGCGTCGCGATCACAGTCCCTTCCAACGAAACACCGGCAAAAATTCCTTGGCTGCGGCTGTAAGTATAGATTGCCGCCTGCGGCGCCACGCCGGCCTCGGCGGAACGTCCGACGGGACCGATTGCCGCGCTTAAGTTACCTCCGAGAGTGACATTGCTGCCTTTAGAGAACGCGTTGACCGCCTCCTGGGTATTTAGAATGATCACGTACTCAGAGACCTGTACTCCGGCTTGGAAGCCGACTCCTATCCCTCCCGTACCGATGGCCGAGGGGCCGCTCCAGCCTTTTTCGGTGCGCGCAACGACAGCTCCAGTCCCGCCCCTGCCACTCACAATGAACCCGGCTTTGGTAATGGTGAGAATTGCTAAACCTTTGGCGTCGCGCAGAACCGTCGGAGGAATTGCTTTCTCGGGTATCTCCTCGAAGCGTTCGATGATCGACACCGCTCGATCAAGGTCGTCCTGCATGGCGGCATGAACTGTCGAAGCCGCGGGGCACAGAGTAAATAAAATTGTCAGAATGACAGAAATTCTGGCTTTCATCGCGCACCCTCCTCGCTAACGAGTAAGCAGGAATCGGAATCTAGGGAGCTTCAATTTCACACTAAACTATAGGGATCAACGCCACAATATTAGGGTACTATTAAAGTTGGATAGTTGGTCTCCATTTCTTAGCCAAAGAATAAGAGTCTCGTGTACTCACGCCTGTGAGGCTGCTGCTTGTGAAAATTGGCATGACTGCAACAACACCCGTCACTCCATGTCGGCGGAATTACGTGCCTAGCTTTATCGACTGGTATACCGATAGATAAATTGGTGATATGTTTTCACCGGTTTAAAATTCTCGGGTCCATTATAATTGCCGTAAAGGAGAAGACTCTTATGGCGAATCGGTTCAAAGTCGATTGCAGAAAATATCCGAGTGACCAAGGCTGCACGGTTGTGATCTCTGGCGCCTTGGACGAAGTCGTGGAGCTGGGATGGCTTCACGCAAAAATGCACCACGCGCACAAAGACGAAGAAGAAAAAGCGCTGAAAGACTGGATCCGGAGCAATGCCGAAGCGGCGAATGACTGAACGGGTCACCGCAGCAGGCATTATCTCCTCGTAGACGGAATTATTAACGTCGAATCATTAGGGGGTGATTTCGTCACCCGCCGCCGGCGCGCTGATCCGGACCACTATCGGCATAGCCCGGTTGCACGACCGAATCGATGAAATACCGCCCGCCTTTCGCGACAATCTCTGCGCCTCTTTTGAGCGCCTTCGCCAACGCCTCGGTTGTCGAGACCGGATCTTCGCTCTCAAAACCCTGGGCGCGCGCCATGGCGACCAAGTCGACCCGCGGATCGTCGATGCGCTGACCGATCCAGCGGTTTTGCGGCGGACGGCTGCGCATTTGGGCGACGCGCTCCTGATGCATCTCATCGTTGTAATATGACCGGTTGTCGGCGACTACGATCATCACGGGAATCTCAAAGTGGGAAGCCGTCCAGAGCGCGCTCACTCCCATGAGATAGTCGCCATCCCCGAGGACGCCGATGGTAAGCCGATCTGTGTCTTTGAGCGCCAAGGCCGCGCCGATGGTGTGCCCCGGTCCGGTGCCGACGGCGCCACCGCCATCATTCCCCATAAACGAAAGCGGACCGTCGAATTCATAGGCTTCACCGGGCCAACCAATCGGCAGACGGGCGAACGTCACGGACCGCCCCTTGGCAAATTCGCGCACGGTCATTGCCATGTCCCACAATGTCATCGGCTGCCCGCGAGTTGTCGACGATTTGGTCAAGGTCGCGTCATTCCAATGTGCCAGACTTTTCATTCCTGGTCGTGTTTTGACTTTCGGAGCCTTCTTAAGGTCCATCTCTTCGAGCATTTGCGCGACGAACTGATCGGGGTCTGCAAAAATCGGAATGTCGACAGCCGGAAGCGCCTGATGGTCCATGCTCCATCCATTCGTGCGAATGCTATCGACGGAACAATGGATGATCGTCTTATCTGCGGGAACCTGCGTTTGTGCGCTGCCGAGGCTCAGGCGAAACACGCCGGCAAGATCCAACCAATCGAGGCTCATAATCAGGTCCGCTTTTTCGATCAGCGCTGTGGCAGCTTTGCTCGGTCGCAAGCATGGCGCGGCAAAATGTAGCCGATGCGTAGTCGGAAACGCCGATGGGTCGCTGCTGCTGGTCAACACCGCAGCGCCGATCGCCTCGGCAAATCGCACGCGCCGATCCCAGTCGTCCTGCTTGCGCGAAACGCGTCCCATGAGGATCAACGGAAACTTTGCCTTGTCGATGGCTTTCAAACCCTGCAGCACCGATGCGTGTGGCGCCGCTGGAAAAGGCGCCGGCGCGAAACGCGCCGGATCTGGAATCAAAATTTCCTCCGTGAGGGACGACTCCTGAAGACCAGCATCTAGGCAAATATAAACCGGTCCGTAGGGCACGCTCCGCGTGATCTGATTGGCCCTCAACACCGACTCGACCGCCGCCTGCGGCGACGCCGGCTGATCATCCCACTTGGTGTAGTCGCGAACGATGGACGCTTGATCTTTCGACGTGTGGATCCAGTCGATCCAAGGACGACGCCGATGAGCGTCCACGGGGCCGGTGGCGCCGAAGATGATCATCGGCGTGCGGTCGCACCACGCGTTGAAAATCGGCATGCTCGCGTGCATCAGCCCGACGTTAGCATGCAGCGCCACCGCCATCGGCTCCTCGGTCACCTTGCCATATCCGTCGGCAATCGAGACCGCATGTTCTTCATGCAGACAGATAACCATTTGCGGATTGCTGTTGCCGAGATAATTGACGATGCTGTCGTGGAATCCGCGATAGCTCGCGCCTGGCACTAGGGCGATATACTTGAGGTCGAGCCGTCGGGTCACTTCGGCAACCACATCGCTGCCCCACTTCATTTGCGGCTTTCCCAGATTCTGTGGCCGGTCAATTTGTGATTTGTTGGATTGTCGATTATTCGTCTGATGTGTGCTCCTGGCAATTGTTGTTTTCACCGTGTCTCCTCTCTTTATTTTCCCCCCGTAATCCTCCCCGGCGATGAGACTGTGTCACAATGCGAAAATCCCCCGAGTGTCATGCTGAGCGGAAGCGAAGCATCTCGCATTTTCAGTCAGTCAAAAAGACGAGATTCTTCGCCTTCGGCTCAGAATGACATTTAAACACAGCCTCGACGCGGGGGGAGGAAAGCCTGCCCTGAGCAACGTCGAAGGGATGCGGGGGCTGGAACAGCTTGACCATCTTGAACGATTGCCTACCCCGTTGCTTTGGCGTACTTGCCGGACAGCTGCGGCGTGGGAACTTCCAATCCTTTTTCCTGCCGCTGCAGGCGGGTTTCCCTTGCCCAGGTGCGCTTGAGATCGTCGCGGATCTTCACGCGCAGGCGGCCCAGCAGCGCGGTTTCGAGCTCCACCAAGTCTCCGTCCTGGAATGGATTCAGGCCACGGTGATTAGTCCCCAACGCCAGCACATCGCCGGGCTCGAGCGGATGGATCGAACTGACCCATTCGATACAGCGCGGGATTTTGTGGGCCATGTCGCTCGTATTGTAATTCTGCATCAACGTGCCGTTCACCCACAGCCGCACCTGAAGATTGTGCGGGTCCTTCACTTCGTCGGCGGTCACAAGATACGGACCCATGGGCGCGAAGGTTGCGCGCGATTTCATCTGATAAAACGTGTTACCCGAAGGCGGCAGGCCGCGCGCCGATCCGTCAATAAAATTGACGTAGCCGAAAATGTATTCCATCGCGTTCGCTGCTGGCACATTGGACGCGCGCTTGCCGATCACCAGCGCCAGCTCCGCCTCACCCTCGAAGATCGTGGCGGGCACGTCGGGCAGAATCATTGTGTCATTATCACCGATAACGCAGCCTGGCGACTTGTGAAACGCGTTGATCGGTGCCGGTTCCTTGCGCGTGCCGTCCTCCATGTAGTTCACCGCCATGGCGTCAATATTGACCGGTCTCGGTAGCGGCGGCCGGATTCGAACCTTGTCGATCGGCGTACTCTTGCCGTCAACGGTCGCTTTCTCCAGCGCGGTGCGATAATCCGCGAAGCGCTCGATCAGACCGCTGATGAGATTGTGCGGCCCGGTGTGCGGGATCTCGCGCACCGCTTGCGACACGTCCACCACGCTATCGCCCTTCAACACGCCCACCTTGAAATCATCGAAGAATAAGAGCTTCATTCATCCCTCCTACCAGCGTTAGCACCTTCTAAATAATCCACCTGCGCTTTAATGGTCGAGAATTGATGATAGGGGATAGAAGATCGCGATCCTCGATCCTCCATTCTCGATCATCGGCCCCCGTACGTTTCGGTATAGGTCAATTGCGACGGCAGGGTCAAGTTCCAGGTCAACGTCGCGTTTCGTTTTAGTAATGCATATCCGCATTGACGCCGCCAGACACCGAGAATGCCTCGCCGGTAATACTTAGGGCCAGCGGCGAACACAGGAATGCAACCACGTACGCAATATCCTCTGCAGTAACCAGATGGCGGATGAGACTACGCTGCCGCAATTCCTCCAAATAAACGTCAAGCGTTTTACCCCGGCGCTCGGCTTGCGCCCGATAGCGTTCTAAAACTGCTTCGGTGAGCGTCGTGCCGGGATAGATAGCGTTCACGTTGATGCCGAACGGGCCGAGCGTGTTCGCCAGAGATTTCGTCAAGGCGACGCAGGAGATATTGCGGGCCGGCGTGCTAACGGCGGTACCGGGGGTGCGTCCAGCGCCACCGCTTAGGTTAATGATCCGCCCCCAATGGGCCTGTTTCATGAACGGCGCAGCCTCGCGCGCACAGCGGAAGTAGCCGAGGAATTTCTCTTCGAAGTCTTTGATGATCTGCTCGTCGCTGATCACGTCCATATTGTCTGGGATGGTGCCGCCGACGCGAGCGGCACAGTTAGCGAGGACATGAACTCCGCCCAGAGCTTCGGCCGCTCGTCGGACGAATGCCTTAATCGATTCCCCGTTAAGCGTGTCCAAGACCAGTGGAACGATCATGCGGCCTGTCTCTTGAGTGATCTCCGCGGCAGCCTCGCCCAGCATCCCCTCGGTCCTGGCGCCGATCGCAACATCGCAGCCCTCGCGCGCCAATTGTCGCGCTATCGCCTTCCCCATGCCACGGCTGCCACCCGTAACGATTGCTTTCTTGCCCTGCAGCTGCAGATCCATGAATCCTCCGCACTAAGCGACGGTGCCGTAATGACGACAATGAAAGCGGTGTCATTCTGAACAAAGTGAAGAAACTCGACCGATCCCCAGATTGCACAAGGCGACATCCTTCTTGCGCAAGATGACATTTCGACACAGCTACTAAGGCGCGGGATCGGCCGGCTTTCATGACGTGATCAGCTTTCATCTCGATTAGACATCGCTTCTCAGTAGACTTAATTTACCTCTACGATCGTTTCAGCGGTTCCAGTCCGGGCCGGAACTTTTTCTCGTCCAGGAACTCGCGCATGCCGCGTGCTCGCGTCTGTTCCGGATCCGCGGCACGAAGCGCCATGCTCTTCGCCCCCAAATATTCGTAAGCTTGATCCATGTCCATGCCGCGCACGGCACGGATCGCTTGTTTTGTGTAGGCCAGAACCATCGGGCTTTTCGCCATTAGCTCTCGCGCGACGGCTACCGTTTCCTCACGCAGTTTCTCCGCCGGAACCGCCAGCGTGGCAATGCCCAACTCTACCGCTTTGCGGCCGTCGATCGTGCGCCCGGTCATCGCATAGAACAAGGCGTTTCGATACGACACCATGTCGCCGAAAACCTTGCTCACGTTGCCGCCGGGAATAATACCCCAGTTAACCTCCGACAAACCGAAGGTCGCGGTTTCCGCGGCGATCACAATATCGCAAGCCGCGAGAGAGATGAACGCGCCGCCGTAACAATAGCCGTTGACCATGGCGATGCTTGGCTTGCGCGACCAGGTAAGCAACTCCGTTGCCCAGCGACGATGCGCCGTCATGGCCCGGAAGCGCGCCACAGGGTCTTTATCCGTCTCGCGAAAATACTGTTTCAAATCCATCCCCGCGCTCCAACTGTTGCCCGCGCCGGTGATCACAATGACTTTAGTTTCTTCCTCGGTCTCCAGCTCGTACAAAATCTGCTCCATCTCGACAAGAAGCGTCGGGTTCATCGCGTTGCGCTTCTCCGGTCGATTGAACGTGATCCACGTAATCCCTTCGTCGTCGTTTCGACTAGCACGCAGGTGTATTCTTTCTTTTTAGCCATAGGAGTTCTCCTTCAAAATTTATTATGCCCAGATTTTTCGGTAGCCCGTTAGAATTTTTCCGACCATGGGCGCAACTCAATGTGAGATGCCCACGCACTACGATGCTGGCGGTGCAGCTGGAGATAAGTGAGAGCGATCGCGTCAGGGTCGAGGCAGCCATCTGGACCGCGCGACGTGAGATGCTCCGGGCGGCGCGTCGGCTCGCAGATGCCACCGTCGATTACGACTTGGGCGACGTGGATATTGTGCGGTTGAAGCTCGCGCGCCATGCTTTGTACTAGTCCGGTCAAACCGAACTTGCCCATGGCGAAGGCCGCAGAGTTTGCATATCCTTTGACGCTTGCAGAAGCGCCGGTGAACAATATCGTTCCGTTTCCGGCTTTGATCATTCGCTTGGCGGCTGCCTGTCCGACGAGGAATCCGCCGTAACACGTAACCAGCACCGTTTTGCGCACCTCTTCGCTATCCAATTCGGTGATCGGGCCGCGCACGCGAGCGCTGGCGTTATAGACAACCAAATTGGATTCGCCGATGTCCTTCGATATCGAGTCGAATAAATTTTCCACATCGTTTGGGCTGCTCGCATCGCATGGATAGGCGCGCCCATCGATCTCTTTCACTAACTCGTCCAGTTTCTTGGCATCGCGCGCGGCCAACGCCACCTTCATGCCTTCCTTCTTAAAAAGCCTCGCCAGCGACGCGCTGAGCCCTGGCCCGGCACCGACAATCAAAGCAATTTCTTGTTCAGCCATTGGAATCCTCCAACGGCCGAATATCAAGATGCGGACGGGCTGTCAATTATTGAGGAACGCAATTGGGATGAAAATAGATAGCATTGGGAGAAGCAAAAAAGCGATGACATTGATTTCAATGCCGGCGGAGCAACATGACCTGGCGCCGCTATAAACTCGCCAATGCTAGAGCCAGGTATTTTTCTATCTGCAAAGACTGCTGACATCTGCTCCTCGGCTTGTTATTAAAATGATAATGCCGAGAAATCATCGCGGGTGTGGCGTGGGCAATACTGATTGGAACTAATTTAGTGCTGGAGTTTTCGGACGTCGCGGTAGCGCACGCAATCCAGCTGGCTGTTGCGCCGGTTTTTCTGCTCTCAGGTATCGGCGCGATACTAGCGGTCATGACCAACAGGTTGGGTAGAATCATCGACCGTGCTCGGGTCTTGGAGGAAAAGCTGGATGGCGCTTCGGCGGGAATCCTCGCCTCACTGCGCGCCGATCTCGGGATTCTTTCACGGCGGGCAAAGCTCATCAGCCGCGCGATTACCCTTTGCACGACGACGGCGCTGCTCGTATGTACCGTTATCGCGGTGTTGTTCCTGAGCGCCTTTTTACGCTTTGACGCCACGATACCTGTGGCGTTGCTGTTCATCGCGGCAATGTCGACTTTCTTTCTGGGCCTGGTGTGGTTTCTGCGAGAGATCTATTTGGCCACGGTGACCCTTCGTATCGGGCTTCGTTGAGTCGGTCGCGCAAGCCGATTGGGCGAGCCGTGAATGTTTTTCCCCAGAGCAAAATCAAGGGAAAATTGAATCTCCTCTAGCGGTGCGCTTTTCTCACTGTTTCCGAATCTTTGAGTTGACGCTAAAAAACGCGGACCAGGTCTCTTGATTCGAAATTACCAAGAGCCTGGCCCGTAAGGATTATTCACACGCGCTCTACTTCGCCAGCGGATCGGGTCGCAGCTGAAAATGCACGGCGAGCGGCTTGGAGCCTTTGCCGTGCTCCATCAGCCACGGCGCGCGGTCGCCGCTCGAACTCCACAATCCGCGGCCCTTCCAGCCCGCCTTGGGATCATCGATGCGTCCGTCGAAGCCTTTGGCGTAAAAGCCCATCGGGTAGGGTACGGTTAACAAGATCATCTTGCCGTCTTTCAATGCGACCAGGCCGTGGTGCAAGTTGGCCGTAGACATCGGCACGTCCTCACCGAGGCCGAAGGTGTTATGCTGGTCGACCCAGGAATAGTAGCTCGACTCCGCGCTGTTCTGTCCGATCCCCTGGAATCCGGGACCCGGATATTGGTGGAACGTCCAACCCTCGGGGCAATGATCGCCGGTCGCCTTCGGTCCGTTAAGCGGGCCTTTGCATTTTTTCCGGTCGAAGCTGGCAAGATGGCCGCTCGCGAGCGACGCCCACACGACGCCGTGCTTGTCGATGTCTGCACCGCGAATGCCGAAGCCCGGCAGCGGTATGTTGTAAATTTCCGCAAGGGCGGTCTCAGAGGGATTTGGTCCCGGCGCGATGCGCACGACGGCGCCTGGAAAAGTTCGAACGGAGCCCCAGACCGAGCCGTCAGCCGGGCTCGGCATGACGGCATAGAAGCCCGCCGAGATGCGCTTGTCCTTCGTCGGATCCGCCGGCTGGTTCGGCTCGACGTACGCGTCGCGCTTGCCGTTGCCGTTGGTGTCGAGAATCATCGGCGTCCAGCCCTGCGCTTTCGCCGCGTCGCCAGTCGCGTCGTATATCTTCATGTCGAGCCAGCCGACGACCTGACCGCCGCCGCTGGTCCACAGTCTCTCGTTGGCATCGAACTGCAAATGATGCGTCCCAAAGCAGGTGTCGATGAACGTGTACTTCATGGTCTTGGGATCGAGCATTGAGAGATGGCGGTTCGCACGGTCCACCGGAAACGCTTTGGCCGAAGGATGGTCCGAGCCTTTCTTGCAGAACGCAGGATTATTGGGCCCGCGGACCGCCGCCGCGAACCACACGCGTCCCTTACGGTCGAACATGCCGTTGTGGTTGTTCGCCTTGCTCGTCCAGACCTGTTCGTTGCCCCAGTAAGGCGACGGCTGCATCGGTTTTTCGCCCATCGAGACAGGTGTATCGGGGTCGCGCACGGGGGTCGGGAAGTTCTTAACCGCGTGCGTTTTCGGATCGAGAATCGGAATGATGTCTATGCTCAACTCGGTGGAGCCGTAGACCGGCCCGTAGGCATTGACCGTCGGAAAGCGCCGGTCCGACGCGATCAAGTCGTGCAGGTAATGCTTGTCATCGAGCCAATCCCAGGTGGTGACAACGATGTTGCGCTCGACGCCTTGCGGGCGCGGCGGCTTCGCATGGGGCAACTCCCCCTTGGCGATGCGGTCCGTCCAGTCGGCCAAATAGCGGATAGGCGCTCCGCCGAGCTCTTTGACGGCGGTCGCAAACATAGGTACTCCCCCCTGTCCCGACTGGATGCGGCGAAACCACGCTTCCTCGGAATTTTTGAAAGGTGGGAAGGGATGCGGCACGTTCTGGGGAAACGTGCGCATGGCGCGCACGCCCTGCGAATGGCAGTTGGCGCAGCCGTTCGACTTCATCAGGTTGAGATATTCATTCTGCGTCAGCTTCTCGGGAATTTTTCCCTTGCTGCCGAACTCGCTCTTGTCCGGAATTTTCATCATCGAATACCAATAGATTGCCGGATAGTATTGCGCCGCGGCCGCTTCGTTCGGCGCTATTACCGCGGTTAGATTTACGATGTTGCCCGGAGTAGCTTTGACTTTGGACGAATCGATGAGCCCATAGCCGCGCACCCAAATGCTGTAGCTGGCCTTAGGCAAGTCGGGCACCACATAGCGCCCTTGATCGTCAGTGACCACGCTCCTGCTAAACCTGGTGGGCAAGTCGGTGGTCTCCGCGATCACCCAGACGCCGGCTTCCGGTCCCTTCGTGCTCGTCACCACGCCACCGATGTCGTCGTTATCGATGCGGACCGCAGCGCCGGTGCTTTGTTCGCCACCCATTTGCATCGCGCAAGCCGCGATAACGGCGACGACGCCGAAGATCGCAAGCGCTAAGTACAACGCTTTTGCCTTACGCATTTTCCGCCTCCTTCGTGCATAACCAAATGAGTTTCGCTGGCTCTTAGCCGCGTATCTATATAATACTCTTGGTCGGAAAGGCAAAGTCAACGTGTGGGACGATCAAATGAATATTGCCAATAGACAGGGTTGAGTTTCGATTAGGCTACGGCGTTGTCAGAAATTTTGCCTTTGATAATCAGGGAATATCGAGGCTGCCGATATCCGCGATCGGCCGGCCGAGACAACTTTGGAGAAGCCCGACGATTTCTTGCAAAAAGTCTTCCTCGTCAAAGTACAAGGAACCTAAATATTCTTGATCGTTCCACTGAATAACTACAATGCAATGCGGAGTTCTCAGGATGCTGGACGCTGGTTCCACTCGCATGAGAATACCCACTTCGCCGTCGGGCAGCGGATTGTCCGGGCCGTATGGCCCCTTCCACTCGGGAGGCCAGTTGAGGCGGCCCAGACACGTCATGCGAGGGTGCTTTCTTAGCTCCATAACGGAAGGCCCATGCTATCGTTCAAACATTAGCCGGCCGAGCGTCGATCAACTCCACGAACCATTAAGGTCTGCTCTCGATGACCTTGCGCAGGTTTTTAGGGTTGACGATGATGCGTCGCCCTTCCCTCAAAATAATCTTCTCACGGTCGAACTCATTCAGATATTCCGTGACCTGCTGGCGCGAGGCGCCGACGATGCTGGCGAGCGTCTCGTGACTGATGGCCAAGGTGATCAAGGTCCCACGCGAGTCGGCTGATCCAAAATGATCAGCCAAATTCGAAAGCTCAAGAGCTATCCGCCTTCGCACGTCAAGGCCGATGCCGCGGATGCAGTGGGTGTATGATTGCCTGCTCAAATGCAGCGTCGTGGCGAACCCTGGGAGAAAATTTTCGTACGAGGTGCCTAGAAGGGTTTCGGCGAAAACTCGTGGTTTGATGGAACCTATCGTCGAGGTCTCAAAGGCATCGCACCTGAAAGGGTGGCACGATTCGGGCATGAGCGAGTCGAGGCCGAAAAATTCTCCCGGCGGAAGCAGGCTGACAATCGTCTGTCGCTCATAACTATTGTAGGAGACCCTGGCGACTCCCGAGATGAGCAGGTAAACGAGCCTGGTCGGCTCGTCCTGACCGAAAACAATTTCGTCTTTTTTGAAAGTCCTGACGGTCAGACTTCTGGCGAGCTTATCTAATTGAGAGGCCGAAAGGCGGGAGAGATTTTTGAGCTGTTTAAGAACTTTCGGATCGACATTGACCATAGGGGTGGTTGGCTCCAGCTTACGTGAACGACTGTCAAACGTTTCTTGCCCGAGCGATAAAGGATCAGACCTCCATGATTGTCATCCGAGCGGCCACTCTTCGTTTCCGTGATAATCCGCAGTTTCGATCGAAATGACCGAGGCATATATCAAAATCGCTTGAAGAGTCTGTCAGATACCTGACATTCCGTGAAAAAGCTCCCATTCTGGGGCGACGGACACAGACGTCTCCGATGACCGGAGAGCTAGTTCGATTACATTCAGACGCGGGTTAAGACTTAGCATGGACACAAAAATGGAGGCGAGAAGCTGAAGCTTTTCCCCATTCCACCGGAGCTTGGCGAGCGCTACGGCTGAATTAAGAAAAAGGAAGCAGTTCGCGTGATATCAACGGCACCCCGGTCCAACGCCACCATCATGTTAGCCGCGCCGCCCTCGATAGCAATCGTTTCGATGTTTATCCCCTCGCGGACAAACAATCCCTTGCGCTGAGCGATATTGAAATGCAGCGCCGACACCGACTTGATCGTCGATGGAATCTGGCCATAACGCAGAGTCATTGTTTGCGCACGAATTGACGTGATGCAAGCTAAAAACAAAACTGCCGCGACAACCGCTACCACTTGTCGTTTCATAGAGTTTCGTTGAATCTCCTTCTTCCCCGCGATTAGATAACACAAGAAGCAGGGGTAGCGTCAACGTAAGCCTCACATAAACACAAGCCGCGCTCACGAGCACGCTCTCTTCTCCAACGCCGGTCGCGTCGTTTGACCAACGCGTGCCGAAACGAAATCATGGTTTGAGAAAAAATCGGCGACGGCCCAAAGCCGATGGCCAAATTGCGTCCGAGCTCTTGTTCAGGTCAAGCGGCTCTTGACGGCACACTCGTGATTGAAATAAACCAGCTCCCGTTGGCCGGAGTCATTTCAGGCTGAGTCGTGATTGTCCGCTCATCTGAACCTCGGCTTGAGTGCTCGAAAAGCGGCCTTCTCGTTACGTCCAGAAGCGATCTCTCGACGGGCCATCCAGTCACTCTCTTTCTGGGAGAAAGGAACAGCAAATGCGAAAATTCTTCATTTTGGCCGTTACCGTGGCCTGGATCATTGGGTTTCTGACCGATACCTGGGCAGGCCAAGAAATTATTGTCAAAAGGGAGGCGGCGGAGAAATTCGCGACGCTACCGGACGGAGTGCGATTTCCAGAGGGAATCACCGCCAATCCCAGCACCGAAGCGATTTACGTCGCGACCTTTGACTTCGGTCCCAACAGCAATAAACTCCTGCGCCTTGGGAAGAATGGACAGCTTGCCGGCCAACGGGATTTCGCTGGCACGCCGCTTCTGGGACTTCAATTTAACTCGTTAGACAACAAGGTTTATATTTGCAACTTTGGCGCGTCGAAAATTCAGCCGATTGCAGCCGACTTTACCGATGCGACGGTCATTGAGGACGTGGCTTTTATCCCAACTATTGGGCCGCCGCCCGATCGAGTTGTAGGTAACCCGGACAACAGTCAGGACACGATTCACTTTGGAAACAGTTTTCCCGCCCCCAATGGTCTCATTTTTGATGGCAGCGGCAATCTTTATATTTCGGACTCTTTCCAAGGAGCGATATTCCGAATCAACAATGCGCACACGTGTTCCACGCCTTGCCAGGTGACTATGGTCAAGCATGACGGTTTCTTGGCCACCGCCGGCTTTCCTCCCTTCGGCGCCAACGGTCTTGCGTTGAGCGGCGACGGGACCAAGCTCTTCATTGCGAATACCGGAGACGATCGTGTTTTGCAGCTGGACTTAGGAACAGGAAACCTTACCGTCTGGGCTGAAAGCATCAACGGCGCCGATGGAATTGCATTTCATCATGGCAGGCTCGTGGTTGCCGCAAATCAGGCGGACGAGGTGGTGATTCTCAACGATCGCGGCCGTGTGATTGCCAAACTGGGCGACTTCCTGGGTATCGAAAGTGACGGATCGCCCCGGGGACTGCTTTTCCCAGCCAGTCTCGTCATCGTGGATGACACGATGTTTGTGACGAACCTCGCCTTGCCGTTGACCGGCGCGGAGAACGAGCCCGAACAGGATGTGACCCAATATACGATCTCCCGAATCAAAATCCCGAAGCAATTACCGTAAGGCGCTTCGAGCAAGGCAGTGTCTCGGATGAGGATGGAGTGAAGCACCGCAGGTCGGGCGTGATATTTGCCAATCGTGGTCGAATCGCAAATATCACGCTTGACCCGTTCATTTCCTCTACTAACTCCACGCGGGGGAAAAATAGAAACGCACTGCGGGGTCAGGCGTGATATTTGCCAATCGGAAACGCACTGCGGGGTCAGGCGTGATATTTGCCAATCGTGGTCGAATCGCAAATATCACGCTTGACCCTGTCATTTCCCTTGAACTACTCTACTAACTCAACGCGAAGAATAATCGGACGCCGGTTATTTCTTATTCATCCATCCAAGACTGACCTATCCCGGTTAACAGATTCTCTGCCCATCTTCGTTAAGGCGACGACTTCGTCGGAGCGCCTTGCAAGGCTTTTTGCATGGCATCCATCTCGGCTCCGAAGGTGCGCCAATCGCCTTTGCTTAGCGCATCGAAGGCGCGACGATAGTGGTTGAGGGCCTCGGCATTGGCGCCGGTGGGTGGCAGTTCTTTTGTGCCAGCTCCGGGCGGTGGCGCGGATGTCGACGTGACAACGGCTGGCTTGCGTCCTTCCGACGAGACTAGCGCGGCCAGCAAACTGTCGACATCCTGAGCCATCACCACACGATCGCCGGTTGAGGCGATCAGGCGCTTTAGTTCCGGCAACTGGCGGCTTTCGGCACTCAAGTACAAAGGCTCGACATACAGCAAGGTGTCGTCGATCGGTATCGCCAATAGATTACCTCGGATAACGCGCGAACCGGCCTGGTTCCAGAGGGAAAGCTGCTGGGAGATCGTCGTGTCTTGATCGATGCGGGCCTCGATCTGTGCCGGGCCATAAATGAGCTTCTCCTTGGAAAAGGCAAACTCGATCACCTTACCGTAGTTGTCACCGTCGCAGCGCGCAGCCAACCAGGCGATCATGTTATCGCGATTGTTAGGCACCATCGGCAGCATCAAAATAAATTCCTCGCGGGGCTCCCCAGGCAATCGCATGATCGTGTAATACGGCTGCATCGTCGTGGCACTTTGCCCTTTATGGCTCTCCTTCGGAAAGTTCCACAGATCTTCTTTGTTGTAGAACACCTCTGGATCTTTCATGTGATAGGTGCTGTACACGCCTGCTTGGATAATAAAAAGAT
>DASYUV010000233.1:0-10710 GCA_036000865.1 Binatia bacterium | reverse complement strand
TGCTGAGCAGAAAGTGGGTAGCCAAAGAGTCGGGCGGCGTTAGGTGGAGCACGGGAGTGGAGCCGCGAGAAGACACTACGCCAGGCGTATCGCGTGAAGGTCTCACAGCGGGGCACTGGGCTACGCCGCTCGTCGGAGGCGTTTTTGCTTTTGGTTCAATAGGTGAGCGATGGTCATGAGGTTGTTGGTAAGGACGGCTGCGCCGACCAAGACCTCAAAGCGGTCACGGCCCTCGGTCAGACATCGCTTCATGCCGCGGCCGCGAAACAGCACGGAGATACGGCCCTCAATGCCTGCCCGGAAGCGTTGTCCTTTCTTGAACTCAGGGCTCTTTTCAAACGCTTCTCGTTGAGAGGTTCTTTTTCCACCCCGCTGCGGAATGCAGAGGAGCTTGACATCCGGGCACGCTTTGATGTTCTCATCGCTGAAAAAGCCTCGGTCAGAACTGTACCAAGCGGGAGCCAAACCGAAAGTCTCCTGATGACGCTTCAGTGAAGGCTTGACGTGGACGTGATCGGAGGGATTGCCCTCAAGCACGCGGTATTGTGTGATCAAACCGCGGGCACTTTCAGCGAGAAAGATCTTGTGGCCAAACTCGATCGGTTTTTGTATTTTCCCCCGCTTGATCAGATCGGTGTGGGTTTCAAAGATCGAATAGATCTTCTGCTCGGTTGGAACCTGCTCTCCCTGAAGCACGCGGCGGCGGCTCTGATCGATGACGCGGGCGCCGAGTTGGCAATAGTGATCGATCTTCCTTCGAAGCTCCCCGATGACCAGGTCGTCCATCAGGTCAAGGCCGCATTGATCTTTTGTCTTTTCGAGTACCCCTCGGGCATTGTGGACGACCTGATGGGTGATCCCGATGAGTTGGCGATATTTGTCCTGTTGCTGGTCGTGCCGTTGTCTCGCGGTCATTCGTTGGATCTCCTGCATCCGACGCCGTGCAGAGCGCGTGCGGTTAGTAAAGCCCTCGATTCCCTTGGGAACAAGCCCTCCGAGACGCCCGATGAGCCGGGTGAGGACTCGCACCACATCCCAGAGCAAAGTATTATCGGTTGGATGATGGATATCGGTTTCGGTCACCGTCGTATCGACGCGCAGTCTCTTACCGTCCTCCAGTCCCAGATCGATGGCAGCTTTAAGGACCCAGTCATTGAGGGCTTGCAGGGTTTGCGGCCGAAGTTTGTTAAAGGCCCGATTGAAAGCGTCGTGCTTCGGTACACGCTGGCTGTAAAAACCCGTGAATCGGCGCAATGTGTACCCGTCGGCAATTCGCTCGCTGAGTTCTCGATAGTCCCAGTTCTTGACCCGCATAAGGATCAGCGACCGAAGGACCTGGGTTGGGGTCATGGCCGTGCGGCCCGTGTCAGGCTTTTTTAGACCGCGCTGAAGATCTTGGCGGACCCGCTCGACGATCCGTGGCTGATGATCGAGGAAATCGGACATCCTCTTGAGAATCGGGTCTAGGTCAACGCCTTGGGTGAAAAACTCGATATCGGCGAAGTTGATTTGGGGGTCTGCGATTCTTGTCATTTTTTGACCTTTTGAATGGTTCTGGCCTTTTGATGCTTCAGGGCTTTGGTATAGCGAAGGGCGCTCTGATACAGCAGCTCCTGAAGGACACGGCCGTTGTCGAGACTGAGCTGTACCTCCGGGACCAGTTCGTCCGGAATGTAAATCGCAAAGCGGCGCCCTTTGATGCGCCCGTAAAGGACATGACTGGCGTGCTGTTCACCCGAGCGACAGGCTTCGCAATGTTCGCGCACACAGGGGCTTCGCCGCAGGCTCAACGAACCCAGCGCGGCGGGCCAGAGGCCGGCGGCCTGTTTTCGGAACCACTGCTCGATATCGACGAGAGTCTCAGTTTTGGGCGGCATGGCGCATGTGTGCCATATAACACACATGCATGTCAACTAAAAAATGAAAATCCTCAATCTCATAGTGAGTTGCGAGTTTCGCGACAGAAACTAGACTAGGCTAGTGCCTACTTTTGCGACGCGCACCACGAAATGAGTTTACTCTGGGGAGCTGTCTCGACCGTCGACCCCGCCCGCGCAGTGAATCAGCACGGCTTCCCCCGACCGCAATCGCTTTGCTACGTCGCCCGCAAGCGCCCAGAAATTATCCTCTTCCTCAAAGGCTGTAACGTTTTGAACGGAGCGCAGCGATTGAACGTCTGGAACCATTGGAACGGGCTTCAGTTTTAAGAGGTTGGCAGTCGCTCTTTAGCGCGCAGGAATTCCGCCAGGATAGAGCTGTTTCATGAAGCCTTCGTCGTTGAGCTGTTTCATAAACCGATCGTCGATAAATTCGGCGAGAAAGGTCTCGGCGGGCCGGCCCCAGACTCCTAACTGTTCTAATATTGTTTTCGTGCCTTCGGGAGTCGGATACGGCACCGGCTCCATGTAGCGAGTGTCGGACTCGTAGGCATGCTGCAAAACTGCCGGATCCGAAACGCGGGTGTACTTTTGCAGAGTCGCCTTGGCTTCGTTGGGGCGCCTTCTGATATGTGCGATCGCCTCCATAATGCCGGCGATAAAGCCGCGCATCCGCGCCGGCTGTTTGGCAATGTAAGGACGCATCACCGCGGTGCAATTACCGGCATAGGGGATGTTCAGGTCGCCCAGTTCCAGCAACGGTTTAAAACCCGCTGCTGCAGCTTGCAGATCGTTCGGCGAGGTCGCGAAGATGCCCTGCACTCGTCCGTTGACGAGGGCCGCGAACGCCGCGCTCGTCGAACCGCTATAGATTAAAGAAATATCCTGGCCGAGCTTCATTCCCTGACGGCCGATGAAAAGCTTCGCGGCAAAATCGCTGGCGGACCCTGGATTGGCCACGGCCAACACCTTGCCACGCAGATCCGCGACCTTTTGGATGGCCGGAATCACCATGATCTTCGAGGTGAGCTTATGGACGACGCAAGAGGTGATGGCCACATCTCCGCCGCTCAAACGCATCTGCACCAAAGGAGGACCGGCCGAAAAGTAAACTTGTATGTCGCCGCTGAGCAGAGCGGGCCTGCCGGCCGCACGCGGCAAATAGATCGGTTTGACCTGCAAGCCGTGCTTCTCGAATAGCTTGGCGTCAACGCCGACCCATAGAGGCAGTATCGATCCGGACAGGGTGCCATGGCCGGCGAGGATGGTCGGGCGTTCTTGGGCTTGAGAAAACGTCGCCCAAAGAATGACGACGGCCAACGCGATAAGCTTTATTCTCAATAAGCTGCAGTCAGATTTCACATTTCAACTCAGGCTTTAGTCCGTATCTCCACGGCTTGGACATATCCCAAAAACACATCTACCAAAAAAACGGAATTTTTGCAGTTTCTCTTCAGAAACCACGAGAAGAAGGATGGTATCGAAGATTGTAGTGATTCTTATGCCAGCCCCCCGACCACTGTCCTCTAACCTGTAACGACTTGAACCGAGCGTAGCGATTGAACCACTGGAACGATTGGAACGGGCTTCAGTTTTAAAAGCGACCCGGCATGCTGTGGCAGTAGTAGTTTCCCAGGAACTCGGTCTCCCTTGTGGCAACCCACTAATCGTTACTCTTCAGAAATATATTTTAGCCGTTATTGCCCGGCGACATGAGTAGCAATTTCACAGAATTGTTCGAGGGCGACTTCGAAGTCTTGCCTGGCTCCTGGGACACAATACTGGTTTCTTTCGAAAAACAATCTAACAATTGGTATTATATCCCGCGGAATTTACCCCGTATTGTTTCACAAGAACTCTATTCGATTGACCATCTCTTCCGCTGCGACCACTTCCGCATAGAGAGCCAGCCGTCGGATATATTCACCCAATGTCATCCGATGCATTTCTACGAAAATTACGCCGTAATGCTCGTTTCCTTGGCGGTTAATCTCCGCCGCGATCTCGATTAGATCGGGATCATGCGTAAATAACACCGCTCCTAGCGTCCCTGCATGTGCTAGCTGGGCTTGGTCGCTTATGCCAGTTTGGTGCTCATCATAGACAGAAACGGCCTCTACGCCCCGGCGTCGCAGGCCCTCCGCGACCCGCACATCCACATTCTCATCCGTGTAGATTTTTAATCGGTCCAAGCTTCTCCTCGAGTATCGACGGTGTTTTCAAGCGTAGCCGAGCGACTTTCTTCACGGAAGCTTTCCATTGCTTATCGAGCTCTCGTTTGTGTGCATAGTAATAGGAGAGAGCCGCGTGAATTTGGGGCAATGTCAGATGCGGGAGCGCAACCATAATCTCTTCCGGCGTCATGCCCATCACCTCGTACCGTACCGCCACGTCGAGAACTTTAATGCTGGTACCAGCAATGACGGGCGCTCCGCGTCGAACTCCGGGATGCATTTCAATATAGGCCTCCCGCTTCTTCTTCATTTTACGTTTTGCCATAGGATCTCCTTAGCGATCTGGTGCTCTCGCCCGCAAACGTAATCAAATTGTTCTCAGACTCCATATTTTTCGTAAGTTGTTCTGACCTCTTTGTTCTGGGCCAGCGCTGCGCTTTCGACTTCTTCCCATTCGATATTTTCAGTGTCACTCATCAGGCAGCTCGCTACTTATACTGGCTTTGTTGCAGGTGAAAATCCAGCCTGTTCCCTTTTCGTCTTCCCATACCTTAACGCCTCCCCTGATACTTCCTTGAGCCAATTACACATCTTCAAGGTGATGATTACGCCACCGCGTAATCGTATGCGGCCCCGGCTCGAATCGCCCGTTGTGATTGTCGCGGCTGAAACAACAAGCACCGCTGGCGCCGTCCAGTGTTATCCCAGATTCCAGATAATCGATAGCGCGTAACAGATCGCTCCCGGCAGCCTTCAACGCCGCAGCGCAATGTGCCATGCCATCCCAGCCAAAGGCATGATTCGCCGTCGGTATCTTCACACCGTTAGCTGTCATCGCTTGGAAAAACTCCCGTTGCGCCGGCGTCTGATGGCTGTTTCGATGAAACATATCGACGAACCAGCACTCGCCCGCATGATCGCCGAGCGACACCAAGAAACTCTCTCTCAAGAGCGAGCGGCCGAACAGGAGAGGAATATCCGGCACGATGTTTCTGATCATCTGCACAACCCGCAACGCTTTTTGCTCGCTGGAAAAGATCACGTAAATCAAATCAGGCTTCCACCCGCGTGGAAATTGAACGCCTTCCTCGAACAACACCGGTTGGGATCTCGCGTCCATCTCGCGGGTTTTTAACGCACCCTCCATGGTAGAAGCGACGCGGCTTTGGAACTCCGTCTGGTCATGGAGCAGAAGAAGACGCCGTCGGTTATTTTTCTCGATGAGCGCTGCCACAGCGGCAGTCGTCTGGCTGGTCGGCAGTCCGATGTGAAATACCTCCTGGCGTCCCTGCCAAACCACAGGGTTATTGTTGGCAATGAAGCACAAGAGATTCATCTTTGCGGCCAATTCTCCAAGACGAGTTGACTCCGGAACGTTGGTCGCCCCGATCACGGCCAAAACCTTGTCATCTTGCCAACGCGCGAGTTTTCTTTCGAGATCGGCGTCGTCATCGCGCTGGAAGATTTCTTCCGTAACGACAATTTTTTCATTATTGACCCGCGTCTGCGCCCACAACCGGGCGCCAAGGGACTGATCTATCGGCGAAGGATCATCGCTTTCCGGCCGCAATAGAAGAATGCGCATAGTATTTAAAAGCCTCCTTCACCGACCGAGCAGCTCTTTCAACCGGAGCCGGATTTTTTCTTTTTCCGTCACGGTAAATTGCCAATCGTAAGTGTCGAAGTATTTGATCCCTTCTTTTGGCCGTTCCTCGGCTGAGATGAACGACTCGTCGGTATCCGTGCGCAACGCCGCCCGGCCCTCGGCACGGGCATAAATCTCCAACCCCTCCTTTGATACAATCCAGTTAACAAAGACCCGCGCCGCGTTCGGGTGGGGCGCTTTGTTCATAAGAGCCAGCAACCAAGGCGAACCGGTTAAAGCCGGCGGCATATCGGGGAAACCATAAACTTCCTTTAATGGGAATCCCTCTTTGATCATCTTTTCCACGTCCGAGCTTTGCGCGCCAAAGGAAATCGGGTAGGTTCCTCGCGCCAGCCAATCCGTGAGTTGGCGCCGCTCTCGAGTGAGGACCACTTTCTGACCAAGATAAAGTCTTTTGACAAAATCTTCCCCCATTTGGAGGTAGATCCGAGCCGCCGTGTTGCTGCCGCTCCCTGCGACCGTCGGGTCTTCGGTCGCGATCTTCCCGCGCCATTTGGTTTGCAGCAGATCGGTGGCATTGGTTAATTCGCCTGACTTTACGTGATCCGTGTTTATGTGCAGCAGGCCGGTGATGGTGCTATAGACCCGGAGTACGTAGCGTTCTTCCGGATCGATGAACCAAGGTTTGCCTCTCTTCCATTTTTTCTGATCCACCACTTCTGGAAGGATCAATGCCGGCTTGAGGGGATCAAGCATCTTCTCCGGGTAAAGAATATTTGCCACCGTCTGGATACCGCCGAGAAAAACATCGACGGTATTTATCCCCACCCGCCGCTCGATTCCTAACCGGTCGGCCAGTTTGCTCGACGACCCCGCCAAATGCTCCACGATGATGCCATAACGCGCTTTAAATTTAGCGGCGATCTCACGCATCACCGGGTCCGGCGAAGTCGCCACCACCACCTTGCCTTCTTTCTTCGCGCCTTCCAGCGCATCGGTCCATTCCTTTTCCCATCCCTTCGGCTGCCCATAGACTGAATGAGGTAAAATCAGCAGTGCAATCATCACCAACGTGCGAATCATTTCACGGCTCCTTGATGAGTGAGTCAGTTAGAAAGTCGAATTACCGTGGCCCCGTCCGCCGCAGTAGAGTCAAATCCCCACGCCCGGCTGCCTGACTCGACAGCCAATAGGACGACCATGTTCTCGTCGGCTTCCAGTGACTCGAGAGTCTGCTTAATCGAGATAGTGATGTTTTCGTTCATTATGGAAGTACTCGGACATGAAGCTTACAGCGGCAAAGTTGATTTGCACTGCGGGTAACCTGAACAGCCCCAGAACTGCGAGCCGGCCTTGGCTCCCTTGCGTGCAGTGCGCAACACCATCGGCTTGCCGCAGACAGCACAGTTTAGCGCGGCAGGCAGTGTCTTTGATTTATCCGACCGATCGGTCGGGTGAGAGATCGCCTGCCTCCGCTTTTCCAACCGCGCCGCGGCAAGCCGCTCGCTATAGCCGCCCTCTTCGACGAACTGCCGCTCTAGCCCTTGGATCTGGCGGTCGAGCAGATAGTTGGCCTGGTGAATCAAACAGATCATCGCGTTGGCAACTACCGCCGAGTCTGAGTGTTCGAGCCAGTGCGAGTAGTTTTTCTTGTGATCCGCCGGATCCGTCTGATCCGACTGATCCGTCCGCTCTCTTGCCGCTCCCACAGCGCGCACCCGCTGCGCCTCGGAGTCGTCCTTCTCCCACTGCTTCAACTTCCGCTGGCGCAGAAAGTCCTCGTAGTCGAGCAGCAGCTCATCGAGGCTCGCGCGGGCAACGTTTACGAGCCGCAACTCGGTCTGACTCGAAGTCGCCGACGCCCGGCTACCCTCGGCGATGTTCTGACGCCCGCTCCGCGCCGCCTGGACCATCTGATCATGCGTTCGCGACCGCTTATCGATGAACCGATCGCAGAACGCTACCGTGCCGTCGTAGATGATCTCGGTCACCTGAAACGAGCGTAACCGCCGGTAACCGCCGTGCGGGCGCAAGCTCGAACTACCGCTGCTCATTATGCGTCCACCTTCACAGGTTCGCTCACGCCTACCGTTTCTCGTCTCCATCCAAATCCGTCGCAATCTCTGCAAACTGTTTCAAAGTTCGCTTGGAGGTCTTCCATGATTTCGGCGGCTATGATGTCGGGAGCCGGAAGATTGGCGGAGTCTTCGAGAGATTCGTCTTTGAGCCAGAATATGTCGAGGTTGACTTTGTCGCAGTTAATGAATTCTTCATAGTCGCAATTGCGCATTGACTGTCGGAGTACTCAATAAAAGGCCGATGCAAATTGTTATCTGACCATTTCTTCCTTTGCTCCTGCATGAGCAGAACCATCACGGAATGATTCTTATGATGTAAATTCCCGTGGAAAGCCAAATTTTTATTCTAACACAAGGGAAGCGCTCCCTGGAGTGCCGGCTAATTGGGCCATCGCCTCTTCATCTTTGATTTGCTCAGGGGAATGATTATGCAGTACTACTGTTTTCTGGCTAGCTAAGGTTAATTTGTGCTGCGCTTGGCTACAGTAAATTTCTAGGTTCCATGTATCCCTTCCGCCTTCATTAGCGAGGACATCAACTGCTTCTCCTTCTGCATCTATAGGCACGATTTTCATTAGGCTCCGCTGTCTGCCGCCGTGTTGAGCGCTCCTGTTCGAAAGCCGACTCCGGCTCTTTCATGTGTGCTGGACCTGGTATTACGCGCCCAGCGTATAAACGCTCTTCCCTTCTCCCTGATAACTCTCGTAAACATGCTCGAATACGGCGGTGCATTTGGTTTGATAAAGCTCCTTCGAATAAGCACGCGGCAAGCCCTCGTCCAGTGCGTCTTCGATCGCAAGGCGCACGCGAGCGCGGCTGCCGACTCTCTGGCGCCAGCCGATGACTAATAATTCCTTCAACCGATCCAAGAGTTGGCGCGCAACCTTCTTTACTTCTTCGTGCTCTTGGGTCGTCAGGTCCGGTCCCGGTCGTGTGAGGATATCGAAAATGGTCAACTCCTCTTCACTCAGGTTTTCGCGCACGTGGCGGGTTTGTTCTTCGGTCAGAATACTGGAGAGATCGAGCAGTTCTTTGAATATATCCTCGATGTTGCGGCTACCAGCGTTATAGCTTTCGATTAGCTCCTGAAACTTTTCCAGGTAGTCGGCGCGCGTGCGGTTCAGCCGTACCATGCGTTCAAGCTGCGCGCGCACTGCCGCCTTCAAGCGTTCCAGATCGGTGTTCGTTGGTTTGTTCTTGTCGAATTTTTTTCTCAGCGCCTCGAAATCGATCTTCGAGAGATCAAAATAAGCACCTTTCTTCTCGCCGATCGTAAACGGCACCGCCGCGATGGACTCGTCGAGCAACTCCTGAATCCCTTGCATGACATAGGAAATATCCGGCGGGTCGGTGGTCGTGCGAATCCGCTCGGCGATCGCCAGGATACACCCACAGCGCTGCGCTAGCTCGATCGCCGCCGGATCAGGCTTGACCGCGCGATACAGCGCACCGACCAAGCCGGCTTTGCTCAGGAAGTCGCGCCGCACAGCTTCCGGCGCCATGAGCTTGTCCGCCGCGTCTTGGATCGCGCCCACGCGCGCGAAGTTGGCGGTCGAGGTCGTCTCGATCTTCGCCATGTCTATTCCGTGTAGGTGGCAGAATGCCGTTGTTTCTTTAACAGCCAGTCTCAATTGTTCCGCCAGCTCTTTCTTGTCGCGCAGCGGCGTTTCGCCGCCCCGTCCTTTGCCGTAGATCGCCAGCGCCTTTTCCAGCGATGCAAACACATTGGCATAGTCAACAATCAAGCCGCTCTGCTTGCCGGGATAGACGCGATTGGCGCGGGCGATGGTTTGCATCAGCGAATGATTGCGCATCGGCTTGTCGAGATAGATCGTCGAGCAGCTCGGTGCGTCGAAGCCGGTCAGCCACATAGCGCAGACGAATACCAGGCGAAACGGGTCGTCCGGATCTTTAAACTTTTCATCGAGCTTTTCCGCATTCATGCGCTTTCGATGCGGCACGACGTCGATACCGATCGCCTTGAGATCCTCGACCTCGTTTTGTCCCGGCGACACCACGACCGCCATGTCGGTGGTTTTGAGAACGTTCAGCCGCTCCTCCAGCTCGTTCCGTTCTTCATTCGACGGCCGTCCACGCAGGAGCGTCATCTCCACCCGCTCACGCTCTTCCTTCCAGAATTTCTCGACTTTGTCGTACATGCGATAAGCGGTCGGTTTGTCGATGGACACCACCATCGCCTTGCCTTGAAAGCCACGCCCGAGAAAATGGCGAACTAAATCTTTGGCGACGGTCTCCAGCCGGTCGTCGCGCGTGATCAAGTGATATTGCCGCCCCAGCTCGCGCTCCAGTCGTTTCTCCGCGTCTTCGGACAAGTCGGCTTCTTCGATCAGCTCGTAGATGTCGTCGTTGAGATTGGGGTTGTCGAGATGCAGCTCCGGTGTGCGGTTCTCGTAGAATAGCGGCACCGTCGCGCCATCTTCCACCGATTGCTGGAAGTCGTAGATCGACACGTAATCGCCGAACACCTCGCGCGTGCGCTCCTCGCCCGCGATCAACGGCGTGCCGGTGAAGGCGAGGAAAAGCGCGTTAGGCAACGCGGAGCGCATGTTGAGCGCCAGCGTGTCGTACTGCGTGCGGTGCGCTTCGTCGGTGAGGACGATCACATCGCGACGGTCACAAAGAAGCTCCGGCGTCTGAAATTTGTGAATGAGCGTGAACACGTAACGGTTGTTGCCCGCCAATAGCTCCCGCAGCTCCGCGCCGGTTTCGGCGTGGCAGACATTCGCGTCGCTCACCGCGCCACAAGCAGCGAAGGTTTTGGCTATTTGTTCGTCCAGCTCCACCCGGTCAGTCACGATGACGAAGGTCCAGTTGCCCGGCACTTTGCGTAGGATCTTCTGCGCGAAGAAAACCATCGCAAAGCTTTTCCCCGAACCCTGCGTCTGCCAGAAGACACCTCCGCGCCCGTGTCCCGCCGCTCGCGCTGCTAGCGTTGCCCGGATCGCGTTGTTCAC
>DASYUV010000232.1:0-25637 GCA_036000865.1 Binatia bacterium | reverse complement strand
TCGAATGGTCGGAAGTGGATTTGAACAGGAACATGATCCGCTTGCCGGCCGAAAAATCGAAGTCGAAGAAGCCGCGGAACCTTCCCATAATCGGCGCGCTAATGGAGATCATCCAAAGGCGGATAGCGGTCCGGCGCCTGGATTGCCCTTACGTGTTCCATCGTCGGGGCAAACCGATTGCATCGTTCCGCAAGGCATTCAAAGCGGCGGCAACAGCATCCGGAATGCCGGAGCTTGTCCCTCACGATATGCGACGGTCGGCGGTTCGCAACTTCCGGCGGGCGGGATTAAGTGAGCACGAGGGAATGAAACTCAGCGGACATGAAACCGACTCGATTTATCGCAGATACGACATAATCAGCGACGATGACCTGACGGAATCAATGAATCGCGTCCAAGAGCATTTGAAGAAAGAGGCAGCGATCCGAAAGGTTGTACCGCTAAAACGAGAAACGGCTTAACGTGAGTCAAAAAGTTCCTTCACAATTCATGCACAAAAGGGCACTTTTCGAGGGTAGGGGCAACTTGATTTCTACTGCACAGGCTTTTGACTGGACATCAAGAATGGGGCTAACTCTTTGCCAGGCAAGTGAAAATGTTGGCGGAGAGGGAGGGATTCGAACCCCCGGTACGGTTCCCCGTACACTTGATTTCGAGTCAAGCGCCTTCAACCGGGCTCGGCCACCTCTCCGTTTTCTAGGCAAGCGCGCTTTTGCGCTCTCAGGCGTGAAAAAAACGCCGAAAGCATCGAGGAAGACTCATCGGCAAGCACACCTTCGATAACCGGCAATTGGTGATTGAGTCGCTGATCCTCACATAGACGGTATAAGGATTCAACCGCGCCGGCTTTAGGATCGCGACAACCGAAGACCAATCGGCGCATCCGCGCCTGCAATACAGCGCCGATACACATGACGCAGGGCTCAAGCGTGACGTAAATATCACATTGATCAAGTCGCCAGCTGCGCAAACCCTTCGACGCCTCCTGGATCGCCATGATTTCCGCGTGGCAAAGCGGGTTCTGCCGTTCTTCGCGGCAATTGTAGCCAGTACCAACCACACCTCCGGGAGAAACGATGACCGCTCCGACTGGTACTTCTCCCCTCACCGAAGCTTCACGTGCCGCCGCCAAGGCTAGATTCATGAAACCGAGATCATAGGATTCCATTCGCGTCTCTCAACCGCAGTGAAAAAAGTAGCACAAGCTTCCCGGCAAATAAAATTCACGCCGACGGGAATTGCGTGACCCTGGATGGACTTTGGTCGATCTGGCGCATTGGCCGGTTTGCGCGATCCCTCTCGCTAGCCGACGTACGGGGTTGACGGATCATGGGTGCATGTATTCGATCGGTGGCGGCTCAATATCGGTTTCCACTTCCGCAACGCTCGGCACCCCCTTGGCGATTTTCACGATTTCTTTTTCCAAGTCGGGATCTGCCAGGATTCCCGAAATCGTCACTCGGCCGCCATCGCTCTTGACGTTCAACACGACGTTGCGAGTTTTGGATGACGTGATCAACGCCGCCTGCACGCGCGCAGTAGTCGTCAAATCTGCAAAGGCCTTGAGCGACTCGGAAGTCGGCTGAAATTCCGGCCGTCGTACCATATCCGCGATAAGAGCAGCACCGGCTTCGGGCGTGAATCTGGCACCATTCAACACCAGATCGTATCCAACCGGGTCTTGCCAATCATCGTTAAATACCGCGCGAAAGCGTCGCCCGCGGACGCGGTCCAACTCACGAAGATACTGTCGAGCGCTTTCGACATCCATCCCTTGCTGCGCTCGAACGAGCTCGATACGGAAATCCATGGGCGCAACGATGAGGACTTTCAACACGTGCCGAATGCCGGGCAAAAGCTGCTGACCGGCGCGGCCATGATAAACGAGGTCCCCATCTTGGGCCACCTCACACATCGCCGCCTGCAGCGTGATTCGGTAGAGCCGCAGGCTTTCGCGCCAGCGTTCCCACCAATGTCCCTGAGTTTCGAGCACTTCTGTATATTTTGCTTCTGGAATGCCATAGCGCTTGCTCGCTTCGATCAGCACCTCCCGATCGACAGAGCGATAATTGACCACCGACGCGAGCTTTTCCGCTATCGCACTTCCACCGCTGTAGGCTGCGTGAGCAATCGTGACGACCGACATGACGGCAGACCTCCTTTCCCTTTCTCCGCCGACTTGAACTCTTGACGGATATCGCCCGAACCCCCGCGTGACGCGACCGAGGCTAGGAAATCTACTACCTTTTTCCGATCCCTACGACAAGTCCTTTTTTATGCAGGACAAACAAGCAGATTGCAGGTGAGTTTATCATCCCTACGGAGAACGGACAGTATCCAATTGCGTTACGAGTACTCGACCAAATGTCGGCAGAGCCGCCGCTCTGCGCACTCCAACTACAAATAATTATGAAAACCCAAGAAAGGGAAAGCGACCGACAGTCTAACCCGCCAGCAGGCGGCGATCCGTTGGCATTCGCGGCTCTCGGTGCAAGAAGTGCCTTATATGAGCCATTAAATCAATCATTTTCACCGGCTTTTTGAGGAAGTCATCGCACCCGCCGTATAAGGCCGCCGTTTCCATGTAGGAAAAGATGCTCATGGCGACAATCGGAATCTTCTCGAGCTGAGACTTTTCCTTGAGCAGTGACACGAACTCCAGACCATCCATATCGGTGAGATCCAACTCGAGCAAGATCAAATCCGGATGATGCTCTGTTGCCTTCCTGAGGCCCCCTTCGCCAGTAACCGCAATCACCGGCCTAAGACCGGCAAACATAATTTGCTTGACCAACAATTGGGTATAGTTAGGCTGCTTTTCGACGATAAGTACGGTCTTGCGGCGCTCACTGACCATTTTCTTCAAAGGCTCCAAACGATCGACTAGAGAGCAACAACCATGCCTCACAGAAAGGTTGTGGAGGCGACTCAAAGCACTGGAGAGTGCACGAAAGAGTTACCGCGTCGAGGTGAAAAGTTCTTTAAACTCGCGTCTGGCTCGGGCGGCGCAGAAAATAGAACTAGCCTCTCATGCGGCTAGCGGGACAATTCTTGCCCAAGAATGGTTCAAATTTCGTGCTATTTGATCGTTCGACCTTTTCGTACAAGCCCGTTCGGGTCCGTACATTCACAGGGTTCGCCCGCCGGTCCCAATCCGTAGGGGCAGGTAAACCTAAAGACGTTGCACTCCCGCTCGGTGAATTCATCGGCCAACCGTTCGAAGAAGCCCCGTGGGGCTTCTGTTGGGCCCCTGGCACCGATGGTCGGACCGGTAGTTGTGCTGGTCGTACAAGCCGGGATCCATAGGACGGCCAGACTGAGTGCTGACAGCACAGATAGTGCTTTACCCCAATTCATTTTTCGCGGCCGATTCGCGGTGGCACGGACTTGGGGGGGGAGATAAAGTCATGAATTGGCGCGCCCGGAGGGATTCGAACCCCCAACCCCCAGATCCGTAGTCTGGTGCTCTGTCCAATTGAGCTACGGGCGCGCTGACAAATACGAGACGTCAATTCATTTCATTGAAAATTTGCCACCGGCAGTTTGCGTTTCTGAAAATCAATGGCGGAGAGAGAGGGATTTGAACCCTCGGTACCCTTTTGGGGTACACACGCTTAGCAGGCGTGCGCCTTAGACCACTCGGCCATCTCTCCGTAACGGTCTGATTTGTCCAATTCCGGCTTAAAGCCGGAGATCTACGCATCGGAGCTTCGCGCTCTCAATGTGTAGGCCAAATTGCTATGACGGGTTCGACAAAATTAGCACAGGAATCTACCATTTTCTACAATTGTCGGTTGCGAAAAACTTCGAAGGTTGAAATCGATAAGTGAGCAACCCTAACTAAAGAAAAGAGGGCAGGCCTGCAACGACCCGCCCCCTAATCAACACAGACGTATTGAAGAGACTCGTGCTCTTACCCTTCCCAGATAGGTTTCACGTAGGTATCGAGCCATTTTTTCGGGTCTTCGAGGAACAGTTGGTCGGTTACTGGGAGCGGCTTCGCGCCTTTTCCGAAGGCCGCATCGATCGATGTCTTCGATTTGAAGTCATTACGAGAGGACTCTCGCCCGACGGAATCAATCGTTTTCTGACCCTCTTCCGAAATCAGCCATTCGGCGAATAGCTTGCCGGCGTTTGGATTCGGCGCCTTAGCGTAAATACCTGCTTGGCGCGGGAACAAGACCGGCGGTATCGTCTTGACGTAACCCACCGGCGTGCCCTTATGGATCTCTTCCATGACGTCATGAAGCAGAGCCGGCATGCAGATGGAATATTCACCGGAAATGACCAAACGAAACATCGCGCTTGTGCTCTTGTGCACCGGCACGTTCAACGCTTTTAGCCCCTTCACAAAGTTGTTGAAACGCGCGTCGTCTTTCCATTGAGTTTTCAAACCGGAAAGCATCGAGCTTAAAGGACCGGCCCGCATGGGATCATCTAGCGCGACCATCCCCTTGTATTTCGGGTTGGCGACTTCTTCCCAGCTTTTCGGCAAATCCGCCGGCTTAATCTTTTTTGTGTTGTAGGAAAGCGCTTGAATTTGCAGGCTCACGGTCGGCATAGTCGGATCGTGCAAAACCAAGACATCGCGCTGCACAGTATCGTAATTCATGATCGCTCCAGCAGCGCGAATCACGGGCGGGGCGTTGTCCGAAAGCACGACGTCGAAACTCGCCTGCCCACCCTGAAATTCCGTCAATGCGCGCGTGACGATTTCCGGGTTTCTACCCTGCCAGTAGGTAGCTTTGATGCCGGGATAGCGCTTCATGAAGGCTTCAGTGATCACCTTGAGATGTTCCACGTCCCAGACGGAATAGACGATTAAATTCCCTTCTTGCTTGGCCTTCGGATAAAGCTCGGCGCTCGCTTTCTCAAAGGCCTTGGCCGCCGAGGCGGTTGCAGCCGCGCTGCCCCCTTCCCTCTTGACCTGTTTGGGAATCGCTTTCTGCGCCGCCGCTTTTGGGTCTTTCGCTGCTTCTTTGATCGCTTCCTTTACGGCGGCTTTCTCTGCTGCCCTCGCTGTCGTGGCGACAAAGAAACTCATTGATAACGCCACCGCGATCACCTTCGTCGATTTGCTTAGCATTCTTGCCTCCCCCCCTTGTTGAGTGCTTAATTTGACCCTCAATTACAGACTGAACTTCATCTTGAACGCGAATTTAGCTACTGACACGGCGACAATCAAGATAATTAAATAAATCACACCGCCCGCCGCGGCTTCCGCCCATTGGCCAACGCGGAAGTACTCGAATAAGGTTACCGGGCCATACTCCTTACCTGGAGCCGTCAGCAGCACCGCCACGTCAACATTACGAATCGCCTCTATAAATATATAGAACAGGGCTCCGCCGACCGACGGTTTAAGGATCGGCAGGGTGATCTTAAAAAAAACATGTCGCCATCTTGCCCCGTGGACCCAGGCTGCTTCGTCCAACTCTTTGTGGATGTTGACAATAGAGCCCGAG
Organism: Binatia bacterium; assembly: GCA_036000865.1. Taxonomy (GTDB): domain Bacteria; phylum Desulfobacterota; class Binatia; order UBA9968; family UBA9968; genus DP-20. The sequence continues at coordinate 20,172 of DASYUV010000232.1, read as the reverse complement.
GCGTTCCTGAACGCGTAAGGAAAATAAGCGACAAATAAACCGATCCCTAAAGCCCACAGGCTATTGTACAGAGGCGTGCCGATAAAAATGATCAATAGGCCGACGGACAGAACCAATGGTGGAAATGCCAAGGGCAGGGTGCCGATAAACTCAAAGACTTTCGTTCCTGCCGCTCTCGTTCGGTAAATCGTAAACGCCATCACGATCCCCGCGAGCACGGTCACAATGGCGATGGTTACCGACAGAACGAGAGAATTATAGAGTCCGGTCACGAAGCTTGGATGTCTCATGACCGTATAATAATTGGTCAACACGGCATTCGACGGGAACTGCATAAAGGTGTCGTAATCGAAATAGGGGATCATCGAAACGACGATTAAGACAATGAACGGGAGGACGATCCCGGCCAGGAAGTAGAGAAATACGGCCAAGAAAGTCAGGTACCTCCACGGTCCGATATCGATCACTTTCACGCGATACCCTTTTCCCGTGATCGTTGCATAGCGCTCGGAGAAGCGGGTCGCGCGGATGTAGAAGTAAAGTGTGATGACCGAGAGCACCACCAGCACGACGCTGTACGCCGTCGCTAAACCGGTATTGAACTCCAGAGCCATAGAATCGTACACGCGGCTGACGAACACTTTGATGTTGCCCGGCGTTCCTTGCAACACCGGCGTCTCAAACGAGCGAAGTCCCCTGAGGAAGTTAAGCACTAGGGCCGAAGTAAACGCCGGAATGGCCAGTGGAAAAGTAATCTTGAACATCGTATTGACCGGCTTGCTGCCGGCGATGTAAGCGCTTTCTTCGAGCGATGGATCGAACGATAGAAACACCGGTAACAAGAAAAGATAACCTAACGGCACGCAGGCAAGACCGAACACCCACACCATGCCGGCCATGGTGAAAGCGTTAAAGACCAGCGTCTCGATGCCAAAAAAATGTTGCAGCATGCCGTTGAGAATGCCCGACCTGGGAGCCAGGAGTAAGATCCAGGCGATGTTTTTCATGATCGGCGGCATCAGGATCGGATAGAGCGGCAACAATTCCACCAAAGCCTTACCCGGCGTGTTGGTGCGCGCGACGATCCACGCAAGGAACGCGCCTAAAACGGTCCCCAACAGCGCCGAACCGGCCGCGTAGATTACCGAATTTGACAGCATCGGCATGATGTCTTTGTCGCCAAACACACGGAGATAGTTGGCCAAGTTTAGGCCGACGGTGAAACCCAATTTACCGGTGGTGAAGCTGCGCCACATCACGACCAAGACTGGTGTCATGATCGCCGCACCCGCAAGGGCGCTGGCGATGAGCGGCACGAGAGTCCCTTGTCGAAATGCAATTTTGATTAAATTTCCTCTAGCCGTATTCCGCACTCCTCTGAACTGGATAAGAATACCGGTGGCTACCCTAGGCCCGAGATTAATGGGTGACGATCACGCTGATCGAAGAGCGGTCGATGGACACGAACGTCTTAGCGCCATCGCCGTTGACGCGAATCATCGGGCAGAGCTTATGTGAAGTCACGACCAGCTCCTTTGATCCGATTTGGACGCGGTGATCGGTCAAACCGCCGCGATACTCCCGGCTGGTCATCAGTCCTTCGAGCACGTTATCCGTGCCCTTGGGAAAACCGTCATGGCTGAGCTTGACCTCCGTGGTACGGATGACGACCTTGCAGGTATCACCCGCCGCCACGGTCTTTGGCGCGAGCGATATCAGATCGGCGCCGTTAAAATCCGGCACATTAACCAAACAGTTGTCGCCTTCAATTCGAACGACTTTGCCATCCACCAGCGCCGCGTGCCCGACAAACGCTGCGACAAACGGATGCAGCGGACGGTTGTAGATTTCGTCCGGGGTGCCGTATTGGAGAATTTTTCCGCCGTCCATCACCACGACCGCATCGGAGATCGTAAAAGCCTCGTCTTGATCATGAGTCACGTAGAGCGCGCTGATGCCGACTTTTTTAATTAATTTTTTCAGCTCGACGCGCATTTCTTCGCGCAACTTAGCATCGAGGTTGCTGAGCGGTTCGTCGAGAAGAATGAGCCGCGGCTCAAGCGCCAAGCTCCGTGCCAGGGCAACGCGCTGCTGCTGCCCGCCGCTCAATTGCGACGGGTAGCGCTGTTCACGACCTTGCAACCCGACGAGATCCAGGGTCGACATCACCTTGCGCTTGATCTCCTCTTCGGACTTCTTGCGCAATTTGAGGCCGAAGGCGACGTTGCTGAAAACCGTCATGTGGGGCCAGAGCGCGTAGCTCTGGAAAACAAAACCAATGGCGCGAGAATATGGCGGCACGAGAATGCCCCGGTCGATGGAAGTCTGAATTTTGTCAGCGATCGAAATGGACCCGGTATCCGGAACCTCGAGGCCGGCGATCGATCTTAACAAAGTCGTCTTGCCGCACCCCGAAGGCCCGAGGAAGGCAAGTATCCCCTTGTCAAATTCAAAGCTGACATCGTCCAGCGCCTTGACGTCCTTATAGAACTTCGAAACCCCTTCGACTTTTAGAATCGACATCTTTCACATCCACATCGCCTAAGAGGCAAAGCGCATGCCATGACACCCGGATAATTGTGCATGGCTGTTTATTTACTCTAATCGTCGGAAACATTTCAACTCATCGCCCAAGTCTGGTTCAACCTCTGAAATACCCTGTGTAGCCAACCCAACAACCGAGCAACTTACGCAGTGAGCGCTGCAGAAATAGTAGGTCTGGCCTTCGTAAGCGAATTTCGCGGCAGCGGATGCCGGCTCGCCATTCATATTACAGATCGGATCGATCACTTTCGCCCCTCTCAAACCCGTAATGGTGATCCAGCGGAGCCGCCGAAGGAATTACGCCAAAGTCACTCTTTGCTGATGCTTGGCAATCTCAACTTTCCACTTGAGCCGTGCCCGAATTACCTCTGCCAACGCTGCAGCCGCCGGCGGTTCGCCGTGAACGATGTAGGTCATGCGCGGCGCTTTTTTGAATGTACCGAGCCAGCGCAAGATTTCCCCTTGATCCGGTGTGCGGAGAATCCATCGAGGACTTTGATCTTGGCGCGCACCGGTACTACTTCGCCGAGCAGTTTCACTTCCGTAGCGCCGTCTTGCAGCGAGCGGCCGCGGGTTCCCTCGGCCTGGTAGCCGACCAAGAGCACCGTCGTTTCCGGGTTGGGTAGTCTGTGCCTCAAATGGTGCAACACTCGCCCGCCGGTCGCCATGCCGCTTGCTGAGATAATAATCAGCGGCCCTTTGAGACTATTGATCGCCTTCGACTGCTCCGGTGTTTTATCTATGACCATATGCCGCGAGCTGATCGGGCAGCGCTCTTGATCGCGCAATTTCGCCATTTCAAATTGTGCTCATCGGTATGACGGCCGTAATAAATCTCCGTCGCTTCTAATCCCATCGGACTATCGACATGCACGGGGATTACCGGAATCTCGCCGTCGTCTTCCATCTTGCAAATGGTGTACAGCAGATCTTGGGTTCGACCGATGGCGAATGCGGGAATGACTAAACAGCCGCGCCGTTGAGCGGTTTCTTTAATCAAGTCACGCAACTCCATTTCCGAATCCTTAACATGCAAGCGATTGCCGTAAGTCGACTCGATCAGCAGCCAATCGGCCGTTCCCGCGGGCTCAGGATCTTTCAGAATCGGCCTGTCGTATCGGCCGAGATCACCAGAATCCACCAAGGTTCTTTTCTGCCCGTTCACTTCAAACGACAATCGCGCCGAGCCGGCTCCGAGAATATGACCGACTCGGCCAAATTCCAAAAGCATCCCCTTTATCACCTCGACCGATTCGCCGACCTTGGTTGGGCGCAAGAGCTTGAGCGATTGTTCGGCGTCTTCGACGGTGTACAGCGGCAAGGCAGGCGCGTGCTTTGAATAGCCCTTCTGGTTTGCGTAACGCGCCTCTTCCTCCTGCAAGTGCGCCGCATCCGGCAGCATCACACGCAAGAGATCGCAGGTCGCCGACGTTGCGAACACCGGACCCCTGTAGCCCTTCGAAACGATGCACGGTAGATACCCGGAATGGTCAATATGCGCATGGGTCAGGATCACCGCGCGCAGACGCTGGAGATCGATCGGCACCTGGGCCCAATTTCTTTGTCGAAGGTCCTTCAATCCCTGAAACAATCCGCAGTCGATCAGCAGTTGATCGTCGCCGTAAGAGAACAGAAACTTCGAGCCGGTCACGCCGCCGGCCGCACCGAGAAACTGCAATGAAACCGCCGCGCCGTTCGCCATGTAGTAATATCCTTTCGCCGAAGTGGCTAACCCAAGTAATCAAACCCGAGCGAGATCTGCCATTGATCCGGTTCGCTCATCCCGCACGACTTCCTTACTCCAGCACTCCAATGCTCCAGAGACATTTCAGAAGACTTCGAAGGTCGCGCTTCTTGATGGCGGAGGGGGCGAGATTCGAACTCGCGGTCCACGAAGTGGACGCCGGTTTTCAAGACCGGTGGTTTCAACCACTCACCCACCCCTCCGAAAATTTGGCAGGATTACTCAGAATGTGACGCTGAACATGTACGGCGAATTAATGAACATTACAATAACGGCTCACAGATCGGGTTACAAGATAGAGGGTGAGTCTTGCCCCGAGCCACGGTGCGTGACGCAGAACGCCGGGCGCTTCGCGCTCTTCACGAATGACCATTCTTTGGGCAGAGAGTTGAATACAATGCGGGCAGATAGCCGCTGAAATAGCCATCGAGAGAAAATTATTATTGTGCAGTCATGACCCAACAAGGTGGCATAATGATTGCTAAACACGACAATAAAAATATTCTGAAGGCAGCGTTGCCTTCGAACGGGGCAAAGGCGCTCGGCCGTTTTTTCGGCATGCGCCTTTTTGTTTTGGGCAATCGTAAAATCGAACAGGCCGAAAAAGTGAGCGAGCCACAATGAAGCAAGCTTCGAAAATCACCCGTCAATCGGCTGTCGGGGCCGATTCATGGAAGCGTATCAGACACGAACGTGCCTTTCGTTTCCTGGTTGCCATTTTTGCTACCACATCATTGCTCGCTTTCGTGCATTCGCGGATCTGGGCCCACGAGGTTGGCGAACCGCTTTTGGAGCAGCTGCCGATCTGGAGCCGCTGTTGCAATCAACACAATTGCATCCCGCAACCGGTGAGTATTCTTCGAAAGGAAGAGAAGACACTGACTGTGGATATTGCGGGATCGCAAGCTTCCGTGGACAAATCTAAGTTTTCGCCCGTGCCTTCGACTCGCACCTGGGTTTGCTACGTGACTCCGAACGGGGTCGTCAGCAACGATAACATCCGCTGCATTCTTCATCCCCAACATAGCGGGACGATTTAGCTATTCTCGTCAATCCGAGCTATACCGCCGCGTCGTGGGTCGCGGTTCAAGCTCCGCGCCCTGGGCCGTGTCTACACGATCCGTTCCAACCCACCCATATATGATCGAAGCGCATCAGGAATGACGACGCTGCCGTCTTTCTGCTGGTAATTTTCCAGTACAGCGACGAGAGTGCGACCGACGGCTAAACCGGAACCGTTGAGGGTATGGACGAAGATCGGTCTCCCCTTGTTTTCTTTGCGGTAGCGGATATTGGCGCGACGGGCTTGGAAATCTTCGCAGTTGGAACAGGAGCTTATTTCCCGGTAAGTATTTTGTCCCGGCACCCAGACTTCGAGATCATAGGTTTTTGCCGATCCGAAACCGAGGTCTCCAGTACAGAGTTCGACAACACGATATGGAATCTTTAGGCGTTTTAGAACTTCCTCGGCGTTCCGAACCATGCTCTCCAACTCGTCATAAGAAGTTGCCGGCTCCGTGAATTTCACCATCTCGACTTTGTTGAATTGGTGCAGGCGTATCAGGCCGCGCACGTCTCTGCCGTAGGAGCCCGCTTCGCTGCGAAAACATGGTGTGTAGGCAACATATTTGATCGGCAGATCCTCGCGCTCGATCATCTCGTCACGATGGAGATTGGTAAGCGGAACTTCAGCGGTGGGAATAAGAAAGTACTCTCCTTGAGCCAAACGGAACAAATCCTCTTCGAATTTCGGCAGCTGACCCGTACCGACCAAGGCGGTACGATTCACCAGGGCGGGCGGAATCATTTCCTTGTAACCGTGCTCTTGGGTGTGCAAATCCAGCATGAAATTAATAAGCGCTCGCTCCAGCCTCGCCCCCGCATCGCGATAAACAGCGAAGCGAGCGCCGGCGATCTTAGCGGCGCGCTCGAAATCAAGAATACCGAGCTCCTCGCCGATATCCCAGTGATTCTTGGGCTCGAAGTCGAACTTAGGGAGGTCACCCCACCGGCGAATCTCCCTATTGTCATCCGAGTTTTTTCCGACTGGCACGCCTGGATTGGGAAGGTTCGGCAGCGTCAACATGAGTTGCTCGAACCTCGCCTCGATATCCGCCAAAGGCCCTTCGTCACTGCGAATCGCCTCGCTCAATTCTTCGACTTCGCGCATGAATGCCGTCGCATCGCCGCCGCTTTTTTTGATCTTGCCGATCTCACCGGACAGGCGATTCTTTTTTTCCTTGAGGTGCTCGATGTTAGCCAGCGCCTCGCGCCGCTCACGGTCCAGCGAAACAAATTCATCCCAATCGACCTTGACACCGCGCGTAGCTATACGCGCCTTCACGTCGTCCAAATTTTCTCGCAGAAGTTTTACATCCAGCATTTTATTACTTACGACAATTCGAAGGCGTTCTCGATATGTTCAACCAACGGCTCGCCCCCCGGCCAGGAAATCCCCACGACGTCGAATCTCGCATCGCGCTGATGGAGCTTCTTTTCATTCAGGAAGTACTGGGCCGCCCGAATCATTTTCTGTTGCTTGCGAAATTCCACGGCCTCGAATGGTGAACCGAAACCGTGCCCGGTTCGAGTCTTCACTTCGACGAATACAATAACACGCCGATCCAAAACAATAAGGTCCAACTCAGCGCCTCTGCAGCGATAGTTACGCTCGACAATCTTGTAGCCCTTCTTTTTGAGATATTGTTCCGCGAGACGCTCGCCTTCTTTTCCCAGCAACTGCTTGGAGTCATTCACACTCATCATCCACCACCGCAGCGCTTATATCCGCCGTCACCGACCAATCGCGCACCGGCTGGAAGCTCTGCCGGTGAATCGGTGAAGGTCCGTGACGGCGCAGCGCCTCCAGATGAGCCGCGCAGGCATAACCTTTATGAGCGGCGAAGCCGTATTTCGGATAGTGCTTATCGAGCTCGACCATCATCTCATCGCGCGCGACTTTGGCAATGATAGAAGCGGCCGCTATCGAAAGACATAACAAGTCTCCTTTGATGATGGTTTTTTGGTACAGCCATCTTCCCGCATAGGATTTGGAATTAAGAATCAGCTCTCTCGGAATAATCTGATTCCCATCGATCAACAAACAATCGGGTGGAGCCTTCAAGCAATCGAGGGCCTTGACCATGGCTAAAAGGCTGGCTTGGAGAATATTGATGCGATCAATTTCTTCCACCTCGACTACGCCAACCCCCCAGCTCTCCGCAATTTCACAAATGAGCGGCGACAATTTTTTCCGTTGCTTGGGTGTAAGCAGTTTTGAGTCTTTAATCTCAGGATGGGAAAAGCCCCGCGGCAAGATCACCACCGCGGCAACTACTGGACCGGCGAGTGGTCCCCTGCCGACTTCATCCGCTCCGGCGACGCATTTGAAGCCGCGGGCATAGCCTTGCTCCTCGAAAGGACGAAACCGGATGGGCTTCGATCCGATCCCCAACAACATCTGCCCGCTCTTCATTGGCCCTCATTTTTAACGAAAAGGTTCTCTAACTGCAATAAAAATCGCTGCCGCGACAGCGCGGAGGCCCAACATATTGGCAATGGAGGCGAGCTTATGTTAAAAAATTTCCATGAAATTGACTCGTGATGAGGTGCAGCGCGTCGCGGTTTTAGCGCGACTCCGGCTAACCCCACAGGAAGAAACCCAGCTCACCGAACAGCTCGATCATATTTTGGCATACATGGAGAAGCTCGCTGAATTAGATACGTCAAACATCGAGCCGTTCAGCCATGAAGCCGATGCTGTCAACGCTTTCCGCGAAGACAGAGTTACAAATCGTCCCAATGCGGACGCTCTGCTAGCCAACGCGCCCGACCGGGACAACACTTTCTTCAAAGTTCCCAAGATCATCGAATGAGCCTCGCTGCACTCACGCTCGACGATGCCGGCAAAAGATTACGCAAACGTGAGTTTTCCTCCCTTGAGCTCACCGAAGCCGTGTTTCAACGCATCGCGGCTTCAGACAATAAAATCCACGCCTACGTGACCGTCGCGCGCGACGCCGCGTTGGAGCAGGCCCGACAGGCAGACGAACGTCTCAAGCAGGATAGCGGCATATGGCCGCTTCTGGGAATCCCGATCGCAGTGAAGGACAATTTTCTTACCTGCGGCCTGCGCACCACTTGCGCGTCGAAAATTCTCGGCGAGTTCGTTCCACCCTACGACGCGACAACCGTGCAGAAGCTTCGCGCCGCAGGCGCAGTCATTACGGGAAAAACCAATCTCGATGAATTCGCCATGGGCTCGTCGGCGGAGAATTCGGCGTTCTTTCCGACGCGCAACCCGTGGAATCTGGAGCGCATACCCGGCGGCTCTTCCGGTGGCTCGGCGGCCGCCGTGGCCTCAGATCAGTGCATCGCCGCGTTGGGTACTGACACCGGCGGTTCGATTCGCCAGCCTGCGGCATGCTGCGGCATCGTCGGACTGAAGCCGACCTACGGACGCGTGAGCCGCTACGGCATCGTCGCCTTTGCTTCGTCCATGGATCAGGTCGGCCCGATGACCAAAGACGTACGGGACGCAGCGCTCTTGCTCGAGGCGATCGCTGGACATGATCCGGCCGACTCGACCTCGGTCAAGCGGGCTGTGCCCCGTTACACCGACGCTCTGACGGGTGATATCAAGGGACTTCGCATAGGCATTCCAAAAGAATACTTCGTCTTAGGAATGCAACCGGAAGTCGAACAGGCCGTACGAGTGGCAGTTCGGGAGCTTGACAAAAACGGCGCCGTGGTCGAAGAGATTTCCCTGCCGCACACCGAGTATGCCGTTGCGGTTTACTATATCGTCGCTACCGCCGAGGCAAGCTCGAATCTGGCGCGCTACGATGGCATGCGCTTCGGTCATCGCGCCAATGCCAAGGATCTCACCGAGACTTACATGATCAGCCGCGATGAAGGTTTCGGCACCGAGGTCAAACGCCGCATCATGCTCGGCACTTATGCCTTGTCAGCGGGATACTACGATGCATATTATTTAAAGGCTCAGCGGGTACGCACGTTGATCAAGCGAGATTTCGACGAGGCGTTCAAGCGTTGTGATGTTATCGTTACGCCGACGATGCCGACGACCGCGTTTAAGATCGGCGAGAAAACCCAAGATCCGTTGCAAATGTATTTGTCGGACATTTACACGATTTCGATCAACCTGGCCGGCTTACCGGCATTGTCTTTACCGTGCGGTTTCGATCAGGACGGAATGCCGATAGGCATGCAAATCATCGGAAAGCACTTTGATGAATCGACGATTCTCCGAGCGGCCCATACTTACGAGCAAGGCGCTGAGTGGCACAAGAAAAAACCGAGGATAGAGAATCGACGATAGACGATTACGATCTGCTATCCTCGATCATCCATTATCAATTTGTCACGTGATGAAGTACGAGCCGGTCATAGGTCTAGAGATCCACGCACAGCTGCTCACCGCATCGAAAATCTTCTGCGGTTGCTCGACCAAATTCGGCCAAGCGCCCAATCAAAATACCTGTCCGGTTTGCGCCGGGTTTCCCGGCGTCTTGCCGGTGTTGAACAAGAAAGTCGTCGAGTTTGCCATCAAGGCAGGTTTGGCGACCCACTGCGAGATCGCGCGTGAGAGCATTTTGGCGCGTAAGAACTATTTTTATCCCGATTTGCCCAAAGGCTATCAGATCAGTCAATACGAATTGCCAATCTGCGCCAAGGGGCACGTCGAGATGGAAGTGAATGGCGCTCAAAAGCGCATTCGCCTTACTCGTATTCACATGGAAGAAGACGCGGGAAAGAACATTCATGACGCCCACGGCGATTCGAGTCTCGTCGATCTCAATCGCGCCGGTGTTCCGCTCTTGGAAATCGTCAGCGAGCCGGATATGCGCACCCCCGAAGAAGCCGGCGTTTATCTTCGGACGCTGAGACAGATCCTGCAGTACCTGGGCATCTGCGACGGCAATATGGAAGAAGGCAGTTTCCGCTGCGATGCCAATGTGTCGGTCCGTCCCATCGCTAGTGAGACACTCGGCACCAAGATCGAAATCAAGAACCTCAATTCGTTCAAGGCCGTTGAAAAAGCGCTCGGGTACGAGATCGAACGACAAATCGAGGCGCTAACCGACGGCGCCAAGCTGGTCCAAGAAACCCGTCTGTGGGATGAGCACCGCGAACAGACCCGCTCCATGCGCTCAAAAGAATCAGCGCATGATTACCGTTACTTTCCCGATCCGGACTTGCTGCCGCTGGTGATCGACGACGAGTGGATTGCTGAAATACGGGCTTCACTCCCTGAGCTGCCGACCGAGCGCAAAGCCCGATTCAGGTCGGAATACGGCCTTAATGCTTATGACGCGGATTTGCTCACCAGCCGCAAGGACGTCGCCGACTATTTTGAATCCGCAGTGAAAGCTCATGCGAATCCGAAGGCGCTCAGCAATTGGATCATCGGTGATCTGTTTCGGGTTGTGAAGGAACGGAGTCTTGACGCCCACATGTATATCACTCATTGGCCGGTCGCGGCGCAAGACTTAGCTGAGATGGTGCGACTCATTGATGAGGGCAAGATCAGCGGTAGGATCGGCAAGACCGTCTTCGAAGCGTTGCTCGACTCAGGCAAATCGCCGCAGCAAATTGTCGCTGAAAAGGGCCTCGAGCAAGTCTCGGATAGCGCCAGTATCGAGGCCGCCATCGATAAAGTTTTAGCGGCAAGTGGCGAACAAGTTGAGCAATACAAGTCGGGCGATGAAAAAGTCTTTGGCTTTTTCGTTGGCCAGATTATGAAGGCGACTCAAGGCAAGGTCAATCCTCAGAAAGTGAACACCATTCTACGTGAAAAATTAAAAGGTGGCGCGTGATCGTCGCAGCTGCCGTGAGAATCTATCTAGATTGCCCTATCCCTTTTCGTTTCGCTTCAGGATTGATCCGTCACCAAGAAGCAATTTCTGTCTCACGGAATCGATGACCGGGCTTCCGGCCGAAAACCCTGCGGCAGATTGATAATGATCCCGCTCAGTCCTTCTTGTTTAAATGTCCGCAGTTGCCGCTCCGCGTCGTCCCGTACAGCAAAGTTTCCGAGTCTCACTCGAAGAGCTCCCTCTGCGCCCGCTTCCGTGACTGAAACTGCATAGCCGCGTTGCTCCATCGTTTCTGCCCAGTGCCGGGCTTTCTCCTTGTCGTTGAAGCCAAGCTGAATGATAAAGCCTTCCAACGCTTTCGGCGCAGGCCGGGCCAGCGGCCTTTTATCCGGAATTATTTCAGCCGGCTTTCTCAGCGACGCGATCTGTTCAGTCCCTGATTTTTCAGCCGTGGTGTCCCGCTGCGGTGGCGCTAAGACGACCGCGGGTGCTGACTTGGCTTCAATCACGCGCGTTTCAACTTTCGCGGCGCCAGTCGCAGGGGTCGGCTTCATTTTTTCCGCCGTCGGAGTTTTGACTGGAACCGGCGCCGCCGGCGTAATTTTTTCGGGATTTTGGGCAGCCGAGGTTTTGTTGTCGACTAGCACTTTTGCTGTCTGGGCCGGTTCCGGCTCTCGAGGTTTCACACCAGGAATAGTTTCCTTGAGTCCTTTCGTTGCCGGTGTCGATGATTTTACCTCTGGCGGCTGCGCTTCCGACTTTGCGATTGGCGCTGCGGGAGTGGCTGACTTTGCTTCGACCGGACGCAGCGGTTCGGTGGATTTCACCGCTGGCGCCTCGGTCTTGGTCGGCTCGCGTGTCTTTGCTTCGGGAAATTTCTCTGTCAACGTCGGCGGCGCTATCTCTCGGCGGGGCGCAGTCAATGGCGCCACCGATTCAGCCTTTGCCACAATTGTGGGCGGCTCCGAGCTCTTTTTCACTTCCTTCTGCTGGGCGACCAGAGATGTTTCTGCTGGTATTTTCGCCACGGCGGCTTTCGGTTGCTTCTCATTTGACGCACTCTCGGGTTTTTTTACCTCGGCGGCGGTTTTCCCGGCCGTCGCGGCAGATGCCGGCTTGGGCGCTTCGATAACTCGTTGCACGTCCCTCTCATTCTTTTTTGCGGCAACAACCGGCATTTGGTTCGGTGATGCGATTATTTCTTCTCGCATCTCTTCACTTTTCTTGCTCGGCGCATCGCTATCTACTCTTGCGGCTGGTGTCGGCGAAACCGCGGGAGCTTTTTTCTCGGCCAGCGGTGCTGGCGTGGCCTCGGCTGGGGGTGATATTACCTCTTCTACTCGTGGCGAGGATGGTACTGGCGGTATTGGCGCGACCACAATTGGTTCAGGCTTTGATTCATTTACCGGCGCGCCTGGAACTATGGTTTCCGTCCGTTTGCTTACTAGAGCCGGCTCGGCTCGTGCCGCAGCCACGGGCGCCAACTTTTCCTGCGCGTCAACTGCCTTGACATCTGACTTTCCAGCGGGTGGAATGCTGGTCTTCGCCGGCGCGACCGGTTTCGTAGGTTCTACTTTAGCTTCTGGCTGTTTTAGCTCTGCAATCGTTGAGTTTGTTGGTTGGTTAATGCCGGACGCTTCCCTCTTGCCGGGTTCAGCTGTTGGTTCACGTCTTTGACTGGACTCCTTCGCTGTCGGCGACGATGGGGCCGGAGTTGCTTTTTGGGCGGAGGGGGCGGGCGCAGAGGTTAAATTATCTTCACGGATCGCCGGGCGCAGATCCGGCCGCGTTTCCCGCGGCTGATACGAAACCAGCGTCAGCGGCCCATCTTCTTCAACGGCAAAAATTACGGCATTTCCGAGTAAATCGTTTTGGTTAAGCTCATGCCGAATAAAATTGCGAACCCGATCCTTTGGAAAGTAGATAATCGCCCGCGCAATCGTGACGCGATTGCCTGCCGGTTCTGCGAGGATATTGCGCCACGCGAGATTCAAGCCGTATCCGCTTAGCTCCTTATCTTGATAGATGTCGCTATCGCCGCTCAGAATCCCTAATATCTCCACCGCATATTGAGAAAAGAGACGCTGTACCTTATCGCTCAGTTCTCCCTTGGTTTCGAAGGTCTCCGGAGTTGCCAGAACGACTTCAAGGTAGCGCTCATCAGCGGTCTTGGCAGCGGAATGAGTAAAGAAGCCTATGCCACCCACCGATGAAATATTGTTGGCAAACTGGAGGGTGGACGTCTTCGGATTGCGCACGATCCGCTCGACCATCCGGTCCAAGTTTTCCTTATATTTGCCACCGAGATACCTAGCCTTTGCGGTGCTGTAATAAGACGGCGGAGTAGCGATTAATCCTGTAGTGGCAGGTTTCTTTGGCGCATTATCGTCCAACAGCACACAGCCGATCGCCAGCAAAGGGAAAACCAGCAGTAATACTTTAATTTTTCGTCCGATCAAAATAACACCTCTAGGTCGTCTGACGTCCGGGAGCCAAACTTTTCTTGACACAGTACCGCAATCACTTATAATGAAACGTCTTTTTGCAGATTATACCGCAATATAATTGTTGCCGGATCTAAAGACAAGATTTTTTTAAAAAAAAGAACGAGTTATATGGCGATAGGCGAGCTGTTATTAGCAAAAGGTGTCATAAACGCCGAGCAACTCAATAAGGTGGTCCAGCAGCAAAAAATTGCTGGGGGCCGTTTGGGCGACAACTTGGTTGCCCTCGGGTACATTAGTCGCGCCGACTTAGAAGCGATACTTCAAGAACCTCCCGCTGTCGCAAAAAGCATCGACCAAACCGGACTGGAGGGGAACTTTTTGCTCAACTGTCTCCTCCGGACCATGTATATTTCCGCACTGCAAACGATTCCGGAGCTCTCCGAACAGATCAAACTCACCCGCTGGGTCGTCGAAGAACTTTTGACCTTTGCCAAGAAAGAGGCGCTCGTAGAAATCCGTGGGCCCTCCGAAAAAAGCTATAATATCATGCGCTACGCGCTCACCAACGCCGGCAAAGAAAGAGCCAGCGAGGCGCTGCGCCGGTGCGAGTATATCGGCCCGGTCCCCATACCTCTGGAAACGTACCAGACGCAAGTTCAAAAGCAGACGATCACCAACGAAGTCATCAGCATCGATAAGCTCAAAAAAGCGCTCTCCCACCTGGTGCTTTCAGAGGACGTCGTGCGCCGCTTGGGGCCGGCGTCCAATTCCGGTCGCGCGATATTAGTTTACGGATCGGCAGGTAACGGTAAGACCTCCATCGCTGAAGCCCTGGTCAACGCCTTTGAACAGCCGGTATATATACCGTACGCCATTGAAGCAGACGGTCAGATTATCAAGATCTACGATCCTTCGGTCCACGTGTTGTTTCCGACGAGCGACAACAACAGCGATTCTCACCCGATGTTTCTGCCGCACCTCGAACACGATCCGCGCTGGGTGCGCTGCAAGCGGCCCTATATCATATCGGGCGGCGAATTGACGCTCGAGATGCTCGATCTGGATTTTGATCCGCATTCGAAATACTATGAGGCGCCACTGCAGATGAAGGCGATCGGCGGTATCTTTGTTATCGACGACTTTGGACGCCAGAGAGTGCGGCCGCACGAACTGCTGAACCGCTGGATTTTTCCGCTGGAGCGGAAAGTCGATTATTTAACGCTTCACACCGGCAAGAAGTTTGCGTTGTTATTCGATCAACTGGTAATATTTGCAACGAACTTTCCGCCGGAGGAGCTTATGGATCCGGCGCAGTTGCGTCGCGTGCATTACAAGATGAAGATCAATCCGCCGACGGTAGAGGAATTCAAAGAAATTTTCCAGCGCATTTGCGATTCCTACGGCTTGGAATTTTCCGAAGAGACGATGGCCTACCTGCTCAATTCGTTTTACATCAAGTACAAAATCCCGTTCGCGGGTTTTCACCCGAAGTTTATTGCCGAACATGTCATCGCGGCCTGCAACTATCTTGGTACACCGCCGCGGATCAGCCGACAGCTTCTCGCGGATTCGCTCGAGAACATGGTTATTCTGCCAACCGCACCGACTCCAGATTAGTCGCTCATGGCCAAACCTCTCGCGCTCATCATTAACTCGACCGATTCGCCGCTCATGGGCATCTCCAAATTCGTCGAAACGCGCGATTGCTCGGTGCACATCAGCCGTTCGATTGAAGAAGCCGAACGCGTGCTCATGGCTTTTCCCATTGAACAGCAAAAATTCATCTTCGCCGATCTGGCCGTCTGCCAAGACACCAGTTGGCGCAGTTTCGCGCAACGATTGGGTGGCAGCTCCAGCAGTCTCGCGCTGATTTGCTACGATCCGCATCATCCTCAAGCACTCTACGGTTTATTCGGTCACGTCAACCTACCACCCAGTGACAACAACAATCTCCACACCATCAAGGCGCCGATGATGATCGGTGATACGCCTCAGTTCCATGAGGTTCTAAATTTGGCCAACCGATACGGCATGCACGATATTACCGTCTTGATTACCGGGGAGACCGGCACGGGCAAAGAAGTGATGGCCCAATATATCCATTCCCGTGGACCGCGCGCCGACAGGCCCTTCGTCGGCTGCAACATGACGGCAATCCCTGAAACATTGGTCGAAAGCGAGCTCTTCGGTTACGTCAAGGGTGCATTTACCGGGGCCGACCGCAATAAAAAAGGATTCATCGAGGCCGCGGAAGGCGGCACGTTGTTTTTAGACGAGATCGGTGATCTCGCGCCGGCAATCCAGCTCAAACTGTTGCGCTTTCTCGAAACCCGCCAATATTATCGGGTCGGCGAATCGATGCCCAAAGCGAGCGACGTTCGGATCATTGCCGCAACCAACAAGGAGCTCGAAGAAGCCATTCAGGGTAACGGTTTTCGCAAGGACCTCTACTTTCGACTTAACAGCGCCCGCATTATTCTGCCGCCGCTGCGCGAACGAAGAGAGGATATGATTCTGCTTATCGCCAATTTCGTTTACCAAGCCTGCAACCAATTTCAAAAGCCGTTGAAAAAATTGACCAGCTCCGCCAAAGCGCTGTTTCTCGACTATCCCTGGCCTGGCAACATCAGGGAGCTCAAGAGCGTGATCGAAAGCGCCGTCATGGTTTCCGATGGTGACTACATCACGATTAGCGACCTGCCGATGAACTTGCAGCATTATGCAACTGGACGGCGCGAAGAGATCGGCACGAAGGCGATCCGCAACATAGAAGAGGGCGAAAGAAGCGTCATCGAGGAGGCGCTGCGCCAGACCAATGGAAACAAGGCCAAGGCAGCCGAGGCGCTGGGCATTTCGACCCGCACGCTGTATCGCAAGCTTGAGAAATTTGCTTTGGCAAGTCTTTGAAAAATTCTCGCCGAGGCAAATTTGGCTCGCGCAACATTCGTCCCTGCCCTGCTCTTGGTTTCTCTGCTGCCGATCTCCTACGCACGTCCGCAATCCGATCCTGCAGCAGAAACCACCGAAAAATCTGACGGCATTCACATCTATGCCACACCCGACGATAGCACGCCGCCAATCGCAGCACTCTTGGCTGGCGAGAGCACGACGCCGGTTGGGGAATCTCAAGGGGCAGGCGGTATCAAGTGGTATTTAATCAAAACCAAAAGCGGCGTGGTCGGATGGATTAAACAAGGCGACAGCGAGCAGTCCAAGAAGGTCGACAGCTTTTTCAAGTCATTGCCGCGAGAAACTTCCGCAACCGCGGTTTCCCTTCCCAACGTGTCTTCTGCGGCAGCCCCACGTGGCGCGATCATGGTTCCAATACTTATGGCAGGAGGTTCGGCGATCGTATCAGTGACATTTAACCAAACGATCAGCGGCAACTTGATGCTTGATACGGGGGCATCGAACACAGTGATTTCCCGGCGACTGGCGAATCTCTTAGCCCTCCGTGTGACCGGTAAGCGAGTCTTCCATACCGCCGGCGGCCTGATCTCGGTAATGCTAGCCCCCCTTCAATCGCTCAAGGTTGGTGAAGCCGAAGTTAACAATTTGACCGTAGCGGTTCATGACTTTTCTCCCAATCCAGAATTGGAAGGCTTATTGGGGATGGATTTTCTTAGCCGCTACCAGGTTGGGCTAGATTCACAAAGACGGGTTTTAGTACTCGCGCCGCGTTAGCCCGGCCATCGAATTCCGCAGGAAAACCAAAAACATAGAGCAATTTTTGCTCGTACAATTTTGTTCGCGCTGAACAGAATTGGTGGAATTATCTAGCATTTTCTGGACATAGCTGTCTATAGGGCACTGAAAACACAGATGTTTTCGACAGGGCATTCGTGGCAACTGTTTTGCTTAGTTGATAACAGGTGTTCCAGCCCCTACGGTAACGTTCGTAGTAGGGACAATTAGCCCTATGCTTCCAGCTCAGAAAGAAGAAACCGTGCCCGCGAATCTTGCCGCGCCACAACCTGGCGGGTTTGGCAAGGTGCTTAACTCTATCCAAGGACTACAGCAGCGGCTCGACGATTTTTGCGTCGAAGACGTGAGTCGTGCGCAAGCCAAGGCAGAAAACTTGATTCGCGAGCTTTCCCTCTTGCAGTTGAAGTTGACCGGCCTGGCGGTCATGGGCCAGGCGCTAACTGATGCGCGTCGGACGATCGAGGCAATTCCGGATGAAAACTTTGACCTGGCTGATGCCGACAGCTTGGAAAAGTACCCAACGCTCCATGCGTTGGCCGCAGCGGACAAGCTGGTCCAACTTATCAGAGTCCGTGCACATTGTTTCGCCATTTATATCGACCAATTGAATGCCGTGCACGAAAGCGCAGCAGCGATCACAGTCAGTTCCGATCAAGATAGAACGAAAGCGCTCCCGCTATTATTACCACTGGAAGCAGGTCCGGCCGCTGAAGCAAACGCCGCCGTGGTCCGATCCATGGCTCTGACCGAGACGGACGAGGAACTCGCCCCTGCCGCCACGGCTGAAGTACCTCAAATCGTTGAGAAAGCAGATCTACTGCCGCCATCACCGATAGCTAACGATTGGCAAACTCGAAACGCCGGAGCAAAAACAAGCGATCAAGGCGCCAAAACCGCAACCTTGGCTGAGCGTCCCCAAGATGAGACCCGTGGAAAGAAAACCATCCCTGCGGCAAACTCAAATTTCAATCAGCGTCTACTCGACGATCTGATTCACAACTACGGTGATTTTGTCGGCTCGCCGAATTTAGCCGCGCTGCGAAAAGCGCCGAAGCCTACGACTCAGAAAGCCTCCGAACATAGAATTGCAACGGTTCCTCCGGCGCTGACGACCGCGAATCTCACGCCCACGCCGCGTGAAGTGGCGACGGTCGACGTCGCGATGCCTGAGGAAGTACCGGGCGAAATCAGACAAACCGAAATCATACCCTTCCTCGAGGCGCAACAGCATAAACCGACCGAGGAAAATGTCACAAGTTTGAGAAAACAAGGTGAGATCGATCGCCAGCTAAAAAGTATTATCAAAGATTATGGCGAATACGACCTATACCAGCGCCACAGCCCGTTAAATCTAAAAGTAGCAGGTGTCTTAGCGTTTGCCCTCTTAGGTTTAGTTTTGGGCGGTTTTTATTTTCTCAAATCCCCAGCCCCGGAAACATCCGTTCCAGCCAATTCAGCCGTGCAATCGGAAATGAGATCGTCTTCCGTTCCGCCGGGAAGTAACTCCAGCGCGAATTCGGCTCCTGGACGCGCGAGCGGCCACGAAGTAACCGGCAATGCCGGCGCAGGCGAGCGGCCGTCGAGCGCAGTTACAAGTACGAAGCAAAAGAAATAGGAGAAAGTTGGATATGAAGAACGATTTGCAAAATCTCACCGAAGATATTTCCCGGCTCTATGAGGACATCACGCAAAAGACCGAGTCGCTCGGGCAGATCGATAGCATCACGCGTCTGTACGACGAACTGCAGTCGCAACTACAAGGAATCTCCACCGAGGAAGTGGATCTGCTCCAGAGTCAAATAAAATCGACTCTCGAGCAAATGGTGGGAATCAGCAAGAGCCTCGCGGTCATCAAGACTTTGAAAGTTACCTTGAACGGCCACGACGAGCTGGCTGACTTGGCCAAGAAAGTCTCGGGCGTGAAGGATGCGAAGCGCTCCATGGAGGATCGTTAACGAATCCGATGCACTAACGGACGGACGTCATGCAAGGAAATCTTTCACATATCAGCTTAACCGACCTCCTGCTGCTTGCCACCAGTGGCAAGAAATCCGGAGTGTTGAAGCTTGCCCGCGGCAAAGAAACGGTTGAAGTTTATTTGACCGACGGAAAAATCGTTCACGCTACCTGCCCCATTGGGGAAGGCGACAAAGCATTGCTATACCCCGTGACTTGGGGCGAGGGAACATTTAATCTACATCCCAACGGCAAAGCGCCTGCAGCGACGATCAACAAAACGTCCGACGAGATTCTCGATGAAGTCAAAGCGATGACGCGCGAGTGGGAAACCATCCTCGATGTAATCCCCTCCGGCAAAGCGGTCTTTCGAATCGCCAATTTACCCGAAGATAACACAGGCCCGATCACTGTGCCGAACGTGGGCTGGCGTGTACTGAGCAAACTCGACGGCGTTCGTACCGTGCAGGAAATCGCCGAGATCCTGCGCATTCCGTTCGCCTACATCGCTAAGGTGGTTTTTAGCTTGTACCAAGCCGGTCTCGCCGAACCGGCGGGATCAATCGCAAAACCAGTTGCCGATATCGTGCCACCTGCGTTACTGAATCGTGTGGCGAGCATTCTGACCGAGGTGATCGGCCCGATGGCCCCCCTAGTATTGCGCGATCAGATTGAAGCCATGGGCGAGTCGCCGGACAACCTGCCGGAGGCGAAGCTTGACGAGCTGATCAGCCTCGTGGGTCGGGAGATCTCCGACGGTAAGCTAAAGAGCAAGTTCGAGGAATCGATGTTCCAAGAAATCTCGAACTTCAAACGTTTCTAACGCCACCAACCGCCAACTCTCTGGAGGAATGACGATGCCTCAGGAAATCGCGTCTATGGAAAGTTCAAAATTTATCAAGCAGCTCAACATCGGCTGGCAGCGCGGCGGTCTCAA
>DASYUV010000231.1:0-9529 GCA_036000865.1 Binatia bacterium | reverse complement strand
GCGTCGATCCGATCGGTCTCGTGCAGCAGATGCTTCATTCTCTCCGTCCCGAGAAACGCAAGTATTTCTTGGGCGGGAATCTTACTATTGCATAGTTCCGTATAGTATTCGTAAACCACTCGCGCCGCGCTCGGGGCAAGGCGGAAGCCGCCCTTGCCGATCACGATCGGCGTCGGAAAGTCCGGCGTCGTGTTGGTGATATGGTGGTCGAACCAGAGCGTACAGTTAGGATGGTAGGGAAGATTGGTGATGATGTCGCCGCGGCGGATCTCGACCAGTCCATCCTGCAGAAACTTGGGTTCGACGAAAAGATAATCCTCGATGTTCTCGAACTTGGTCACGAGGGCGCCGCAGACGAGCCCATCGAAGTCGGCGCGGGTCACGAGTCTCATACGCGAATCACCTCCTCGGCAGAAGTCCAGGGAAGGTTGAAAGCATTGGCCACGCCTTCGTGCGTCACTTTGCCGCCGTAGGTATTGAGCCCTTTGGCCAGGGCGGGATTTCTCGCCAACGCTTGCAGGAATCCCCGATTGGCGAGCTGCAAACCGTAAGAAAGTGTTGAATTGGTCAGCGCGTAGGTCGATGTGTTCGGCACGATGGCCGGCATGTTGGTCACACAGTAGTGAACCACTTCTTCTTCGATGTAAATCGGTTCTCGGTGATTGGTCGGACGGGATGTTTCGGCGCAGCCGCCTTGGTCGATAGAAATATCAACGAAAGCCGCGCCCCGCTTCATCCGTCTGACCAAGGACCGAGGAATCAGTTTCGGAGCCTGGGCGCCGGGGATCAACACTGAGCCGATAACGAGATCGGCGTCGACGAGTTCTTCCTCGAGATTGGCGCGGTTCGACATCAGCGTCGTAACGTGACCGCCGAGAATATCGTGGACATAGCGCAGCTTCGTCGGGTTGATATCGAGAATGCTGACGTAGGCGCCCATGCCCGCCGCGACTTGGCAAGCCGCGGTACCGGACATCCCGGCGCCGAGGATCACAACTTTGGCAGGGCGCACGCCCGAAGCGCCGCCGAGTATAATGCCGCGCCCGCCGTTCTCCGCCTGCAGACACCACGCGCCCACTTGAATCGAGAGCCGGCCGGCGATCTCGCTCATCGGCGCTAGCAGCGGCAACGAGCCGTCTTCGAGCTGGATCGTCTCGTAGCCAATCGCCGTGACTTTGCGCTCGAGGAGCGCGCGGGTGACCGATTC
Source organism: Binatia bacterium (assembly GCA_036000865.1). Taxonomy (GTDB): domain Bacteria; phylum Desulfobacterota; class Binatia; order UBA9968; family UBA9968; genus DP-20. The sequence goes on along the minus strand of DASYUV010000231.1, from coordinate 8,322 downwards.
GTTGGCGGCTAGGTGGAGATAGGTAAAGACTATGAGGCCGTTGCGCATCAGTGCATATTCGGATTCCTGCGGCTCTTTGACCTTCATGATCATGTCGGCCTGCTGCCACACGTGTTTCGCGGAATCGATGATAGTAGCGCCGGCGTTTTCGTAGGCTCGATCGGTGAGACCGCTACCGGCTCCGGCGCTCTTTTCGACCAGCACCTTATGACCGCGCGCCGCGAAGCCGGCCACGCCTGTGGACGTGACGGCGACGCGATTTTCTTCGGTTTTGATTTCCTTCGGCACGCCGATGATCATGAAAAAAGGCTACGCGATGGAAAGTAAAAAGGCAAAGGCGAAGAAATAGAGTGACGGAGTGATGGAGTATTGGGATTCAGACCCATCACTCCATTGCTCCAATATTCCAACACTCCTTTGCGAGGGCGTCAGCGACCAACGGACCAGACCAGGATCGCCCAGCCGATAAGAAAGGCGACGCCGCCGATGGGGGTGATGGCGCCAAACCAACGGATGCCCGTCAGGCTCAGGACATAGAGGCTGCCGGAGAAAACAACGATACCAAATAGAAATGACCAACCGGCAAGGGGCGCGCTGCCTTCCGGCCAGCGCGACGTGGCCCAAGCTACCGCCAGCAGGCCGAGCGAGTGGTACATGTGATAGCGAACGCCGGTTTCGAAAATGTTCATCATGTCGGGCGAGAGACGAAGCTTGAGAGCGTGCGCAGCGAAAGCGCCAAGGGCAACGGATAGTAGGGCCATTAGCGAACCGGCGGTGAAGAAGAAACGATCCATTGGGCTCTAATTGTGATCGTGATTTGTGTGCGTGATCGTAGGGGCAAGGCGCGCCTTGCCCCTACAGATTTTTCGCGGCAACTTCTTTCTGAAGAGACAGAACCATGTCGCCTTTCTGAATAACAATCTGCCGGTATTCCGTGCGTTTACTAAGCGAGTCGAGCAAGTTGACCAACGGCTGGCGCGCGGTGAGGTATTCTTTCGGCGCGCCGGCGGCGCGCATGGCTTCGATCTCGTCGACGCCGAGGTTCCAGCGCAGCAGCAACTCTTCGTCGGAAACGTGCTCGGCTTCCATCTTCTTGCGGATCTCGGCGACCGTGGGCTCCGGCGGTTGCCATTCCGCCCATTCCTTGGCGCGTGGACGATCCATGATTTTGGCTTTGACTTCGGGGGCCATCAACTCCGCTCCTTCTTTGCCCCAATAGCCGAGCGCGTATTGAATGATTTGGTCGGTTACTTCCTTGTAGCGCTCGCCGACGATGACGTTGATCGCGGCCTGGCTGCCGACGAACTGCGATAGCGGCGTGACCATGATTGGATAGCCGAGCTCGGCGCGCACGCGCATGGTTTCTGCTAAAGCCTGATCGATCTTGTGTTCCATTCCCACTTTGCGCAATTGGAAGCGCAAGTTTGAAATCATGCCGCCGGGCACTTGGTGCTGGTATTGCGAGTAGTCGTACTCGACCGGCGCGCCGATAGGAAATCCCTCGCGTTTGGCGATGTAAGTGAAATGCTCGGACACCGGCTTTAGTAGTTCTTCATCGATCAGCGTTTTGTAGCCCAACGCGCGAAGATTCTTTGCGACATTGAACAACGACGGATTGGACGAGCCGTCGGCGAGCGGCGGCAGTGCGGTGTTGACGATTTTGATGCCGAGCTTGACGGCTTCGAGACAGCAAAGTGGACCGAGTCCCGTAGTGCAGTGGGTGTGGAGTTCCAGCGGAATGCCGTTGGCGTTCTGAAACATGATCGGCACGAGGGTTTGCACCCGCTCCGGCGTGAGCAAGCCTCCGGGGTCTTTGAGGCAAAGGCGATTCACTTTGAGCGACGCAGCGTGGCGAGTGCGCTCGGCGAAGTATTCGTCGGTGTGTTTCGGCGACACGGAATAGATAATATTCGGCACCGGATTGATGCCGACGTCGCGCGCAACTTCAACCTTCCACGCCCAGCCTTCGAGCTCGTTCCATTCTTCGGAGATGCGCGCCTCGCGGATGCCGTTGGCGGCCATCCGTTCCATGAAAAGGCGGTACATCGACCGCGGCGTGAGATCGAAAGCGCTGAAACGGCCGGCATTGAGGCGCAGCGGCGTGCGCGTGATACGCTGGCTGACAAGTCTTACGCGCGCCCAGGGATCTTCTTTGAGCTCCCGGACGCATTTTTTTAAGTGCGAGCTGGAAATTAATTCAATGGCGTCGAAGCCGGCGCGATCCAACGCTTCCGCGACCGGCAGCATCATGCCAGTGGTCATGTTCTCAGCCCACAGGCTCTGATGTCCGTCTCGGATAGTCGTGTCGACGAATTTTATGCCGTCCATGGGTCCCTATTAGTGAAAAATGCGGGGAATGGTTTTCACCACGAAGAGCACGAAGGACACGAAGATTTTTCTTACAACCCCTTCGTGCTCTTCGTGTCCTTCGTGGTGAATCCTGTTTTTTGCTACTACCATTAAAGCGTCAAGCCGAAGAACTTGACGGCGTTGTCGAGCATGATCTTCTTGCGCACTTCCGGTTTCATGTTGACCTGTTGGAACTCTTCCAACCAGCGCTCGACGCCGATGGCCGGCCAATCGGAGCCGAACATCGCTTTGTCCTGCAATAATGTGTTGACGTTGTGGACTAGCTCCGCGGGAAAATATTTCGGCGCCCAGCCGGAAAGGTCGATGTAGTAGTTGGACTTGTGGCGGGCTATGGCCAAGCTTTCTGCCGTCCACGGCCAGGTGGGATGCGCGCTGATTATTTTCAATTCAGGAAAGTCGGCGGCCACTTCGTCGATCGCGATGGGCTGGCTGTATTTTAATTTAATGCCCATGCCGCCCGGCGTGCCGGCGCCCGCCGCTGCCATACCACCGTGGAAGAGGATCGGCATATTCAATTTCGCGCACTGTTCCCACAAAGGATAGAAGCGAACGTCGTTGGGGAAGAAGTGCTGCCGCGCTGGGTTGAGCTCGCCCATGCCAGACAAGCCCAAGTCCTTGCAGCGTTTGATCTCGTCCAGTGCCAGCTTTCCAGTCCATGGGTCGATGGCGCCGAAGGCTAAGAAGACATCGGGGTGTTTTTTTACAGCGCTGGCGACGTGATCGTTCGGTACCGGAGTTAGACCGGTTACAGTTTCGTCGCGCGTGTTCATGATGACGGCCATCATCTTGCGCGCGCGGTATTGGTCGGCCATTTCGTCGATGGATACCGGTGGCCTTTCGCGGCCGAAGTATCGTGCCATTTGCGCCGTCCGGTCGCCTTTGGCCTTCTGTGTCGTTTCGTCAGAAAGGTGAACATGAACGTCGATCGCCACAATATCGCTTGCCATAGTATGAAGCCTCCTCGCGAATTTCTTTCCTTATTGCACCGCTACGAATTTAGTTCAAGGTTCCAGGTTTGAGGTTCAAAGTCCTCACTGGGCGAAATTTCGCTGGTAATCCTTCGCCCGCGATTTAGACGCGATCTCTAATTCCGAACCTCAACCTTGAACTATTGAACATGAAGCCTTGAACGGCGCGCGAAGCGCGCGCCGCCTACGCCCGCTTCTCCAGCATGAGCGAAAATGCGGGCGTTTGGACATGGATCTGCCGGTTCTTGGTGCGCTTGGATAATTCCTGCAGCAGATTCACGAGCGGCTGTTCGGAATTTAAATACTCCAGCGGCCTTGGGTCGGCGCGCATGGCGTCGATATCTTCCTTGCCGACGATCCAGCGGAGCAACAGTTCTTCATCCGACGTGCCTTCCGCGTTCAGCCGCCGGCGCATTTCGTCCGGGCTTGGATCGTCCGGTTGCCATTTGGCCCATTCTTTGGCGCGCGGACGATCGAGTATTTTGTCTTTCACGTCCGGGTCCATATCGCGCGCCCCTTCAGCGCCGGCATGGCCGAGGGCGAACTTGATCACTTGATCGGTGACTTCTTTATAGCGCTCGCCGACAATGACGTTGATCGCGGCCTGGCTGCCGACGAACTGCGACAGCGGTGTGACCATGATCGGGTAGCCGAACTCCGCGCGCACCCGGATGCTTTCTTCCAGCGCCTCGAGATATTTGTGTTCCATGCCGACTTTACGCAGTTGAAAGCGCAGGTTGGAGAGCATGCCGCCGGGAACCTGGTGTTGGTACTGCGCATAGTCGTACTCCACTGGAGAGCCGATGGTGAAGCCTTCGCGCCTGGCGATGGCGCTGAAATGTCTGGAAACCGGCTTCAAGATTTCCTCGTCGATGGCAGTCGCGTAGCCAAGCGCGCGAGCATTCTTGGCGACATTGAAAAGAGACGGATTCGAAGAATCGTCGGATAACGGCGGCAGCGCGGTGTTAATGGAGCGGATGCCGAGCGCCATTCCTTTGATGCAGCATAGTGGACCGAGGCCAGTGGTGCAGTGAGTGTGCAACTCCACCGGGATCCCGTTGGCGTTCTCGAAGATAATCGGCACGAGGGTTTCCATACGCTCCGGCGTGAGTAACCCGCCTGGATCTTTGAGACAAAGCCGGTAGGGCTCGAGCGATGCCGCCTGCCGCGTGCGCTCGGCGAAGTAATCGTCACTGTGCTTTGGTGACACCGAAAAAATCAGGTTCAAGATAGATTTCAGGCCGGCTCTGTGGCATTCGCCGACGCGGAACTTCCAGCCTTCATGGTCGTTCCACTCGTCGGAGATGCGCGCCTCGCGGATGCCATTGGCAAACATGCGCTCAACGAAAAGCCGGTACATAGACGGCGGATTATACTCGAAGGTGTTCACCCGGCCAGCGATGAGGCGGAGCGGCGTCTTGGTGATTAGTTTGGACACGAGCCGGACGCGCTCCCAAGGGTCTTCTTTCAACTCGCGCACGGTTTTCTTAAGATGCGAGCCGGAAATCAGCTCGATGCCTTCAAATCCCGCGTTGTCCAAGTTTCTCGCGATGGGAAGCATCATGCCCGTGGTCATGTTCTCCGCCCAGAGACTTTGATGGCCGTCGCGAAGTGTGGTGTCGACGAATCGAATGTTGTCCATGATGCCTCCCGGCGAATCTCAAATTTCAAATCTCAGATCTCACATAACATGAAGCTGGGGCAAATTCATGAATCCTGGGATAGCTCTCTTGCGATTTTTCTTCTCTGATCTTTGACTCACCAAGTATCTCCATCCAATCGTTAAATCTCCATTGCGTCGCGAAAACTCGTTGCAAAACGGAGACGGCGGCTTAAGATGATCGTCATCCTTCAAAAAGCCTGAACGAGCGTGCAGGAGGCCCGATCATGTACGAGCAGTTTGGCGCGGTTGTCGATCAGGACAATAGGGTCGAATTCAAACTCTTCTTTCCCGACAACTCGAAAGATCCCACCGAGTACGTTCGCGGCGGCCTTCCACACATCAAGGAGATCCGGGTCAGAGGAGACTTCCAAGCCCAGACCGGCGGGCAGAACTGGGAGTTGGCCACGGCCCCCGTGATGACGAAGACGGCCCACCCTAAGGGTTGGTTATACGTATGCAAGGTGAATCAAGCACTCGCCGAAGGATTCTACCAGTATAAGTATTTCGTCACCTTCGAAAATGAAACGACGCGCTGGTGCGGTGATCCCTGCACCAAGTACGGCGGCGCCGATGAACATGAAAACGCGGGCTTCGCAGTCGGCGGCCATAGCACGGCCGTCAACCCAATTACGAAACGATTGCCGCCCAGGGACTTGGTTCTTTACGAGCTGATGATCGATGACTTCACCAGTGAATTCCGCGGTAATCTAGCTCCCATCGACGCCGTAAAGGATCGACTGGACTATTTGGAAGAGCTCGGCGTCAACGGCATCGAGTTCATGCCGTGGACCTCCTGGCCCGGCGGTGGCTTCAGTTGGGGATACGACCCTTACCAGTTCTTCGCCGTCGAGCACCGTTATATCCACGATGCAACCGAACCAGCGGACAAGCTTTTCAGATTGCAACAACTCATAAACGAGCTGCACGCGCGCAACATGCACGTCATCATGGACGGCGTCTTCAATCACGTGAGGGCGGGGATCGATCCCAATCACGGCTTTCCTTATCTCTGGCTTTACATGGATCCCGCCGATTCTCCGTACATCGGCGTCTTCGCGAGAGGTGGGTTCTTCGAGGAGTTCGACTACAACAATGGCTGCGTCGAAGAGTTCATTCGGGACGTATGCATGTATTGGCTGGAGGCCTTTCAAATCGACGGCATCCGCTTCGACTTCACGTTAGGGTTTTTCCAGGAGGGAAACCCCAACGTCGGCATCGCCAAATTGATTTCCGACGTGAAGACTCGTCTTGCCCGGAATGGTGCCAACAACGTCATGCTGACGCTGGAGCATCTAACCGACAATCGCTTTGACGCGATCGACGACACCAACCAGATTTGCGCCGACGGCTGCTGGCTGGATCCCTTCATGTTCAAATCCTTCGAATACGCTCGCAGCGGGAATATCGATGGCGAAATTCTGAGAATTCTCAACAGCAATCTCGACTACGCGCAAGGAAAGGCGCCTGTGACTTATATTGAGAATCACGATCATTCGACAATCGTGCGGGAAGCCGGTGGCCGCGGCCGTTGGTTCAAAACTCAGGCGCCTGCCATCTCGCTATTAACCTCCCCGGGCATCGTCCTGCTACACAACGGCCAGGAATTCGGCGAAGACAACTTTCTGCCATCGGACGGTTCGGATCGGGTGCAACCCAGGCCTTTAAACTGGAACAATCACAGTCAAGATTTCGCCGGAAACCGGCTCTATGAGATTTACCAAAGACTGATCCGAATCCGTAAAGAACATCCTTCACTTCGGTCGGCTAACTTCTTTCCCTTTCCGTTCAATGACCCCGACGGCTACGGGTGCTTTCCGGAGAAGGACGTCGTTGTCTATCACCGCTACGGCGCAGCGGCGGACGGCCAGCTCGAACGATTCATTATCGTGATCAACTATTCGGATTTCGACCAGTTCGTCGACGTTCCCTTTTCCGTCAATGGCCTTTGGAACGATCTGCTAAACGATCAGAGCGCTGTGGTTGAAAGCTTTCGCCTCGCCAATCAACGAATTGACTCGAACTGGGGCCGGATCTATTTCAAGAAAGAGTAAGCGCTGAATCACTTAATCCTGTTGGTTTAATTCCCCGTACCTCGTTTCGTAACGGCTTTTCCCAGACGTCTCAGAGTCTGTCATTCCCGAATGCTTCTATCGGGAATCCTGGGACGGGATCTCCGATAAATACATTTGGGAGTGAGGGCTTTCGGATAAGTGCTCATCAATCGTTTTGATATCCCGTGGTCAGCGGGGTAGACCAACTCAATGGCTTGGCCAGGCAAGTCCGCTCCAAAGCTCCTGTTTGGAATTTGATGGCTATCTCGAACAGTGACGTATTGTCGATTTCATGGCGTTCAATCCAATCTGAACGATTTAACCGAGTGGTTCGGTCCAATGGTGCGAAATGTAGCGCGTCATCGCGTGTTCTCGAACTGGACAGAAAGGAGAAATCAATTAAATCCTGGCATTGCCGCTTCGTTTTCTTCGATTACTTGATCACCTTATCTGCTCTTGCCAGCACGTTCGGTGAGATCGTCACGCCGATCTGCTTCGCTGTTTTCAGATTGATTACGAACTCAAATTTCGTCGGTTGCTCGACGGGTAAATCACCGGCTTTTGCCCCTTTTAGGACTTTATCGACGTAGATGGCGGCACGCCGGTACATGCCAGGCAAACGCTGCTCAAGCGCCAGGTCGACAATCCGCTTTGAGTTGAGAGTCATGAGCGGGCTCAATATTACAAAAAGCGCGTCTGGTCGTGCCTTTGACATGTTCGCAAATGCCTTTTCAATTTCGGCCAGTGTATAGACTTCGTAAGATCGAAGCTGCAAAGCAACAGCTTGCGCTATAGCTTTTGCTTGATCAAAAGAAGGATTCGCGGTTGTCGTCGTACCGTGCTCCAACGGGTAAGGTACCGCGAAAGTCCTCGACATTCACTGGGAAGGTATAGGCGTAATATGTAAATCCCCTCCTGCTAGTCTTCTGAGAAAAATCTAGCAGCCTCCATAGACCCCAACCAATTCGCCCTGAAATAGTGCGCCTGTGCACGGAATGCTTTCGTGATGTGTTTTCGCGGAAACTCGGTGCCTGAAAAATTTTCTTGCCGAAAAAAAGCGATTCTTGTATAAGTAGCTTTAAATCCAATAGGAAGAAGGGAGACTATGCAAGGTATGGAGATGAATCGGGACGAAGAGATCCGTCAAGTTGCCTACAAGCTTTGGCAAGAGGAAGGGTGTCCGGACGGATACGAAGTTAAGCACTGGCTGAAAGCTGAGACAATCTGGCTGGAAGAAAAGCGCCCGAAAAACAAGCCTAAACAGTCCAAG
>DASYUV010000230.1:0-56968 GCA_036000865.1 Binatia bacterium | reverse complement strand
CTGCGGACATCGTTTTCAAGAACGGTTTGATCGTCACGCCCGCCGGCACCATCGAAGGCGGTGTTGCAATTCTTAACGGCAAGATCGCCGCCGTCGGCAGCGACGCCTTTCTGCCAGCCGCCAATCGTGAAATCGATCTCTTGGGCAAATATCTTCTCCCCGGCGTCATCGATCCGGAGTGTCATTTAGGCAGCCATCGCGCGCTCGCCGATGATTTCTATTCCGAAACCAGAGCGGCCGCGGCGGCCGGGGTGACCACCTGGGGAATGCAGTTGGTCAGCTTGGCGATTACCGGCGGCGCGGACAAGGTCAAGGGACCAGGGGACATTCCGTCGTTCACCCGCGCGATGCCGCTCTATTATGAGGCGTCGCGCACCGCGGCAATAGATTTTTTTCTAACGCCGATCCTCGGCGCAGACGAGCACGTCGCCGAGATCCCTTACCTGGCCAGAGAACACGGCATCAGCTCCTTCAAATTGCACTTGCAGATGCAGGGTCCGTGGAAATCGTCCTGGCCGGCATACTCGTTTGACGACGGCAGCATTTACAGCGCCTTCGACGCCGTCGCCAAACTCGGCGCGCCGGCCATCGCATTACTGCACTGCGAGAATTGGGAGATTGCCCGCGTCCTCCAGGAACGTCTGATGGCTACCGGCCGCACCGACATGGGCGCTTGGGACGATCGCTCGCCCGTATTCACCGAAGCGGGACACGCGAGGACCTATCTTTATTATGCCCGGATCGCGGGCTGCCCGATTTACGTCGTTCATGTCACGAGCAGGGAAACCATCGCGGAGATTGAGAAAGCCAACGCAGACGGCATGACTGTGTACAGCGAGATCGGCACGCACTATCTCGTGCTGCACAAGGACGCGTGGAAGATCAACGTGCCGCTGCGCGATCGCTCCACCCACGAGACGCTATGGCAGGCGCTCGCTTCAGGTGCCATCGACTGCATCGGCAGCGACCATGTCGCCCACACCCGAACCCGCGAATCGATGGAAACCGGCAATGTCTGGACCACCATCAGCGGCTTTCCCTCCCGGGTCGAGGGAATGCTGCCGATGATGCTGAGCGAGGGAGTGAACAAAGGGCGTATCTCGATAGAACGGCTGGCGCAGGTCGCCAGCGAAAATCCGGCACGTATCTTCGGACTTTACCCGAGGAAAGGCGCGATCGTCCCCGGCGCCGATGCCGATCTGATCGTCGTTGACTTGAAACGGCGCGCGAAAATCACCAAGGAGCTTCTCCACACGATAACGCCTTGGTCGATCTATGAAGGCTGGGACGTGACGGGATGGCCGGTGATGACACTAGTCCGCGGCAACGTCGTCATGGAATGGCCCGAAAGCGAACCGCGCGCCAAAGTTACCGACACTTCCGTCGGACAATATATAAAGCGTTCTTGGGCGCTTCGGTCTTGAGCCCAACAGACCAACGATAAAATCTATTTTGACGGAAACCTCAGCTTTTCGTGTCGCGATCGGAGGAATTCATCGTCAGCTCGTTTGTCGAGCCTCTAGTAGTCGGAGGATCGAAGTATAAATGAATCCAATCAATATAGGCATCGGCGTTGCCAGCATCGGCCGCTTTCTCCCATACATCGCGCAAGCAGCCGGACTTTTCGAGCGGGATGGTCTGAATGTCGAGGTCATCAATCAGAAGGACGAAGAGAAAGCAGTGCCTGATATCGTCGCGGGACGGACGCCGATCGGCACGCCAAACGCTCCGTCATTAATTTTTTCCATACTCGAAGGCAGTGATTTAGTCATCGTCGGTGGACTGCTGAACCGGCCGGCCTTTTTCGTGGTGGCCGACCCGACCATCGCTACGGTCGCGAACCTTAAGGGAAAACGCGTCGCCATCAACGAGCCGCGCCGCATGGCGGGAATGGTTATGCTCGCGCTGTTAGAGAGATGGGGGTTACGGATCGACAGCGACCTCGAGCTGGTTCGTCAGCGTATCAACGATCGGAGCTATGAAGTGCTGATCGAAAAACAAATCGACGCCGCACTCTTGCCTCCGGAAAAAGCATTTTTGGCTGAGGCGCAAGGCTTCCGAGTGATCGCCGATAGCCTCGAATTGGATTGTCACTGGGTACCGCTGGCGACGACCCGGCGGTTTCTGCGCGACAATCAAGAGTCGGTCAAGAAGATAGTCCAAATCTACGCCGAGAGTATTCGTCTCTTCAAGACCCAGCCCAAAGAAACAATCAAAGAAATTACCCGCTGGCTTCCCGCCCTCGCCAACCACCCGCAGGTGATCGAGAAATGTTACAAACTCTTCGCGGAACTCTTTGAGCCATCGCTAACGCCTTCTGTGAGTTCGATCAGTTCTATCTTGAAGGAAGTAGCGCTGCAGGATCCTAGAGCAAAAGATCTCAACCCGTCATCCATCATCGAAAATCTGATATGACGATATCTTCCTGCCCAGGGATTATTCCTCGCCGCGATCCGCCGTTTTCTAACCTTTCGCGCCAGAAAGCATGCGCGAAAAAACTTTTTTCGCGTTGCCCTCGGTGATCTTGTAGCGATCTTCATCGGTAAGCCAGTCGATGGACTGGAAGATCGGCACGAGGTCTTCGAAGTTGCGGCCGGTCTTGGGATCGATCGCGTTGACCGCGCCGAACATTTCGGTGGCGAAGAGCACGTTGTCGACGCCGACGCGCCTGATCAAAAGCTCCATCGATTCTTTGTCGTAAATCGCCATGTCCCAATAAACCCGGCGCGCCGCTTCTTCGAACGGCTCGAGCCCTTCTTTCACGTGCATGCCGCGCTGGCGGTTCCATTGGAAGGGGATCGCGCCGCCGCCGTGCGGGATGATGATCTTCAATTTTGAAAAATCTTTGAAGACGCGAGACTTGAGGATCTCGACAGCCGCGGAATTATGGTGCGCAATGTAATAGGCGTTGGTCAGATGCATCGCCGGATTGAGCGAAGCACTGGCGTGCACCGTGCACGGCAGGTCGAGCTTGACCATCTTTTCCCACAGCGGATACCACCACTCGCTGCCCATCGACGGCGTCAACGGCTCGCGCCCCCCCGCCACATCGGGATTGACGTTGCAGCCGACGAAGCCCAAGTCGTTAACGCAGCGATCGAGCTCGTCGGCCCATTCCGTCGGCGCGACGCCCGGCGACTGCGGCAGCTGGCAGACCGGAGAGATCTTGTCTGGAAAAAGCTTGGCGACGCGCGCGATCAAATCGTTGCAGGCCTCGGTCCAGTAACGGCTTACGAGGGGTGAGCCGAAGTGATGCCCCATCGCGCCGGCCTGCGGAGAAAACAACAGCCGGTCGATGCCGGACTCCTGCATGCGTTTTAACTGGCCCTGCATCGAGCGAGCGACCTCCTCGTCGCTGATAATGAGCTTAGCGCGCACCGGCTTGGCGAGGTTCGTGATTTGTTGCCCGCGGTAGGCCTGAAGTTGCGCCGGCGCCGTGGTGAAATGAGTGTGAGCGTCGATGATCATGAGCGTGCCTCCTTCTTGCCGTCAAATAACGTAAACTCAAAATCCAAATTTCGAAATTCGAAACAATGCCGAAATCCTAAACTTCAAAACCTCCAACCGAAACGAAACTTGTTTGGAAGTTTTTATTTCTTTTTATTATTCGAAATTGTTTCGAGCTTCGGATCCTTCGACATCGCTCAGGACAGGTTTCGTGCTTAGAATTTACTCATGAGTATGGCGATTGTCAGTCCCAAATCTCTTTGTTATACCAATCATCTACGAATCACCAACTAAAGAGGAACGGACATGCCAGACATACCCCGCCTTAACGGCGTAATCAAAGCCCTTGAACAAAACCAAACCGCTTTCGTTGCTTTCACGCCCGTCGACGTCGAAAGCGCCGTCGCCATGGCGAGCTCCAAGCTCGACGGCGTCGCCTATGAAATGGAACATGCGCCGCTCGATTTTCCCGGGCTGCGTCAGGCGCTCCAGTTCATGCTCGACCGCCGCCAGCTCGTCGATCGGGGCACATTGGCGCCGGCGGTGACCCCGATGGTGCGCATTCCGCCCAACGGCATCGAGATGAACAGTTGGATTGCCAAGCAGGTGCTCGACATCGGCGTGTTTGGCATTATCTTTCCGCATATAAGCTCGGTCGAAGAAGCCTGGAACGCCGTCGGCGCCTGCCGCTATCCGCGCTTGTCTACCGCGCCGATTTATAATCCGCCAGGTATCCGCGGCGACGCTCCCGCGCGGGCGGCGCGCTACTGGGGCCTGACACAGCAGGAATATTATCGCCGCGCCGACGTTTGGCCGCTCGCGCCGGACGGAGAAATTCTCGTCGTCATCCAATGCGAGGAAACACGCGCCATCGACAACTTGCCAAGAATTCTCAAGGAGGTGCCCGGTATCGGCGTCGTCTTGATTGGAGAAGGCGATTTGAGCCAGGAGCTCGGGCATCCGCGTGAATACGAGCACCCGATAGTGGCCGATGCCATTAATAATATTCTCAAGATCTGCAAGGAGCACAACGTACCCTGCGGCCATCCTCACCCGGACGCGCATAACATCGAGCGCTTGGTTGCAAGTGGCTACCGATTTCTCATGCCCTCGTCGCCGCGCTCGTTCGGCGTCCTCGATCAGGGACGCAAGCTCGCCGGCAGGAGTTAGAAATGAATCATCCCGCAGCAACCTGACAGCGAAAGCAATCGAGAACCACTTACTTACTGTCACCCCCGCATGTCTGTAGCGGGGGTCCAGTCCGAACATCCTCTGGATTCCCGCTGAAAACATGCGGGAATGACGGACTGCGCTAAGGAATTAAATTCTACGCAGTCGCAAATCACAAACGTTTGCCACCTGGCCATGGACGCGTGCATGATCGTCGAAGCGATATTCGCCGGTCAATTTACTGGCTCGAATCATCGGCTCGTCCAGCGGACCCTTTTTTATTCTGCTTGAAGGCTGTTACATGCCTGTAACATTTGTCTCGTCATTGCCCTACAGTACTGCATCGTTTCCCTACTGCACTGCACTTCGTCCTCAAACGTTATTCTGCGAGTGATTCCCTCTTCGAGCGGTGAAAATGTTCACTCTTTAAGCACTGCCTGTTCGAGAAACAGGCAATTTCCCTGCGATCAAGTGAGATATTTTGCAAATTGGCGCGGATTTCCAAAGTGAGTCCGTGGCATAACAATTGCGGCGATTTTAAAACAAATGCGTAAAGCTATCACATGGATTCAGCCGACTGTCGCTCGCCACAGCCGTGAATATTTTTTATACGATTGCGAAGATCTACAGCAATAAGTGGAATCGGAGAAATTATGCATGATGTAAAAAAGTTGTTAGTCCCCATCGATTTTTCCCAGGAGTCGGAGAAAGCGTTGATGTACGCTTCATCCTTGGCAAAACAGATAAATGCCGAGCTCATCGCCTTGCACGTGGTCGAGGATATCACGGAAGGAGAGAGTCTTCTTTCATTTGTATTTCCTCCCGAAGGTTGGCCATTTTTTGACGTGCAACCGCGACTCCGTCCGCTGGATGTCGTACTCCGAGAACGGGCCCTCGACCTTTGGAATTTCATCGATCGAACGATTCGCGACAGGAGGCCACTAAAGATTAAGCGACTTGTCAGACTCGGGTCTCTGCGCGCGGAGATCGACGCCGTCGCGCGGGAAGAACACATTGATCTCATCGTCTTCGAACTGCGCAAGCGGTTTCTTTTTACCAGCATGGCAACTCGAAGGCTGCTCAAGATGATCAACAAGCTTCCGTATCCCGTGCTGCTGGCGCCCCCTATCGAGGAGGACACTCCCACACGAGGAAAACGGTTGCGCATCTTTAACCGTATTCCGGCCGAGAATCCCGCATAGAAGCAGTGAGCTCCTCCATGATCGTACTCCCTGCGAGTGAACGAGGATCACCGAGACATGTGAGCCACGAAATGCTGCCGCCGATCAGTTTATGCTAGCCGCGCATCCCCGCGGACGGTAATCGTCCAGATCACGTTAAGGATCTTGAGCCGATTGCCTCGCCCCAAATTGCACCGTTCCGGCGAAGATGTTAATTCAGCAGCATGTCCAAATTCACTGAGTTCTGCGCTGACCACTTCAAGAAATATTTCGAGCTTCACCCCACCGATGCCATTTACTACGGGGTCGAAGGTTTTGATCACCTTCTGAACGATTATTCAGACGACACTTACAAAGCCGAAAAAGCCTTTGCCGAAGAATCGCTAGCTACCATGCGGCAAATCTCGGCCGAGGACCTCGATCAAGACGAAGCCATCGATTGCGCCTTGCTCGAAGGCAAGCTCACCATTCAAAATTACGAACACGCCAAAGAAGACTACCGCCTCAAGTGGCCGGACACTTATTCACCAATCGATGCGATTTACATCCTCACGGTTCGATCGACCAACGACTTGGCTGGCAATCTGTTGAGCCGTTTGAATCGAACACCGGCGCTGATTCGCCAAGGCATTGCCAATCTCAGTCGCGGCGAAGCGAACCCGCCGCGGCTCTGGACGGAAATGGCCATCGAAGGCGCAAAAGGCGGAGTGACCTTTTTAGAAAATCTCGCAATGCATCCAAAGATCAAAGAATCGGTGAAGGACGCCGCCGGATTGCACGCCGCGGTGGAGACAGCAAAAAGTGCCGTGAACGATTTTGCCATCTTTCTCGAACGTGATCTGCTGCCGCACAGCGGTGGGGTCTACGCAGTTGGCGAAGAGCATTTTAATCTGCTGCTTAAGAAAAAACATTTTCTCGATCACGATACTAGGACTTTGTTGTCACTGGGAGAAGATTTGTTCGCGAAAACGAAGAAGGAACTCGGCGACCTCGCCAATGAGCTCGTTCCGGGGAAAGATATCGAAGGCGTCACCCGCTCGATCCAAGACAGGCACCCGGCAATCGACGACGTTCTTCCGGCATATGAAAAGGCGATGGAAGCCGCGCGTGGTTTCGTCAAGGACAGGAAACTGGTTTCCTTTCCTCCCAAAGAAGAGCTGCACGTCGTACACACGCCGGAATTTCGCCGCCACGAGATTCCGTTCGCGGCTTATTTATTGCCGTCGCCCAAAGATCCCGATCAAGTCGGCTACTACTACGTGACGCCTGTTACCGAAAATGATTTACTCCGCGAGCACAATTGGGTGGGCCTGGAAAACACTTCAGTTCACGAGAGTTATCCGGGGCATCATCTTCAATTTTCGATTGCCAATTGCACGCCGGCTGCTTCCACGCTGCCGCGTCTGATGAACGAGTCGTCGGTTTTCTACGAAGGCTGGGCGCTTTACTGTGAACAGCTCATGCAGGAGCAGGGTTTCCTGAAAACCAAGGAACATCGTTTTGTGATGCTCAAAGATCGTCTCTGGCGCGCGCTGCGAATCATCATCGACGTAAAGACTCAAACAGGCCAGATGACTTACGACGAGGCGGCCGATTTAATGGTGCGCGAGCTACACTTCCCGCGCGCCCAAGCTTGTGGCGATCTTAATTGGTATAGCCAGTCGCCCTCAGTCCCGATGGGCTACGCTCTTGGCTGGTCGATTATCAATCGTCTGCGCGACCAGGAACAAAAGCGGCGTGGAGAAAAATTCAGCTTGCGGGAATTTCACGACAAGTTGCTCAGCGCGGGAAGCATCTCTTTGCCTCTTGTTGGGAGGAGATACTTCACCGCATGATCCAAAACGACTGGAACGAGTGGAACTACTGGAACTATTGGAACGGGTCGAATCGTCAAGCCGTTCCAGTCGTTAGATAGCAGACTCCCTCGTTTTTGAACCTTGAACTTTTGAACATTGAACCCTTGAACGCATGAGTCCACCGTCAAAGAAACTCAAATCGCCCGCACACAAGGGCCCCCTGCTTGGCGCGCATATGTCCATCGCCGGCGGCGTCGGCAACGCGCTGCTCCACGGCAAAAAAGTCGCGTGTGACGCTATTCAAATTTTCACTAAGTCATCACGTCAGTGGGCGGGGAAACCGTACACGAAGGAGGAAATCGAACAGTTTCGCGTTAATCGGCAGGAAACCGGCATCACAACTATCATTGCTCACGACTCTTATTTGCTCAATCTAGGATCACCGGATGCGGGATTAAGAAAGCAGTCCATTACCGCATTTATCGACGAGTTGGAACGCTGCGAGGTTCTCGGTGTCACTAATCTCGTCGCTCACCCGGGCGCCCACGTCGGCGCCGGCGAAGCGGAAGGCATCAAAACCATCGCCAAGTCGCTGGCCGAAGCGCACAAAGCTTGTCCGGGCTACACGACCAAGGTCACTTTGGAAATCACTGCCGGCCAAGGTTCGACTCTCGGATATCGCTTCGAGCAGATCGGCGATATCATGGACGCCACCAAAGAAAGCGAACGCCTGCGCGTCTGTTTCGACACCGAGCATGCTTTCGCTGCCGGCTACGACATCCGCACTAAGGAAGGTTACGAGCGGACGTTTGCGGAATTCGATGAGGCGATCGGCATCGACCGTCTCGCCGCCTTTCATCTCAACGACTCGAAGAAAGAATTTAATTCCCGCGTCGACCGCCATGAGCATATCGGTAAAGGGCAAATCGGCGTCGAAGCTTTTCGTCTACTCTTGAACGACAAGCGCTTTTGGGGTCTGCCGATGTGTTTGGAAACGCCCAAGGGACCCGACCTAAAAGAAGATCAAGAAAACCTCGCGCTGCTTCGAAGCTTGATCAAAGTTTGATCAACATCATCATCGAACACCCTCACCTTGATCCTCTCCCTCTAAAGAGGGCGAGGAAAATGTTTACGTGATAGTCGGTCGTTTTCGTTTTAATTGTACCTAATCTGAACCCTCGCCCGCTTGCGGGAGAGGGAAAGGGTGAGGGTAAACTCTACGCCGGAACGGGAATCCCCGGAAAAAAATACTGCACAACGACTCCGATCAGATAGCCCAAACCCGCGGCGCTGACGGCGATGATGAAGAATTCCAGGCCGGACATGAGTATTGATTTACCCGTCAGATGTCCCTTGAAAGCGCCGACGCCGAAAAGCGTAATGCCGCCGAGAAGACCGGAGAGATAAAGCGCAAACACACCAGAGAAGACAATATAAGGAACGATCGGGATAAACGCGCCCACGATGAACGACAGCCCCATCACCAAAGCGGCCTGGAGCGGCCGATTTATTTCCGCGCTGCCGAGACCAAACACTTTCTCCTGAAAGGTGCGCAGGAAAACGTTTCGCTCTTGGCTCAACACTTTGACCATCCGGTAGCTTTGTTCCTTGCTCAGGCCTTCCTCGCCCAGCGCTTTGAGCAAACCTTCCGCCGCCATGTACGGTTCGCGCTCGGCCAGTTGTTCGGCTTCAGCAAGTTCCTTGTCAAAAATTTCTTTCTGCGCGCCGGAGGAAAGATAGGAGCCGGCAGCCATCGAAATGGCTCCGGAAAACATCGCTGTGAGACCGGTTATGATAACGACAATGTTGCTCTCTGTGGCGCCCTGAATTCCCGCCAACAAACCGACCGTGCTGATCAGCCCGTCTTGTATACCGAAGACGAACTCGCGAATTCGCGCGCGACTCTCGATGACCTGCCTTTTCTGCTGAATGACTTCAAGAGCCATGGGCAATTAAAAGTTCAAAATGCAAAAATGAACAACCCCGGAGCAAGCTGCGGGATATCAATACGCCCTCAGAGGATTTTCCCCAACTTGTCACCCCCCGAATGTTTTTATCGGGGGTCCAATCCAAAATTCGCCTGTGGTGGGCCCGGTCGAACCACCGCTAAAAGCATGACGGACTCTGGCAGAGCTGCTACCACCCTACGTAGCATTTTTAACTTTGCTTGGCCTAGTATTTTAGGCCGAGATCACCGGTCGGCTCGCCCGGCTTCCAATCGGATGGGCAGAGACGTTCCGTGCGCAGAGCTTTGAGGACACGCAAGGTTTCCTCCACATTGCGGCCGACATTGACGTGACTCACGACTTGATAGCAAATCACGCCTGCAGGATTGATGATAAATGTCGCACGCAAGCTCACCCCTTCTTTCTCGTCAAGCACACCGTAGGCGCGGCTGAGATTCTTGCTCTCATCGCTGAGCAGCGGATACTCCAACCCACCCAGTTCTTCTGCCCAAGAGCGATGGGTGTCGATGGAATCGACACTGGCGCCGAGAATCGCCGCATTCTCGGTAGAAAACTCCTTGGCCAGTTTGCTGAAACCGGTGACTTCCGTAGGGCAGATAAAAGTAAAGTCGGCAGGATAGAAAAAAAGGATCGACCATTTTCCTTTATAGGATGACAGTGAATAATCGGTGACCTGGCCCCGGAGAACGCCCTTCACTTTGAAATCCGGCGCATTGTCGCCGATGCGTAGCTGGCTCATATCTCCCCCAATCCTTTCACGGAACGTTTCTCTGCCAGAGAGAATAGGCTGCTTTTTCGTTCGGTGAGGCGCTCGAAGTAAACCACCGCTCTTCGATCGTGCCGGCTTTGAGTAAACCGAAAAAGTAGATTCTCAGCATCTGTTCGATGAGCTGCGGTAATGGCAAGTCGCGCTTGGGCTGGTACCAAGTGTAAATCCAGTTCATCATGCCGAAGAGCGCAAAGGTCGCGACGCGCAGGTCAGTGCCTTTGCCACCTTCCTGCGTTTGCAGCTCGCCGATGAGGTCCATGATGACTTTTACATAACGCCGCTTGAGCACGAGAATCTTATCGTTGAATTCGCCGGTGAGCGATTCATCTTCATGAGCCATGACTTTCATCTCCGGCATATTGTGCAGGAAGAAACTCAGGTGATTCTCGGCAAAGGCGCGGATACGCGGGCGGATGTCCGGATTCGAATTTGCCGCCTGCTCCCAGCGTTGCAGCAGCGTCACAAAGCAGCGTTCCTGAATCAGAAAAAGCAGCTCTTCCTTAGTCGTGAAATAATAATACAATCCCGACAAACTCATCTTCGTGGCGCGTGCGATGTCGCGCACCGAGGTGTGATGAAATCCTTTTTCAGCGAAAATCTTCGCCGAAGTTTTGAGAATTTGCTGAAGCTTTTCGTCGTAGTGACGGGTTGCGGGTTCTAGACGGCTCGACATGGGTATGACGGATACTTGCAAATCGATCTCGGAGTGTCAACTTCAGTTCTTTGTCGAACATTTTCCAAGTTTAGGTCGCAAACGGTTTACCGTCCACAGGCCCTATCCCCTCGCTGCTGCGAGTTCGCTTTCACGAACCGCAAAAAGCATTGCGCGCTCGATTGTGAATCCAAGCTCCTCACCTTCTTGATAGATCGCCGTCTTGGGAGTTTGAACTCGCAACACAGCGCTGTCCGCCCTGACCTTAAAATCAATCAGATGCCCCGAATAGTTGCGTGCCTCTACGCGGCAGCGGATCGGTCCGGTTTGGCTCAAAGAGATATCCTCCGGCCGCACAGCCAAGACGCATTCCCCGCTTAGATCGCTACGGTCGATCACGTTGAGACGATGGCTGCCGAGAAATTCCACAGTGGCTTCTTCTCCGCTCCGAGTGAGAATTTTGCCAGGAACAAAATTCATTAGGCCGATAAAGTCGGCGACGAAGCGGTCGGCTGGACGAGTATAAATCTCGGCGGGGGCGCCGACCTGGACGATGTGGCCAGCATTCATGACCGCGAGACGGTCCGACATCGCTAGGGCTTCACTCTGATCATGTGTCACGTAGAGAATAGGAATGCCGGTTCGGCGCTGCAAATCCTTCAGTTCGAAACGCATTTGCTCACGCAATTTCGCGTCGAGATTGCTCAGCGGCTCGTCGAGCAGAAGCACTTCGGGCTCCTTGATCAAGGCTCGCGCCAATGCAACACGCTGTTGTTCCCCACCGGAAAGTTGACTCGGAAACCGATCCGCGAGCCTTTCGAGACCTACAGTGTGCAGAGCATCTTTAAGCTTCGTTTCTATGGTTTCTTTGGCCAACTTCTTAAGCTTCAAGGGATAGGCGACATTGTCATGAACCGTCATGTGAGGCCAGACGGCGTAATTCTGGAAAACCATGCCGATGGGTCTAAGCTCAGTGGGCACGTTGATTCCATCCGCGGTCGAATTCACGCGAGTCCCGCCGATGTCAATTTCGCCCTCGCTCGGTTCTTCGAGCCCCGCGACGCATCTCAAAACCGTGCTTTTGCCACAACCGCTCGGACCGAGCAGGGAAAAAAATTCTTTGTCATCGACGGCGAGAGTCACGTCATCAGCAGCGATGACCTTGCCGTACTTTTTACTCAAGTTTAAGATCCGTATCTTTTCCATTCTCGTCAAAACCCCGCGACGCCGCCGGTAAGCCTTTTGATCAGCATGTTGCCGACGATGAGCAAAACCATGACAAGCGACGCCAAAGCGGCGGCAATTTCACGGTATCCCGCATCCTGCATGTTATACACGATGACGCCAATGGTTTCCGTGCGGTGCGTGTAAAGCAGAATCGAAACCGTTAGCTCGCGCAGTGCAGGCATAAACACTAAGATCCAGCCGGCGATCATCCCCGGCCGCGCCAGCGGCAAAACTATATCGCGCAACCTAGGGAAAAGTTTCGCCCCCGAGACCCGGGCCGCTTCTTCTAGAGAATCATGCACCTGCTGCAACGTGGCGTGGGTCGTTCTGACGGCGAAGGGCAAATAGATCGCCAGATAGGCGGCAAGGATGATCCACAGAGTCCCATAAAGGCTGAGCGGCGGTTTAGCCCATGCCAAAATCATCGCGATCGCCATCACGGTATGGGGCACGGCGTACGGAATGGTCGCGAAGAAATCCAGCATCCGGCTTCCCGTAAGCTTAGTCTTGACGTGCATATAGGAAACCACGACGCCGACGAACATGGTTACGGTGGCAGCCAAGGCAGCAAGTAGAATACTGTTGAGGATCGCCCTTCTGCCCGCTTCGAGCTTGAGGATGTACGCAAAATTTCCAAGGGTCAGGTTCGCCGCCGCCAGTGGCGCGCCCCAATAGTGAAACAAGGCCGTCAGAAACATGGAAAAGATGGGAATGATCGAAATAAAAAAAACCAAGACCGCGGTGCCGAAAAAAAGCGGATATTTTATCGCGCGCAGCTTGAGCTCTGAAGGATGGACGGCTTTGCCTGAAATGACCGTGTATTTGCTCTCGCCCCTTTGAATGCCAAACTGAAAAGCCATGGAAACCAAGGCGACCAGGACCAGCATGCTCGAAAGCGCCGTGGCCAGACCAAAATCGGGAATCGCCAGGGCATAATAAATGCTCGTGGTCAAAACAAAGAATCGCGCTCGCATTCCGAGCAATGCGGGTATACCGAAATTTGCCAGCGCGCCGATGAACGCGAGCAACCCTCCCGCCAAGATCGCCGGCAGCACTAGCGGCAGGGTGATCTTGCTCATGATTTGAAAAGTCTTGGCTCCCGAAGCGCGCGCGGCCTCCTCTAAACTGGCGTCCATTCTTTCCAGCGCGCCCGCAACAGTGATGAAAACCAAAATAAAGTAATGAACCGTCAGAACAAAGACGATGCCGCCGGCGCTGTAAATGTTCCATGGCGCGGTATCCCAGCCGGAGAAGTGGAAGAATATTCGAGCCAGGTATCCTTGCGGTCCCAGAAGTTGGATCCAGGCGATGGCGGCAAAAAATGATGGGAGGGCGTAGGGCAAAACCAAAAGGCTTCGCAAGGTCTTCTTAAATGGAAGATCGGTACGCACAACCAGAAAAGCCAGCAGCGTTCCCAATAGCATGCAGAGCGCGCCCGTGGCGGCTGAAACCCACAAGGAATTGAATAGAGCGCGATAATAGGAAGGATAGGAAAAAACCTTACGATAGCTCTTCAGTGAAAAGACACCCGCGTCGACAAAGCTCCTGAAGAAAACCTGCCAAAGGGGATAAAGAATGACGAGCAGGATGAACAGGCCGATCGCCATCATCAGGAGA
Organism: Binatia bacterium; assembly: GCA_036000865.1. GTDB lineage: Bacteria > Desulfobacterota > Binatia > UBA9968 > UBA9968 > DP-20. Next base: position 43,142 of record DASYUV010000230.1, on the reverse strand, counting down.
TAGCGCCTGTCAATTTTCGCCGTCGTCATCCTCGACGCCTGATCCACCTCGTCCCCGCCCCGTCGAAATCCTTTCAATGGAGCATGGTCTTTTCAAACTTTTCCCGTATGTCTGCGGCATTCTCCGCCGCCCACTCATAAGGAATCGGCAGAAACTTGATCTTGCTGGCCGAAGGTTGTCCTTTCGGAGGCGCAACATCGCCACGTACCGGGATAACCTCCTGCTTGACCAAAAATTCCTGACCCTCTTTTGACAAGACGAAGTCCACGAAGGCCTTGCTGCCGTTCGGATTCTTCGTTCCTTTTATGATGGCGACGGGGCTCGGCACCGAGATCGCTCCGTCCGCAGGCCAAACGACGGCTAGTGGCGCGCCCTTTTTGATCAAGCCCGCGATGATGTAATCGAGCGTCATGGCGATACCAAATTCTTTGCCCGCTAGAGCGTCCGCAGCTTCGGAATTCCCTCTGACGATCGCCACGCCCTTGGCTCTCGCCCTCTCGAACCATCCCCAGTTACCGTCTCTCTTGACGAACGCCGCCACGGTGACGAAGTTCGATCCGGAATAGAGAGGATTTCCCATCACCGCTCTCTTTCCCAAATCGGGAAACTCCTTCCACGACTTAGGCGCGTCCTTTAAAGGCATCAACTGCGTGTTCACCGCGATGATCATGTTGATAAGCCGCCCGGCGGTAAAAAATCCCTTCGCATCCTTTAGATCTGCGGGAATGGCCTTCGCCTCGGGGGAGATATAAGCGAGAAGCTCGCCGCGCTGCCTGAGGTCATAGTAAACCGGCGCGTCGGCAAGCCAAAGAAGATCCGCGCGAATGCCTCCCACCTCGCGCTCCGCCGCGAGCTTGGCGCCGACCTCGGTGCTGCCTGCCCGATAGATCTCGACCTTGATATCCGGCCGCTTTTTCATGAAAGCGTCAGTGAACTGTGTGGCCAGCGCCTGAGGAACGGAAGTATAGAGCAAAACTTCACTCGCTGATTTGGCCTGAGCAAAAACCACGGCGGCATTGAGCGCGATCACCCCGCCAGCCACGATCAGTGTTATTTTTAATCGACCAAGAAACTTCTTCATGGCACACCTCGCTGATCAGGTCCCTAAGACGATTCTAGTTTCGCCAACTGCGCGTTTAGAAATTCCGTTGATTTTTGTACCATTCCCTTTTCATCCTTCGGATTCCATCCTTCGATGACCAGCGCGCCGTCGTATTTTTCTCTCAGCGCTCGCAGCACTGGGCCGAAGGCAATTTCACCTTGCCCCATGAGCACGTGAACTTTACCGTCTTTGGTATCGCTGATGTGAATGTGGCTGATTTTTTTCAGCGCGTGAATGAATTCGACCACGTCCATCACCGTGTGCGCGTGCGAAACATCGAAGGTGACACCGAAGTTGTCCATATCCACTGCGTTTATAATCTGATTCGTGATCTCCGGATGAATCACCACTTCCTTGTTGCGCTTTTCCATCGTTTCCATGGCAATAACCGGACCCAGTTGTTTGCCTCTGGCGGCGAAGCGCTTGAAAGCATCGATTTGCATGTCCCAGATATCCTCCGGCGTATCCTGCCGACCTGTGAGAAAACCGGGGTGGATCGTAACCACTTTGGCGCCCATCTCCGCGGCCTCTTCGATGCCTTGGATAACCTGTCGAATCGATTCCTCTCGGATGCCTTGATTGCTCGACGTGATGTTGAGATCGCCGATGGGGCCGTGGACGGACAGGCTTAGGCCGGACTCGCGGAGCCGTTTCAGCAAATCGCCCGTGTCGTCGCGCCAGAGGTGCTCGGTCCAAACCTCCAACCAAGACACACCTTGATCGCGTGCCAGATCGATCACGTCACCGAGCGAACGAGATTTGAAGAGCAGGCTGGAAATTGCAGTTTCCATGGGATCCCCCTTTTTCCGGCTATTTAATCGCGCACCGAAGGCTTGTCAAATTAATTCTCAGTAACGCGCACAGAATCATGACATCAATGCGTAGTGTTTCAGTTCCTGCCGTAGTCGTAGCATCTCGCCGCGCCGATAGATAATAACGTTCACACCGAGTTCCCGTGCCGGTTTCGCATAGGAATCATTGTCGTCGATATAGACGATTTCTTCAGGTCGCACGCCGGCTTTGTCGATCATCACCTGAACGAATGCTCGTTCGGGTTTAGTCAGGTGAAAATCAAAAGAATAAACTTCGATGTCGAACAGATGGCGGAAGTGATATTTTTCTTCTAGAAAGTCCACGCGACTCTGGATGTTTCCCGAAAATGCAATGATCGAGTATTTTTTTCGCAAATTGACCATCAGCTCAAAGATTTCTTTGTCGAGAACGTAGCCGTTGTACCATTCTCGTTGGATCAATCGACTGTCGTAGCTCGGCGGCAGTTGTTGCTGGGCCCACTGCCAGAAATTTTGATCCGAGAGGAGTCCTTTGCGCAATAGAATGCTTTCCGGCGACGACAAAATAGCGCCGACTAACTTTCGGTCATAGCCGTGCACCGTCGCCAACTTCTCCAAGGCCACCGATTTTCCTTCCGAGAACAATACACCGCCCAAATCAACCGCAACACTGTTAATCACGTTCGTCACCCTCAAAAAATTATCGCTCTAAGCGATAGATTATTCCAACCCCGGATGATCACGCGCCTGCCTAAGCAGAGGCTGCAAATATCGATAAATTTCCGTCGAAGGACGGGAAAAAGCTGCCTTGAATCACCTCCCGCGCTAGTGTATTTCTTAACACCTAGCATGAATTTCGAGAACGTCATCGTCGAAAAAGACGGCCCGATCGCGGTCGTCACGCTCAACCGTCCACAGGCCTTGAACGCTTTATCTTACGCTCTCGTAAAAGACTTGTCGCTGGCGATGCAAGAACTCGACCACGATAACGACGTGCGCGTTATCATCGTCACGGGCGGTGAGAAAGTGTTTGCCGCGGGCGCCGATATCAAAGAAATGGCCGAGCGCGGACCGTTCGATGAACGTATTCACGAGCGGCTCGGATATCGCGATCAGATTAACAAAATTACCATGCCCGTGATTGCCGCAGTGAGCGGTTTCGCTTTGGGCGGTGGTTGTGAGCTGGCGATGAGCTGCGACATCATCATCGCGTCCGAAACCGCGCGCTTTGGCCAGCCGGAAGTGAATCTCGGCATCATCCCTGGTAGCGGTGGCACGCAACGCCTGACGCATGTTCTGGGCAAGCACCGCGCGATGGAGCTCGTGTTAACCGGTGATTCGATTACGGCCGCCGAGGCGGAGCGTCTAGGATTGGTCAACCGTGTTGTGCCGGTTGAACTATTGTTGGAAGAAGCCAAAGCCGTGGCAAAGAAGATTGCCGCCAAGCCGGTTCTCGCAGTTAAAGCGGCAAAGGAAGCTGTGCTCAAGGCAGCCAACGCGCCACTCGACGAGGGCCTGGAGTTCGAACGCAAGTCTTTCTATTTACTTTTCGCCTCCGAGGACCGCAGCGAAGGCATGAAGGCGTTTCTTGAAAAGCGCAAGCCGGAGTTCAAAGGCAAGTAAGCAGCGAAAGCTCACCGTGGCCTACGAAACGATCATCTACGAAAAAGTAAACGCTGTTGCGACGATCACGCTCAACCGGCCGCAATCACTGAATGCCTTTGTACCGCAGATGAACAAAGAAGTCTTAGAGGTTTTAAAGCAAGGCGAGCGCGACAAAGAGGTGCGCTGCTTGATGATTACCGGCGCGGGCCGTGCCTTCTGTGCCGGGCAAGATCTCAAAGGCCGGACACCGGAGCAAAAGGGCTCTCTCGGCGCTTCCCTGCGCGAGAAGTACAATCCGATGATCCGGCAAATCCGCCAGATGGAGAAGATCGTCATCGCGGCGGTCAACGGAGTCGCCGCCGGCGCCGGCTGCAATTTAGCGCTCGCCTGCGATTTACGTGTTGCTTCCGATGAAGCAAAATTTATTCAGTCATTCGTGCGCGTCGGCTTGGCGCCCGACTCCGGCGGCAGCTTCATCCTGCCGCGGCTGGTGGGAGTCAGCAAGGCGATGGAGCTTTTGTTGCTCGGCGATACGGTAGACGCCAAGGAAGCGCAGCGAATCGGTTTAGTCGCGAGAGTTTTCCCAGCCGCAGAATTCGCAGCATCGGCCAAAGCCATCGCCGAGCAAGTCGCCCGCGCGCCACGCGGCATCGGGCTCATTAAACGCGCGGTGAACCACGCCAACCTGCCCAATCTGGAGACCGATCTCGACTACGAAGCTCACTTGCAAGAAATTGCCGGCCGGAGTTCCGACTATGACGAAGGCGTAAAGGCTTTCCTGGAAAAACGGCCGCCGGTGTTTACGGGGAAATAGTTTCTAACAACTCGGTGAAAAAGAATAGAATGCTTCAAACCGCTCAGCATGAACGGAAGTTCCCGACGATTTCCATTCTCTGTTCGTTCGTCCTGAGCCTGGTCGAAGGATGAACGGGACTTATCCAATAGCTTGCCAGTCTCGAACCTGAGACGGGACCGAGAAAGATATGCCCAACAAAACGGAAAAAATCGCCGTCCTCGGGGCCGGCACTATGGGCGCGGGTATTGCGCAAGTCTCCGCCCAAGCCGGATATGAGACTTTGGTTTACGATGTGAAGCACGAATTCATTGAGACCGGCTTGGATCGGGTGCGAAATTTTTTGCAAGGGAGCCGCACGCGTGGAAGGCTCACCGCCGAACAAGAACAGGAAATTCTTGACCGCTTCCATACCACGACGAAACTCGAAGATTGCAAGGGAACAACGCTAGTCATCGAAGCGGCACCGGAGAAACTCGAGTTAAAGCGCGATATCTTCAAGGAACTGGACGGCATCTGCGAGCCGGAGACGCTACTCGCAACCAACACCTCGTCTTTCAGCATTACCGCCATCGCCGCCAGCGCGCAGCATCAGGAGCGTGTCCTCGGTTTACACTTTTTCAATCCGCCGCCGCTTATGGCGCTGGTCGAAGTGATTCAGGGCGACCGAACCAGTCCGGCGACCATCGAAAAAGCCACAGCGCTGATGCGTGCCATGGGCAAGACCCCGGCGCGGGCCAAGGATACACCGGGATTTATCGTCAACCGCGTCGCCCGGCCATTTTATAATGAAGGACTGCGCATTCTCGGCGACGGTGGCGCTTCGGTGGAAGTCATCGATCGCATCATGAAAGAGGCGGGTAATTTTCGCATGGGTCCCTTCGAGTTGATGGATCTAATCGGCAACGACGTGAACTTCGCCGCCACGGAGTCGCTTTACCGCTCGTTTTTTGAAGATCCGCGTTTTCGCCCGAGCCCAATCCAACAGCGCATGGTCATGGGCGGCAACCTCGGACGAAAAACCGGGCGAGGCTTTTACCCCTATGACAAAAAGTAGTCTAGCGGTCATCGGCAGAAACCGCCTGGCAGAAGAACTGTTGGCGTTGGGTCACGAAAATGGCCTCGAAACGTCGCAGTTAAACGCTGCTACAGCCGTCGCTTCGACGGCCCACTTCGTCATCGATACGGAAACCGGCGTCGAGGACAAAAAAAAAGCTTTGCTCCAACGTCTCGACGCCTCCCTGGCGCCGTCCTCGATCATCGTCAGCTCTTGTTTGCGATTTTCCACGACGCTGATGGCGTCGTGGATAAAAAAGCCGGAAAGAATCGTCGGCTTTGCGTCTTTTTTTCCTCTGAAAGATCGCAAGCTGATCGAATTGGCCGGCGGTTTGCGCACGACCGAACCGTCACTTGCACAGGCCGAACAGCTCTTTAAGTCCCTCGGCAAACAGACCGTACGAGTCAAAGACAGTGCGGGACTTACATTTCCGCGTATTTTGAGCTTGATTATTAATGAGGCGGCGCGCAGCCTGGAAGAAGGCGTCGCCACGGCGGAAGAGATCGATGTCGCCATGCGGCTCGGCGTGAATTATCCGCAAGGGCCGCTGCGCTGGGCCGATCAGATCGGTCTGGACGAAGTGCTCGCCGTGCTCGAAGGTTTGCAGCGCGAAACCGGCGACGACCGCTACCGCGCGGCGCCGCACTTGAAAAAGCTGGTGGTTGCGGGGTTTCTCGGTGAAATCAGCGGCAGAGGATTTTACACATATCACGAAGGTCAGGTGAAAGCATGAGAGAAGCCGTAATCGTCGAAGCTGTGCGCACGCCGATGGGGCGCCACGGCGGTATATTGAAGGATGTTCGAACCGACGATCTCGCCGCGCATATTATCGCCAAATTAGTGGAAAAAACCGGTATCAACAAGGAAGAGATTGAAGATGTCTATTTGGGTTGTACGAACCAAGCGGGCGAAGACTCGCGCAACGTGGCACGCAATGCTTCCTTGCTCGCCGGGCTGCCCTACACGATTCCCGGGGCGACGGTGAACCGCTTGTGCGGCTCCGGACTCGAAGCGATCAATCAAGCCGGTCGGGCCGTCGAGACCGATCACGGCGATCTGTTTGTTGCCGGTGGTGTCGAGAGCATGACCCGCGGACCCTGGGTGATGGGCAAACCGGCGACCGCGTTTCAACGCGGCGATGTCCAGATGTACGACAGCTCGCTCGGCTGGCGCTTCCCCAACAAGCGTATGGCGGAACTCTACTCGCTGATCAACAACGGCGAGACCGCCGAGAATGTCGCGGAAAAGTATCACATCAGCCGCGAAGACCAGGACAAGCTTGCGCTTGCGAGCCACCAAAGGGCCTTGAAGGCGCAAAATGAGGGCCGTCTCAAAGACGAGATCATTCCGGTCGAAATCCCCCAGCGTAAAGGCGCGCCGCTCGTCCGCGACAAAGACGAAGGGCCGCGCGCCGATACTTCACTGGAAATCCTTGCTGGACTCCAACCTTCGTTCAAAAAAGGCGGTACGGTGACGGCGGGCAACTCGTCGCCGCTATCGGACGGCGCCGCAGCGTTGCTGATTACGACTCGACAAAAAGCCGAACGCTTAAAACTGAAGCCGATGGCCCGAATCGTCGCGTCCGCAGTCGCCGGCGTGCATCCGAATTACATGGGCATCGGACCGATCCCGGCCACGGAGAAGGCTCTCAAGCGTGCCGGTTTGACCATCGAACAGATGGACCTGGTCGAATTAAATGAAGCGTTTGCCTCGCAAGTGCTCGCTTGTGCTCGCGAGCTCGGCATCGACCTGAATAAGCTGAACGTAAATGGCGGCGCCATCGCCCTCGGCCATCCGACCGGCTGCAGCGGCGCGCGCATGATGGCGACCTTGGTCCATGAGATGAAGAAGCGCGGCGGCCGCTACGGTCTTGCGACCATGTGCATCGGGGTCGGTCAAGGCATCGCCACGATCGTTGAGCGCATAGCTTGAGCGGCGCGAATCTCCATCGCAATAGTTGTTCTGGTTAGCATCTCGCATAGAATACCTGCGTGTAGTGTATAGTGTAGCCTGTCGTCCGTCGACATTGGCCCACGCTGGAATGTTCTGGTACTATCGTCAAAAGCCTCAATCATGAAAATTCCGCCCGAAGGAGAGACCCCGAAGACCACGTTGGGGGAAATGCGCCATCCGAGTCTCGCCGAGCCATTCTCGATCTGGCCTACCATCGCCGGTGCGATGAAAAGCCCTAGAAAATTTTTGCTACTAACTCTCCTGACGCTGGTAGCCTTAATCAGCGTGCTGGTGCAATCGTTCAACATTCTGGCCAGCAAACATCGCGAACAAGTCCAGCAAGAGTTGCAAAAAGTCCTCGGCCAAGACGTCAGTTTCGACGCTCTCGAAGTCAACTTATTCGACCGGCCCGGCTTCGTCGCCAAAGAGTTTCGCATCGCTGATGATCCTCGCTTTGCGGCGACACCGGTGGTCCGGGCAAAAGAGCTCGTTTTGGGAGTCAGCGTGTGGAATCTGTTTTTCGGTCGGTTTGTAATCGACTCGCTCACGTTCAATGAGCCGGAGTTTCAGATCATTACCAATGAAGCAGGACTGTTGAACTTGACGGCATTCGTAAACCGCAAGAACGAGCTGCGGAAATTTCCCAGACTACGACCGCCCGCACCTGAGCGAAAGCATAGCCCGGTGGCGTTCGCGATCGGCGAAGTGCGCATCAGAGAGGGCCGCGTCGAATACGTGGATCGGTCGATCAAAGAACCCGCCGAGCTTCGGGTTAAGAATATCTCGATGACCATGAGAGAATTGGAACCGGCGCAAGCAACGAAAATCACCATTGCCGCATCGTTAAGCGAAGGAATTGGCCAGGACGTAAGGATCGAAGGCCAGCTCAAACCCGCGCCGGGAGAGCATTCCTGGTTCCGCCGCAGCATCGATCTCAGCGTTCGACTTGATTCCCTTCATGTACCGGTTGTCGCGCGAGCCATCGCCGGATTGAGAGACAAGATTCCGCGCGAACTCGACGTGACTGGTCCCATGTCGTTCCAAGCGAAGCTCAGCGGCACGCCGGAACGCCCACGCATCGGCGACATCACGTTAAAAGTTCCGCTATTTGGTTCCTCGGACTACAATGCCATTATCAACGGCAGTGTTGAGTTCTCCGAGCGCCGCACGTGGGAGGACGCGCAGATCCAAGGCAAGCTGGTCGTCGCCCCCCTGGCGCTGACGCAACTCCGCAAGTTGCGTCTCTTCGAACAGAACCTTCCTCCGCTGCTAGTCGCTGCCGGCACACTCGGCATTTATAGTCGTTTTGAAGGAACTTGGGAGAGTCTCCGCGTCGGCGCGCTGGTGCGCGCCGACAAAGCAGAATTGCGCTACAAAGGGTGGCTAAATAAGCCGGCCAATGTTCCCGCAGAGGTCAGAATGAGAATTTCCCGGCAAAAGCAAAGGTTGCTGCTTCATGAATCCGAGTTCGTCGTTGGGGCTGCCAAAATGGATTTTGCCGGCAGTATCGAGTATGAACCGGCGCCCCGCCTGCAACTCAAAGTGCACGGCAAACAAAGCCCGATGCCCGCCTGGGGCCAACTTTTTACTCCGCTGGATTTTTATGGCGTGGGCGGCAGGGCTGATTGGGATATTGATTTCAACAAAGGCTTGACTCCCGCCGACGAGAACTGGAGCGTACAAGGCCAACTGAAACTCACCAATAGCGGATTCGAACATCTAGGTAACGGGCGCAGAATAGAAAAGCTGGACGGCCAGGTTTTCCTGAACGGCAAGCAAGCGCGCCTCAATAATGTCACATTTCGTCTGGGGTCTTCGATGATTTTCCTCGATGGCACCATTGCGAACCTGCTGGAGCCCAGTGTCATTTATAAACTGCGTTCGGACGAGTTCAATCTCACCGATCTGCCCTTGCTCGACGCCGGCCCGCCGGTCCGGCTCAAAGGCGTCAACGCTAATGGCGAGATTCAATGGGACAACGGGCAGCTGGCGCTTACCGGATCAGTGACTTCTCCGGAAGGCGCCTTGCAACAGTTTGGTTTTGGCAATCTCCGCTGCGACGTAGCTCTATCGGCAGCGGGCCTGACGTTTAAGAATCTCGCCTTGCAAACGCTAAACGGAACCTTCCGCTCCGACGGTAATTGGGCTTCCGCCGGTGAAAGTTCTCGCCGGCTCCAAATGTCCTCACAAGTCGACGCCCTCGATTTGCGTGCGCTGATCGCGCAATGGATGCCGCAATTGAAAGATCGCATCGAAGGGCAACTTAACGGCTCGGCCCAGTTCGACGCCGCCGCTACCAATGGCGCCGGCATGATGAGCGTGCTCAAAGGTTCCGGCGAGGCGTCAATTCGCCGGGGTGTAATCCGAGATTTCAACTTAGTCAGCCATTTGCTGCTCAGGGGCAGTGGCAGCAGTGTTTCCGCGGTGTCAACGTCCCGCCTGCCTCCAGGTTTTGCCGGCTTGGTCAAACGACCCGATACACCTGTCGAGTCATTGAAGGCGAATTTCGCGATCGATCAGAAACGCATCCACACTGATAACCTCATCATCACGACTCCCGATTATACGATCACAGGTGCCGGCTGGCTCGGGTTCGACCGATCCACAAAATGGAACGGTTTAATCGTGCTGTCGCCGCGATTGACTCAGGAGGTCCAACGCGATTACCGTATCATCCGTTATCTGCTCGACCGGCGTGGCAGACTTGGAATTCCGTTCGTGGTAGAGGGCGAAATTCCCGACGTGAAAATCCGGCTCGAAAATCGCCTCTTGGCGCAAGCGCTGCGCGGTGGATCCGCGGCGCGCGGCGACGACACGGACGGTGGCGGCAAATCATCTCAAGAATCTAAAGAGCCAAAGAAGTGGTTGCCCGACGCGCTGCAGCGATTTCTCAATCGTTAGCGATGCGACGAATGCGATTGCATGACATCTATCTGGAAATTCCTCCCGAGCATATTGCCTATGTAAAATTTATCTTCGAATCCTACGAAGAAGTCGGCATCATTCGCACGGTGGATCGCAAGAAAGCCATCATCGTGCTTCTTGCCATGAACGATTTCTTCACCACGGCACATAAGATTTTAGACTCGATCAAAGACACCGTCCCGTTGCGGGAAATTCCACGGCCGACCGACATGAACGACGACTGGTTCATGGCGGAACTTGCCCGCGAGTTTTCCGATGAGCGCACGAACCGGTAATGCCGGGGCCTCGACCGAAGTCTCCAACTCCGCGTGTTTGTTTTTCCCAGCGATTGAAAACCGCAGAATTCCATTAGATGCTCAGATGCATCTATGGCTCGGCAATCTGACCTTGATTCAGCTTCTGAAACACAAGCTCAACTAAAGATTCTCGAACTTTTTGCAAAGAAGCCAAAGAACCGGCTGACACCCGCTGAGATCCTGCGGCGCGGTGGCTTTGGCCGCGATGAACTTCAGGTGATCATTGATGCGCTTCGAGAATTATGCCGCGATGGCCGCTTGGTGCGACTGAAGAAGAATCACTATGCGCTCCCTGATCGGCAAAATCTGATCCGGGGAAGAGTCCATGCGCACCCGGACGGCTATGGGTTCTTGATCCCGGAAGACAAAGACACCGAGGACCTCTATCTGAATCGCCGCGAGATGCGCCGCGTCATGCACGGCGATCGGGTGATGGTGCGGGTCGATCGGAAGGCACGAGGCGGCACTGAAGCGCACGTCGTGCAAGTTCTGGAGCGCGCGCAGAAGCGCCTGCTCGGCACCTACGATGAATTCGACGGCGAAGGTTTTCTCGTCCCGATGGATGCGAGAATCGGCGCCATTCCACTCACGCCGGACGCGGTGAAGCCGGAAAAAGGCAAAGTCATAGCCGCCGAGATATCCCGCTACGGAACGGCGATGTCACCACCGCAAGCTCAGGTCGTTAAAGTCATGGGCGACCCCGATGATCCGGAAGTCCAAGCGCAATCCATTGTGTTTCGCTATGGCCTATCGACTCGTTTTCGGGAAGAAGTGCATCGCGAGACGAACCAGATTGCTTACTCGATCCCTCCTCAAGAAATAGCCGCGCGCACCGATTTACGGGGATTGCCCATCGTTACCATCGACGGCGAGAACGCCCGCGACTTCGACGACGCCGTTCACGTTCGCAAGATGGATGATCGCTATGAGCTTTTGGTTTCCATCGCCGATGTCGCTCACTACGTTCGAGCCGACAGCGCCTTGGATCAGGAAGCCTATGCTCGGAGCACGAGCGTTTATTTTCCTGATCGCGCGATTCCCATGCTGCCCGAAGCGCTTTCGAACGGCATCTGCAGCTTGAATCCCAACGAAGATCGCTTAACCAAAACCGTTGCCATTGAATTTAACGCAAAAGGGGAAGTCGTTGGCAGCCGGTTTTTCAACTCCGTGATTCGCAGCCATCAACGAATGACCTACACCAATGTACGGCGCATCTTAGTCGATCGCGACGTCGAAGTTTTGGCGTACTACGGCACCCTCGTCGACCAGTTCCATCTCATGGAAGAGCTCGCGATGTTGATTTACGAGCGCCGCAAAGCCCGCGGCAACCTGGATTTCGATCTACCCGAAGCTGAAATTATTCTCGATCTGCAAGGGCAGCCGGAAAATATCGTGCGCGCCGAGCGTAATATTGCCCATCGGATCATCGAAGAGTTCATGATTGCCGCCAACGAAGCGGTGGCGCGCCACTTGACAGAAAGAGACTTACCGGCTCTCTATCGGGTCCACGAAGGTCCCGACGAAGAAGCGTTGGAAGCGCTAGCACCGTTTCTGCTCTCACTCGGCTACCGCTTGCCCCTTAAAAAAGAAAACATTGCGCCCTTGGAAATTCAAAGACTCTTGGAGGCTGCCCGCGGCAAGCCCGAAGAGCGCGTGCTCAACCGCGTGCTGCTACGCTCGATGAAGCAAGCCGTCTATCAACCGGAAAACATCGGCCACTTCGGCCTAGCATCGGTATGTTACACGCATTTCACTTCGCCAATCCGCCGCTACCCTGACCTCATTGTGCATCGCATGTTGGACAAAGCCCTGAAAGGAGAAAGGCCCAAGCCCAACGAACGCGAAGACTTACTCCGCTATCTTCAAGAGGCCGGCAAACACACGTCCGAGCGCGAGCGCCACGCGATGGACGCCGAGCGCGAGATGGTCGATCTCAAAAAAGCCCAGTTCATGATGAACAAAATCGGCGAAGAGTTCACGGGCTTCATTACCAGCCTTGCCAACTTCGGCTTCTTCGTAGAACTCGACGCCTACTTCATCGAAGGTTTAGTCAAACTGTCGTCATTAACAGACGACGACTACGACTACTACGAGAAAGAATACGTCATCAAAGGCCGTCGCCACGACCGAAAATTCCGCTTGGGTGATAATGTGCGAGTGAAAGTTGTGCGCATCAACGCGTTTCGCAGCGAGATCGATTTTGAGTTGTTTCAGGCGAGCGAAGGCGCACGGTCTTAGCGCGGCAGAGCCGCAACCGAAAGTTGGAATATCTCGCGCAAAGACGCAAAGGTAAAAAAAGGTTCCGAACTTGGCGTCTTGGCGACTTGGCGCGAGTAAATCCTCATTTTCATGAGCTACCGCGGTTCGGAGAATTTGCGCAAACCGCGCAAACCTTCAAGTATAGTAGTATAAAGGGCTCCCTTGTTAAGGCGAACTCTTCTAAAGAGCGGTTCACTTCTGAATGAGGCAGCCTGCCTCAAGCTGTTCCGATCCCAATGGAATTGTTGCCACTCTCTGGGGCAAGAATGGTTGGCCGCTCCGATCAACTAATCGCTTGTAGAACGAATAGGGTCAGGACTCTTGATTCTTCGTCCTTGACCGTAAGCCAGGACGGTACAGCCCTCGCTCCGACGTACGATCCAAGACTGCTTCAGCGGTACTTAGTTGGATCCATGCTTCCTTTAACCAACTGCTCCACCGCTCGTCTGATTAACTCCTAGAAACTTCTCTCGGTCGGTGCCGTCGCGAAAGATGACCTTTCGCTCATTGCCCCAGGAGGTAACGTGGTAGTGTGCCCCTTCATATTTAACCCGCAGCGGCCGTGCCAGGACTCCAGCAGTTACCAAAGACAATTATAAGAATCAAGACTCCTGACCCCCATATGGTCTAAACACTCAGTGCCGATAGTCGCATCAATGCCTCATGCACGTAAGTGGCCTCTGAAGGCAGACCGCTCGCGAGCCGAATGTATTTCTCCCAAGCGGCGATAGCTGCTTCTATGCTTTTTGCGGTCTCCTCGATTTCGGCCAGGACAAAATAAGCGTGCGGGCGACGTGGCTCAATGTCGCTTGCCTTTCGTGCGTATTTCCGCGCCTCAGCAATTGACCCATTATCGCGTAAGAGCGTAGCGAGGTTTACCATCGCGCCGTAGTCGGTAGGCCTGAGTTGCAGGCATTCTTGAAAAGCGTTGATTGCGTTCTTTCGATTTCTTGCCTCTATGTGATAAAGACCAAGCTGGAATTGAATTTTCGCTCGGTGCTCGACACTCGCAAGGTCATCCCCGCGGGCTGTCATCAAATCGCTTAATGCCTTGTCATGGCGCGCTGCTGCCCATTCGCGATCGCCGGATTTCCGCACATATAAAAACAGTGGTCCTAATGGCGCCAACGATCCGGCATTGCCGGGCCAGAAAGATGAGACAACAACCGGCCCCGGATTGAGCGCCTGAAGCTTCTTGAGCCAATCTGAGTCGCGAAGCGGAGGTAATAACACCCCTTTCTGGCGAAGCTGCTCGATATACCATGGCCTACCGGTCAGCATTGAGAAAACTGTCTTAACGTCAGTGCGTCTGTGTTCCACAACCTGCAAATACCAAACAAGGAATAGGTGCGTGCTACTGCTCGTTACAAACAGAGCATCTCTCGGAAGCAAGATCGCCAAGCTGTTCGCCATAATGTGACTCGCCTCGCTGTCCCCGAGATTCAATCTAGGAAAACTAGAGTAAGCACCCCATCCACTCCAAACGAGGAGCGCGACTGCAATTATCATGTTGGCGTATTGTGATCGTGCTCTGAACATCCTGACAGTCTCAGTGCCTATGCCGATGCCCGCCAGAACCCAGACTGCAAGACTGGACGGAAGACTCAGCGATACAATTTCTGGACTGTCATATAATTGTAGTACTGCTTGGTTGAGTACTACCGTGCCTAGCATGGCGAAAGCCAACACTCGATATCTGACATTGAACATTCCCAAAGGTGCGAGCCCGAGCAATGGCCAGCCATGGCTCTCTACGATAGATCGCACCCAAACCTCTACGGGAAGTGGATCCCATGGCGCCCGGTTTGGAGCCATCACCGCCCGAAAGTCCACCTGTGCAAAATACTCGATGAGAGAGGTGATTGTCTGTGGGTTACCCCAGTTGATTACCGGATCAGTAGTCGCCCGCAATGGTATGTAGAGCAACAGCAGCCAGCCACATGGAATGCCTGCTAAAGCGACCAGGTCAGCGTGCTTGGGACGCGACATGTAAACTAGAAACAGGAAAACCGGCACTAGAAAAACGCCAAGGGGATGAACAGTGCCAGCCAATCCAGTTAGAAAGCTGCCTGCCAGTAACAAGCGTCGCGATCTTTTGAAGCTCCACTCCCACACACAGACGACGGCGGCAAACCAAATGGCTAAGAAAAATACATAAACTTCCGCTACTCCGGTCTGCCCCCAAAAAGCTGAACTAAAGCCCCACGAAACGGCGAGAGCGAAGGCAAGCAGCCTAGTTCCCGTGATCACGTTCAAGAACCAAGCCAGTAACATAACCGCAAACGAGCCGGCCACACACGACATAAGGTGGACACCCCATGCGCCAGAAAAGGAGAAGAGAAAGGTAAATAGTCTCGCAGCAAGGATGTAAAGGGGAGCGCCCCAAGGATGGGCAATCCCAAGAGTTTCAATAGCGGCGTGCCATTCCCCACTGTCTCCCCAATACACAAACCTAGCAGCTGTTAAGGAATAAAGAGACAGAAACCCGCTGCCTGTAGCTACAATCCACAGGCAGCGGTATGAAAGTTTCCGCATAATGGGATCGTTACCCGACGAGCTTACGAACATGCGGGAGCGCAATTAGGCCAAGCCCTAACATTATCCATGTCGCCGGCTCCGGAATTGCGCTCCCCGAGTCCGCAAACCCGACCAATGCCCGAAGGATCTGAGCATCGGCGCTGCTGAAGCCGAAAGCGTGCCAATCCGGATCATGGCCGGTAAGCACAATGCGCCCGCCGAAACTACCGGTATCGCCAACGTAACTGGACGTGCCAAATGGACCAGTTACGAAATTCGTATACCCGGAACCCCAGCCGGTGATACTGCCATGGCACCCAAATGACCCATCGAGCATCGTCTGCGTTAGTCCTGCTGCGAGACCAGCCGCAGTAATTGGTCCTGTACCACAGCTACTAAAAGTAAATGCTCCAGGTGTACCGGGAAGGAAACCATAACTGCCGCCCAAGGTAGCTTCAACGACGATTCCTGTCCCCAGTCCGATTGCAGCAGCAAGATTCGCCGCGTTAGCGAACAAGCCGGCGTTGCCATCGTTAGCGCTAGAGTTGCGACCGAGCCAGCTGACCCAAATAACATCAAACGCAGCGATTTGTGCTGCCGTCAGCGAGGCAAATGCGGCACCGGGGACAACGGTGAACGTCCAACTGCCCGGGTTTGCGGCGAACAGGTTTGCTTGCTCAAATCCACCGAACAAATCGTAAACTAGGATGTTTGTTGCCTGAGCACGTCCACCCATAATCGTCAGAAAAAATCCCACAACTAGGGCTCGTGCGCACTTTCCTTTCAAAATCGAGGTGAATTTCATGTGTTCTCCTCTCTTCGTCTTTTGTTGAAGGCGTTTCGTCCACGTCTATTTTTACACCATTTGACTCTCCTAGCTCGCTGTACGTGACCCCATTTACGCCGGCGCAAATGCGGGCGCAAAAGGTGCGGGCGCAAATGGGGTCGCGGGCGCAAATGGGGTCGCGTCTTTACTTTTGACGTTTTCTTTGGATTTCATTCCGTCTCCTTCCTGCTTGGCGTTAAAAGTCATAAACAGATCGTCCCGAGAACCTGATATATTTTTTTGCATGGCGCTAACGGTTCGATCGAAATCGGGAAACGCATTAAACTCCCACCGAGATTGGTTTAGTTTCGTTCGTGCCTTGCGCATGCCTACTGATTCTCCAGAATCGGTATCGGCATTCGACGCAGCGGAACGGCCGGATCAAAGAGAAGGTCAGAATTTGTTGGACGAAATTGAACCGGCGAGATGCCCTCACATCCGCACTGTCGCAAAGCGGACACATAAGCGAGTTACGATTGCTGACCATGTTTCCACCTCCTCAGTACCTTTGCAGTGCTGTTTGAATGAGAGCCATGTGACTATCGAACGCCTATGAGACGTAAAGGTTCGTCTCTGTCAAGCCCGCTTTTCCCCTTGCCACACAACAAAAGTGATGGACTCCAAGGGAGGCCGCCGTGGCTGTCTACCACCAGGGAAGGCTGTCAGGAGATCTGCCTTCGCCTCGCGAAGCCCAGCCCCGCGAGGCCGAAGCCGAAGAGAACGAGGGTGGCGGGTTCGGGAACCGGGACCGCCTCGAAAGCGAAGTTGGGGCCAAAATAACCATCGTTTCTATCGGGTATCGATCTGCTCGGGAATGCGTTTCCACTAATGTCTCTTGCTTCGATGAATGTAATCGCCGAACTTGTCGTCGCCGTATCCAAATAACGGAAATAATCACAGGTCGCGCAAGCTGAAGAAGCGGCATTGTGCGCACCGATTACGTAGTCGCCTGGCGCCAATAGGATGGCGGTAATATCGTTGAAGAGCCACTTTCCATCGGCGGCTGTCGATGCTACAGACGTGCTCGCGTTGGTGATCGTCGTTTGCGCCAGAAGCGCGCCGCCAGATGTCCACATACTGACAAGGTGATCCTGTTTCAGCCCGGGACCACCTATGCTG
The DNA here is from genome assembly GCA_036000865.1 of Binatia bacterium. Taxonomy (GTDB): domain Bacteria; phylum Desulfobacterota; class Binatia; order UBA9968; family UBA9968; genus DP-20. The sequence goes on along the minus strand of DASYUV010000230.1, from coordinate 25,899 downwards.
AAATCATCGAAGAAGCCCAACCCATTGACCGCGATGGGTTGGTTCACTGTGAAGCTCCAGCCAAATGTTAATTCTGCCGAGAACCCATTCTGGAGGGTCCCAACAAAGTCGAGAGCGAGCGTGGTTGCTCGGGCCGGTAAAGATGCGGAAAGCATTAGAACCACCGTCAAGTGGCAAATGACCAGTACTCTTCCGACGGGTGTGACAAATTTCATCTTCCTATCCTCCTTATTCAGACGTGCAAAGCGAAATGTAATGTGTAAAGGTCGTATCTTTACTTTTGATGTTCAGCTCCAGATTCAAACCGCGCTACGTGCATCACACATCACTTACTGATCTTCCAAAATCGGGGTCGTCGTAAATGGGGTCGCGTCTTTACGTTTGATGTTTTCTTTACGGATCTCATTCCGTCTCCTTGCTGCTTGGCGTTAAAAGTCATAAATGAAATGAATCGTTGCGAACCTGATATATTTTTTGCATTGCGCTAACGCTTCGATCGAAATCGGGAAACCCATTAAACTCCCACGGAGATTGGCTTAGTGTCGTTCGTGCTTTGCGCATACCTATTGATTCTCCAGAAGCGGCATCTGCATTCAATGCAGCGGAACGGCCGGATCAAAGAGAAGGTCAGAATCTGCTGGACTAAATTAAACCGGCGTGATGCCCTCACATCCGTGCTGTCGCACAGCGGACACATAAGCGAGTTTGAATAGTTGGTCATGTTTCACCTCCTACGATTGTTTTGCAGAGTGACCGTCGTTATGCCGTCGTTCAGAAAAGGGTCGAAGACTTCGGTTTGAGTAGCGATGTGATAACCGTCCACCCTTACATAACCTCCGAACCCTCCAAGCACGGCGTTAGGTGACGTTCCATATGTGAGTGTTAGATCCAGCCATTCGAAGCCGGTATTAGGACCGAAAATCGTGTTACCTGGATCCTCAAGCGGCAAGCCATGAACTAACGATGTATTGATCAGCCGGCCGATTGATCCATTTGTAAGTGTCGAGTTGTCCTGATCGAGAATGGGCACGGCACGTGCGGGGCTGGTTGCCAAGGTGAAAGCTAGAAAAGCCCAAAGGTAAGTTACTTTCCCCAACATGGTCGACGTCCTATCCAAAAACTCTCCTGAGAAAACTGGATGCCGCTATCAAACCGACGCCGAGCAAAATTAGTCGACTCGGTTCCGGTGCCTCGGCGAGCTGCGGAATTTCATTTACGGTGATGGCGAACAGAGCGATGATTAAAGCCACGAGCCCAAGTAGTTTTAAGTCCATTATTTAACCTCCAGATATGATCAATTTTTCTAATGCTCGCATTCTTAGGAGCTCGGGAATCGTCTTTATCGAAACGCCAACAAGGGCAGTCTCAGCGCCACCAGTCCCAGCGCCGACGGTTCCCTTAACTAACCGGCGCGCCGCTTAACCACGCAAGCGATCCTTCCACAGCACCATCGGTCAATCCGATCGACAAAAATCTGAAAGCAGACCCGCTGCCGCTGACGCGTAAACACGAAAGCATTCTCCATGGCATCAGCAATTGTCACGAGATGACCGCCAAATTGCTTCAACACGATCGCCCGTGGTTATCGCAAGCTTCGCCGAGCAGTACCACTATGGCGAGAATACCGGCCCCCATGACAGCGACAATACCGGCACCCATTACGGCAAGAATACCGGCAACGATGCGTCCGAGGCCGAGAAGCAATAAGGATGGGCCGAGGGCGGAACCCATACTTATCTCGCGCCATGACGAAGGAAGAAAGTCATATGTTTGTGACGCCCAGGCAAACCCGGGAACAATACTGAGAAGCAAAAAGATAGATCCCATTTTTTTGAATTTCATGACCAGTAAACCCTGGTAAATTTAACCTAAGCTAAGCAAGAGACCTTCATGATTGCCTTTGGAAGTGTCATTGCCGGTGACTTGATTTACACCCACGCGACCACCACCTCTGCTGCATCCCATCCGACGCATAGTCTTTCACGACTCACACGTCACTGAGCAGAGATTCTCAACGTGTCTAGTTTTGCTCGTGTACTGCTGAGATTCCGTCTAAAAGGTGTTAATAATCCCGCCACTAGTTGTCCTTCTCCCAGATGTAAAACGCTCATCGGCCATCTGACCAATTTAAACGTGAAACAATCCTGCGAGTGTCGGATAATCGCCGCGGCTTGATCGTAGATTTTCTTACAAGCGTCGCTGATCAAAACAGCCAAACCCAAGAAAACTACGCTAAGCAGCAATGAGGCATGTGCGAGGTCATTCGCAAAGCCGGCTCTATTTTGGCCACCATTCAGCAAATCGCCAGGGGCAAGACCTGGCTCACTCTTGTTGACGTAGAACACCCGATCGCCCGACATGAAGGATGGCGTTGCGGACGTATCAACTGATCGATAGTGAGTTCCGTCCACATTTGAAGAATCTCCGCTGATTTGACTGGCGTGAGTTTTTGATGACACGGCGGAGACAACGACCAGCGCGATTGCCATCGCACACAGAATTCTGTTGAAAATACGTACTCCCATATTAATTCTCCTCCCTATGAACACATAGGTTTTCGCTTGCCAAAGTCTTATCGTCTTTCAGCATGCGTCGAATGATCGGCCCAACGGTTTCGAGGCCATGAAACTGTTCCTTTTCACCTGTCCTAGCTCGTATCACCACTCCGTTGACGCGACCCATCTCGTCGAAAGCAATTCGAATGATGAAGGTCGTTTTTAACAATGATTGCACCTCTTGTTGTCTAGCTGACCGTGCTTGCCTCAATCCGCCGCACGCGGGATGGTCGATGGCTAGCCAGCACTAGTTCTGGCGTAACCTATAACAGGCACCGTGAAGGTCGCATGATCAGATGCGTGAAAAAATCATGAAAAAGTCGGCTTCACCCGGCGCAGAAGGGAAAGATAACCAACAGCGAACGGATATATTGTAATTGAGACAATTACTTCAATAAGTGTAATTTGTGCTTACAGTTTTGCGTTTCTATAAATAGTGATCTGCGCTGTCATTTTTTGTCATACTTTGTCATTGAGATATTCTGTCAAATTATTTTACACTTCTGCGCTGAAGGTTTTTTTCAACCCCATGAAAATAAAGTGAAAAATTTCGGGCCTAAGAATTGCTGAGGATTCGTGAAACTCATTCACAACGGAGCTTCGCCCTGCTGTGGCATATCTTAAGCTCACCCTTTTCGGTGGCTTCCAGGCACAGCTAACTCCCGGGCTCGTACTGCAACTGCCTGCGAAGATTGAGGCCTTACTGGCTTATCTTGCGGTTTGTCCTACACAGGAGCATCCACGCGATAAGCTGGCGGCACTTCTTTGGGGTAACGCGCCAGAGGATCGCGCTCGCGACAGTCTCCGGCATGCTCTTTCCATACTCCGGACAACACTACCCACTACGGATCCACCCATCCTTATAACTCAAGGTCACACGGTGGCACTTTCTCCGGATGAAATCGAAACGGATGTGCTCGCCTTTGAACATCTTGTCGGCAGGAATACTCCGGAAGCATTTGAGCAAGCGTCGGGATTATATAAGGGTCCTCTCCTAGAAGGTCTGAGCTTGAACGAAGAATGCTTTGAAGAGTGGCTTCTGCCGGAACGGGAGCGACATTGGGAATTAGCGCTTGAGGCACTTACCAGACTTCTTGCACATTATAATAAGGCCGACATGATTCAGGAGGCCATTAGGACCGCGAAACGACTGCTAACACTCGACCCATTGCAGGAGGCAGTGCATCGCTTACTCATGCGCCTTTACGTGAGGCGGGGCCGTCGACAGTCAGCGCTTAGGCAGTACCAGGTATGCGTTGGGGTATTGCAACGCGAATTAGGAATTGACCCTGAAGCAGAGACCAAGAGTCTGTATCAAGACATTCTCCAGCGGCGCCTATTCCAGACTAGTAAGATAGATGCTCCGCCGACGACCTCCGATGCGCAGGGTCCGTCGCTTCCACCTGCTCTCAATATTCCTTCCTATAGTACGCCTTTGATCGGAAGAATATCGGAGCGAACCCAGCTACACGAAGCACTGGAGAAGACATCGAAAGGAATGGGGCAATCGATTGTGGTTTTTGGAGAATCGGGCATCGGCAAAAGTTACTTGCTCGGTACGATCGCACTCGAGGCCTATCGCCAGAACAGCTACGTCCTTATTGGGCGATGCTATGAGAGTGAGCAGGTCCTTCCTTTGGCTCCCTGGGTCAGCGCACTTCGGAATGCAGAGGCAGCTATTGGCCAGGCGCGTGAACATCTCAGCCCAACTTATCGGCAGGAGCTATCGACACTCCTTCCCGAAGTATTCCATGCTGGCTCGGCGTCTTCAGTCGCCGGGGAAGATTACCGCCGTCTTTTTGAATCCATTGCCCAGGTTATTCGGACTCTCAGTAGCACCAGTTCGGTCGTTCTTATTTTAGAGGATTTGCACTGGGCGGACGAGATGACCCTGCGACTCCTGGCATTTCTCAGTCGACGAGTCCAAACCTCCAGAATCCTGCTCGCTGGGACTGCGCAGGAAGAGGAGCTCGGAAACGATCCTAAACTCCGCCATACCATCGAGGATTTAGAGCGGGAAGGGTGCCTTCTAAGTATGACCTTATCACCTCTTTCCCAACCTGAAACGGCCGAGCTGGTACGAGCATCGGCACGCGTTGGGATCAACGAAGACGTACTAGCGCGGCTGACAGAAGAGGTTTGGGCAGTCAGTGGGGGCAATCCATTCCTTGCTATGGAAATTATGCGCAACTTCCAAGAAGAGATAGCAACGCCAACTCTCGATCTTAGAAATGCACCTATGCCTCAGCGAGTCCGGAATGTCATTCTCCGACGACTTGAACGACTGAGTGAGCAAAGTCGAGTACTGGTCGCCGCTGCGGCTGTGATGGGCCATGAGTTTGATTTCGACCTGCTCCACCGCTTCGCGCGACTAAATGAAACTGAAACAGCTCAAGGTCTAGAGGAACTAGTCCGGCGACGAATTTTGCATTGCGTTGGTGAGAGGTTCGACTTCACGCACGACCGGCTACGCCAGGTTGCATTTAACCGAATTTTTCTGCCACAGCGCAAATTGATGCAACGCGACCTGGCGAAGGCGCTGGAGCCGATGAATGATGGAATTGGCCTATCACACATCGAGGCGCTCCACTACCAGGACCGATGAACGGTAGCGCAATTTGAAGGGCAATAGTCAGAGGAAATCAGACAATGTCAAAACGACAGTGTCCAGAGTTCTCTACTTTAGTGAAGGCGCACGGTCATAAAGTGTTCCCTTTAGGCCGGATTCTTCTGAAGGCTAAGATTTGCATTTCAATCGCGAGATCCAATGATCGAGCGAGCGCGCGCTAGGTTTCCAATCTCAATAGAGTAATTATTTGCTACCCTCGGGGGCCACGGCGCTTCGCCGCTCCGGTTAATTATTCGCCTGGGTTGCGACCAGCTTGCGACCGGGTGAGCGAATCGATCAACGACCGCTCTTTCTCGATCAGGGTACGCAGCGATTCTCGGAATATCCGCTCTGATAGGAAGACGTCACGGAGGAGCAGATCGCGAAAATCCGTGGCGCTCCATTGCAGGACCGCCGATCCCTCAATCGCGCGCACCGAAGCCGATCGCGGCATGCCGCATAGTACAGCCAACTCACCCAAGATTGTACCCGGCGCCGCGTCGGTTAGGACCAGGTCACGTCCCTGGCGTTCAATAAAGACCTGCATTTTACCCGTGAGAACTAGCAGGACGAAGGTCGGGCTATCTCCCTCTTTGAGCACAACTTCTCCCGGGGAATACTCCTTGACTTCGCCACACTCCAGCAGCAGTTTAGCGCCATGCAAAGTGAACCCGCGAAATAGTGGAAACTCCTTGATTATCTCGGCGTATGGCTCATTCATGATAGAAAGCGCCTTTCCTCGAACCCGTTGGGGCTTCTGTGCGCGTCCACGTTGAGCGGATGGTTAGTTGTCATCAATCCTTTGCCTATTATGATTCATACTAAATCCAAGTTCCACTATTTTCCCGGCTTCCACCCGGCGGCATCCAACTCAGCGTTGACCTTGCGCGCCAAAGAATAGTTATAGATCTTCTCCACTGCGGGAGGTTCTTTGGGAGCCAAGACCTTGAGAGCCTGGTCGAGGTATTTTTTCTGGAGTTCTACGCTGACGGTCCCGTCGGCGGTCATGATCGGCCGCACCTGATCGTAGTATGGTCCGGCAAGTTCTTCTTTGAGTTTCATGTAGCGGAGTAAAATCGGTATCGTGCCGGCTTTATTTTCTCTCGCATAGCGCAGCCCCTTCAGAGTGCCGCGAACAAATTTTTCGACCAAAGCGGGATCGGTTTGAAGAAGCTTATCATTCGCTAGAATGCTTCCCTGCAGCTCGACAAAATCTTCTTTCAGATAAGACACCAGCTCACGAAAGCCGGCATCTTTCACGATGAAATTAAAAGGCGGGCTGATCATTCCGGCATCCACGGTGCCAGTCCGTAGCGCGGTCGCAACCGTCGATGGCAACCCTAAAGCCAGGATAGTGACATCTCGGCCGCCTTCGAGACCATTACGCTTGAGAGTCTCGCGCAACAGATTATCCGGGCCGCTCCCCAGACCCGTCACGCCAATCCGTTTTCCTTTGAGGGCCTTGATATCCTGAAACTCCGATTTGGCATAGATCCAGAACATGGGCCGATAAAAGCTCGTGTAAGCAAAGCGCAGCGGCATGCCGCCCAAGATTGCGGTCAATCCGGCGCCACTCATGGAAGCAAAATCGGCGTTGCCACCGATTAGGGCCGAAATACCGAGCGTGTCCCGCATCACGACCAAGTCCACATCCAAACCTTCGTCCCGGTAGTAACCCTTCTCCTTGGCCGCGGTGAACGCAATGACCACCATACTCAGCGTAGGCACCGCCACACGGACGGTAATTGCTTCTGCTTTGGCGAATAAACCAACCACGGCAAGAAAGCTGATAAGAATGTTAAGTCTTGATCTTACTCGCATGAAGTTCCTCTCCCATTGGGATTTTTTAATTGGGGCCCTCTGACAAGATCCCTCTGAGTCCCAGTTTATCAACGGAGGAATTGCCGAACGATATTATTCCCCTCTTTTAAAAAAGAGGGGCTAGGGGAGATTTGTTTGCGCAAGCATATTGGCGCTTAATCTCTTACGCAGACCGCCAGCGACACCGCTACGCAATAGTATACGGAACCTCAAAGCCGTGCTCCTTATTCCAATCAATGGCGACAAAGGATTGGCCCGTTATCCCGCTGGACTCATCCGAGGCAAGATAAACGGCGGAAGCCCGGATTATTTCCGGACTGAGCATGCGCACGCCGCGATTACCGGGAATTTTTCTGATCGCTTCCGTGGCGACGATCCCGCCGGGATCAAGAGTATTTACTCTGATGTTATGAGCGCCATTTTCCAATGCCAGCACTTGCGTCAATCCCTCGACACCGAACTTGGCCGCGGAGTATGGGCCTCTCAGCGCTTTTCCTTTTTTTCCCTGCGGCGACGAAATATTGACGATCGAGCCGCCCCCTTGTAGCCGCATGATCTTGAGAGCTTCTCGGCTGCACAAGAACGTCCCGTTCAAATTGGTGTCGAGAACCTTGAGCCAGATGTCTAACGGCGTCTCAGCGAGCTCGAGATTGACCGGCCCGCCGCGCGGCCAGGCAAAGCCGGCGTTGTTGACAACGACATCGATGCGGCCGAACTTTTTTTTGATCATTTCGAGCAAATTCCCCACATCCCGCTCCACGGTAACGTCCGCTTTGATCCCGAGTATTTTCTCGTCTGGCAACCCCAATCTCGCCGCGGCCTCATCGACATCTGCTTGGCTGAGATCGCAGATCGTCACCTTGGCCCCTTGTTGCGCAAACGCCTGGATGATCTCCCACCCAAGGCCTCGCGCCGACCCCGTGACTAGAGCGATCTTGTCATCAAGTTTCATTGTCAAACCGGTTCGGATTCCATATACAATAGCGCATCTATAGTTCGCCGAACCGACCCAATGCAAGCTTGAATACCGCATCGTGACCGACGTAAAAGACCTCAACGAGGATTTCAGAAATAAAAACTCGGTGATCGGGAGGCGATACTGTTCGGGACAGCGGACAAGCCGGCGATGGACCGGCTCAGTTTTTACGGCGAAGAGGAACGCGAGGGAGAAAACCCATGAAACATGCCACCGCTGCTCTTTTGATTTGTCTATTATGTCCGCCTTCGCTTCCGGCCCAAAGCCAAAAGCCCCTCCTGCTTGGATTAGCCAGCATCAGCGGCGGCATCGAGACGCTCTATGTCACCAAGAAAATCGGCGCTTTCAAACGCAACGGTTTAGATGTCGAGTTCCTCCTGCTGCAAGGCGGCAGTCAGGCGCTCCAGGTGCTTTTGGCCGGGGAAATCAAACTCATCAGCGGCGGCGGTGGCACCGCGGCACAAAGAGCGCGCTTCAAGGGCGCCGGAAACGTGCTAGTCGCCACCTACACGCCGACCATGCCCTACAGCCTCTATGTCAACGGTAAAATACCCGACGCCAAACGGCTCAAGGGAGCCAAAATCGCCATCTCCCGCTTCGGCAGCTCCTCGGATTTCGCCGCGCGCTTCATGGTGACTCGTTTGGGTCTCGATCCTGCGAAGGACGTCACGATCATGCAGGTCGGCAATCAGCGCGAACGAATGAGCGCGTTGCTGAGCGGATCGGTCGACGGCTCGGTTGTCGACGCTCCCAATACTCTCATCGCTCGCCAGCAGGGATTTTTCGAGCTCGCCGACGCTTCAAAGCTCGGCCTCACCTATCCACATAATAACATCGCGACCACCGACCGCTTTATTCGCGAGGAGTCGCAAACCGTCTTTGGCTTTCTGCGCGCCTTCGTCGAAGGAATCGCTTTTTACCGGACTCACAAAGCGGAAAGCATTCAAATGATCAAGGAGTTTCTCCGCGTCAGCGACAACGCCATAGCCGAGGAAGCTTACGATTATTATTCGCGCATCACTCCCGCCAAACCCTATCCGAGCGCAGAGGGTGTTCGTGGCGTGCTTGAAGAGATCGCGGTATCGGAGCCGGCAGTAAAAACCGCCAAGGTGGAACAATTTATCGATGGGAGTTTCATCGCCAAACTTGATCAAAGCGGCTTCATTGACGGGCTGTATAAGAAAAAATAGATTCTTTGTTACGCAAGGCCGGAGGCGCAAAAGACCTAAACAAAAGTTCGCAGCAAGCGACGAGCTATCAAATAACAACTATGGTAATTTCCCCAAAGTTGTCACCCTCGAATGTTTTTATCGGGGGTCCAGTCAGAGTTTCGCCTAGATTCCCCGCTAAAAACATGCGGGAATGACAGCCTTTTAGAGGATTAGGAATTGCTTTTTACCGGGCAAGCTTGGGGAGAATTAGCCGGAAGAGATTAAAGAGATCTCTCATGGAATCGGAACTCAAAGAAATGTTGGCTTCCCTGGATCGCACCGGCTACTGCCAGTGGATGAAGAGCGAAGGCGTTCCTATCGTCGAGGGCTTTAGCGTCGAGGATGTGCGCGAATTGAAGCTTGGTCCCTGGCGCCGCATGGGCGGTAGCGGTGCTTTTGTTCATCTCTACGGCATGGAGGGGCAGACCGGAATGTACGTCGCCGAGATTCCTTCCGGCGACGCGCTCAACCCTGAGCGCCATCTCTATGAAGAAATGATTTGTATTCTCGCCGGTCATGGCGCCACCGAAATCTGGCAGGACGGTGGAGAAAAGCGGCTGTTCGAATGGGGACCGTTTAGTCTCTTCGCGCCGCCGCTTAATAGCTGGCATCGGCTGGTCAATGGTGGCAGAGAGCCCGTGCGCCTGATGGCGGTAACGACAGCGCCGATTGCGCTGGATTTCTATCGCAACGCGGAATTTATTTTTAATTGCCCATACAATTTTAACGATCGGTTTCGCGGTGAAGATAACTATTTTGCCAGCAGCCAAAATTTCTACGCCGTCGGCCTGCAATCGATCTGGGAGACCAACTTCATTGCCGACGCCAAAGAGGTCAAAGTCCGCGACGATCTTTACGTCAAGGGAACGGAAGTGGGGATGGTTCAGTTCGAAACTTCGAAGAATGGCCTCATCGGCCACGTGGCGGACTGGCCCACGGGCCTCTACCACAAGGCGCATTACCACGGCGCCGGCGCTGTGATCGTGATATTGAAGTCGGAGGGATACACGCTACTCTGGCCAAAGGAGAGCGGTACTCGACCTTACGCGACCGGCCACGGAGATGACGTCGTCGAACTGCGCTGGCGCGAAGGCAGTGTCTTGAGCCCACCAAGCGGCTGGTTTCACCAGCACTTCAATATCGGCAAGGAAGCGGCGCGCCAACTCGCGCTTAGATTTGGCAGCCGGCTACATCCCATCGGGCTGCACCAGGCGGCCAAGAAGAAAACTGACGGCGTTTATATCTCGGTCAAGAAAGGTGGCACGATGATCGAATACGAAGACGAGGACCCCGAGATTCGCAACCGCTTTGAAGCGAACCTAAGCGCGTGGAGACGCCGCTGAGAATGGCGCCTTAATCCTGGAGCAAATTCGAAGCACTAAATCCGAAATTCGAAACAAATCCCAATGAAAGAATTGCGGAAACTTCTAAACGAGTCCGTTTCGGATTTTGAGATTAGAGTCTTGGGGTCGTGTGATTTGGTTTGTTTCGGATTTCGAGCCTTGGATTTCGGATTTTGATTCGCAAAAACACCTCGGAGAAAAAAGATGGCAGCAGCAAAACGTAAAACTAGCGCCGGTCGTAAAAAACTCCGCTACCAGGATCTCGTCTCCACTCGGCCGGGTAGTCTCGCCGGGACCTTCATGCGCCGGTTTTGGCATCCTATCCATCGCGCTGAAGAGCTCCGCGCCGGCCAAGCCAAACCGATCGAGATTATGAGCGAGCGCTTTACACTTTACCGCGGTGAGAGTGGCACGCCGCATGTTACAGATTTCCGCTGCCCGCACCGGGGCGCGCAGCTCTCCGCCGGCTGGATCGAGGGCGACTCGATCCGCTGCATGTATCACGGCTGGAAATTTAACGCCGCCGGGCAGTGCACCGAACAACCCGCCGAGGAGAAATCTTTCGCGGCAAAGATTCGCATAAGAAGCTATCCAACGCGTGAATATCTCGGTTTGATCTTTGCTTACTTCGGCGCGGGTGAAGCGCCGCCGTTTCCGCGCTATCCATACATGGAGGAGGACGGCGTGCTCGAGGTCCTGTCAACGGAAGTCTGGCCGTGCAATTTCTTCCAGCGGATCGATAACAACGGCGATACTTATCATGTGCCCTTCGTTCATCGCGGCGCCTATTCGGCTTCCGCCGCCAACAATCGAAGCGGGTTGCCCGAGGTTTCCAAGGAAGAAAGCCCCTGGGGAACGACAGGGTACGCCAGTTTTGCTCAGGGCTGGCGCAACGTTTTTCAATTCTTCATGCCCAACACGTATGCATTCCGAAACCCTTCGCCCGAACCGGAGTGTGCGTCGGAAGACCGGATGCAGTGGGACGTGCCACTCGACGACGAGCATTCGTTAGAATTCCGACTGCGCCGTCTGCCGTTAACCGGGAAAGCCGCGCGAGAATACCGCGCGCGTCGCGCCACTGCGGCCGCGGAAGCAAAAATTTCCGTCGCGCAAATGGGCGACGCCGTGCTCTCGGGCAAGCTAAGCTTCCAGGAGTTGGATAACTTCTTCAAAGACAAAATCTCCCTCGTGCATACGCAAGACTACGTCGCTCAAGTCGGACAGGGCTCTCTGGCAAATCGCGCGCGGGAACATCTCGGGCGCTCCGACGTCGGCGTCATCTTGTTCCGCAGGATTTGGGAAAGAGAGCTGCGCGCGCTAGCCGAGGGACGGCCGCTTAAAAAATGGGTCCTGCCTCAGGATGCAGCGATAAAGTTCCAGGAACAGCCGGAAAAACTTGTTCAGAATGCGCGAGGGTGAGAGTAGGATTGAGAATCAACGAGCTATGAGAGTATGTTAATGCTATCGATGGCCTGAGCTCAAAAATCATTTGGATCTACTCAATAGAGGAGGATTTCTTATGATCACGCGTTTACCAAAACAGGATGGCCTCTTCTTTGTTGCTAGCCTTATTGCTCTTCTAGTCGCCCTGCCCGCCATTGCGCAGCAGCCGGGTGACAAACCGCCGGCTAAATCGGCGGAACCGCTTGCGGCACCTGACCCGTCAAAACCGATGCCCACGTTGCAACCGCAGCCGACGACCGTGCCGGGGCGCCCGGACATTCCCAACGCCGAGGTCGCCAAGCAACTGCGCAACGTCGCGCCCCTGCCGTCCGGCGCGCCGGAAGACAAGCTGCCGGTAGCGCAGCTCAAGGTGCCCAAAGGCTTCAAGGCCGAGGTCTATGCCAGTGGGATTCCGAATGCGCGCTCGCTCAGGCTCGGCGACAAGGGGACCGTGTTCGTCAGCAATCGCGTGCTCGACAAAGTTTACGCGATCGTCGAGAAAAACGGTAAACGCGAGACGAAAGTCATCGCGACGGGGCTAGACCGGCCCAACGGTCTCGCCTTCCACAAAGGCACACTCTATATCGCCGAAGGCACCAAGATCTCCAAGCTCGAAAACATCGAAGACAATCTGGAAAATCCACCCAAGCCCGTTGTCATCTACAGCGACTTTCTCAACCAGCAGTCGCACGGCTGGAAATTCATGGCGCTGGGACCGGACAACAAGCTCTACGTAAACGTCGGCTCGCCGTGCAATATCTGCGAGCCGCCGGCAACCAATGGGTAGATACGGCGCATCAGCCTCGACGGTAGCGGCGCCGAAGTGGCCGCCCGCGGCGTGCGCAACTCGGTCGGCTTTGACTGGCACCCGATGACGAAGGAACTTTATTTCACCGACAATGGCCGCGACTGGTTGTCGGAAGACCTACCCGAAGACGAGCTCAACCGCGTCACCAAGGTCGGCCAGCATTTCGGCTTCCCGTACTGCCACCAGGGGAACTTCACCGATCGCGAGTTGGGTTGGGGACGTTCTTGCGATGAGTTCGAGAAGCCGGTCGCTTTGCTCGGCCCCCACTCCGCTGCCCTCGGCATGCGCTTTTACACCGGCAAAATGTTTCCGAGCCAGTATCAGAATGCGATCTTCATCGCCCGCCACGGCTCGTGGAACCGGACAAAAAAAGTTGGCGGCGACGTTATCGTCGTGAAGCTGAACAAAGACGGCAGCGTGAAATCGCAAGAGCCGTTTCTCACCGGCTTTCTCCAGAACAACGAATACAGCGGTCGGCCCGTCGACGTGCAGGTCATGAAGGATGGCTCTCTGCTGGTCTCGGACGACTATGCGGGCGCGGTCTACCGTGTGACCTATGGCAGCGCCAAGGTCGCCGCGCGTTGAGCAGCAACACTGCCTGAGTTCAACCCGCGCCTCGACGGTCGCTACTTCGGTCGTTTGCGCACCTCGATGCCCGCGGCTTCCTCCTGGAGGCGGAAAAGCGATGCCGTGCTTTGGTCTGACCACCCCCGGCTGACCGCCAGCACCATGATTTGCTCGACCAAAGCAGCGATGGGCATCGGCACGTCGTGCTGGCGGCCCAGCTCGGTCGCAAGGCCAACGTCTTTTCGTGACAGGGCGATGGTGAAACTTGCGGGGGGCTCGTAGTTTCCTTTGAAGATCGTCTCCGAAAAGGTTTTTACCAACTGGGAAAGCTGGACCTCCAAGCCCCAATGCATGCAATCCCAGAGTAGTTGAGGGTCCACCCCGGCCTTGGCGCCCAAAACGATCCCTTCGCCAATGGCCAAACCGATGCCGCGGCGAACCAGGTTATCCGCCAACTTGATCACGGTTCCGGTCCCGAGCTCGCCGGTATAGACCACCGTGTCGCCGAACGAATCAAGAACAGGTTTCACTTCACTGAAGGCCTGCTGAGGTCCGGACGCCAAAACCTGCACGCTTCGATTGGCGATGCCGTTCTTACCGACGATAAGCGGCGCGTCCATCACTCGCGCGCCGTGCAACCGGAACTCGGTTGCAACGCGCCGTATCAGGTTTGGATTGCTGCTCGAAAGATCAACGTAGAGACTGTCGCCGTGAACACCCTGCAAAAGGCCGTCGGCCCCAAGGGCCACTTCTTCGACTTCCGCCGGACCTGGGAGGGATGTGAACACTATCCGGCAATGCCGGGCGACTTCCGCGGCCGATCCGGCTCGCTCGGATCCTCCGTCAACCAGCGGTTGAACTGCCTCCGGCCGGATGTCGTGGACCATCAGAAGATAGCCAGCCTTCTGGATATTCCTGGCAACTGCTCCGCCTATGGTGCCTAGTCCAACAAAGCCTATCAGTTCCATTTTGACACCTCTTAGACACGCAGAATGGGTTGCCCGTGAGCAAAGATCAAAACCGCCTTGTTACGTGCGACTGCGGCCTATCCATTGAAAATAAAAAATTTGCGCATGGCGTAATTGATCAGTAGAGCCGCAATCAGGTTAGAACCGAACGCATAGGTTGTGAGCATTCCCAAGCGCTTGATCAAAACCCCCATAATCGAAGTGCCTATCGCTATTGCGACACCCGAAACGAGATAAAAAAGACCTACCTCTATGATCCAATGATAACGCCCAGGGACAAAAACCCAGTAAATATTGATCAGGTACGCGACCAAGTTCGAGACTAAAAATGCCGCACCGTTACCCAGCATCGAATTGCGCGATCGAGTAGCATCGTCCAATTCTTCTATTGGCAAATTAAAAACTCTTACAAACCAATCGTCTGCTTGTAAGGCGTAAAAAACTTTCCACGCCACAAGGTGAAAAATCATGATGTGGGTTGCGGTGGCTACGCATCCGCCAATTGCATACTTTATGAATTGAAGAAGATTAGCCGAGTCCTGACCCACGAACTGATTGATAATATTCAAACCGATATCTCTGATTCAAACGAAGGAAAAACTGCAGGACCTTCTCGTCATAAAATGATCAAACAGACAGGCAGGCGAAATTTGGCCGGTCGGCACAATCGTCAATTCTCGACTACGTATTGCAGCATATCTGTTTCGGTAACGATGCCTACAAGACGATCGCCTTCCAGGACCGGCAGGCAGCCGATCTTCTTCTCCATCATCTGACGCGCTGCTTCCTTGACGCTCGCGTCGGGGGAAATAGTAACTACCTTCTCGGTCATGATTTCCTTGATCTTAATCGTCTTCATAAGGGCGCCGGTGGTTTTGCGCCCGAATCCCAAGGATGTAATCAACGCCGAGCGAAACAAATCTCGCTGACTGAGGATTCCGATGACTTTGCCGTCCTCGACAACCGGCATATGACGGACGCGACCAAGGTTCATAATCGATTCCGCCAAATCCAAAGTTTCATTCCGGTCTAAAGTGGTGGGATTTTGAGTCATAAGATCTCTAACTGTCACAGCTGTCTTTAATTTTTGCGCCATTGGGTTTCGCCTTCCGAATTACATTCGCCTGCACCAAATAAATAATCAATCGATCCCACAGCACAAAAATGTGAGTTGTGCTGCCCAATCAAGACAACTACTTTTCGTTTTGTTGCTTCACTCGTATCGCAGCGCTTCGATGGGATCCAAATTGGCCGCTTTCTTGGCCGGATAAAACCCGAAGAATACGCCGACCGCGCCGGAGAAGAGAAAGGCGATCGCGACGATCGTAGGGCTGATCAGCGTCGGCCACTGGGCCCATTCTTTGAGAACTTCGGAGCTGCCGATGCCGAGAAATATTCCAATCAGCCCGCCGGTGGCGGCCATGACGACTGCTTCAACCAGAAATTGCAGCATGATATCGCGGCTACGCGCGCCGACCGCCATGCGGATGCCGATCTCGCGTGTGCGTTCGGTCACCGAGACCAGCATGATGTTCATAATGCCGATGCCGCCGACGAGAAGAGAAATCGACGCAACGCTGCCGAGAAGAACGGCCATCACGCGGGCGGTCGTCTGGGCCGCTTCTGCGATGTCGGAAAGATTGCGCACGTTGAAATCGTCTTCCCGGTCCTGGCCGATACGGTGGCGCTGGCGCAGAAGAGAACTGATCTGCTCCTGAGCTTCTTCCACGCGCTCGGCGTTGACCGCCTTGACGACGATGCTCTGTAGCCAGGTGATGCGCATTAGCCGCTTTTGCATCGTGGTGTATGGGATCATCACCGTATCGTCCTGATCGGTGCCTTGGCCGGTTTGTCCTTTCGGGGAGAGCACGCCGACGACACGAAACGGAATGTTTCTGATGCGAATCACCGCGTCAATCGGATTATCGTTGCCAAACAGTTGGCGCGCGACGGTTTCGCCGATGACGGCAACTTTGGCCGCGCTCTCCATATCGGCTTCGTGCAAAAAGCGACCATCGGCTATCTGCCAGTCGCGGATCTGCTGGAACTCGGGGGCAACGCCCTGTGCCAACGTTCCCCAGTTGAGATTGCCGGCGATCACTTGCTCCGGCCGCCGGAGTACCGGCGAGGCGAAGGAGACCGACCGCAACTCCTGCACCATCGCTCTGGCGTCGGCATCCACTAAAGTATTCACATTCCCCGTACCGAACCGAACACCGCCCTGAGAGTTGCTGCCGGGCAAGACAATAAGGACATTGGTGCCGAGGCTGGCGATCTGCGCGCGGATCGTCGACTTGGCGCCCTCGCCGATAGCGACCATGGCAATCACCGCGCCAACGCCGATGATGATGCCGAGCATGGTGAGGAAGGCGCGCAGCTTATTTCTCGCCAGCGCGCGCAGCGCAATGCGGAGAATCATCAACCACTGCATTTAATCGTCTCCGGCGCTTGTTCCTTGGCCTTATCCGAAATGACGAGCCCGTCCTTGAATAGGATTTGTCTGCGGGCGTGGGCCGCGATATCCGCTTCGTGCGTGACGAGAATGATCGTCATCCCCTGTTCCAAGTTAAGCTTCTGAAATAAAGCCATGATCTCCCCGCTAGTCGTCGAATCGAGATTGCCGGTGGGCTCGTCGGCGAGAATCAGCGATGGCCGATTGACCAGAGCGCGCGCGATCGCAACCCGCTGCTGTTGCCCGCCGGAAAGGCGATTCGGCGTATGATCGAGGCGTTGGCCGAGTCCGACCAGATTCAAAGCTTCCACTGCCCGTTGATGGCGCTCTTTGCCGTGAAACCCGTTGTACATCATCGGCAGTTCGACATTCTCGAGCGCCGTAGTGCGCGACAGCAAGTTAAACCCTTGGAACACAAAGCCGATCCGTTTGTTGCGAATTTGCGCCCACTCGTCAGCGGAAAGCGACCCCACTTCCTCCCCCTCTAAAAAATATTTGCCTCTCGTCGGACGATCGAGGCAGCCCAGAATATTCATGAAGGTCGACTTACCTGAGCCGGACGAGCCCATGACGGCGACAAACTCACCGCGCTCGATGGTAAGATCGATTCCGCGCAAAGCCGGCACTTCGACGTCGCCCATGTGATAGGTCTTGTGTAAATTCTCGACCCGAATCAGCTCGCTCATCTAAAGCCTACGCGCGGCTGAGCCGGCTGAAACGGATTGACCACGCCGGTCTGGCTTTGACTGCCCGCGCTGCTCGACATGCCGATGATGACCGGATCGTTTTCGTTGAGTGCTCCCGAGATCACTTCCGTTCTCGATCCGTCGGTGATGCCGACCTGGACGTCAACGGATTGCGCCTTGGAACCTTTGACTACGTAGATTTTTACCTCGCGCATCCTGCGCCCCTCGCTCCCACCACCGCCGCCTCCTCCGGGACGGCTAGTCCGTCGAGCGCCGACTCGCGGCGCGGCACGGCTTTGTTCCTGACGCAACAAATCCTGAGCTTCGTTTTTCTCTTCGGGCGGTTTAAACCGCAGCGCCATGTTGGGAATCGTCAGAACGTCTTCCTTTTCGCTGACCAGAAACTGGACGTTGGCGGTCATGCCCGGCTTGAGTAGGAGCTCTTTGTTATTGATACGGACGACCGCATCGTAGGTCACGACGTTTTGAATGATCTGCGGCGCGTTACGCACTTGGTGCACCTTGCCGCGAAACCGGCGGTTGGGATGCGCATCCACGGTAAACGTTACGTCCTGCCCTTCCCGTATATTGCCGACGTCCGCTTCGTCGACATTGGTGTGCACTTCCATCCTGGTGAGGTCGTTGGCGATGGTGAAGAGCGTCGGCGCCTGCAGCGATGCGGCAACCGTTTGGCCCACATCGACATTACGCGAGATCACCATGCCGTCCACAGGCGAGCGAATGACCGTGTAACCCAGATCAATGGATGCCTGATTTACTGCCGCCTGCGCCTGTCCCACCTGGGCCTGGGTGACATTCAGCTGCGAACGTGCCGCGTCATAGGCGGTCTGCGCTGCGTCCAGCTCACTCTGCGGAACGAGCTCGCGCTTCATCAGTTCCTGCGCGCGCGCCAAAGTACGGAACGCGTCTTCAACCGCGACCTTTGACTTTGCTAAATTCGCCTGTGCCGCCGCCAAATTCGCCCGAGTTTCCTCCACCCGCGCGGCGAATTTCGACTGATCGAGCTCCGCGACAACCTGTCCCTTCGTCACTTTGGTATTGAAGTCAGCGCTGAGTTTGGCAATCGTACCGGATACTTGACTACCGACTATAACTGTAACAACAGCCTGTAAGGTGCCCGTGGAGGAGACGACTTGGCGAACATTACCCCGGCTTACCATCACCGTGAGGTACGGTGACTCCTTTGTCGAGTTACCCATACGCCAGTAGGCAAATCCGGCGCCAGCGACTAAGAACAACGTGAGAACTGTAAATAAGAATTTCTTCAGTTTCATGATTCCGCGTGCAATAGACGAAATACTTTGACCGAGAAATCGTTCGAATCGCGCTTGGTCATGCGCCGGTAAGTCAAGCCGGTGGTAATCTCCGCGTTGGGCTCCTGATCTTCGATCACCTGATCCAAAGTAATCTGAAAGCGCGATACCGGCGCCGCGCCGGTCATTTCATGCTCCAGCTCTCTAACGCTGCCTTTGAGGTAATAGTTCACGCCGCAGTCGCTCACCATGAGCGTGATCTTGCCCGCCTTTCTCAAATTGTTCGCCGTCGAACTATTTTTCCACAGCGCCATATCGAGCGTCGAGGGATTCTTCGCCACCACTTCGTAATAGGAGAGCAACGCCGGATGCGCCCAACCGGCTTCGTCAATCGTAAAGATCGGAATGATCTTGCCTTCGTGAGACTCGACCTGCGATCCGCTCAGTCGCTCCAGCAACACCGGAGTCAATTCTTTACCTAGCAATTGCGACATAATCCAAGCCTGCCTACTGTTTAGACGCTTGAGACTTTACCCGCGCTGACCGTCGAGAGCCAGCTCCTGGCGTTTACCGAAGCCCTGTTCGTTGTCAATATAAAATAGCTTCTCCGGCACGACGCAGTAAAACTTGACCTTGAGAAAGGCTTTATAAAACGCACCGCTTGCCGGATCGGTAAATAGCTTTATTACGTCTGGATACTTGCGGGCGTAAATTGTCATAGCCTTGGCTTTCTCGATCACTCCGTCGACGAGCACCACCCGGCCCTCGAGCTGGATGCCTTTGATTTTGCGCCAGTCTTTATAGTCTTCCTGAATCGTCACCGCAACCCTTGAATTAGCCGATAGATTTTGACAATGGCGCGAATCCGGCGCCGAAAAAAAATAAATCCGCAAATCATCACTGGCGTAAAAAACCGTCGCTGCCCACGGGACATCGCTCGCGCAAGTGGCCAACGTCATGGTGTTGTGACTTTGCAAGTAATCGAGAACCTGGTGCTTAAGACCGTCAGACATGGTGGTCGTTCAAATCGTTAGAATGCCCAGCCGGTGCGATACGCAAGTTCCAAATGTCAAACGATTAGATAGCATCATGTAGCAGCGCCACCTTGCGTAGCTCGATCAGATTCGCCGCCCCGACGCAGAGCATACTTATTTTGAGCTCCTGAATCACACCGCTGAGGAACCCTACCACCTTGTCTGAAGACTCCAAAGCAGCGGCTAAGAGCGGCTGCCCAATGGCAGCCATGTCGGCGCCGAGCGCAATCGACTTGGCGATGTCGAGACCTGTCCTGATACCGCCTGACGCGATCAAGCCAATGTCGGGCAGGGCCTGGCGCACGCCGACCAGCGCTTCTTCCGTCGGTATTCCCCAATCGGCGAATGTCCGGCCCGGTTGTTCGCCTTGCTTCGCGGCTCGCTGCGCTTCCACCGCTGACCATGATGTCCCACCTCTGCCGGCGACGTCGATGGCTTTCACGCCGGCGCGTACGAGCCGGACCGCTGCATCGACCGAGATGCCATTGCCGACTTCCTTGGCGACGACCGGGACTTCGAGCTCCCGGCACACCGCAGCGATTTTCGCACTCAGTCCCTTGAAGTTTCGATTGCCCTCCGGTTGGACCGCCTCCTGGAGCACATTTAGGTGAAGAATCAACCCATCGGCGCCGATCATCGCCACGGCGCGCCGGCAGTGCTCGACGGTGTAGCCATAATTCAGTTGTACGGCACCCAAATTACCGAACAACAAAATATCCGGCGCCACGTCCCGTACTTGAAAGGAATCGGCAGCCGAGGGCTCTTCGATGGCGACGCGCTGCGAGCCGACTCCCATGGCGAGGCCCAATGCCTGGGCAGCGGTGGCCAAATTGCGATTGACTTTGCGCGCCAGATCGAACCCGCCAGTCATCGACGAAATCGAAATAGGCGCCCTCAGCCGCTTGCCCAAGAAAGTGGTGCCCAGATCAATTTCGTCGATGTCCAATTCGGGAAGCGCATTGTGGACGAAACGGTAGCCTTCGAGCCCTGTGCCGAAGGAGCTCGAAACGCGTTCGGTGTCGAGACAGATTTCGAGATGCTCTTTTTTGCGCTTTTGGGTTTTGGTGAGGGTGGTTTTAACCCTGCGGCTCGGCATGATGGCGGAGGGCCGGCAAGCTCACCGTTGCTTTTTGGCGGCTCGCCGTTCTTTTACGGCCGCAAGCGTGGTGGTTTTCTCAGCATCGGGATGGCGGCTCATGCCTGCGTCGTCCCAGCGGTGGAAAAGCTCCACGTCGATTTCGAACTGATCGAGAATTCGCGTCACGGTTTGATTGATGACGTCATTCAACGTCTTCGGACGATGATAGAAAGCCGGCACTGGCGGAAAGATCACCGCACCCATGCGGGTCAGCGTGGCCATGGCTTCAAGATGACCGAGATGAAGCGGCGTTTCACGCACGACCAGGACAAGCTTTTTTCTTTCCTTCAGCACTACGTCGGCGGCGCGGACGAGCAGGTCGCCGCCGAGAGAATGGGCGATGCCGCCCATCGATTTCATCGAGCAGGGCGCAATCACCATTCCTTCCGTGCGGAACGACCCGCTCGAGATACTCGCGCCGACGTTGTTGATGTCGTGCACGACGTTGGCCATCGCTTCGACATCTTTGACTGAGAAAGGCGTCTCCACTTGGATCGTCATCCTACCGGCTTTGGTCAGGACGAGATGAGTTTCGATATCCTCAATCTTGGCCAGGATTTCGAGCATGCGCACGCCGTAGATCGCCCCGGTGGCGCCCGAAATACCAACAATCAATCTCTTTTTCTTATTCAATTGAGGAACTCCAATGTGAGCGCGTCACCGTCGCTGACGCCGAGATGGTCTTTCAAGCGCATCGGCGCGACTATTTCGATCTTGTCGCTCGGGTAATCCTTCACTTCGGGAAGCAGCACCGCCCCCTCGATTTTTCCACTCGCCTGATTTGCTGAATCTAAAATCTCAATTCGATAAATTCGCGCGCTGCAAAAACCGCCGTCCACCGGCGGCAATGGCACAGCGGTCAATTCGCGCTGCGCGCGCCGCCACACTCTGCCGTCTTCGGCCGACTTGGGGCGAACGTTGAGCGTCGCGGGGAAAGGGTTAAACCCGAGGCATTGTTTTAACGAAGCTTGTACCCAGTCTAAGGCCATGAACGATGTTGCTTGACCCAAATCGGAAAAGATAATTCCGGTCATGCGCACAATGGCTCCGCGAGCCCGAGGTCTAATGACCCGAAAGCGAGGCCGCCTTGCCGCCGCGCCTCACCTTGATCACTTCGCCGAGAATGGACAGCGCGATCTCGGGCGGCGTCTCGGTGCCGATATCGAGGCCGATGGGCGCGTACACTCTCTCGATCAGCTCCTCACCGATCTTATCTTCATTGCGAAATCTCTCAAAACAGGCCTTGATGCGCCGCCGGCTACCGATCATGCCGATATATTTCGCCTGACTCGGGAGGATCACGCGCAAGCAGGGTTCATCATAGGCGTGTCCCCGGGTGATCAATACGATATAACATGACGGCGTGATCGTCATTTCTTTAAGCGTCTGCGCCATATCGCCGACCAAGACTTCATCGGCGTCAGGAAAACGCTCGCGGTTGGCGTAGAGCAAACGATCGTCGATCACCGTGACGTAGAAATCCAACACCTTGGCCATTTTGACCAGCGGCACCGCGATGTGACCGGCGCCGACCACAATCAGCTTCGGCGGCGCGGGCATCACCTCGAAGAAGACTTCCAGCTTGCCGCCCGCTTCGGGTACAGTCAGAGAAACCAACTGAGATTTTTCAGCACGCAGGCGCGCCGCGCTTTCTTGGACGATCGCTTGGACGACCCGCGCATCGCCGATCGTCCCGCCCAGAACCTTGCTATCCCGGACAAGGCATTTTGCGCCGGGCTCAACAGCGACTTTTTCCTCCACCTCGATTACGGTAGCGAGCACCGCGGCGGCGCCTTGCTCGCTGATTTGGACGAGCTCTTCGGAAAGCGAACTCATTTTACGTTTATGATCTCCTGGTCGCGTTCTTTCCACCAAGGATCGATGAATACGTTCATGATGCCACCACACACCGCCGGGCTGTCCGATGAAATATCGTCGAGCAGATCGACGCGCACGGTGCGCGGCTTACGCGCGCGAATGACTTCAATGGCTTCTCTCTTGACGTCGGCCTCCCCGCAGCCGCCGCCAATCGTGCCGAGGATTTCCCCCCAAGCCGTGACCACCATTTTGGCGCCGACTTCGCGCGGTGTCGAACCTTTTGTCGACACGATGGTTGCCACCGCGAGCGTCTCGCCCTTGTCGAGAAATTCTTTCACCTGGTGGTAGACGGACTCTTTCTTTCGGACTTCTGCATCAGCTTCGTTATAACAAGCGCCTGGTCCAGCCATGGTTTTACCTCCGAACTGATATGTGAACTACAAAAAACTCTGGTCGAGAATGGAAGGTCGATGATAGAGGATCGCAATCCTCCATTCTCCATCCTCGATCTTCGACCCTTCAAGCTACCATTTTCTCTAACGTACGTCCCAGAGTCACCAGACTATTAACGTTGTGCACCGACAAAAACAAATCAAGATAGGGCAATGCGGCTTGCATCCCCTTGCACAGCGGCTCGTAGTTCTCGCTTGCGAGCAAGGGATTGAGCCAGATGATTTTCTTGCAGCGTCGCTTGATATCCTGCATCTCGCGCTCGAGCAGGCTCACGTCACCGCGATCCCAGCCGTCGCTGATAATCACCACGACCGTTCGATGGGTCACTATGCTCGGGGCGAAATTACGGTTGAACGTGTGCAGCGAGCGGCCGATGTTGGTGCCGCCGGACCAGCCGAGAATGCTGCCGGAGATCTTCTCCAGCGCGTTGGCAATGTCTTTCGTGCGAATCAAATGGGTAATTCGGCTGAGCGACGTGCTGAAAACGAAAGTTTCGACGCCCCAAAGCTCGTTTTGCAGGCCGTACATGAACTGAATTAAGAACCGGCTGTAACAGTCCATCGAACCGCTGACATCGCACAGCAAGACAACTCTGGTCTTCTTGATGCGCTTTTTGCGGCGGACAAGATCGATAATTTCGCCGCCGTATTTCATGCTCCGCCGCATGGTCCAGCGGGGATCGACGGTGCTGCCTTTGCGACCGATTTTTTTTCGCCGGCTGATCTGCGTCGCGATCTTGGTGGCAATGAGTAGAATGGCGCGGGCAATGGCGCGGCTTTCTTCAACGCCCATTTCACTGAAGTCTTTACGGTTCATCAGCTCCTGCGGGCTGTATGTCGGCACGGAGAATTCATCGAGGTTTTCCAGCGGCACGTTCTCTTTAGGAATCGACTCTACGGCGGCATCTTCGAGACCGCCCTCCTCATCGCCGCCTTCCTGCGAATGCGAATCGGTCGGCGTGCCTTGAATATCCATGGTTTCCATCGGCACCCGCTCGTAACTCTGTTCGCGCCAAAAGCTGTCGAACAGCATATCGAATGTCGGGAAATCTTCCTTCTGCAAAATCAAATTGGAGCGCAACACGGCCCGAAAATCGCTTTTTTCCGCGATATCGACAAGATCCGCCGAGCGAGACGCGTCGATAACCTGACTGAGGCTCACTTTGACACCGAGTTGCTTGAGCGCGCGCGCGAACGCCATCAAGTTCGGCAAGGTTCCCTTGCCGCGCGCCGAGGCGACGCTATTGACCGCCGCCGCGACCGTTTCCTGAGTAATTTCCATTGACGGTCAACTCACCATTTCGGGCGATGCCCTGAGCAGCGCGTCCAGGTTGAGCTGCCGTGCCTCCATTTGCTCGCGCAAGTGATGCAAATCCTCGCGATACTTGAACACGCAGCCCATTGTTTCGACGACGGTGTCATCATCCAGACTCTTGCGGTTGAGCGCGATTAACGCCGAAGCCCAATCCAAGGTTTCGGCCACGCCGGGTCGCTTGTAAAAATTCATCTCCCGCACCTTCTGCATGAAAGCGCAAATTTGCCGCGCCATCTTGGTTTCGACCTCGGGAAATTTCGTCGTAATGATCTCATATTCTTTCTCGAAGCTCGGATACTCAATCCAATGGTAGAGGCAACGGCGTTTGAGAGCGTCATGAATTTCCCGCGTCCGGTTGGACGTGAGAAAGACGTACGGCCGATGCTTCGCGGCAATGGTGCCGAGCTCGGGAATGGTGATCTGAAAATCCGACAGCACCTCGAGCAAAAAAGCCTCGAACTCCATGTCGGCGCGATCGATCTCGTCGATCAAAAGTACCGGTGGACTGGCGCCGTTGGTTTGAATCGCCTCCAACAAAGGCCTCTGGATTAGATACTCTTGAGTAAAGATTTCAGTTTCGACTTTTTCCTTGTCGCCATGTTCGACTTCTTCGAGCTTGATGCGCAGCATCTGCTTGGGATAGTTCCATTCGTATAGCGCGGTGTTGGAATCCAAGCCCTCGTAACACTGCAGCCGTATCAGCTTGGCGTCGAGCACTTTCGCCAACACTTTAGCGATCTCAGTCTTGCCGACCCCCGCTTCGCCTTCCAGAAGCAGCGGCTTCCCCATAATTAGCGACAGATAAACGACTGTCGCCAACGCACGGTCGCAGACGTATTTTTCTTCGAGCAAGATTTCCTGGACTCGTTCAATTGTCAGTTGTTCTGGATTCACAATCGCCTCACGTGTAAATTAGTCGATGGCCGGTCACGTGGCAGGATTTTTAGGCCCCTGGCCCGAGTGGAGAATCGCCTCGACCACCCCTCCGCCGATGGCCCTAGCCTTGTCCGAAACCTTATAACAGTACTCCCTTTCCTCACAACGATCAATGTCGCCAACCTTGACGCCCGCCTCGATCAAAACGCTTATGTCGAGCGAATTGGAAGTCATGATCCTTTTCAGAGCTTAATTTAATCATAACAAAGCCGCGTAAATTAACAAAATCCAGGGAGCGGTGGAAAGTTGGCCATCTTCACGCGAACCCAATAGCGAGGAAATGACTATTCCACCCAATCTGCGGCTCATCAAAGAACTATTTATCCCAACGTTTCCCCCCCGGGGAATGTTTTATCCTAAAAACAGCTATTGAGCCGGGAGAAGAAAGTAAGCGCATGATAAGGTGAGGGATATTTAGTTTCAGGGAGACACCCAATGGGAGCGGCGAAAAAGCGTGAGGTGGCGGTGCGTCAGCAGGTGGTAGAAGCCCTTGG
>DASYUV010000229.1:0-17544 GCA_036000865.1 Binatia bacterium | reverse complement strand
CATCCGAGACCAAGAGAAAGAGGATAGGCGGCTCGATCAACTGAAGATGTTGGAGTAAACGGAGGATGCCGGCGTAGCCGGCCAGACCGCTTTGAGCGGTTCACAAATCAAGCCTCCGGCTCTGCCGGAGGTACCTGACTCGAAAGAGACGAAGGTAACCCATGGCTGTCTACAATCATCGCGCTGAGGGTCGACGACCGCCCCGCCGAGGCAGAAGTGACCGCGAAAGCAATCCAGTATTCGGGGAGATTCGAGATGAAGAAACTGTCCCACTGGGGCAACGACTATCACTGCGAGAGGCGCATAATCGGCAACGACAACGTGGGCGAGCGCATCTGCCGTTTGAGCGGCAAAACGAGAGTTGAATCCATGCCCAGCAGCAATCTCGTAAACCTCGTCAAAGTTTTTTTTCTTTCAGCTTTGGCGCTCGGATTAGGTTTGCCCCATCAAAACACACTGGCAACCCCGATAATGGTTGGATTGGGCGGAAGGATTGCTTTAGCGTTTCGAAGAGGCAGAAGCGGTCATCAAAGGAATCCAGTCGTCAGGCTTCGACACGAAGAAACGGTCTATTGTGGGGAAGGATTTTATCGAAGTGAGTAACATGTCATTAGGTCAATCGGATCGTTGGGGCGGTGAAAGGTTCCGGCATGGTCGGCGGGATCAGTGCTTTGGGTGCCGTGCCGCATATTTTGAGCATTTCTCAGAAGGAGGGGCAATATGAACACTACATACATCCAGGCCCAGCAAAATGATTTATTGCAGGCCGTGCCTCCTTTGCGTAAGCCCATCTCGGAGCGGCGACCACCCGCGGAGGGTATGCTCGCAGAAGAGGCGTTCATCGCTCGATCCAGCCTCGCCTCAAGGCAGCCGGAAGCTGCGTTGATGTGCGCGGTGCTTGAAGATGCCGTCGATTGTTTTCAGAAACAGTTTGTCTGCGCTTCACGGCGCGCGAGGCGTTTAGGCCAGGAGGCCGAGGCGTGGTTGTTTAGCGATAACTCCAAGTGGGCGTTTTCCTTCCTCTCCATTTGCACCGCGCTTGACCTGGGTCCACAGTACATCCGACAAGGACTCAAGCGCTGGCACGACGGCGGTCTGCAACCATTGCGTAAACAACCGGCTTACGTAGTGACCGTGCAGCACCAGCGGGTTGGCCTGAGGTGAAAGCGAAAATATCGTGGGGGTAACCATGAAGGTTAATTATCTGGTAACATAATTGCTCCTGTACGCTTCTTACGGTGGTCTTTGCCACAACGATGCTGTCGAGAGGCGACACATGGAGGAGCACGACCGAATAGCGCACTGAGGTTTCCTTAACAGACTTTATCGGTGACATCGTGACGAAGACAGACGACAGCGCTCGATATTACAAAAGCTTGGCCATTGGGCGATTCACGAAAGAAAACTTCTTCCCGATTTCTTATCCCTGGGCACTTGCCGAACTTGACGCCATCCACGGGCATGTGGCACAAGTGCAACAATCAATGCACGATCTCAGAAACGTTATCTGGCGCTCCGCTTAGCCAATGACGCAGTCATGTTGCTACAACACATCCGGTTCCTGTTTTTGCAAGACAGGGCGATCTGATAGGGAATAGGCATAGGAGACGCTATGTTTAATTTTGGGGTTATTGCCACAGTTCTGGTTATCTCCGTTTTGCTAACCATCAGCGGGATCAAGATTTTAAAGGAGTATGAGCGAGCAGTGATCTTTAGGCTTGGGCGTTTGGTACAGGCGCGCGGCCCCGGGATTACCTACGTCATTCCTTTAGTCGAGAAAATGATGCGAGTGGACCTTCGCACAGTGACCATGGATGTCCCGCCGCAAGATGTGATTACACGCGACAACGTCTCCATCAAGGTCAGTGCTGTTCTCTACTTCAGGGTAACCGCACCCAATCAAGCCATCACGGAGGTGCAAAATTACCTCTTTGCCACTTCTCAACTCGCCCAGGTCACGCTCAGGAGTACTTGTGGGCAGGCGCTGCTGGACGAGCTCTTGGCCGAGAGGGAAAAGATCAACACGCGAATTCAGGAGATCCTGGACTCCCAAACAGAGCCCTGGGGAATCAAAGTGGTTTTAGTAGAAGTGAAGGACATCGATCTTCCGGCAGACATGCAGCGGGCCATGGCCAAACAGGCGGAGGCGGAGCGAGAGAGGCGTGCAAAGATCATTCACGCGGAGGGAGAATTTCAAGCCTCGCAGAAGCTCGCGGATGCAGCTGAGATCATTGCGAAACAACCGGCAGCCATGCACCTTAGATTCCTGCAAAGTCTCGTTGAGGTATCCGCGGACAATAATTCCACCGTAGTCCTGCCGGTGCCCGTGGACTTGTTAAGGCGTTTTCTTGCGTAGGTGAGCGCGCCCCTCCAGCTTGAGAGGCCCGGTCCAACCTAAATCGGCGTGTTCCGTCAACGGCCCGAAGGCCCGTCGCATCTCTCCCGCCCGCCCTCATTCTTTTTAACAGTGTCCAATATTAGACAGTAATCTTCCCGCATCAGCATATGCTGAGATGTTGAGATGCAGCGGAGCGGCGCTTCGATGAGACTGTCCAATATTAGACACCAATCCCGGACCGGTTAGTTTAAGCTCAGAACGATCCGTGGCAGAGGGTCTTACTTTGCGATGGTCGGAAACTCGACCTCCCATCAGATCGCTGCTAGCGCGGTTAACTAGACAGTCCTTCCGATTCGGAGTGGGGAATGACCCCTTCTCCGGGTCGTAATTACGGAATGCAGGAAGGTGGTTTTATGAATGTCATCGTTCGGATCGTAATCGGAGGAATCACCGGTTGGCTGACGGGAAAACTGGTTGAAATTGAGGGTCGTGAAAAAGTCGTCAGCGAAGGGCATGTTCTTGACATCATCTACGGCATCGTTGGCGCCATCACCGGCGAGTATCTGTTTTTCTGGATCGTAATCGGTAAAGGCAACGGGTTCAGTGATTTTGCTACCGCGGTTCTTGGCTCCATTACTGTTGTCGGTGCAGGCAGGCTACTAGCTTCACGCTGGCGCTTGGTTCGATCTCACAAGAAGAATACGTCGCCCGGCTCATTTGAAGTTAGACGAGTGAATCCTGATGTAATTGACCTAATTGAAGCGCCGGCCGCGCCATAATGTTTTCTAAAACCGTCCCATAAGAGGGAGACCTGAAGCATGAACACTTCCACATACAACCCGGAGGAGCTGGTCAAGCGCGAATATAAGTACGGGTTTGTTACCGAGATCGAAAGTGACACCGTGCCTCGCGGGCTGAACAAGGATGTCGTCCGCTTGATTTCGGCCAAAAAAAACGAGCCGAGCTTCATGCTGGACTGGCATCTCAAGGCCTACCGTCACTGGGAGAAGCTGGAAAAATCTGAGGCAGAGCCAGAATGGGCCAACGTCCACTATCCGCCAATCGACTACCAGGACATCATTTACTACTCGGCGCCAAAGACAAGCACTGAAGGGCTGAAGAGCCTCGATGAGGTAGACCCCAAGCTGCTCGAAGCTTACGAGAAGCTCGGCATCCCCCTGTCGGAGCAAAAGTGGCTCACCGGCGTCGCGGTCGATGCGGTCTTTGACAGCGTGTCCGTGGCGACGACGTTCAAGAAAAAGCTGGCGGAGTTGGGGATCATCTTTTGTTCGTTTTCCGAGGCGCTGCAGAAGCATCCAGTGCTAGTGAGAAAATATCTCGGGTCGGTGGTGCCCTACAGCGATAACTTCTTCGCCGCCTTGAATGCCGCTGTCTTCAGTGACGGATCCTTCGTTTACATCCCCAAAGGCGTGCGCTGTCCGATGGAGCTATCGACTTATTTTCGCATCAATGCCGCTGAAACGGGTCAGTTTGAGCGCACGTTGATCATCGCGGATGAGGGTAGTTACGTGAGTTATCTGGAGGGGTGCACCGCGCCGATGCGGGACGAGAATCAGCTGCATGCCGCCGTGGTAGAGCTCATTGCCCTCGATAATGCGCAGATCAAGTACTCGACCGTTCAGAACTGGTATCCGGGCGATAAGGACGGCAAGGGTGGGATCTACAATTTTGTCACCAAGCGGGGCAAGTGTCTGGGAAATAACTCCAAGATCTCTTGGACCCAGGTGGAGACCGGCTCGGCGATCACCTGGAAATATCCGAGCTGCATCCTGCAGGGTGACAACTCAGTTGGGGAATTTTACTCGGTGGCACTCACCAACAACTATCAGCAGGCGGATACCGGCACCAAGATGATCCACATCGGGAAAAACACCAAGAGCACCATCATCTCGAAGGGAATCTCGGCGGGCCACGGGCAGAACACCTATCGGGGGCTCGTGAAAGTCATGAAGGGCGCTACCGGCGCGCGTAATTATTCGCAGTGCGATTCATTATTGCTTGGGGATAAGTGTGGCGCTCATACTTTCCCCTACCTCGAGGTCATGAACAACTCATCGCAGGTGGAGCACGAGGCGTCGACTTCGAGGATCGGCGAGGATCAGCTTTTTTACTGCAGGCAACGCGGGATTTCACCGGAAGATGCCGTAACTCTGAGGCTCGAATAACTTACAAAGAACATCTGATCTTTGTCGACACTCAGCGCGATGTTGGGGGTTGCTTTTGGCTCCCTCTAGCAAGTGTTTGTTGGAGCGAGGGAGAAAAGAGGCGTGTGGTCTCTATCAAAGGCCGTCCCCAAGACCGCTTTATATA
The DNA here is from genome assembly GCA_036000865.1 of Binatia bacterium. GTDB lineage: Bacteria > Desulfobacterota > Binatia > UBA9968 > UBA9968 > DP-20. Next base: position 12,875 of record DASYUV010000229.1, on the reverse strand, counting down.
CGCCTCCCAGGCTGAGACTTCGGCCGTCGAGATAGGGCGTGAATGGGTGGATAACGATGTCCCGAATGGCGACTTCAGCTAGAATCTCTGTTATCTTAGCGACGGCCTCCAAGTCATCGCTTATATGAATTGCGGCGCTTTACGCGTACCGCATGATCAGAAGCCGTAGGCGCTGTTCACCGGGTCGTACCCATAATGCTGCGCTAGGCGTTTCTCGCCCGGCTCCTCGCATCACATTTATGGCGGCGGTTTTTACCGTCGACCGGCTGACAGAAGGAGACCTTGATAATGCCTTTAAGCCACAGGGAACGACACCGCACAGAACGCATCGGCTGGCTACGCGCGACGGTTTTGGGCGCGAACGATGGCATCGTTTCGACAGCGAGTCTGGTGCTTGGTGTCGCAGCGGCGCATGCGACTCACAGCAACGTCCTGGTCGCGGGAGTTGCCGGCCTCGTTGCGGGAGCTATGTCGATGGCTGCCGGTGAGTACGTGTCTGTCCACTCACAGGCAGACACCGAACAGGCCGAACCTTGCGCTCGAGCGCACGGAACTAAAATTAGACGCCCCAGGCGAGCACAGGGAACTGACGGCGATCTATGTTGAGCGTGGCCTCAATCCTTTGCTCGCGAAACAGGTCGCGGACCAACTCATGGTCCATGACACGATAGGCGCGCACGCCCGCGACGAACTCGGCATCTCCGAGACTCTCAGTGCGCGCCCGATTCAAGCTGCGCTTGCGTCGGCCGGCAGCTTCGCCGTTGGAGCAGCGATGCCTCTCTTGACCGCCGCCATAGTCCCCGAGGCGAGTGTGATTCCCCTCGTCGCTGGAACTTCACTGGTATTCCTCGCGCTCTTGGGTGGGTTGGCTGCGCGCGCGGGTGGTGCGCCGGTTACGGTAGGCGCAATGCGCGTCACACTGTGGGGTGCACTGGCCATGGGAGTGACTGCAGGAGTCGGAGCTCTCTTCGGAACAGCGTGAGCTGAATGGAGTGTTGGAGTATGGGAGCATGAGTATTGCGTTTAAAGACATCACTCCCGTTATTCCATCATTCCACTGCGTTGCGCCCGTGCACTGCAGCGAGCATCCCAATATTTTGTCAAATCGTCCAATATTAGACAGAAACCCCTGCCGCGTCAGCATAGATAAATGCAAAGCGGACGGAGGTAACCCATGGCCGAGAACATCACCGTGGCGGGGGTCTATGACCCCCACGCCGAAGCACAAGCGACCATCAAAGAGCTCCAGAGTTCGGGTTCGACATGAAGAGACTCTCGATCGTGGGCAAGGACTATCATCCCGCGGAGGGTGTCATCAGCTACGACAATGCCGGCGACCGCATGAAGGTCTGGTGCCAGTTCGGCGACTTTTGCGGCGGATTATCCGGCTTGTTGTTGGGGTCGGCGTTCTATTTTATTCCGGGCATCGGTCCCGTCATAGTCTTTGGCCCGCTGGTCAGTTGGATTGTCAGAGCGCTGGAAGGGGCCGTGATGGTCCGCGGGCTGAGCGCTTTGGGTGCCGGGCTGCACAGCATTGGGATTCCGAAGTACAACATCATGGAATACGAGAAGGCGCTCAAATCTGACCAGTTCATTGTCATCGCTCACGGCGTGCTCAATGACCGAGCAAAAGCCAAAAGGATTCTCGAACGCCCGGGGCAGCGCAAATCAGCCCCATGATTAGAGGTGAACTGCGCCAGCGCGCGTGAACTGTCGGCATCGCCACCGAGAGGTTCGCGATTAGGAGAGGACCATGCATAACACGCAGATCATCACTGACCGACGCCAGTCACGCCAGCTCGTGTCCGCCGGTCGAGCCGCCGCCTATGAACAGTCCGCCGATGGCGGCCCGCTTCCTGAACAGTTCTTCGACTGTCGAGTCAAACTCGCTGCCGTGTGCCCGGAGACGGCACTGATGTACGCCGTGCTCGAAGATGCGTTTCTCTGCTTTCATGAACAGTTTGAAGCGGAGCCGCGATTTATGCGGTGCGCGCGGGAGGCTGAGAAGTGGTTTTTTAGCGATGATTTTCGCGGTCTTTTCTCCTTCGTGTCTGTCTGCGATGCGCTCGGGCTGGAGCCGCACTACATAAGGACAAAGCTTAAGAATTGGACCCCATCCCCCCCCTGGACACAGCGCCGGCAGCGAGGTAGTGTCATTGGCGTGCGTCAACCGCCGAGGGTTTCGCGCCAGCAATAAATGACCGCCATGCCCGCCTGGGGAAGTCGACCATTGTTGTAATCATCGTGGGCATCGAAAGGAGACATGATGACGATTCAACAGACTCCTCAAGCCGACGAGTTCAAACAGCAACTACGTGATTCGTTAGTGCGCGAGACCATGAATTCTCGCGCCGTCAAGATCGCGCGACACGCCAACGTCTACACGTGTGGCGATCAAGACGAGATGGTCTATTTTATTGAAAGCGGCCAGGTCAAACTGCTCATGCTCTCGTCCGAAGGCAAAGAGTGCCTACTGGCCATTCATAGTGCGGGAGACGTTTTCGGTGAATTGTGTCTTTCCGGTTTAGGCACGCGCCTTGAAACAGCGATAGCGATGAAACAAACGGTGCTGAAGCAGATTCCTTCCTCTCAATTCTTGGGGCGTCTAAGCCACGACTCGCTGTTTGAGGGCTTCGTGCGCTACCTGGCCGTGCGCATTGCAGACCAGCAGCAGGTCATCGCCAATCTAGTGACGGTGGATAGCGAGCAGCGATTGGGCCAGACGTTGTTGCAGTTGGCCCGAACCATGGGCAAGAAGGACCCGCGCAGCATTCGCATCGAACTGAGGATTTCCCATGAAGAATTGTCTGCGATGGTGGGCACGACGCGCCCGCGGATCAGCTTGTTCATGCAGCGCTTCCATAACCTGGGGCTAGTTGAGACAAATAGAGATCACTTTCTCATCATCAAAGAGAAGAAACTCACCGATTACCTCGCTCAGATCGCCTAGGATGGCTCTGCAGGCTTGTGGGGGGGTGATTCTTTCTTTTAAACATCGTCCAATATTGGACAGCAGTCCCTCTCAAGTCAGCATATCGTTAGACTAAATCTAGTTGCGGGTTTCCACCCCCTCGGTTCCCTGAAATATTTCAGGTAAGCCTGATTAAACCTTCCTATGGAGTCCAACCAAGGAGGTTGAAACGAATTGACCCTCACTGCGATTCGGTCAAGGGAGATGCGGAAGCCTAAACGCAAGGTTACCAGTAAGAAAGGCGAGAGACTTTGAGGTGGAGAGTAAATCCGCGGCTGTACGTTCTAGAGCTGGAAAGGAGCTAAAAGATGCTTTTGGCGGCAATCTTTGCAATGCTTTTGATCATGGGCCTAGTAGCAGTATTCGCGTCCTACACGATGATTGGTGGGTTCATACAAATCTTTCTGATTATTGGTCTGGCACTCTTCGGGATCAAACTCCTTCACAGAGGCGGATTCTTTTAGTTTCAGCTTTAAAGGGATGGAGGAGGATTTATGGATAGCAAATGCGTCGGGGATTCACCCCGGGCGGGATTCGACTGCCATCCCACTGATCGTAGGTCAGGAAATAGAACGAGCCGCGAGTCTTTCACCGGGGGAAAAACCACTCGGAGCTTCGGGTTCTAGGGCAAGCCGCAAGGCCTCGTCCGCCGTTTTCAAAAACTCAAAGCGGATACCCTCGCGGGCTGCGGGGGGAATCTCTTCCATGTTTCTTCGGTTCAACTCGGGCAGCAAGACGGAGGAAATACCCGCTCTTTTTGCTGCCAGCATCTTCTCTTTGATTCCTCCTACCGGGAGTACCAAACCACGCAGACTGATCTCGCCGGTCATGGCGACATCTTTGCTAATTCTCCGTCCAGTCAGCAGTGAAACGAGCGCGACAAACAGTGTGACTCCAGCGCTCGGACCATCCTTTGGGATCGCGCCCGCCGGGATATGAATGTGCAAATCGTTCTTCTTGAAGATATCGGAATCGATTCCCAATGTTTCCGCGCGAGATTTGACAAGACTCAAAGCGGCCTGCGCGCTTTCTTTCATGACATCGCCGAGCTGGCCGGTCAATAGTAACTTTCCATCTCCCGCCATCTTCGTCGCTTCGACAAACAAAATGTCCCCGCCGAACGGCGTCCACGCCAAGCCCGTAGCCACGCCAGGCAAACTGGTACGGAGCGCGATCTCGTTGAAGAACTTTTCCGGGCCCAAGTACGTAGGAATAGATTCCGGCTTGACTGTGATCGTTTCATTAAACCCCTCGGCGATGCGCGTTGCCACGCTCCGGCAAACTGCTCCCAGCTCACGCTCGAGTTGCCGAACCCCGGCCTCGCGCGTGTAGGACCGGATAATTTCCCGAATCGCCTCGTCGGTGAAACTAATGTTTTCCGGTTTCAGTCCATTTTCGGCGGTCTGCCGAGGAACGAGGTAGCCTTTGGCGATGGCCAATTTATCCTCCTCGATGTATCCCGGCAATTCCAAGATTTCCATGCGATCGCGCAGCGGTCCCGGAACGGTATCGAGCACGTTCGCCGTCGCGATAAACAGTACCTGGCTTAGATCGAAGGGCACTGCGAGATAATGGTCCTGAAAGGTCGAATTTTGCGAGGGATCCAGGACCTCCAGCAAGGCAGCGGATGGGTCGCCATGAAAGCTAGCGCTGAGCTTGTCGACTTCATCGAGCATGAAGACGGGGTTTCGGCTGCCCGCCTTTCGGATTCCTTGAATGATATTACCCGGAAGCGCGCCGACATAGGTACGCCGATGCCCCCGAATATCGGCTTCATCGTGGACGCCGCCTAGACTTTGGCGTACGAATTTACGATTCATCGCTCGAGCAATGCTTTGTCCAAGGGAGGTTTTGCCGACGCCCGGCGGTCCGACCAAGCACAGGATCGGGCTTTTTCCATGTGGCATGAGTTTACGAACAGCGAGAAATTCAATGATCCGCTTTTTCACTTTTTCTAGACCGTAATGGTCGGCGTCAAGAATCTCGCGCGCCTTCGGCAGGTCGATCTCTTCCTCGGTAAAAATGCTCCAAGGCAACTCCACCAACCAATCGAAATAAGTCCTTAACAGCGAGTGTTCCGGCGCCGCCTCGGGAATGCGCTCTAAACGAGCCAGCTCTTTAAGCGCTTCCTTCTCCACTTCGGGAGGCATTTTGGCGTCGTAAAGTTTTTTTCTTAGTTCTTCAACTTCGACACTCTTCCCGTCCGTCTCGCCCAGCTCTTTTTGGATTGCCTTTAATTGTTCGCGCAGGAAATATTGGCGCTGGGACTTGTCCATGGATTCCTTGGTTTCAGCGCCGATTTTCTTGCTCAGCTCCAGCAGTTCAATCTGCCGCGCCAACTTTTCTGAAACCCTTTGGGCGCGCGCCTCCGGGTCAAGTATGCCGAGGATTTCCTGTTTCTCGGCGGTCGGAAGGTCCAAGGTGGAAGCGATCATATCGATGACGGATAACGGATCTTCAATCCTTTCGATCATCGCTCTCAGCTCGTTCATGGGCTCAGGGAATAACGACAAGGCTCTGGCTACTTCTTGACGCAGATGTAAGATTCTCGCCTCGAATTCCTTGGTCTGCGGTATCTTTTCTTCCACCATCGTGACGCGCGCGATGAGAACCGGATCGGTCTCGAGGAATTCGCCGATCTCAAAGCGGCGGCGGCCTTGCACGAGGACTTGACGCTGACCGTCCGGCAGAGCAAACATTCTTACAACATCCGCGGCGGTGCCGACTCCGTAAAGGTCTTTGGGCTCTGGAACTTCTATATTCGGATCGCGTTGGACAACAAATCCAATCGGCACTTGTTGGCGAACCGCCTCCTCGACAGCGTGGCGCCTGGCCGGGCTACGAACCGAAAGCGGCATCATCATGGCGGGGAAGAGCACCCGGTTGCGCATCGATATGATGACCAACGCTCCCTCGGGGATATTGAGACGCGCCTTAGATTTGGGGGTTTCCGTCGCTTCAGCGTTCATGAATGCTTCTTTATCTCGATGATGAGTAGCCCATCGTGGAAGGAAATTTCTCCTACCGATAAAGGCTTTTCGCCTCCCACGAGCCTGAGTCGCCGCTCAAAGCGGCCGAGCGGGATCTCCCATATCTTTATTTCCCCGTCATCGCAGCATCTTGGCAGTGGGCGTTCGCCTGTGATGACAAGTTCGCGTCCCTCTAGCCGTACGTCTATCCTGTCAGTTGCCACGCCGGGCAGGGCCGAAATCACCCAGAGGCTTTCCTCAGTCTCGACGACATTAACCGGAGGTTCCCAGCCGTGAGGTGCCCGATAGTGGGCACCGGCGGCGACTTGCAAAAAATTCCTATGGATCCGCTCTGCCTGCTGGAGCAGATCGTTAGCTCGATGCCAAATCAAGAAATCCCAATCGTGCGATGCCATATTTATGGGCCTCCGCCATTCGGGCGCTCATGAACAAAAGTAAGTATGCCAGAAATTGTCCGATGTTTCTGCAGCGTTTGCCAAAATTCTTTGATATTACGTAACGAAACGCGTCGCGGAAAATTCCCCAACGAGTGGAAGCTGGGTGCGTTAATTCTATTCAATACCTGTCCAATATTAGACAGAAACTTCTGTCAAGTCGGCATAAATTGATGCGATAAAACTCCAGTTATGCAGTCAGACGTGACTCGTAACCTTCTCTAATTATCTTGCATAGATTGCCAGGGCGACGGCAGATCTCCGCCGGCGAGTCGATAATTGTTTCAAAATCGTTCAGGATTAGACTGATACCGCTAACGGGGGCGATCGCATCATCTGGCGAGAGCTTACAACTATCGTAGACAATTCCGATGGCCGAAGCACGAATAGACCCCACGATTTCGTTTCTCAACTATGCGCCAGTGCCATTGGCGTTTGGCACCAGCGGGCTGCGTGGTTTAGTCAAAGACATCACCGACATCGAAGCTTATATCAACGTCAAAGCAACGCTGCGGTATCTGTTGAGTATCGGCGATATTCGACCGGGCAGCAGGGTGGTCGTTGCCGGCGACTTGCGGCCGAGCACTGACCGCATCATGCGCGCTGGCGCCCAAGCGATTATCGACTCGGGCTTCGATGTGGAGAACGCCGGCAAGATTCCGACGCCGGCATTGATATCTCATTCTATCTCCAGCGGATGCGCCGGCGTGATGGTGACCGGCAGCCACATCCCATTCGATCGCAACGGGATTAAAATCAATAAAACCGTCGGCGAGATTTTGAAGGCGGACGAAGCAGGCATCACCCGTGAGATCGAGCGCGTGCGCGCGGAAGAGTACAGCCGGACCGCAACCGAATCCGCATTCGACGCGTCCGGAATGCTCAAGCACCCGCCGGCCTTGCCAACCTTGGATCGCGCCGCCGAAGAAGCCTATGTCCGTCGTTATCTGAGCAGCTTTACTGGCGGCGGCCTCGCCGGTTTGCGCGTTCTTGTATATCAGCATTCGGCGGTGGGCCGCGACATTCTACCGCGTATCCTGCGCGAACTCGGTGCCGAAGTGATCACCGCGGGACGCAGTGACACGTTCATTCCGATCGACACGGAAAACATCACGGGTGAACAGCTGGATCGTCTGGAGGAGTTCGCCGTCGCCGCCGAAACGAGCGGCCGGCCGCTTCATGCCATCGTCTCTACTGACGGCGACTCCGATCGGCCATTAGTAACGGCCGTTCTGCCTGCCAGCGAGGTTAAGCCTGGCGGCCGCCGCGTGCGCTTTCTGCCCGGCGACCTTCTGGGCATCATCGTCGGCGAGTATCTGAACACGGATGCCGCCGCGGTTCCCATTAGCGCCAACGATGCTGTCGAGCGACGTATGGGCGAACGCGGGGTTTTACTCGAAAAGACTAAAATCGGCTCGCCCTACGTCATCTCCGCCCTCGACGAATTGCGCGGCGCGGGAAGCCACGAACGAATCCTCGGCTGGGAAGCCAACGGCGGATTTTTGACCGGCAGCAATATCGCGCTAAGCGCGGGCACCCTGGCGGCGCTGCCAACGCGCGATGCGATCTTGCCAATCTTGGCAAATCTGTTCGCCGCGGCAGAGCAAGGGATCGGCTTGTCCACGTTATGGGACCGGCTGCCGGCGCGCTTCGGATGCGCCGGTCTACTCGACAACTTCCCGGTTGCGGCGAGCCAGGCCATTCTCGCTCGACTGATTCCAGCCGATGGCACAATCGACGTGGAGTTCGCTGGCGCGGGACTCGTACTTGATCGCAGTCGCGCGGGCGTCACCGCCGCGCGACTTGCACAACCGGCGCGCAAAGACTGGCTGGAACGTTATGCGACGTTGAGCCGTTTCTTCACACCCGCGCTGGGCTTCGACGATATCGTGCGCATCAATGTGCTCGACGGCGTGCGCAGCTATTTTAACAATGGCGACGTCGCGCACATTCGGCCATCGGGCAACGCGCCTCAGCTGCGCATTTACGCCAATAGCGATTCGCAAGCCCGTGCCGATGAAATCGTCGAACTTGCCGTGCGCGAACCCGACGGCATTTTGCGCCGGCTGGAACAAGCGGTCACATAAGGTACGGTCGGAATCTCGTGCCCGATAACATCATTTCAGTTGCCGTGCTTCTTGCCGTTCGCCGTCATCGTTCAAGGACCCTGCCTGAGATCTGCTAGTGGTGACCCAGAAAATCGCGATATAACTCCAACGTCATTCCGGGCAAGCTGGCGATAGCTAGCGCGACCCGGAATCCAGGAATTTCAAAGACTCTGGATACCGGCTTCCGCCGGTATGACGGCAAACAACGTAACGAATAATTTAACGAACTTCTGGGTCAGGACACTAGGTCGGGAAGAAAGAATTCTTTTCTCAAGAGCGCCTGGGATCCCATCAGCGTTTTTTGTAGAGCCCATCGATATAACCACTTTGATCCAACTCCCTGATGAAACTCGAATCGACAAAGTCCTCCGGCTTGCCCGGCTTTCCCTTCAGTTCAGTGGCCAGAATCGTCTTGATACCCTCAAGCGACGGGTATTGTTTTCTCGGCAGAACCGCTTCGTTGAGCAGATTTTCCCAAGTTTTCTCCAGCACGTCGCGATCGACGGTACGGCCGACGAACCTCGCCAAAGCTCGCAACGCAGCCTCTTTGTCGGTGTAAATGCGATGCACGGCATCGACCTGCGACTTGACGTAGCGCCGGACGATTTCTGGGTGCTCGCGAATATATTTCCTCGTCGTTGCCACACTGGTGTGCTGGTAAACTAAGCCGAGTTTGGGAAGATCCGCCAGGATGGTCATCCCGCGTTTCTGGGCGATGATGCTCGCCGGCGGGTTGACAACGGTGGCTTGCACGCGTCCGGTCAAGGCGGCGTCCACGCGCGCCGTCGTGCTGCCAATCTGGACAATTGTCACGTCTTTTCCCGGCGTCAAGCCAACTTTTTGCAGTGCATAGCGGGCGATGAAATCTGACGATGAGCCGAAGCGGCTGATCGCCACGGAGCCGCCTTTGAGCTGCTCTGCGGTCTTGATTTCGGGACGGCCCATTAAATAGTAATTGAGCGATGTAACGCCGCCGACGACCAGCGCGGCGTCGGAGCCCGCCATGACGGAGTTGACCACGGCCGCGCCCGCTAACTGCGCGATTGGTGTATCCGCGGAGACCAACGCCATGACCGCCGTCGTTCCGCCCGTGAAAAAGACCAGCTGAACGTCAAGACCGTTCTTTTCAAAAATCCCCGCGTCTTTGGCGATCCAGGCGGGTAGGGCATCTCCGCTTATGGCGCTATAGCCAACGTTCAACTTAGTCAGTTGCGCTTGGCCCGAAGCGTTCCCCAAGATCAATATCAACAAAGCAAAGACCGCGATTGTTAAAGTTCGTCGTCTTGTCATGTAGCTTTCCTTTCTGGTCCACTGTTTTGCTTGGCTAATTGGGAGCTATCAAGTATTCGACCCGATCCTTCCTGTTGCTTTATGCCTTCACCTTGCTACACAATAGGTCTACCCACCGGCAATATTATATATAAGGAGTTTTCGATGGCACACAAGTATGTGGATAGTTTCGCCGCGCAAAAGACGTTGAAAGTCGGCAACGACAGCTACGATATCTTTCGGCTCGATCAGTTGGAACAAGCCGGCTTTAAGAACGTCTCTCGCCTGCCGGTTTCTTTGAAGGTTCTTTTGGAGAACCTGCTCCGCCACGAAGACAACCATCACGTTAACAAAACCGATATCGAAGCGTTGGCCAACTGGAATCCCAAAGCCAAGCCGGATAAGGAGATCGCCTTCATGCCGGCGCGGGTGTTGATGCAGGACTTAACCGGCGTACCGGCCATTGTCGACCTTGCGGTAATGCGGGAAGCCATGAAGCGGCTCGGCGGCGATCCCAAGAAGATCAATCCGTTGGCGCCGGTCGATTTGGTCATCGATCACTCGGTCCAAGTCGATTACTTCGGATCGCCGGACGCCTTGCAGAAGAACTCAGAGATCGAATTTCGCCGCAACGTCGAGCGTTACGCGTTTCTGCGCTGGGGACAAAAAGCCTTCGATAATTTTCGTCTCATTCCGCCGGATACCGGGATCTGCCATCAGGTCAATCTTGAATACCTTGCGCCAGTGGTCTTTCGCGCCACGAAAGACGGTGCGCACATTGCCTATCCCGATAGCGTCGTCGGCACCGACTCACATACGACGATGATCAATGGCTTGGGTGTCGTTGGCTGGGGCGTCGGCGGCATCGAAGCGGAGGCCGCGCTGCTCGGCCAGCCGATCATCATGCTCATTCCGGAGGTTATCGGTTTCAAGCTTCACGGCAAACTGCCCGCGGGAGCGACGGCGACGGACTTGGTTCTCACGGTCGTCCAGATGCTTAGAAAAAAGGGAGTCGTGGAGAAATTCGTCGAGTTCTACGGGCCGGGGTTGTCGAGCTTGAGCCTTGCCGACCGCGCGACCATCGGCAACATGGGGCCGGAGTATGGCGCGACGATCGGCTATTTCCCGGTGGATGATGAGACGCTGCGTTACTTGGAGCTCACTGGACGCGCTTCTGATCTGATCAAGCTCGTCGAGACCTACGCCAAAGAGCAGGGAATGTTCCGCACGGATGCGTCGCCCGATCCGATGTTCAGCGATACATTGGAACTCGATCTGGCAAGCGTCGTGCCGAGCATTTCCGGACCGCGGCGGCCGCAGGATCGTATACCGCTGACTGAAAGCAAGAAATCATTCAAAGAAGCGTTGCCGTCGCTCATCAAGAGCGGCAGCGCCGACAAGAACGTCGCCGTGCAAATGAACGGCGATAAATTCCAGCTCGGTCACGGTTCCGTCGTGATATCCGCTATCACGAGCTGCACCAACACTTCGAATCCGTCGGTGATGATCGGCGCCGGACTTTTGGCCAAAAACGCCGTCGAAAAAGGGCTCACCAGCAAGCCGTGGGTGAAGACCAGTCTGGCGCCCGGCTCCCGTGTCGTCACTGAATATTTGAAAGACAGCGGTTTGCTTCCCTACTTGGAAAAAATCGGCTTTCATCTGGTCGGTTACGGTTGTACGACTTGTATTGGCAACAGCGGTCCGCTGCCGGAACCAGTGTCGAACGCAATTCAAGAAGGCGATCTCGTGGCTGCAGCCGTGCTCTCCGGTAATCGAAACTTCGAAGGACGCATTCATGCCAACGTCCGCGCGAATTATTTGGCTTCGCCACCGTTGGTGGTGGCTTATGCGTTGGCGGGAAGCATAAACGTCGATCTTTACAACGATCCGCTGGGCAACGATTCTCAGGGCAAACCGGTGTACCTGAAAGACATTTGGCCGACGCCGGAAGCAGTGAATGAAACCATGCGTAAGTCGGTGCGCTCGGAGATGTTCAAGAAAGAGTACAGCATGGCGACCGAGGGCGATGAACAATGGAAAAGCATGCCGGTGCCCGAAGGTGAGCTTTTCAAATGGGACCCGCAGTCGACTTATGTGCGCGAGGCGCCGTACTTCGACGGCATGACGAAAACTCCCGCCGAGCCGAAACCGATCACCGGGGCGCGCGTGCTCGCGCTACTCGGCGATTCAGTGACCACGGACCATATTTCGCCGGCGGGCGCCATCGAGAAGAACGGCCCGGCGGCGCGCTATCTCACTAACAACGACGTATTGCCCAAAGATTACAACCAATACGGCGCGCGGCGCGGCAACCACGAAGTGATGATGCGCGGCACCTTCGCCAACATCCGCTTAAAAAACCTGCTGGCGCCGGGCATGGAAGGTGGCGTCACCGTCCATCTGCCGGACAAAAAGCAAATGTCGATCTACGACGCTGCGATGCAATATCAAAAGGAAGGCACGCCGCTGATTGTGATCGCCGGAAAAGAATACGGCACCGGTTCGTCGCGCGACTGGGCAGCTAAAGGACCGCGCTTGCTCGGCATCAAAGCCGCAATCGCCGAGAGCTTTGAACGCATCCACCGAAGTAACTTGATCGGTATGGGCATCGTACCGCTGGTTTTCAAGCCGGGAGAAAATCTCAAGAGTCACAATCTCACCGGTTTTGAGAAATTCGATATTCTCGGCATCGGTCCGGGCCTGAAGTTGCGCCAGGAATTGACGGTCAAAGCCACCGCGGACGATGGCAAGGTGACCGAGTTCAAAGTGATCTGTCGAATCGATACGCCGGCGGAGCTGGATTATTACCGCCACGGCGGCATTCTGGAGTACGTGCTCAGACAGTTGCTGCAAAATTGACAAAAGAATTTAGCCGCAAAGAACCTAGCGCGGCAAAGCCGCAACCAAAATTGTGCCAGAACTGAAAAGAGGATTTACCACGAAGGACACGAAGTTCACGAAGTTTAAGAGCATAAATATCCAAACCCTTCGTGGCCTTCGTGATCTTCGTGGTGAGATATGTTCTTATCGAATTACCAATCCAGCATCGGTATGTCGCAAAATTTGCGCAAGCCGCGAAAACTCTGAGGGATAGTCGTGCAAA
>DASYUV010000228.1:0-6209 GCA_036000865.1 Binatia bacterium | reverse complement strand
ATGTCTCCTTCCGTCCACACCGCCAACTCGCTCGAAGTCGGGAACAGCCGCAGCATTTCTTTGGGAAGTTTTATAGACCCGTCCGTTTCGACCTTGACCGCTTTCATAAGTTCCCCCTGGTAAATTTTGAATCGGAGCTTTGTCATCTCTCATCTTCTATCGCAATGACGTCATAGTATCATGAACCGCCAAATCACGAATGGGGTCGAGCATGTAGGTTTGATCTATTGGCCACACGACCAGGCTAGCTGAGCTTCCGTTATGAGGCCGCGATATTGTCAATGCAACCAAGAGACTCAATCGTGGGGGCATGTGTGCAGCGTTGCTAGCGGACATCGAAGGAATGCCTGCAACAACAGCAGCTTCGTTAGCAGTCGGCGCGAGAGTACTTGATAGCTTCGACGCGTTTCAGCTCCTCAACCCTCCTCCTGACACGAGCACGTAACACGAACACGCCCGTCACGGCTACAGCCAATTCCAGTCGTTCAAATCGCTTCCCTCCGTTCTCATGGGGGTCGATCCGTTCCAGACGTTCAAAACGTTCAACCGCTTCGCTCCGTTCAAGACGTTAACCGAATAAAGCCTGTTCAAAACCATTAAAGACTCGGAGGGAACTTGCACGTTCGAGGGTCAAGGTTCAAGGTGTCGAACTGCAGCCCGTTCCAGTCGTTCCAATAGCCTTGAGTATGTCGAAGGGTTCAGCCGCTAACGAATACGGCCCGTTCAAGCCGTTCAAAACGTTCAACCGCTTTCCTTTGACTTCGCTCAGGACAGGCGCTAGGTTCAAAACGTTAACCGAATAGAAAAGCCCGGTCAAAACAATTAAACACTCAGGGGGACTTGCATGTTTTGACAATTCTCAAAACGTCAAAATGCAATGGTGACGATTAATTTCTTTCCGTAGCGTGAGGCTCGTTCGCGCGCGACCATTAGATCGCGGTCTTTGGACTTTATTTTATCGACAGCGTCAGCGCCTTCTGCACGACGCCGCCCAGGGCGTCGGTGACTTGGAAGGTAAGATTGGTGTCCCCGACCGCGACGGGGGTTCCGGTGATTCGGCCGGTTGTGGCGTCAAGTAACAACCCGGATGGAAGTGACCCGGCGACCAGCGACCAGGTGTAGGGCTTCTTCCCGGACCTTGCGGCTAGGCGAGCGCCGTAGCTTCGGCCCACACGGCCAGTGGGCAACGACGAATTACCAATACTCACCGCTCCCACGGCGGAGATATTGAAGCGCTGTGTGCTCGAAGCGCCGAGGTTGTCGGTTACGCGTAGGGTGAACCGGGATCCTTTGACCGCCGTGAGGGTGCCCGCAATCGTTTCGCCGATTAGATTTAAACCTGGAGGCAATAATCCGGTGACTAAACTTACGCTAAACGGCGGATTCCCGCCCGCGATGTTTAGATCTACGTTGTAAGCGACACCCATCTCGGCCGTAGGCAGCGTTGCGACGCCAAACGAAAGCGGTGGGGATGTCGCGTTCGAGATGGCATAGATCTTTCCATCTCCGAACGACACGACGTAAAGCCGTCCGTCCGGACCTATTTTTAGGTCGGTAATGCCGGCGAAGCCCGTCCCGATGATGGTTTCGTTCAGCTCCGCACTGTTGTCCGCCACGAGATCCGCGAGACCGGCGCCGCTGAACACAAAACCATTTCGCGAGCCGTTGGGTTTGAAATGATAAAGATTGCCGTTGTTGATGTCACCGACAAAGACGTCGTTCTCATACGAAGCGCCCAAACTCGTCGAATCGAGAAAGACAATCCCGGTCGGCCCGACCGGATCGAGCCATGAAAATTTCGGGTCTGCGTAGTGTGAATTGCTCAGTGAGAATAAACTGGTCGCGTCGTTGGCATTACGCGCATCGGGACCCATGAGTTTTTCCCAGCCGCTGTTGAATCCTGGTTCGACCAAATTGATTTCGTCGAAAAGGTTGGGGCCGTTCTCAGTCATCCAAAGCTTGTTGGTCACCGGATCGAAAGCCATGCCGAAGGAATTGCGTATGCCATAGGCATAATATTTTGCCACGTTGCCGCCCTGGGAAAAAAACGGATTGTCGCTCGGAATCGAACCGTCGTCGTTTAATCGAAGAATCACCGAAGTGTCATCAGGTGTGGGACCGCCTGGGAAGTTTTGCAGTTGACCATCGCGGTTCAGGTCGCCGATGACAACGTAGAGCTTTCCATCTGGGCCAAACCTGATGACGCCACCGTCATGATTCGGTCCCGGAGTGACTGGTAAATCCACGATGAGAAGCGGACTTGTCAGCGTCGCACCGTTCCAAGTGTAGCGGTAGACTCGATTTCCGGCAGCTGACCCGGAAGTATCACTGCTTGTGCTGCTTTCGGTGTAATAGAGATAAATGAAAGGACTGCTTGGAAAATTGGGATGAACGGCGATGCCGAGCATTCCTCGCTCGGATGCGTTACCGACTGCGACATCAAGAACCGGGCTCGGCTGCAGCGCGCCGGAGATCACCCGGCGAACCTGCCCGTTATCTTTTTGTAATACTAGAATATCATCCGTTCCGATAAACGCCATCGTCGTCGGAGCGCTTAATCCCGAGGTAATCTCGGTGACGGACAAGTTCGGATCTGTGAGTGTCGGAGCGGCCAGGGCGGTGGAACAGGCAGAGAGCCAAGCGGCTAGGAGAATTAAGAATCGAGTCATACGCGTGACCCCCCTGAGGAGCAGATTATATCAGCGTGACCGGCCCGCGCCAAAACTTTTGTTAATCCGGTTCTGGCTTTGCCACACCGGCGACAACATAACGGCATGCGCGAGGAGCGATTTTCTTCCAGAATAGCGACATGCTTTTGTCCGCGAAGATTATAGTCCCGCAACCAAAGACTGGAAAAGCCCAGGGGCATGGTGCCACAGGTTTTCTGGGTTTTTTCTGTTATATTGACCGTTGACTTGATTTGTCGCTGAACGCTCAGTCTCATGGGTGAGGAAAAAATCACATTCGAAAACGCCAGCGGCAATACGCTTAGCGGCGTGCTGCACCATCCGTCCGGAGCAAAACCGGGTGGCGCTGTGATTCTCTGTCACGGCATGGAGTCGGATAAGAACAGTGAAAAGCTTCTCTTTCTCGGCCGGGCGTTCGCAGACCGCGGCATTCTCGCGTTGCGTTTTGATTTCTCCTATGTCGGGGAGTCGGGCGGAAAATTTGAAGACATCACTTACAGCGGCGAGGTCGATGACTTATGCGCCGCCTATGCTTTGATACAAAGCCGCCGACCAGGGAAAATAGCCATTTTCGGATCCAGCATGGGCGGCACCGTCGCGTTACTATTCGCCGCTCGAGAACCCTCTGTCGCCGCATTGGTCACCCTCGCCGCGCCGCTGCATCCGGAAAATTTTCCCAAGCGCATGCTAACGGCGGCGCAGCGGCAGGCGTGGCGCGAGCAAGGTTTCACACTCTACAATGGCCGCCGTCTCAATGTTTCTCTGCTCGACGACTTGGAACGTCTCAATGTTCCTGAGTCCTCACAAAGGGTCACATGTCCAGTCTTGATTTTGCACGGCGACAGCGACGAGGTTGTGCCGGTCGAAGAAGCTCTCGAATTGCACAATGGCCTGCCAAACTCGACACGTCTTTCGATCGTGAAAGGCGCCGATCACCGGCTGTCCGATCCGACGGCCATGCAACGAGCCCTTGGCGAATCCCTTGACTGGCTTACGAGACATTTGGCTAACTCATAATGAAGCATTGCCGTTTCATACTCGGAGAATCTTTCTTGCTTCTCGCTCTGCTGGCGAGCGCTTGCGGGCGAGATCTTACCACCGCGCAGGGGGTGGCCGAAGAATTTGTCGATCATCACTACGTCGCAATCGATTTGCAAAAAGCGAAAACGCTCGCCGTCAGTGTAGCCCTGAGCAAAGTCAATGAAGAGATTCGCTTGACTGCGGGTCAGAGAATCGACGCATCAACGCAAAAGCCACGAGTCCATTACGCGCTGCTCGAGAAAAAAGAAAGCGAACAGCGGGCTTCATTTCTTTATGAAGGGACGATCCAGTCAGACGACGGCACTTCGTTTAGCCGGAAATGGTTGATCACTGCGCGCAAGGAAGGCAACCAGTGGCGCGTATCCAATTTCACGGAATCGGATTAGAGTAAGAATGAATGGACTATCCCGCCTCAAGCTGTGGGGTCTCAACAGACCATTGAATTTTTCCCCAACGTCGTCACCCCCGAATGTATTAATCGGGGGTCCAGTCAGGATTTCGCCTGGATTCCCGATAGAAGCATTCGGGAATGACGGACTCTAAAAGGTCCGGGTACAGCTCTTCACGCAGCAAGCGGCGGTGAATCAAACCCGCCGTGATTGTACTTATTCTTGGAACGGCCCTGACGGCATGTTCAGAACAAAAACTCTGTCAAAGCCGCGCCTGTCTTCGCCAACCTGAGACACAAGAGTCGAAACCCGAAACTGCGAGCCGAATGGCTCGCTACGCTCCAGCCGGCTGCGCGCTCGCTGGAGGCGGCGCCACCTCTTTGGGCTGAGGCTTGATCTGTAATGCCAGACCCGCGGCGATCATTGCAATCACCCCGCCGGATAGAAATGCGAAATTGTAGTCGCCGACGTAATCGCGAACCGCGCCCGCAGCCGACGACATGATCGCCGCGCCGATCTGGTGCGACATGAAAATCCAGCCGTAGACCTTGCCCACGTTCTGCCTGCCGAAAGTATCCGCCGTGATCGCCATCGACGGCGGCACGGTGGCGAACCAATCAAGACCGTAGATCACGGCAAACACCACTAAACCAGAGAAGTCTCGCGCAAACGGCAGAAGTAGCAACGACACGCCGCGCAAAGCATAAACCAACGCGAGCCACTTGTGCGGCTGCACTCGGTCGATCATCCAGCCCGAGAAGGTCGTGCCCACGATATTGAGCGCGCCCATGATCCCCACCAGGGAGGCCGCGGTGATTTGGGGAATACCGATCTCGATCTCATGTGGGATTAGATGTACGCCGATCAACCCGTTGGCCGTGCCGCCGCAAACGAAAAAGCTGCCACACAAAAGCCAAAACGTCGGGTGACCTAAAACTTCTCGCGGCGTGATCGTCGCGTTTTTTGCGGACATGCCGCGCAACGACGCGGCACTGCCGGGGCCCGGCGCGCCCGCCTGCCCTGCGCCGTACGGCTGCAATCCGACGTCTGATGGATCGTCGCGCATGAATAGGAAAAGCAGCGGCAACAAAAGCACGGCTAAAACGATGAGGGTCATCGATCCGACGCGCCAACCGGAGTAGGCGATCATAGCCATGAAGAATGGCAGAAATATAAGCTGGCCGGTCGAGCTTGCGCTGCCGAGGATGCCCAAGGCGAGGCCACGCCGTGCGACAAACCAGCGATTGCCGACCGTGGCGGTGAGCACGGAGCCAACTCCACCCGCGCCGATCCCGACAATGATTCCCCAGACCAGAAAAAACTGCCAGAACTGCGTCATGGCTACGGTGCCGCTGACACCGGTAATTAGCAGTAACAGACTGCCCAGCATGACCTTGCGCGGGCCGTAGCGGTCAAGCAAAAATCCGCTGATCGGCGCGGCTACGCCAAAGAGCAAGAGATTCATGCTGATCGCCGACGCAATGAGCGCACGGCTCCAGCCGAACTCGGACTCCAACGGGTGAATCAGCACGGACGGCGACGAGCGCACGCCTGCGCTGATCAAGGTCGTTAAAAAACAAAGCGAAACGACAAACCAACCGTAATAAAAGGGCAACGATAAGGGTGGGCGCTTAATGCTTGGATCGGTGCTCTTGATGTCCATCCCTTCATATAAGCATCTTTGGCAGATTTCACAAACGACTCTGAAACAAGGGCCGATTCCCATGGCGCGCAACCGGTCGACACTCGCCATTTCTCTCGGTGAAACGTCGTGCTATCAATGTCCGCAATGAAAAAACTGATCGTATTTCTGATCGCCGGCTGGACTATGTTCTTTAGATCAGACTCGATAAGCGCAGAGTTCCCGGAGGAAATCCCCTTTGTCCCAACACCCATTGAAGTCGTCGACAAAATGCTCGAACTGGCGGAAGTCAAAAAGGGCGACGTGCTATACGATCTCGGCAGCGGCGATGGCAGGATCGTCATTCGCGCCGCGAAAAAATACGGCGTTAGAGCCGTGGGGATCGAAATGGACAGTTGGCTGCTCGACAAAGCGCGTAAAGATGCCAAAGCGGCTGGAGTTAGCCGACTA
>DASYUV010000227.1:0-10486 GCA_036000865.1 Binatia bacterium | reverse complement strand
GGAGTTTTCCAGGCGGGGAGATGCTCTTCCGCGCAGCGGCCTGCACGGGCGCGCTCTATCACATCGATCTTTATCTTGTGTGCGGCGAGCTCGAGGATCTTGAGGCGGGAGTTTATCAGTTCAGCCCGCAGGATTTCTCTTTGCGAAGGCTGCGGGCGGGAGATTATCGTTCGTTCCTAGTGAGCGCCAGCGGCGAAGAACCCGCGATCGTGAATGCGCCGTGCGTGATCGTCTGCGCCTCCACGTTTTGGCGCAATGCGTGGAAGTACCAGGCCCGCGCCTACCGGCACTGCTATTGGGATAACGGCACGATTCTCGCCAATCTCCTGGCCGCGGCGGTTGCTCGCAAGATCCCGGCAAAGGTAGTCGTTGGCTTCGTCGATGCGACAGTGAACCAACTTTTGAGCTTGGATACCCAGCGCGAGGCACCGCTTTCTTTGATCGCGCTGGGTGAGGCATCACGGCGGACTGGCCTGTCTCCGCCGATGGACCCGGTGGTATTTGAAACTGCGCCGCTGTCGAAGACGGAGGTCGATTACCCGGCGATGAGAGCGATGCATGAGGCTTCTTCACTGGAAAGCGAAGCGGAAGTAGTTGCTTGGCGCGAGGGCGCAGAAAAGGCGGAAAGCAAAAAGATAAAGGATAGTGGCGGAAGCGAGGATCGACGATTCGCTCTCCAGCCGTTCGAAGACGCCGCGCTGCCGCAAGACATGATCGAGGACGTTATCGTCCGGCGCGGATCGACGCGGGAGTTCTCCCGTGAATCGGTTACCTTCGCGCAACTCTCCACCATGCTCGAGCGCGCCACGAGCGGCATCCCGGCGGATTTTCTCACCGAGCCACAAGCATCGCTCAATGCTCTCTATCTGATCGTCCACGCGGTCGAAGGTCTCCCCTTAGGCGCTTATGTTTTTCACCGCCAGGAGCGCGCGCTCGAGTTATTAAAAGCGGGCGACTTTCGCCGCGAAGCGGGCTATCTCGGCTTGGGACAAGAAATTCCCGCGGATTGCAGCGTCAATGTATATTTTCTGGCCGATCTCAAAAGCGCTCTGAAGCGTTTCGGCAATCGGGGTTACCGTGCCGCCCAGCTCGAAGCCGCCATCATGGGCGGCAAACTTTATCTTGCCGCCTACACTCAAGGCCTCGGCGCCTCCGGGCTCACATTCTTCGATGACGATGTGACGGAGTTTTTCTCTCCACACGCCGCCGGCAAGAGCGTGATGTTTCTAGTCGCGTTGGGGAAGTCGGTGAAGCGGAAGGCTCGAAGGTAATTTAAACTCGGGTAATAGAGTTTGGATCAACGCTCTTGGACGGTCGGCGCTTATCATACTCATCAGGCAAGATGCGAAGCACTCGAAGAGTCGATAATCTTTTTTGCGAACTTTGCGTTCTTTGCGGCTAAATCCTCTTTATCAGTATTCGCCGCCAGTTTGGACTAGATCATAACAAACTCACTCGTAACTCATCGCGCCGCGAGGCTGCAGCACTCTGATTTCTGTCGGAAGAGGCAGTGCGTCCTTGCTGACGGCCAGCGTGTCGCTCTTGAGAATCTGCGTTTTGAGGCCGGCGGTGAACTGACGGATCAGGTAGGGACTGTCGCGGTGATGCATCGGAATGGCAATCTTGGGCTTGAGCTGAGCTAGGACTTCACGGGCAAGGTCCGGCCCCATGGTGCGGCCGCCGCCAATGGGCGTGAGCGCGACATCCACCTTGCCGAATGCCTTAAGCTGTTGCTCATTCAACTTTTGGCTCAGGTCGCCCAGGTGGGCGATGCACAAAGTGCCGAGATCGAAAACAAAGGCAGAGCCATGAATCCCCTCGATGAATTCTGAGTTTTGATGAATCGGCACGTTGTAGATGAGCGTATCTTTGACATTCGTGCTGATCGTATTCCAACCAGCGCCATAGTTCTTGAGCCCGCGCAGAATCAGCGGATTGCCTCGAACAATCTGAACGGCATTGTGATTGAACTGCTCTTTCCCGACCGTGACGACGTCGCCGATAACGTTCGGGTTCGGATACCATCCCGGTCCCAACGGGTCGGTGACGATGCGGGTTCCCTTGCTGGTTGTTATGAGAAAGAAGTTGTGACCGAAGTATTGAATTGTCGCATCGACACTCGCCGCATAGGCAAGCGCGCTAAAGCCGTGCGCCACGTCCGGATCACGGCAAGCGGAATGGGCAAGTGGCAATAAGACCAGTTGCGCTAGCGAAATTACCGCTGCGCGGAGCAGGACGTCCGGTCTTATGTTTCGTAATGAGCGGCGCATAAATTTTTGTCGTAGCAGTGCTAAAAAAATTGACAAACCGGCGCACCTCAAGATAAGAATATTTCTCGTGAACCCGTTTGAAAAAGGGCCCGACGAGACTTACAGAACCTATCAGAAATTCCGCAAGCGAAACGAATTCGATAAAGCCTATCGCTGTCTCGAGAACCTCGTCAAGCAGTTTCCAGACGATCTAGAGCTCCTGGACGAAATCGTCGCTCTGGCGCTGGGCCAAATGCGTGACCCGAACCTTGCCCGGCCTTGGGTGATGCATCGGATCAAACTGCTCCCCTACTGGCGGGATTATGCTCTCCTAAGCGAGATTGAAGCGGCAACTGGGCACTTGACGAAAGCCAGGGAGAATCTCGCGCTCGCCACAAAATTGCAAAAACGCCAACGGACGCTGGCGGACGCTCAGCGAGAGATTAGAGAATCCCTCGATCGCGCTCGCAATCTTATTCGCCTTCAAGAACACAATCGTTGGGTAGAGCGGGTTTCATCTCAAGGCGAAGTCGAACCATCTCCCGTCGAGCAAGTTGAGCAAAGAGGGGCGCCCGTCACCTCGAACGCTGTAAAACCCATTACCCCGGCTGTGGAGAAAAAACCGCCACGAATCGAGAAGAACGAAGGTCGCGCCGCGACGCTGGCGCCGGTCATCCCAGAGTTAGCTTCCTATAAGGTACCCTTGCGTTTCGCGGCCCCGGACTTTGCGGTCATGAACACAATGCTGCAAACCC
This sequence comes from Binatia bacterium, assembly GCA_036000865.1. GTDB lineage: Bacteria > Desulfobacterota > Binatia > UBA9968 > UBA9968 > DP-20. The sequence goes on along the minus strand of DASYUV010000227.1, from coordinate 7,482 downwards.
AGGGGACGTTGAAGGACTGTTCTCTACGTCTCGAATACGCCCATCTCGATGTTCAGCGGGGCTTCGATGATCTTCTGTGCGTCAATGAGATCAAGGGAGTGGAGCGCTACTGGTATCAGCTCGAAACCGCAAAGAAAGTGCTGAAGTATTTCCACGGGCGGGTTCTGCTATGCGACGAAGTCGGGTTGGGCAAGACGATCGAAGCGGGCATGTTGATGAAGGAATACCTCCTGCGTGGAATGGTCAAGAATATTCTCATTCTGACCCCGGCGCCGCTGGTTTCCCAATGGCAAGAGGAGATGGCGCAGAAATTCGACATCCACTTTGCCACCACCGACGACCCGCTTTTCAGTACCGATCCAGACCGTTTCTGGCAGGGTTCGTTCATCATCGCTTCGATCCACACGGCGAAAAGCAGCAAAAACTTCCAGCGAGTGGCGGGCAACTTTTACGATCTTGTGGTGGTTGACGAAGCGCATCACCTGAAGAACCGCAACACCCTTAATTGGAAGCTCGTCAATGAAATCAAAAAACGCTTTATCTTTCTCTTGAGCGCGACGCCCATGCAGAATCATCTGATCGAGCTTTTCAATCTGATCACGCTTCTCAAGCCCGGACAGTTCAAGACCGAGCGGCTATTCAAGCAAGCCTACCTGCAACGGGGCGACTCGAGAAAGCCGGCAAATAAAGAGCAACTTCGCGAGCTCCTGCGCGACGTCATGATCCGCAATACCAGAAGCGCCATTGACCTGAAATTACCCAAGCGCTTTGCCACGACGGCGAGATTAGAGGCCAGCCCAGTCGAACGGGAGCTTTATGACGGGATCACCGACTTTGCACGGGCGCGCTCGGACTCGCTTCCCGCGCCTCTCGTGCAGTTGCTACTAAGAGAAGCCGGGAGCAGCCCCGCCGCTTTGGGCGCTACGCTTTTGCGTTTGCGCTCAGAGCGTGGGGAAAGCGTGGACCCGCTGCTTAATCTGGCGCAAAACGTTGGCGAGACCGTCAGGGAAAAAGCCCTGATCGAGCTTCTCAGTAAAAATCCGCAGGGTAAGAAGGTCGTTTTTACCCAGTATTTAAAGAGCTTGGATTCGCTCGCTACGCTGCTGGAGCGCTGCGGATTTCCCTTCGCCGAATTTAGCGGCGACCTGTCAGCCAGGGAAAAAGACGAAGCGATCCGGCGTTTCCGCGAAGATCTACCGATACTCCTTTCCACGGAATCGGGCGGCGAGGGCAGAAACTTGCAGTTCTGCAACACGTTGATCAATTTCGATCTCCCCTGGAATCCGATGCGGATCGAGCAGCGAATCGGCAGGCTGCACCGGATTGGCCAAAACCGAGACGTCATTGTCTTCAATCTCTCGGTGCGCGAGACCTTGGAAGATCATATCCTCGATATCCTGGAGAACAAGATCAATATGTTTGAGATGGTCATTGGCGAGATCGAGCCGTTGCTCGGGTATTTGGGAGAAGAGCGAGAATTTGAGGATATCATCATGGAGATATGGATGCAGAGCCGCAATCACGACGAGGCTCGCTCTCGCTTCGAACACTTCGGCCAAGATCTAATAAAGGCCAAGGCCGATTACCTTGAGTCTAAAGAATTGGACCGGGAAATTTTCGGCGAGGATTACGAGGTTTGAGAACATCACTTTGCGATTTTACCGCGGATCTGCTTGCTGAGAGCGGCGCTGTGGTGGAGCTGAGCGGCGAAGGTCTTGAAGTGCTCTTGCCGGCCGAGGTCGCCAGGATTTTGGATATCCCGGAGCACGCGAATCTTTCGTTTTTGGGGGAGCGCCACGAAGGGATTTCGGTTTCCTATGATTCGGAGATCCTCAAAAAGATGGCTGGCCTCATGGGCGATCGGGGAAAATTTGCTACGGTCGGTCTCGGGCCGTCATCCGTGCGGCTGGAGAAGCTGGAAGACCGGTTGAGCGACAAATTGATTTTTTACAACGCCGTTTTCCAGGTCGACCGCAAGGAAGAGAAACCTATCTCCTATCTCTTGGGCTACTCTAAATACTCGGCTCGCTCGGACGACCGGCAAGAAGGCATCGTCGGCTGTCTGGTCAACGAGCTAAACCTCTCGGTCCAGAAAACGACGTCAGATATTCTCGATCTCGTCCCCAATGAAACTGCGGAGCCCATCGGGCAAGCAGAACGGGAAAGCAGCGAAAGAGTCCTGAAGGCCTTCTGGCAGGCACAACTGAAGATCGTCAAGGAGACGTTGTCCGACTTTCTGATCAGTATGGAGCGAAGGATGAACCGGGATATCCGGCGTGTCCATGATTATTACCAGACTCTGATTTACGAACACCGCCAGGCGCTGGCAAAAAAATTGGCCGACCGCGATGAGAATGAGCGCGGCAAAAGTAAGATTGAAGCTATCGAGCGGGAGCTGAAAGGCAAGGTCCAAGATCTGATCGGTAAATTCAGCATCGATCTCCTACTTGAGCCGATTTCCTTCGTCCGCATAGAAACGATGAGCCCAATTTTTTGGCTTTCAGTAAAGCGGCGAAAGGATGCGAGGCAATTTCCTCTGACCTACAACCCGATAGTGAAATCCCTCGATCCGCTTCCCTGCGAAGCCTGCTTCTATCCGGGAAAAGGTTACTACGTCTGTGACGACCGCCTCCATATTCTCTGCCGAGAGTGCTTTGCTCCCTGCGCGCGCTGCGACAAGATTTACTGCAGCGCATGTCATCCGAAGGGTTGCCCAAAATGCGGTTCTTAGACGCGCATCTTCCGGTCTGATGAAATCGCGCAATCTTTTCGTCATGGCCGATGCATCGGAGGATTACAGTTTCGACAGAATCCCGTGCATGGCATCGGGGACGAGCAGAGACAGAGATGGGACGAATTCGACATCTCGTGTACTTCGGCGCCGCGATTGGCGCATTACGCTACACAGCTTGGACAGCACTCCGACTTCTAAGCAAGAGATCCAAAGCCGTGCGCCACGTCCGGGTCGCGGCACGAGGATTGGGCGGAAGGAGTAAAGGTAAACAGCGAACTGAAGAAAACTGCTGAACTAAGGATAAACCGTAGGGCTCCACTTTGACGAAAGCGCTTCATGACGCTCACGAGCACGACCACGGCTTTTTCAACAACGCCGCGCATTCGTGGTCGGCAGGCTATTGGATTGAAATTGAAAAAACAATCACTAGCTTTGCTACGCTGACGTTATTGCGATTTGAATACTTCGCTCGAAAGCGGCCATGCCCGTCAGCTCGAGCAGCCCTGGCTTTTCAATCGCTTCACGATCGAATTTCTCACCAAACACGACCGGTTCCCCGCATCCGTCAAGCCGGCTCAGCTCGAGGCTTGGACTGTTTAAACGACTGGAACATTTGGAACGCCCGGAACTGTCCGGGTGATCCTTCGATATGATTAAACGGATAATGCGGTCGGAGCGACTGATCGAATGATTGTTGAGGTATCCAGGCACGACCCGGAAGACCTTAGCGGAGTATCCATTGATAAACGGTAGTAAGCCAACTTCGATGCAGCGGCGATTCTAGCCAATCAAAGAGAAACCCAGTTAATATGAATCCCCAAATACTGGTGAATTCAGCGCCGGAGAGTCGGTTCCCGAAGGAAAAGTCGCGCTTAGGCAAAGCCAACGGAATATATTTTGGAACAGAGTCACAATAGTTAACAAACCCTTCGCCATACTTTTCTTTCAGGAACTCCTCTTCCGCGGCAACGACGACACTGTGATGCAAAGCAAGGAACCCTAGAAGAAGCACAATGAGAGGGAACGCATCCGAGAGAAAAATCATCCCGATACCGATCAGCACAGCGGCCACGGACACGGGATGCCGTATGTAGGCGTAAGGGCCGGTCGTGATAAACTTTAGCTCATGTGGCCGGTATAATCGAGCGCTTTTGCCACCATGGCTCACAGCCCACATGCGAACCAGCCCCCCGGCAATCAGAGTTCCGAACCCTACTGCGTCGGTTAACTCTTCCGCCCACGTTCCCTCGGCAAAGATATCCGAAGGAGGAAAAAACCAGGTATAGATCAGCAGCGAAAGAATGAAAAAGCCTGGCGCATAGCGGGTAAGGAACAACGGCCTTCGCAACGCGACCGACTTCTCGAGCCGACGAAGGGCTTTGCTTACTGCAGGGATAGACATCAAGGATGAGGAATCAAAGTCCTCTCCACTGGCATCCGGGACAGGGGCGGAGTCAAAGGACAGTTCTTCGAGACAAATTCTGAAAACTTCCTCTGCAGAGCACCCGCCGGGTCCGTAAACGATCCGTGCGAGGGTGGATGGAGGACCCCAATGGTGGAAATTAGGATTTTCAAATATGGCTACAGTGCGTATGCCCAAGCCGCAGGCCATATGCATAGGACCGCTATCGCAGGTTACAAAGAGATCACAATTTGAAATCATCGCTGCGAAATCTCTGGGAGCCGGTTCGAAGACGATCGGAATGGTCGACTCTAAAGCATCGTGGAAGTATCCCAAGGAATCCTTTTCTTCCGGCCCGATGAAAGTAATCACATTCAGACCCTGCCGATACAGGGCTGTAATGAGTTCGCAGAATTTTCTGGTCGGCCACCTTTTGCCCCACGCCTTTCGTCCGCCGACAAAAACCCCAACGGTAGACCTCCCGGAACCCTGGCCAGGCAAAGCCTGTATCTTTTTTCTGCCGTCTTCTTTCTCTGTACTAGAAAGAGCCAATGCGGGCAGGCTGTCGTAGGGTTCCATGCCAAGGTTCTTAAGAAAGGCCGGCAGAATCCTGTACTTGTTTCTCTCCGACGGTCTGGCGATTCTAACATTGAACCATCGATCCCATCTCCCTTTGAGACCGGCTCGGAAGCGCGCGCCTGAAAATCCCACGAGAAAGGAACCCATAGCTGACTGTGAACAGCTCACGTCCACCGCAAGATCATACCCGACCGATCTCAATCGTCGAAGAAGTAGCGGGTAGTCCCACCCGGAGCCGGGACAACGTCGTGTAATGGTAAAATGATTGTCGATCGGCAAATTGTGAAAAAGCTCGGCGGATATGGGCGCTCCGACAAAATCAATCCTGGCGTGAGGAAAACGTTTACGGAATAACCATACCGCCGGTATCGCAAGAATCGAGTCCCCCATTCGAAAAGTCGCCCGGACGATTAGAATTCTCTCAAGCCGTTCTTGGCGCACATCGAAGTGCTCTTCCTTTGAGCAAGGCGTCACCCATCGCATTATCCAGTTGGTTGTGTGGCGCAGCTTTTGGTTTAGGGAATATCGGAAGATTTTCGGTCGAGACATATAGCCCTTCCTCGGATCCCCTTCGAACTGCGAGATGAGTACGTACTAGGCAGGCTTTACGAGATAGAAAGAGCGTGTTGCGAGTCTAACCCAGAGAATATCGTTTGAGATGAAGGGGCCGTGAAATGTTTTGCGCAAAACTGATTGAACCGCCTCGGCATTAACAGCCGATAGTGCCAAGCCTCCTAGATGAAGTTACGTTCCCTAGGAGAGCACGTCAAGACTTGCTCAAGGTGAAACCTAGAGTGAGAAAAGGGGAGGAAAGGGGTCGAAGGGAAAAAGGAAATGTTTGAGAGGTGATTGAGGGGGCAAATTTGAAGTTGAATAATTGGCGCCGGTTTTGGTCTCCACTGTTGATCCTATCGTCCTTCGAGATGGTAAAGATTTATTCAACTCCAGACTTAACCCGTCTGCGCGTCTGCGACCCGTCTGTCAGATTACGGCGTCTATGATCCCGCCACAACTAAGAGCTTGGTAAGCTCATGGGCGGTCGCTTCCCACGCTACAAACTCTGCGGGCAAGCGTGCAGAGGATCCGGCGAAGGTAGAAATCTCTGTCCAGATCGATCTGAAATTCGTAAGTTATCGACCACGAGGTTCGTGCTACAGGCGCAGTGCTTGCTTCAGATCCTCAAGAAGGTCCTGTACGTGCTCAATTCCCACTGACAAGCGGATCAGTCCATCATAGAGGCCCGCCCTCTTGCGCTCTTCTTTGGGGATCGAGGCGTGCGTCATGATGGCAGGCAACTCGACGAGCGACTCGACACCCCCGAGACTCTCCGCGATCTTGAAGAGGCGTAGACGCGCCAGAACACGGCGCGCCTCCGGCAGCCCTCCCTTCACCTCAAACGAGACGATCCCGCTGAAGCCGTCCATTTGGGATGCGGCGATATCATGCCCCGGATGGTTGGGCAGCCCGGGATAGTACACCCCGCGTACGCGTGGATGGTCCTGCAAGAACTGCGCGATCTCGATCGCGTTCTTTTCGTGCTCCCGCATGCGCAGCGCAAGTGTCTTGATCCCTCGCAGCGTGAGAAAGCAATCGAACGGAGAAGGCGTCGCGCCTGCCGCATTTTGCATGAACTTAAGCCGCTCATAGAGTGACGGTTCATTAAGGCAGATGGCTCCGCCGACGACGTCCGCGTGTCCCGCCAGGTATTTTGTTGTGGAATGAAGGACGAGATCGGCGCCGAGCTCAAGGGGCCGCTGGAAGAAGGGGGAAGCGAAAGTGTTGTCGACAAGACAGAGAGCCCGGTGATGATGCGCAACTTTCGACGCCGCACTGATGTCGGTAATCCGGAGCAGAGGGTTTGTCGGCGACTCGATCCAGACAAGCCGGGTCCGCCGAGTCATGGCGCGCTCGATCTCTCTAACGCTGGAGGTTTCAACAAAGGAAAATGTGAGCCCGAAGTCTTGCAACACCGACCTGAAAAGCCGGTAGGTGCCGCCATAGACATCGCGCGAGGAGACGACGTGATCCCCCTTCTTGAACAGCAGCATCGCAGTGGTCGCCGCGCCCATGCCGGAGGAAAAAGCGAGGCAGTATTTGGCCGCCTCCAAGCTCGCGAGCGCTGTCTGGAGCGCTGTGCGCGTCGGATTGTCGGTCCTCGAGTAGTCGTACCCCTTATGGATGCCAGGCGCGCTCTGCGCGAAAGTGCTCGTCTGAAAGATCGGAACAGTAATCGCCCCTGTCGCGGACTCGGGCTCTTGTCCGACATGGATGGCACGCGTGGCAAATTGCATGAAATGCCCGCCGCGCTTCCTTCGTGCCATCAGGGCTGTCCACCTAAGTGACCCACGACATCGAATCGCGTCACAATTCCCTGGTACTTCTCCACGTCTCGGATAAGAACAGCCGGGGAAGACTTGAGGAGCTTCACGACCTCATAAACGTCTTCGTCCGGTCCGACTGTGGGAAACGGCGGGTCAAGCAGAGCTCCAACGGTAAGTTCCATCACCTCGGGAGTCTCCATGGACCTTTGGAAGAGCGCACTCTCGCACAGTGACCCGACGAGGTTTCCCTTATCGAATACGGGGAGTTGCGAGACGCCGAAGCGGTTCATGGTCGCGATCGCATCGCGCACGGTCGACGTCATCTCAACCGACAGAAGCTCGGGGAGCTTTCGCCGTTTCGATTCGAGAATGTCGCCCACCCGCGCGCTTCTGCCAAGGAACTGGTTTTGCCTCATCCATTCATCGGAGTACATCTTCGAGAGATA
>DASYUV010000226.1:0-17357 GCA_036000865.1 Binatia bacterium | reverse complement strand
CAGGATTGTGTATCCTGGGGCCGTGCGTTCGAATCAACGTACGGCAAAATCCGATCCCACATTCGGCTAATCGGCGGCGCTCAGCGATATCCCATTGCCGCGAGAAATTGCTTCAAGGATGCGAAGCGCAGGTAGGGATTGGTCTTCTTCTGCTCGCCCAGCGTCGCGTGCGACTGCGCTGCGTAGTTGTGACCGGGGAAGAGGACCGTTTCATCAGGCAGCGCCATCAACTTCTGCGTCAAGCTGTAATACATCTGCTCCGCATTGCCTCCGGGAAAATCGACGCGCCCGCAAGCATCGATGAATAGCGTATCGCCCGAGACGATTCGGTTATCGACCAAAAAACACTGCGAGCCCGGCGTGTGTCCGGGCGTATGCAGCAACTGAACTTCCAGACCCCCAACGTCGATCTTGTCACCGCTCTCGGTCTTAACGATGTCTGACGGCGACAATCCTTTGAGCATATCCGCTTCTAATTTGTGCACTACAACTTTTAATTTGCACTTGCTAAGAAGTTCGTTCACGCCGGCGATCTCGATACCCGAAAAGCGCCCGCCGACATGATCCGGATGCGTATGCGTAACGAAAGCATGGGTGATTTCAACATCGTCCTGAGCCGCGATCTTGAGAATCGTATCGATCTCCCATGCAGCGTCGACTACCGCCACTTTGCGCGTCTCCGTCGAACCGATCAGATAGACGTAGTTCTGCATCGGCCCGATCTCGATCTGTTTGAAGTAGAGGGAAGGACTCATTGAAAACACGAATTACCGCGCGGCAAAACTGCGGGCTGTCGAAAGTTCTACGTTGGCATTAATAGAATTGTCACTCCCGAATGTTTTAATCGGAAGTCCAGTCGGAGTTTCGCCTGGATTCCCGCTAAAAGCATGCGGGAATGACGGATGTTGCTAAGACTTAGCTTTTGCGGCCAGCGATTGATAACTCACTCCCTCGCCGTTATCTTGGCTCACCGGCAATCCCGAGCTCGCCCAGCCTGGCGCGATTACGGTGCCCATAGGATCGCGCATGCCGCCGAATCCTCCGAGCATGTTGGAAACGTCCTGATAACCCGCCTGCTGTAACAATCCTGCGGCGGCGTTGGAGCGTGGCCCGGCTTGACAGCCCACGATGATGTTCTTCTCACGCGGGAAATTGGCCTCGACGACGCGGACAAAATTTTCATTCATCATCATGCCGCGCGCCGGATCGGGAAAAGCCACCGGGATGTTCACCGCGCCTTGCGGATGGCCACTGGCAAACTCGCGCTCAGTACGCACGTCGATGTAAACAACCGAAGGGTCTTTGGTTAAAATATCGTAAGCCTGTTGTGGTGTGACTTCTTTAACGGCCATATGAACCTCCAATCTGTCAAGGACGGCAATGAATTGGAGTGTTGGAGTATTGTAAAAAGACGCATCACTCCATTACTCCAACACTCCATTCGTACCGTTTTTTTACATTCCCATGATGTTATATCCCGCATCCACGTGAACGACTTCGCCGGTAACTGCGCTCCCCCAGTCGCTGCAGAGAAAAAGCGCGGTTTTCCCCACTTCCTCGGCGTCTATGTTGCGTTTGAGCGGCGCGCGCTCGGCAACGTGATGCAGCATAGTCTTAAATTCGGAAATACCCGATGCGGCCAATGTTCTAATTGGCCCCGCGGAGATCGCGTTTACACGAATGCCCTTCGGGCCGAGATCGTGCGCCATGTAGCGCACGCTCGCTTCCAACGCCGCCTTGGCAACGCCCATGACGTTGTAGTTGGGAATGACTTTTTCCGAGCCCATGTACGTCAACGTCAATATCGAACCGTTTCGCCCTTCCATGAGCGGCGCCGCGTGGCGCGCCAGCGCGACGAATGAATAGGCGCTCACGTCCATAGCGAGATGAAAGCCTGCGCGGCTCGTTTGCACGTAGGCATTGGATAGATCCTCTTTGTTGGCGAAGGCGATCGCGTGAATCAAGATATCTAGTCCCTCCCACTCTCGCTTCAACGCCGCAAAAACGTTTTCGACTTCTTCGTCTTTGGTGACGTCGCAAGGAAGAATGATTTTCGAGCCAATGCCCTCAGCCAACGGCCGCACGCGCTTTTCCAGCATCTCGCCAGCATAAGTGAACGCCAGCTCCGCGCCTTCGGCGTGAAACGCCTCCGAGATTGCCCAAGCGATACTGCGATCGTTCGCTACACCGAAGACCGCCGCCCGCTTCCCCTCCAGTAATTTCATGAAAACACCCCCGACCAATTTTGGATTTTAGATTTTGGATTTTTGATTATCGAAACAACCCAGAAATTCGTTCGGACGGATGAGGGCTCGCGTGTTTTGTCCCACAATCCAAAATCCAAAATCTAAAATCGAAAATTATTTGCTCTTTCCCTTTTCCTGTAGTCCCCGCTGCCACAGATACTCGGCCTCGCCGGTCTGCTTGGCGATCCAACGGGAGAGAACGAAAAAAAGATCGCTCAATCGGTTCACGTATTTGAGCGCGTTGCGATTAATTTCTTCCGACCGCGACAGCCGTAGAATCTCGCGCTCTGCGCGGCGGCACACCGTGCGGCATTGGTGCAAGTATGCACCGATGCGCCCGCCTCCGGGCAGAATGAAAGATTTAAGCGGTTCGAGATTCTTCTGACATCGGTCGATTAAATTCTCGATTCGATCGATCTCGCTTTCGCTCACGCGATACATGCCCTCTTTGAAAAACTCCGGCGGCGTCGCCAGCTCACTGCCAAGATCGAAAAGCTCATCTTGAATTTGGCACAGTACTCCGTCCAAAAACTGATGCGCCTCACCCGCATCGAGACTCTCCTCGTTGAAGACCCGCGCCAGACCGACAATGGAATTCAATTCATCAATCGTCCCGTAGGCGTCGATTCGCGGCGAATCTTTGGGCACTCTCTTGCCGCCGACCAGAGCGGTTTCGCCCTTGTCGCCGGTGCGCGTATACACTTTGGTGATGCGGACCATGGATTATTAGTGGTTCCAGTCGTTGCGAATTGGAAAAACGCCGGGCGATCGCTAATCTCAAGATTCAGTCGTTGCGCTACCGGCAGTTCACCTTCACTGATTTTATAACTTTTTCTGCCAGATAAGGTAAGCCGGAAGGCCGAGGCCGACGATGAAGACCCCCATCAAAGACTCCAACGGTTTCTCTACGACCGAACCCCAGACGATCCAAATATGCGCCGCGATAAAAAGAATGGGCACGATCGGATAGCCCCAAAGTTTGTACGGCCGTTTGAGTTCCGGCCTTTTCAAGCGCAACACGATGACCGATCCGATGGTTAGCGCCGAGAACAGAGTGATGATGACGCTGACATAGGTGAACAGTGTCCCGAAAGTTCCGGTTACGATCAAGATACAAGCCCACACCGCCTGCAGTAGGATCGCGCTGGTCGGCGTGCCGAAAGTCGGATGGACGCGCGTGAGACGCTTAAAAAAGAGTCCGTCCTGCGCCATCGCGTAGTAAATGCGCGGCCCGATCATCGTCACGACATTGAGCGCGCCGAGGATCGACACCGTAATCATCGCGGTGATCCATGCCGAGGTCTGATGACCGAACAGCGCTGTAGTCGCGACTTCCGATACTCGGAGCGCGCCTTTCATCTCCGTCACTGGGACACCGTAAATGTAAACCAGATTGACCGCTAGATAGAGCGCGATGACGATGGAAACTCCCCAGAGCAACGCCAGCGGCAAATTTCTTTCCGGATCTTTGACCTCGCCGGCGATGTAGATGACCGCGTTCCATCCCGAATAGGCAAAGATCGCGGGGATAAACGCCGCGGCGAAAACGCTCGAGTCGCCGATCTTCTGCCAATCGAACAAGGGGCTAAAGTGCGCCGTGTTCCCTTGGCCGAAGAGCGCGCCCAAAATGATAATCCCCAACAGCGAACCGATCTTCAACGTGGTCAATATATTTTGCGTCAACGTCCCCTGCCGCACGCCCAGGCAATGCAAGCCGGAAATCAGCAGCACCACCACTATGGAAAATAGCGTGCCCACGGTCACGTGGATGGACAGGTTAAAAATGTCGGCTGAAAAAAGCGCGTCTTTGGAACCAAGCACAGGAAAGAAAAATGACATGAACCCGCTAAAACCGACCGCAAGAAACGCGATGGCGCCGGAGAACGTAACAAGAAACGACGACCAGCCGGAAAGAAATCCCACCAGTTTGCCGTAGGCCTCGCGAATATAAATATAGTCGCCCCCCGCGTAAGGCAGACTCGCCGATAACTCGGCGCAGCTCAGCGCTCCCGTCAAAGCCAAAAGACCGCCGAGCGCCCACACCAGCAGCACGCCACCGGGCGTGGGTAGCGTCTCCGCGATGACCCCGGTCGTAACGAAGATGCCGATGCCGATCATGTCGCCGGAGATCAACATCACGGCGTCGAATAAACCAATTTGTCGTTTGAGTTCTGTCTGCGCCATAGCGCCTATCAATACAGGGAAACGTAAAGGCAGGCAACTTATTTGCGAGCGCCGAACAGCTTTGCCAAAGCAATTGGAACTGGCAAATAATGTGATAGCTTTTAATGACCTGACTGAAATAGCCTTTAGGAGAAATCGTCCAATGATTCGCACCCTTCTAGTCGCCCTGATTTTATTCCCTACTACTCTGTCGGCTCAAGACGCCGTCAAACGCGATGAACACCAGATGCACGGCCTGCACAACGATCCGAAGTCCTATATCGGGTCTCTCGAAGATCCCAAGCGGGATGCCTATCAGAAACCCCATGAGGTTCTGACCGCTTTAAATCTTAAACCCGGTGAAGTGATCGCCGACATCGGCGCCGGCTCCGGCTACTTCACGTTCCGTCTTGCGCACCAGGTCAGCGCCAAAGGAAAAATCTACGCCGTCGATGTCAGCCCCGATATGATCCTGCACATCAACCGCCGTATCCGTGAGCTGAAAGCAACGAACGTCGTCGCCGTCCTCGCCGATCCGGACGATCCGTTGCTGCCCGATCATTCGGTGAACCGCTTCTTCTTCAGCGACTCATGGCACCACATTGATAACCAGACGAAATATCTTTCGCTGATGAAAAAGATGCTTAAGCCCAATGGCGAAGTGGTCATGATCGATTTTCATAAGAAAGATCTCCCCGTCGGCCCGCCCATGCAAATGAAAATTGCCCGCGAAGATTTGATCAAGCAGATGAACAGCAACGGTTTCCGGCTAGCCAAGGAGCATACATTCTTACCGTATCAGTATTTTTTGGTCTTCGTTGTGAAGTAGACCGGAGCCGCAAACCCACTCGCAACGACCTTGCGGGTAACCTTTAGCCCGTCGTGTTTCTCCCCGCTGAATGAATCGTCTGTAGCCGCGTTCTTCGTGTGACGCATTACCTGCGGCTCTTAAAGCAAAGCTCGGAGCCGCAGCGGCCCTAGTCATTTTTACTCTGAATCGCTTGCGCTCGCGCAATTTCCTACCGCCACGTAACCAAGAGCACTCGATTCTAGATACGCCGTACAGCCCTCAATCGGGTACACCAGAATTCCCTCGATTGGGGTTTGACAGCACTAGTGGCATCTCAACTAGAATCACTGCCTGATGACTGGAGGTCCATCAGCAACTGACAGTTGAAGCCGGTTTTAAAGAAGTAAAAATAACCAAGGGAGGTGCCATCATGAAAAAGAACTATTTCGTCCCAACTTTCGTATTTCTCATCGTGGGTTTTTTTGCGTCGGCGGTATTTGCCGATGACGATACCCTGGCGAAATTCGAAGGCGGAATCGGCGTTATCCCAGTCTCGAGCGGCGTGGGCACGGCTACCACCGCCGAGGTCGTGAACCGGAATATTGTCCGCGGAGTCCAACCGGCCGGTCAGATCTGGGTGATTAGAGATCTCGAAGCCGAGGTGAACACGAACGGGCAGATCAAGGTCGAAGGAAAGGGATTGATTTTGGGTGGCGGCAATAACGCCGGAAGAGCGACGGGACAGAACGTTTTTGCCACCCTAATATGCGAGGACGCCGCGCCCTTTACTCAACACAGCACAAATCTTGCCGGCGTCACACTCGCGGCCAACGGTGACTTCAAGATCAACGACGTGCTAACGCCTCTGCCGCCGCCCGACTGCGCCAGCCCCATGCTCCTCATCCGCACCGCGGGCAGCGGGAACTGGTTCGCGGCTGGCATTGTCGATTTCGATGACGATTAACTCGATCCGTCATCAGTTATAGTGGCTGCCAGCTCATGAGCCGCAACTCCCATGAGCTGGCAGCCAATCATGACCACCTGGAAGTTCTATTCTACTTTAAGGCGTAAAATTCTACGGCGTTCGTATAGAATCGCTTCCTTATCGGCTTCGGATAATTCCTTGTTGTCATCGAGATTGACTATATTCGACGACGCCATGCCGGCGGTTGGATAGAGCACCGTCAACTCGATACCGACTTCGTCCAAGAAACTCAGCCGCTCCTGTGGCCCAACCTTTCGAATTGAACTACCCCGCAGCAAGCTGACGCGGTATCAGAAGATAGCGATGAGAATTTATCCCAAAGGCGTCACCCCCGAATGTTTTAATCGGGGGTCCAGTTCCGGTCTCGCCTGGATTCCCGATAGAAGCATTCGGGAATGACGGACTCTTACTCCGGCTTCCTCAGGTACGCGCGATAGCGCTCGGCACCAATCCGTGATAGGGAGTCCGTGGTTTATGGATACGACCATGAATTGGCAAGAACCCGACATGTTCGAGTCGGTCAACCATGGCAACAAGCCGTTTTCCATTCGTGTTCCATCTCTCGTCGTTACCCGTGGCAAGAACGACCGGCTCAACTTTCTTACCGCAATGTGGTTTACGCCGACCGGCGCTGAGCCGTCGCGCATGATCGTGGCAATTCAGAAAAGAACGTTAACCTATGACTTCCTCCTTGAGCGCGGCGAGTTCGTCATGAGCGCGCCCACCGACGCAATGATGGACATTGTCGTCTTCGGTGGCTATGTCTCGGGGCGCGACGTCGATAAATGGCAAGCGGCCGGACTCACGGCGGTGCGGCCGTCAAAGATTTCCGTGCCGCTGATCGGTGAAGCGATCGGTAACGTCGAATATCGCGCGGTGAAACAGATACCTTTCAACGACGACATGGACCTTTTCGTCGGTGAGGTTCTAGCCACGCACATGCGCAAAGGCGTCATGGAGGGAGAGCTTTACCGCGCCGACGCTAATCCTCTGCTCTACATGGGAACAAAATACAACGCCGAGGGAAAATCCCAGGGCAAATACTACGGTCACCTGAGCGGTATCGGGCCCGCAAACTACGACTCGCCGCTATTGAAGAAATATCTTTCACAGCCGAAGAACCCGAGCAGGAAGGAGGAATAGCTATGATCGCCAAGGCGTTTCTGTCCCGATCAGTATTGGGCATCGCTCTTGCCATCTTGCCGGGCATTTCCCTTTCGGCTTCCGCTCCTCTTCCCAAATCCAGCGAAGAAATGCTCAAGAAATTAAAGCTCGAAGCCGCCACTCTAGCGAATATCGACAAGGAGCTCGAGGTGCCCAAGGCCTGGCTCGACGGCGCGCGCAAAGAAGGCAAGCTCCGAATTTATTCCACGTTTGACCCTGGGCAGGTCGAAGTGCTCTCGCGCCCTTTCAAGGAACGCTACCCGTACATCAATATCGAATATTCCCGTGCCAGCCACGAGGACCGCGCCATACGTACGTTGGTAGCGTACAAAAATAAGAAGATCGTCACCGACATTCTCACCGGACTGGGCGGTAGTTACTTCATGTTCAAGGAGATCGGCGCGCTGGACGACATGCGCATGATTCCCAATCTCAAGAACAATCCTCCGGAAACCGTCGATCCCGAAGGACTCTGGGTCGGCATGCACATGCGCTACTGGTGTATGGCCTACAACACGAGAAATTTAAAAAAAGACGACATGCCCAAACGCTGGGACGATGTGCTCACGAATCCGAAATTACGCAACGGCAACTTGGCCATCGGTAATCGTCCCCAGCTCTGGGCATTGAGCTTATGGAAGGCCAACGGCGAGAAATGGGCGAAAGAATTCCTCACTAAGCTTTTCAATGACGTCAAGCCTCAACTGCGTCGAGAAGGCATGAACGCAATGTTGGAGCTTTTGGCTGCGGGCGAATTTCACGCGACGATTCCGTCCGCCGAGTATCGCACCTTCAAGAAGAATCTCGACGGCGCGCCCGTTTCGTACCACTGCCCCGAGCCGGTGCCGATCGCCGTCTCCGAGATGGGCATCCTGAAAGGCGCGCCAAACATTAATGCCGCGCGCATCTTCGTCAATTGGTTCCTCAGCAAAGAGGGACAGATCGCTCAGTACGTCGCCGACTACGCGCCGCCGGTTCACAAAGATCTCCGGCGCAAGGAGTTCGTCCCCTTCGCCGACGAAATATTACCCAAGAAGGGCGCGTTTCGCGATCCCGCCATTGAAGTTGAGATTCAGCCTAAGCTGCTCGCCTTCTGGGACGAGCTTTGGATGCGTGGCGGCGGTAAACGCCGCGGACTCTAACTATTATAGTAGGAAGAATGAGTCGAGACTTTTCTCCGAGTCCATTACTCCAACACTCCAGTACTCCAGCACTCCATTCTTTCACTCTTCGCGGTCTTATGACACTGTCCCGTCTCCAACTTGGGCAATACGCAGTCTTTCTATTCGTCTCGTTGCTTGTCAGCATGCCGCTGTTTTTTCTCGTACTTGGAAGCTTTAGCACGGCCAAGCTGCCCACCGATTTTTCTCTCGACACGATGGGCCTGCAGAACTACGTAAAGGTTTACTCTGATCCCGGTACTTTCGAGCTCTTCACCAATACGTTGATTTACGTGACCGGTAGCGTCGCAATCGGCATCACGATCGCGTTCGTCCTGGCGTGGTTAGTCGAGCGGACCAACATGCAGGGTAAGATCTGGATCTATGCCGGTGTCCCGATGACTCTTGCGATGCCCGGCATGCTGCAAGCTATGGCATGGGTGCTGCTCCTCAGCCCGCGGATCGGCTTCATCAACAAATCACTGCAGAGTATTTTTGCGTTGGATCGGGCGCCGATCAATATTTACTCTCTGGGCGGCATGGTGTTCATCGAGGGGCTCCGTCTCGTGCCCACCGCGTTTTTGATGCTGGTGCCGCTCATGCGAAATATGGACCCGTCGTTGGAAGAGGCCGCTGCGGTATCGGGAGCGCGGCCGCTTTCGACGGCGCGTAAGATCACTCTTCGCCTGCTTGCTCCCGGGCTGGTGGCGGTAATGATTTACCAGGCAATGACCGCGCTCGAGGTATTCGAGATTCCGGGAATCTTGGGAATGCCCGCGGGGATTTACGTTTTCAGCACGAAAATCTATGCCGTCGTGCGCAGCGCGACTTTCTTGCCGGCCTACGGCCTGGCGAATGCGCTGGCCATGGTGTACCTCGTGATTGCCTTGGTCACCACCTATTTCTACACCCGCATGATCAGCCGCGTGGAACGATTCACGATCATCACAGGCAAAGGCTATCGACCGCGACAGTTCGATCTTGGGCGATGGCGTTATCCGGCATTCGCTCTTGTCTTGCTGTATTTATTTTTGGCCGTCCTTCTGCCGTTCTTGGTTTTTGCCTACGTGTCCTTCCTCTCCTTCTTGCAAGGGCCTTCAGTCGCCGCGCTGCAAACGCTCACGCTCAAGAACTATCGCTTCTTGGCCCAATACGGCGAGGTCGGCTCGGCGCTTCGAAACACGCTGCTGATGGTTCTGGTCACCGCCACAGCGACCGTGATCTTATCGTTTTTCGTCTCGCTGGTGGTCGTGCGCAGCAAGTTTTGGGGCCGCAAACTGCTCGATCAGCTGGCGTTTGTGCCCCACGCGATTCCCGGGATTGTGATGGGCATTGCTTTCTTTTGGGTGTTTCTCAAGGTCGATTTTCTGCCGATCTACGGCACGGTTTGGGCAATGGCGATCGGCTTCACTGCCGGTTTTCTCTCCTACGGCACTCGTTCCATGAACGCGGCGCTCTTGCAGGTCCACAAAGAGTTGGAAGAAGCCGCTTACGTCAGCGGCGCGCGGCCTTGGCGCACCCTTTGGCGCGTCTTTCTGCCTCTAATGATGCCGACCTTCGTCGGCGTATGGATCTGGGTCGTGCTCCACGCCGTGCGGATTGCCGGGCTGCCGCTGATTCTCTACGAAGGACCGCAAAACCAAGTCCTGTCGATTTTGATTTGGAACATGTGGGACGAAGGCTACGTCCCCGCCGTCGCGGCGATCGGAACGCTGCTCATGCTCTCGCTGTTGCTTCTCACCTTGGCCGTTCGTTATATCGGTTTTCGGCGCCAGCTCGTACAGTCGCCAGTCGTATGATTCGCATTCAGAACCTCCACATGGTTTATCAAACCGAGCGCGGCCGTGTGCATGCCGTGCGCGGCATTGATCTCGACATCAAGCAGGGACAGTTCTTTACACTTCTCGGCCCGAGCGGCTGTGGTAAAACCTCCACGCTCCGTTCCGTGGCGGGATTGGAGACGCCGGAAGAGGGCGAGATCTTCGTTGGCGACGATCTCGTGTTTTCGTCGACGACCCGCAAGGTCGTGCCGCCTTACAGCCGCGATATCGGCATGGTCTTTCAGTCCTACGCGATCTGGCCACATTTAAATGTCTTTGAAAATGTCGCCTTTCCCTTGCGTGAAATGAAGCGCCGATTTTCACAGCAAGAAATTCGTGAAAAGGTCGACCGAGCTCTCAGCCTGGTGCACCTTGACGGCCTCGCTGATCGGCCCGCGCCGTTTTTGAGCGGCGGCCAGCAACAGCGGCTGGCCCTGGCGCGGGCCATCGTCAAAGAACCACGCGTTCTGCTGCTCGATGAGCCGCTCAGCAACTTGGATGCGAAGCTACGCGAAGAAACCCGATTCGAGCTGCGCGAACTGGTGAAGCGACTGGGCATCACGACGCTCTACGTCACCCACGATCAGCTGGAAGCCCTGACGATGTCGGATGTTGTCGCCGTGATGGAAGAGGGCCGCATCGCGCAACAGGGATCGCCGATGGAGATTTATCAGTCGCCGCAGGATCGCTTCGTTGCCAACTTCATCGGTCTGACGAATTTTATCGACGGTCGAGTGAAACCGAGCCCATGTGAAACACCATCGATTCGCGAAGTCGAAACCGCCTGTGGCGATCTAAGTTGCGTGTTGGATGAGGGCATGAAATCTGGCGATCCCGTGATCGTTGTCGTCCGACCGGAAGATATTCGCGTTGTCACCGACTCTAGACCGCAGCACAACTTATTCCAAGGTAAGGTGAACGCGGTAATCTTTATGGGTGATTCGTTGGAGTGCCAAGTGCTGGTGGGAAGCCAACGCCTGCGTACGAAACTGCATCCTTCGTCCAGCGTGCAACAAGGTCAGAATATTTCATTAGAATTGCCGGCCGAACGCTGTCGAGCCCTGCGCGGGTCATGAACCATCAAGCAAGTTACGCTCGAAAATCACCTCGGCATGATCGCCTCGCCGGTCTAGAACGTTCTGCGACCGGCGGAACTTGGAATAATTGACTTTACGCAGCCGTTTGACTTCGAATTTCCCAGTGAAATAAAGTTAGGACGTGATCGAGACCGGCTTTACAGCACAGGGAATCTCCCGCGATGAATAATCTGATCAAAATCTTTCCGGCATTATTTCTCCTATTCGGTCTTTTACCGAACCCGATTTTCGGCGCCGCTACGAGATCGGCGGAAGAGATTTGGAAGTCCCTGGAAAAGTTGCCGGCGGCGGAACGCGAGAAAAAACTCGTCGAAGGCGCCAAGAGCGAAGGCGAGATGCTTTGGTACACCAATTCTGGTCTGGAAAACGCCACCCGTTATATTCAAACCTTTAAGAAGAACTACCCCTTTATAAATGCGCAGGTCTGGCGCGCCAAGACAAGGCAAGTAACCCAGCGGGTTATTTCCGAGGCCAATGCCGGCCGTAATTTAGTGGACGTCGTGAAGCCGTCAACTGACCTCTTGCCGCCGCTTTTCGAAAAGAATCTCGTCGGTAAGTATGAAACTCCCGTTCGAGCGATTTACCCGGCCCATGCGAAATCTGTTTATTACACAAACATGAACTACGCCTTTCGCGTTTTTGCTTTCAACCCGCGGAAGGTAAACCGCAGAGATGCGCCCAAGAGTTGGGACGACTTGCTTCAGCCACGCTGGAAAGGCGAAATTCTTTTCGACGAATCTTCTTTGGAAGAAGTAATGGCCCTGCTCGGCGCGTGGGGTAAAGAAAGGACCATCAATTATTTTACCAGGCTCAGCCAGCAGCAACTATTGATCCGTGTCGGCCGCGACACCACGACCCAAATGATGATGGCCGGCGAGGCGCCGCTGGCCGTGACGACCTACGCCTATAATAATGAAAGTTTGCGCGCCCAAAACGCGCCCGTCGATTGGATTGCGGAAGATTTGATCCCCGCTTTGATCTACCCGCTGACGATGGCGCGCAACGCTCCGCATCCGCATGCCGCCGCGCTGTTCTATGATTTCCTGATCTCCGAAGAAGGCCAGCGGCTGATCGCCAAGGAAGGCCGCGTCGTCGCTCATCCGAAAGTCGAGCCCATATATCCGCGCATGAAAGAGTTGCAGAATTTGTTGGGCACGCCGCGCATCCAGCTCAACACCTTGGAGCAAAGCCACAAACTCCTTAAAGAGGGCATTCAAATTCTCGACGAAATCGTTTTGAAGCGAAAATCATCCTAGCGATCGGAGGAAAACAAATGTTCGGCGCCGAAACACTCGATCACGTCGCCTTTCCGGTGCGCGATTTACCGCGCTCGGAGAAATTCTATATCGACACCGTAGGCCTGACGTTTCTCACGCAGCGAAAAAACGCCGACGGCTCGCCGCGTCATACTTACGTAAAAGCCGGAGAGAATATCATCGGGCTGAATCTGCCGGGCATCCAGACCGAGCCTTCGCCTAGCGGCGCGCCGCGCTACGCGGTAGCCGTCGGCTCCGAGACAGCCTTCAATGCGACCGTGGAACGAATCAAGGATTCCGGCGTCGTTTGCGAGGCGGTCCGTGAACATGTGAACACATCGCCTTTCATCCGCTCCTTCCGCTTTACGGATTTCGATAACAATCATTTTGAAATCTGCATGAACCGCCACTCGCTCGGCGACATTTGCCTAAGTCACGTTGTGTTCGAGACCAAGAACCTGGAGCAAGCAAAGAAGTTCTATGCCGAAGCGCTCGGCCTAAAATTCGTCAGTGAAGAACAGAACGAGCACTTCTTCGAATTTTCCAATCATCAACTTCTGGCAGTGAAGCAAGTCGACGCGCTTTCCGATCGCACGAAACGGCATGGCCGGGCGGTTCACGTCGCCTTTAACGTGAGCCAGGATGACTACGACCGCATGCTCGAACTTATTCCCGCGCTCGGCGGCGCCAATCAGGGTGATTTTCGCTCCGAGGATGGGCTGCGCGCTCCGGGTGAGCGGAGCATCTATTTTTCCGATCCCGACACCAACAAGCTCCAACTTACCGCGCTGGGCAAGGAAAACTGGTCGCTGATTTCCGACGAGGAGAAATGGAAACGGACTGCCGAGAATCGCGAGAGACTTGGCCGAGGGCTTTCACGCTTCGACCGCGGCGTCAAACCGAATCAGTGAGGAGCGATTCAGTTATGCTTCCTTTGCGTTTTTGCGCGACGCACTTAGACTCTCATCACCCTCTCCTGCAAGAGACTGTGTCGAAAAAATCCCTCAGGTGTCATGCTGAGCGGAGCGAAGCATCTCGCATTTTCAGTCAGTTACGAAGACGAGATTCTTCGCCTTTCGGCTCAGAATGACATTAAGACACGGTCTCCAAGCGGGATAGGGAAGGGTGAGGGTCGTGTCAAGACCTCAAGGCAATTTTTATTTTTCTAAGTAATTACGGAGACACCGTGGCCCTGGAAAAACCAATCATCCCGACCTTTTCACTTCAGGAACGCGAGCGGCGCTGGGGACTACTGCGTAGTGCAATGAAAACGGCCGGGCTGCATGCGCTCATCAGCCTGCCGAACGAAGGCCACTGGGACCAGTTCAACGCCGATACGCGCTACATTACCCAGCTCGGCGGCACGCAAACGGAAGTCTGTTGCGTGCTGCCCATCGAAGATGACGTCACGGCGGTGGTGCGCGGCGCGAACGAAATCGAATGGTGGGGCTTGGCTCAGGACTGGGTCAAGGACATCCGCCCGTCGCGCCGCTCTTACGGTGAACCGGTGATTGATCGTCTCAGGGAAATCCGCGCCGAGCGGGTCGGCGTCATCGGCCTCTCGGGCCTGGTGCGCGCCCCCGAAGGCGTCGTACCGTGGGGCGCCTTTGAAAAGATTCGCCAGGCGCTGCCGGCCGTGAAGTTCGAAAACGCTACCGACTTGATGCAACAGGTTCGCTCGGTGAAAAGCGCTGAGGAGATCGCCTTCATCGAAAAGGCCGCAGAGATCATCGGTAAAGCCATCGACGTGCTCATTGCTCATGCAAAAGTCGGCGTGCGGGAGAATGAACTAATAGCTGAGATGTTGCGTGAGATCGTCCGCCAGGGCGGCGAACCGATCACCATGCTGCTCTTCGGCACCGGCGGTCCCGAGGTCCCTTGGGCGCAGCGCGTCTTTACCACGCGACAACTAGAGCTTGGTGACCTAGTCAACACGGAAGTGGAAGGCAAATACGCCGGATACATCGCTCAAGCGCTGCAACCAATCTCTCTCGGTCCAAAGCCCAAAGATCTGGAGAAAATTTTTGACACGACCAAAGTCATCTTCGACAAAATGCTCAAGTTCCTAAAGCCGGGCGTGACTTTTGGCGAGGTCGTCAAGTTTTATCAAGATGAAGTGCAAGCCGCCGGCTATGAGCCGGACGGCGCGCTGATGCACGGTCGCGGCCTCGGCGAGGACACGCCGATGCTCTGGGGGGCGCGCCCTGATTTCCCGGAGAAAGACGCCAAGCTCAAAGAAGGCCATGTCTTCATCCTCAAGCCCGCCGCCAAACAAGGCTTCATGCGTGACTCGATCCGCGCCGGCGATACCGTGGCGATTGAGGCAAACGGCGCGAGAAGGCTAGGAAAACGGGAATTGGCTTTTGTGGCTGTTTAGATCTTGTATTGGCTCGTTCTTACCTCCTCTCCCGCTGGGAGAGGACTGAGGTGAGGGTAGGCCGCTGATCGTTTGCATTACCCTCACCCTTGCCCTCTCCCAAAAGGGCGAGGGAATACTCGTTCGATCGAGCAAAACATCAGCATGGAGGTTTATCATGACCGATGAAAATTTTAATCCGGACGCGCCGCTGCACATTCGCGGCTTGAACCATTTGACCATGCCGGTGAAAGACCGCTATCGCGCCGCGCGCTTCTACATCGTTGTTCTCGGCGGTGAAGCTCATCACGAATCGGCGCCGGATCGCGCTGCTAAAGGCCTTGCCCGTTCGCTCCAAGTCGGCGTCCGCCTTGCGCCTGGCTTCGAAGTCGATCTTTTCGAGCAAAGCTTCGGCCAACCGCATTGGGATCAGTCCCATCCGCATTTGGCACTCGATACATCCGCTGAAGACCTGGCCAGATGGACCGAGCAGTTCAAGAGATGGCATGTCCCGTTCGTCGGTCCGATGACGCGCGCAGGAACGAAAGGCGCCGAGATTTATTTTAACGACCCGGATGGTAATCATCTGGAGATTCATTGCTCCGACGTGCCGCAACAGCAACGCGAGAAATTTCTCGTCGGTCCGTACGACAAAAGCCACTGCGTCCATAAAGAGGAATGGCCGCCCCAGGAATTGGCTGAAGAAGCCGAGCGGCTGTTCCAAGCATCGCTGGCACGCATGCGTGAGCGAAGAAGACCGCACTGAGCCAACGCCGCTGCGCCGCAACCAAGCGAAAACGATGCTTCACCACAAAGTTCACGAAGGACACGAAGGTTTAAGGTACCTTTCAAATATAATTCGTGCTCTTCGTGTCCTTCGTGGTGACCTTCTTCTCCTCTTTGGTTGCGGTTCTGCCGTGTCAGGCAATTCGTAGTGCTGCCCGTTGCGACGACTTGTACGCTTTAAACATTTTGAACGACTTGAACGGAGTAACTCATGGCTGAACTTTACCCTTATCCCCGATTCTCTCTCGCTGAGCGCGACCGTCGCTGGAAGGCCGTGCGCGCGAAAATGGCCGAGCAAAACATCGACGTCATCGTCACGCCGCAAAACACCGGCCACTCGATGGATTTCCAGGCCAACACCCGCTATCTCACGCACTGCGGCGGTGGTGGCGACGCCGATATCGCCGCGGTGTTTCCACTTAACGGCGACGTCACAGCGATTGCGACTTCGGCGAATCCTCGCTGGACCACTACACAGGATTGGACCAAAGATGTCCGCGAAGCGCGACGCGAATACGGCAAGATTATCGTCGAACGTTTGAAAGAACTGAACCTCGAGCACGGGCACATCGGCATCGCCGGCCTCGGTGAAGTCGAGGGCACGCGCACGCCGGAAGGAACCATCCTACACGGTACCTGGCAGAGGATTCGCGACGCATTTCCCAACGCGGAATTGGTCGATGCCACCCCGATCTTGACCGAAGTTCGTTACATCAAGAGTCAAGAAGAGATCGACGTTTTGACGAAATCGATGGACATCATCGAGCTTGCCTACCAAGCCGAGATCGAAGCGGCGCGACCGGGTGTCAAAGACTGGGATGTTTGGGCCGCGACGCAATATGCGCTCATGCGCAATGGTTCCGAAATGCCGGTCCACTGCAACTGGGTGTCCGGCAAGAATGCCAAGCGCACGCTGACAAGACCGAGCATGCGGATGCTGGAATTGGGCGATCTGATCATCAACGAAGTGGAAGCATCCTGGATCGGCTATCGTTCTCAGGGCGTGCAGCCGGTCTTCGTCGGCAAGGCGAGTCCGGTGCATCAGGAGCTGATCAAGATGCAGCGCGAGATTTTCAATCGCGTCATGGAAAATTTGAAGCCCGGTGTGACGGTCAGAGAATTGGCCGATCTTACCTTGAAGGCCGGTGCGGCCGCCGCGCCGAAATCCGGTCCCGCTGCCGGCGCCCGCGGGGACTTGAATATGCATGGCCGCGGCGCCGGCGACGACGGCCCGATCATCACCGCTCATGCCAAGAGCCCGCGCCAGCTCGCCGTCACGTTGCAAGAAAACATGGCCTTTATCTGCAAGCCTTCGGCGATTTCCGCCGACGGCGAATCGCTCTGCACCTGGGGCGACACGATCGTCATCACGCCCAACGGCGGAAAGAGACTCGGCAAACGCCCGCATGACCTGGCGGTGTCCGGCGGCTGATCTGCAAACGTTCAAAAGCGATGGGCATCGCTGCGCTCCACCCATCCTACAGCGCTTTCTTCCTCGGGGACTGGCTGCTTTTTGGTATTTCAAAAAGCTGCC
>DASYUV010000225.1:0-19510 GCA_036000865.1 Binatia bacterium | reverse complement strand
GCCGAACTTGCGGAGGTTTTCCATACAGGCGCTAAAAGCGCCGACTCCCGGCAGGACGACACCGCGAGCCGCATGGATCTCGCTCACGTCGCGGGTCACCACGGCGTTGAAACCGACGTGTTCCAGCCCTTTCTGCACGCTCCGCAAATTGCCCATGCCGTAATCGATAATCGCAATCATGAAAATCTTTTTCTAGCTTTACATTTCTTGAATTTTGAACGTTGAACCCTTGAACCATTCGAAACCGGCCGGAGCTCGAAGATTCAAGGTTTGAGGTTCAATGTTCGAGAACTATAAGCTACCTTTCGTGGATAGCACCCCTTGAAGCCGTGGATCGAGTTGCGTCGCCATGTCCATAGCGCGGGCAAAAGCCTTGAAACACGCTTCAATGATGTGGTGCGGATTTTCGCCGCGCACGACGTCGATGTGCAAGTTCATGCCCAGCTGATTGACGAATCCTCCAAAGAACTCGTGCGGTAAGTCGGTGTCGAAGTCACCGACACGCCCCGGGCGTATCTTGACGTTATAAAAGAGATAGGGCCGGCCGCTGAGATCGACGACAACTTCAGCCAGCGCTTCGTCGAGCGGGCAACTCGCCTCGCCGAAGCGGCGAATGCCGTGTTTGTCGCCGAGGGCGTCTTTGAAAGCTTGACCCAACGCCAGGCCAACGTCTTCGACTGTGTGATGATAGTCCACTTCAAGGTCGCCTTTCGCGTCGAGATCGATGTTGAAAAAACCATGACGGCTGAAGCTATCCAGCATGTGATTCAAGAACGGCATCCCGGTTTGAATTCGCGCTTGACCGCTGCCGTCGATATCCAACTTAACCGTAATATCGGTTTCTTTTGTTTTGCGGCTGACTTTTGCCGTCCGTCCCATGGTTGCTCCTTCCTAGCGAAAGCGGGCTTCTACCGAGCGTGCATGATCGTCGAGCCCCTCGAGTCGCGCCAAATGCGTAATCTTCGGCGCCAACGCTTTTAAAGCGCGTTTCTCAGCGTGGATGATCGAAGTACGCTTGAGAAAATCATAGGTGCCGAGCGGCGAAAAAAACCGCGCGCTCCCGCCGGTGGGGAGCACATGATTGGGTCCCGCCAAATAATCCCCCAGCGGCGGCGCCGAGTAAGGCCCGAGAAACATCGCGCCGGCGTTGTGGATCTGCTTTGCCAGTTTTTGCGGCTGTTTGACGATCAGTTCGATGTGCTCCGGAGCGATGGCGTTGGCCAGCTCGATCATTTCTTTTTGGCCGCGGACGACGATGATTGCGCCGTACTTAGCCAGCGCCTTGAGCGTGATCGCCTGCCGTTTCGTATTTCGAAGCAGAGTGTCGACTGCACGTTGAACCTTGAGCGCCGTCGCCATTGACGTTGTCAAGCACAATGCAGCGGCCAATTCATCATGTTCGGCCTGCGAAAGCATGTCAGCCGCAACATGAACGGGTTCCGCCGAATCATCCGCCAGCAGCAAAATCTCGCTCGGCCCGGCGATCGAGTCAATATCGACCTCGCCGAAAACCATTCGCTTGGCGGTGGCGACGAATATATTTCCCGGACCAACGATTTTGTCGACTTTCGGAATCGTTCGCGTGCCGAATGCCATTGCAGCCACGGCCTGAGCGCCGCCGACACGGAAAATGCGGTCAACCCCGGCCACGTACGCGGCGGCGAGGATAATTGCCCCGCCGCTGCCGATGGGTGAGGTCATGATAATTTCTTTGACGCCGGCAATTTTGGCCGGAATCGCATTCATCAGAACCGTGGAAGGATAGGAAGCCTTACCGCCGGGCACATAGACACCGACCCGTTCCAGGGGCGTGATGCGTTGACCGAGCAGCATGCCGAGCGGATCGCGATACTGCCAGCTTTTCTGCAGCTGGCGGCGATGAAACGACGCGATTCGTTTCGCGGCAAGTTTTAAAGCCGCCAAGTCTCGCGGCGCGACTTTGGCGAGCGCGCGCCTGATCTCTGCTGGTTTTACTTCCATCGTCACAGGTGATAGCCGCACACGGTCGAACAGCCGCGTGTAACGCAATAACGCCCGATCGCCACGCCGCTCCACGGCAGTAACGATTTCAGAAACGCGCCGCTCGATCCCGCCGGCGCGGGTACCGCGCCGGTCGAGTATTTTCTTGAGCAGCGGTTTGAATCCGACATCGGTCGTCTTAACTAATCTGATCGTCATTCCAACTGACCAATTTTCGATTCTTACATTCTCAAATGTGAGAATTTATCTCTAACAATTTATGCTCCCGACCGTACTGACAAAAAATGTTATCGCGCCAAGACGCCAAGCACGCAAAGAAAGACTTTTACTTAGTTCTCCGAACCTTGGCGGCCTTTGCGCCCCTTCGACATCGCTCAGGGCATGCTTTGCGCGAGTCACAGTTTTTCCGAATCCCTTGATCCAAAATTCCTCTGAAAATTTCAAATATCTTTGGCTAGATTTTGAATTTTAGATTTATGACTTGAACTTTGAACGCTTGAACCTTTAAACGAATATTAGCCCTTCACTCGCTCGACGTGCGCGCCCAACTGAGAAAGCTTTCGTTCAATCTGTTCATAGCCCCGGTCCAGATGATACACCCGCGAAACTTCCGTCGTGCCGTTGGCGACCAAACCGGCGTGAAGCAGCGCTACGCTCGCGCGCAGGTCGCTCGCCATCACCGGCGCGCCGGAGAGCTCGTGCACGCCCCGTACCACTGCGCGATTTCCCTCCAGTTGAATATGCGCACCCATGCGGTCCAGTTCCTGCGCGTGCATAAAACGATTTTCGAATATCGTTTCCGTGATGATGCTCACGCCGTCGGCGACCGCCATCAGCGCCATCATTTGCGCCTGCAAGTCGGTGGGAAATCCGGGATAGGGCAGAGTTGTGACATCGACGCTTTTGATATTCCCGTTGCGCTCAACTTTGATCCCGACTTCATCGGCTGTGTAGACGACGCCGGCTTCCTTGAGCTTGATCAGAAAAGCCTCGAGATGATCCGCGCGCGCACCTCTGACCAGCACGTCGCCGCCGGTGATCGCCGCGGCAATAACGAAACTGCCGGCTTCGATGCGGTCAGGAATGATCCGATGGGTTGTTCCATGCAAAGCATCAACACCTTCGATTTGAATAATGTCGGTGCCGCTACCCTGAACCCTCGCGCCCATTTCGTTTAATACACTGGCGAGATCATCGATCTCGGGTTCCTTGGCGGCATTCTCGATGATCGTCGTGCCCTCGCCCAAAGTCGCCGCCATCATCAGATTTTCGGTGGCGCCGACCGACGGAAGATCCAGATAGATTTTTGCGCCGCGCAAGCGCGATGCGTGTGCTTCCACGTAGCCGTGCGATTGCTCGATCGTCGCACCCAACGCTTCCAGGCCTTTTAGATGGAGGTTGATCGGCCGTGCTCCGATGGCACAGCCACCCGGCGTTGAAACTCGCGCTCGGCCGAAGCGAGCCAGCAACGGCCCAAGCACCAAGAAAGACGCCCGCATCGTTTTCACCAGGTCATAAGCGGCTTCGAATTTATCGATCCGGTTCGCTTGCAGCGTCAAATCGTCGGCGCCGTTTAGCCAGCTTTGATTGTCGTGCTTATCGCCCAATCCGGAAAGCAGTTTGAGTGTGGTGCGAATATCAGCTAGGTGAGGCACGCCCTGATACGTGCAAGGCTCGCTGGTCAGCAGGGAAGAGATCAGTACCGGCAACGCCGCATTCTTCGAGCCGCTGACGCTGACTTCCCCGGCAAGGCTCTTACCGCCTTGTAAAATGATCTTGTCCACTTGCTTTTGCGTCCTTAGATTGATTTCGCGTTTTTGCCGGCCAGCTTCGCTATAACCACACGATCTCGGCCGGCGTAGTCTTGAAAGACTGTCACGCCAGTGTAGCAACTGCCTCCAGCGAATAATCGTGCGACTTCTTTTCCCATATCGGCGCCGATTTCTACGGTGACGGCGCCATTCGGCGCCAAGTGATCACTGGCCTCGCGCGCGATACGCCGGTAGTAGTCAAGCCCGTCGACGCCGCCGTCCAACGCGCCACGCGGTTCCCAGAGGCTCACTTCCGGTTCTAAAGCATCTATCTCCGCTGAGCGGATATAGGGTGGATTTGAAACGATCAAGTCGAATCGTCCGGCAATTTCACCGACGGGTTCGAAAAGATCGCCGTGCAATAAACGAACTCGTTCGGACGCGCCGTTACGCGCGGCATTGCTTCGAGCGATTTCCAAAGCCTCTATAGATACATCGGTCGCCCAAATCATCGATGACGGTAATTCTCTCGCTAAGCTTACTGCGATGGCGCCGCTCCCTGTGCCGACATCGAGAATCTTAAATACTTTATTCTCTGGAAATTCTCGCGCGAGCCCAACAGTAATCTCCACCAATCGTTCCGTTTCCGGTCGCGGGATCAACACGTCGGGCGTGACGCGAAAATCGAGTGACCAAAACTCTTGACGCCCCGTAATATAGGCGACCGGCTCGCGCCGAATGCGCCGAAGCAAGAGCTCCTCGTAGTGCCGCATTTGCTCAGGGCGCAATGGCATGTCCGAAAAAAGAACAAATTGCTCCTTCGTCAGCTTCAAGACATGGCTCAAAAGGGTTTCAGCATCGAGACGCGCTGTCTCTAGGCCCGCTTCGATCAGACATTGGACACTCTCACGGACTACCGCCTGTATCGATACGGAAATGGCAGCGCTAGTTGTTATCGGGGTCTGACTTTCCATCTTGCTCTTGCGGCTTTCCCGTCGCTTTTAACACCTCCGCCTGGTAGTGCGTGATCAGCGCATCGACGATGTCGTCGATTTGCCCCTCCATCACTCTGTCCAACTGATAGATCGTGAGATTGATCCGGTGATCCGTCAACCGCCCCTGAGGAAAATTGTAGGTGCGGATGCGCTCGCTGCGATCGCCGCTCCCCACCATCGACTTGCGGGTCGCGGCGATTTCGGAGCGCTGCTCTTCTTGTTTCTTTTCGAGTAATCGGGCGCGGAGAATCTTCATGCCCTTGGCGCGGTTTTTATGCTGCGATTTTTCATCCTGGCACGAGATGACGATACCCGTCGGGATATGCGTGATGCGCACTGCGGAGTCGGTCGTATTGACGCTCTGCCCGCCCGGTCCGGATGAACGAAACACATCGACGCGAATTTCTTTCGGATCGATGGCGATTTCCACTTCATCGGCTTCGGCTAACACTGCCACCGTCACCGCCGACGTGTGAATCCTTCCAGACCCTTCGGTCACTGGCACCCGCTGGACACGGTGCACGCCGCCTTCGAATTTGAGGCGGCTGTACGCGCCCTGCCCCTCGATGCTCATGATGATTTCTTTGTAGCCCCCAAGGCCGGTCGGGCTGGAGCTCATCATTTCGACCCGCCAGCGGCGCGACTCGGCGTAGCGCGAGTACATGCGAAAAAGTTCTGCGGCGAACAACGCCGCTTCATCGCCGCCCGTTCCGGCGCGGATTTCGACGATGACGTTCTTTGCGTCGTTGGGGTCTTTCGGCAGGATTAGAGTTTTAAGCCGGTTTTCCAGCGCCTCTTTGCGCTCGCGCAACGCTGCAAGTTCTTCTTTGGCGAGCTCCCGGATCGCCTCGTCCGCTTCTTCCAGGAGTTGCCGATTGTCGTGGATTTCTCGTTCGACCTTACGCCACTCACGATAGCAAGTAACAATCTCCTCCAGCTCGGCGCGCTCCTTGGCGAGCTTGGAATATTCCCGCTGCTGGCCGAGCATCTGGGGATCGGACATCATTCTTTCCAAGTCCATATAACGCTTTTCGACTTCGGCTAGTTTATCCAGCATGATGAGCTCACGATCCAGACCAATCGCGCAAAATAAAAAAAGGGCAAAGGGATCATCGCTACCCTTTGCCCTTTCCCTTCCTGCAATAGCCTAGTAAATCACATTCAGTCCCGGTCCTCCGCCGAACTCAGTTTTTCAGTCCGTATTTCCTTCTAAACTTTTCTACACGACCAGCCGAGTCGACGAATTTCTGCTTGCCGGTGAAAAAGGGATGGCAGTTGGAGCAAATTTCCACGTGAATGTTCCCGACTGTGGAGCGCGATTCGACGACTTGTCCGCAGGCGCAAACAATCTTGGCCGATTTATACTCCGGATGGATTCCTGGCTTCATAAGATCCTCTTTTATAACATAAGGACCATCGTGCTTCAATTGGCACAAGGACCGAGCGCTTACGATGGACCAAGACATAGGCCGTTGCAGGCTAAAACGCCAGGCTTGGAAAACTCATCCCCTCAGATTGCCAAATAGCGTATTAACTCTTAAAATACGGGACAAATCGGATGGTCATGGACCGCCAGCACATTTGCAGGATTTCCGATCAGGAAATACTACCGGAGAATCGGAGGGCTTAAGCGAATTTATGAGCAAGCCGGAACCAGGCAATGCATCGACTCAAATGTTAGTCCCGCCTATGCCACTCAAAGCCGACAACACTCGGCTCGATTTTGCTTTCCTTGCGGACCTAGCGCTAAAAACGGTGTACGCGGATGCGAATTGCACCACTGAAAGGGCGGCCGACAAACTTAAGTTGTCGATGCCCGTGACGGAAGATCTGCTGCAGCATCTGTATCGGGAAAAATTCGTCGAAATCCGTGGACTTATCAGTTACGGGAA
This sequence comes from Binatia bacterium, assembly GCA_036000865.1. GTDB lineage: Bacteria > Desulfobacterota > Binatia > UBA9968 > UBA9968 > DP-20. The sequence continues at coordinate 12,892 of DASYUV010000225.1, read as the reverse complement.
CAGTCGGTACGGCCTCCTCGATCGGGGCTGGCAGCGCGCCCAGCAGTTGTTGGACATGAACGGGTACATCGGCCCGGCGCCGGTCTCCTTACAAGACTATAGCGAAATGGTCATCCGTCAGAGCGCGGCTCGGGATCCCATCGAACCTGAATCGGTGCGCGGCGCCATGTCGGGACTGGTTTTGCCTGAGGCCACCGTGCAGACACTGGGACTCGTCGCCAACTCGAGGCGGAGCCTCTTCATGACCGGCCCATCCGGCAACGGTAAGACCACCATCGCCACGGCATTGCACACAGCTCAACATGGCGAAATTTGGATTCCCTACGCCATCGAAGTCGATGGGCAAGTAATCAAAGTATTCGATCTGCACAACCACCACGCCGTTCCCGTAAAGGATATCGACCGCTATGACGAGCGCTGGATACGAATCAAGCGGCCCATCGTGATCGTCGGCGGCGAAATGACCATTGAAACCATGGATTTGATCTACAGCTCCACCGTCAGATTCTATGAAGCGCCGTTTCAAATGAAATCGAACGGCGGCACGCTGGTGATCGACGACTTCGGCCGCCAGCGGGTCGATCCCCATGATCTACTTAATCGCTGGATCGTTCCGCTCGAGGGGCGCGTCGACTATCTTACCCTACACACGGGGAAAAAGATCGAGGTACCGTTCGAGCAGTTATTGATCTTCGCCACTAACCTCGATCCCAGCGATTTGGTCGATGACGCTTTTCTGCGCCGCATGGGGTATCGTCTCTACGTCAATCCACCGGACCGGGAGATGTACGCCGCGATCTTTCAGCAATTCGTGCAAGCCAGCGGCTTCGACTACGATCCCCAACATCTGGAATACATTTTTCGCCTCTACGACACCGACAAACGTCCGCTCCGCGGCTGCGAGCCACGCGATCTGATCCAACGCTGCGCCGATCTCTGTAAGTATGAAAATCGCCCGATGGTTCTTTCGAACGAGCTGCTCCATCTCGCCTGGCAGAATTACTTTGGCGCCGCGCCGACGATAAATTAACGAAATGTTAAAAACTTCACTCGAAGAGTTGGACGGAGGTAGGCAAGCATGACGCCCAAACCGACACGGCCAATTTGCCTTCACCTATTCATGATTGCGCTGCTATTGTCACTTTACGCCTGCACGTCCTCTCCCGAGCTGATCTCCGAGGTTTCCGTGGAAGACAAGATCTCGAGACTCAGGATCGGCCAAAGCAACAAGTCTGAAGTCGAAAGCATCTTCGGAGTCGACCACGGCAATGATCGCATGCGCTGGGCATACAATTTTGACGACAGACAGTTTGAGATTTCGGAGCGTAGATATGGCCCGGGTGTGGGGGTGCTACCCGTCGCTGCCGGAACCGTGCCGACCAACACTCGAGCCCTGGTGACCCTTACTTTTAACGAGGCCGGCGTTGTCAAACGCATCGAGGTCGCCCGCTTCTTTGACGAGCCTTTTGTCAACGACTACTGGTACCTGGTCAAAGAACCGGCAAAAGAACCGTTGCAGTCGGTCGCCGGTATAGCAGAATCGGTCGGGTTTAAAGTCGCCGGCCTAGACAAAGACGCCGACACTTTCACCTTAGAAGATCCCAACAGCAAGGCGCGCGTCGCTGTGAAATTAGACGGCCAAGTTCTCCGCGTGACGTCGCGAAATCCACATCATCGTTTGGCCAATGAATACCGCGCCTACTCCAAGCGCGAGAGCGCGCTGACAAGCGGCATCGCAGATTCAGAGCTTGTCCAGTAACTGAGATCCCCGCCCTCATTGTGGATGGTAACCCGCTTCCCTCAGTTCGTGAAAAGATTACTGCAACCGGAACTTACCAAAGGCGCTTATTCGCGAAGGCTTGTCCGGACCCTGTCTTGAGATATCGTTCAAACTCCGCAGCACGCCGGTCGTCTTGAAAACAGAGATACGTAACAACTTTCCAAGGACGGTATTTGGACGTGTGTGAAGAAGCGCCAGCGTTGTGCGCCTGGAGGCGCTCGCTAAGATTGGTGGTGACACCTACATAATGTTGCGTGGGAACGGAAATGCTTTGGAGAAGATATACATACTTCATGATTGTCCCCCGAAGCCTTGGCGAAGGGGGAACGGAAAAAAAGTGGCTTGCCACCCGAAGCTCTGGAGGTTTCCAGAGCGAAGGGTGGTGGAGCCGAAGGGAATCGAACCCTCGACCTCTTGAATGCCATTCAAGCGCTCTCCCAACTGAGCTACGGCCCCACGAGAAGAAGGACTGAGTGCTGAGCAATGAAGTACTGAGTCAAAATTAGGGAACCGGGCCAGAAAAGTCAACCTGCATCGAACAACGGTAAGAATCATGACGTTACGATGAATGCTCGTCCCCACGACTCAACACTCATCACTCGTGACTCAGTACTTTTTTACTTCCCTCGAACCAGCTCCTCGGCGTGCCGGCGCGTCTGCTCGGTAATTTTGACACCGCCGAGCATGCGCGAGACCTCGTCGACTCGCTCGCGGTCCGAGAGTCGTTGAACTCGGGTGAAGGTTCGGCCTTTCTCGACTTCCTTTTGGACGACGAAGTGAGCGTCAGCGATGGCGGCGATTTGCGGCAGGTGAGTCACGCTGATCACTTGATGGTGAACTGCCACCTGTTTTAGTTTTTTACCAACGATTTCGGCGACTCGCCCTCCAACTCCGGCATCCACCTCATCGAAGAGCAATGTCGAAACCACGCCCGGCGTCAAGACCAGCGCTTTCAGCGCGAGCATCAGGCGCGAGAGTTCCCCGCCGGAGGCGATCTTCGCGAGTGGTTTCACCGGTTCTCCAGGATTCGGCGAAAAATAGAACTCTACCTGGTCCATACCTCGCCCGGCGAGCTTTTTGCCGCCAATGAAAAATGGCGGGACATCGGCCTTTTCATCGTGGGTGACGAAGCGAGCCTCGAACGTGGTATCCGGCATGCCCAGGCTTTTGACTTCTTTTTCCATTTCACGCTTGAGCTTTTTCGCAGCGCGCTGCCGCTCGTTCGAGATTTTCTCCGCCATCTCCCAGGCGTTTCGGCGCGCCTCCGCAAACGCTTTTTCCAAGCCGGCGATTTGTTCCTCGCTTTGCTCGAGGCTCTCGAGAGATTCCTTGATTTCCCCATGCATCCGTAAAATTTCGTCGACGCTGGCGTTGTACTTACGTTTGAGACGCTGGATTTCCGCGAGGCGGTCCTCAAGTTGCTCTAAGGCTCGCGGGTCGAAGTGCACACGCCCGGCGTAGCGCCGCAGTTGCGTTGCGACTTCTTGCAGTTGTGCCAAAGAGGACTCGAGCAGCTCGACGGCCGGCTGCAAGTTCGGGTCGATCCCGGCCAGTTCCTTTAGCCTGACGGTGTATTTTCCAAGCCGGCTCACCAATGCGGCATCGCCTTCATAGAGAAGTTCCTCTCCTTTACGGCATCCTTGATGCAATTTCTCGGCGTGGGCAAGGATGCTCTTGTCCGAGCGGAGTTCTTCCTCTTCGCCTGATCTCAGCCGTGCCTGAGCGATCTCCTCGACTTGCGTCTCGAGCAGCGCTTTCTCCCGGCGCCGGTTGTCGAGTGATGCGCGGTTCTCTTGGAGCCGGTCCCAAGCGCCCGACAGGGCATCGAAGTTGGCTTTCATCGACTTCGCGCTCTCATCCAGGTCCGCAAACGCATCGAGCAAGTTCAAATGGGTCTCCGGCTGCAACAACGTGTGGTGCTCGTGCTGGCCATAGATGTGCACTAACGAAGTACCCACTTCGGCGAGCAAACCGAGGGGGCAGAGGCTGCCATTCAAGTAGATTCGATTCTTGCCCGAGCGATTGAGAATCCGGCGGATCACCAGCTCGCCTTCAATTTCGAATCCCGCTTCGCTGAGCTTGGACTCGATCACCGGTGGCACGGTCTCGAACAACGCTTCCACGGTCGCCTCGTCTTCCTTGTGACGTATAATATCTGAGCCACCCCGCTCGCCCGAGATCAGCCCCAGGGCATTGAGAATAATCGATTTACCCGCGCCGGTTTCCCCGGTAATGATGTTCAACCCCGGCCCCAACTCCAGCACGACCTCGTCGATAACGGCAAAGTTCTTGATGCGAAGTTCGCGCAGCATAGCCCGGCGTTATTAGCGCTCTCCCCATTTCAATTTTTCACGCAGGATCTCGTAGTAACTGCGCGAGGAAAGCTTGATCAGCGAAACCGGCATGCCGTAATCACGAGCTTCCACTTTATCGCCGTTGTTCAGCCGCACGCCCTGCTGCCCGTCGGGAACCAAAATAACGGTGTCGCCGAAAGAACGGAGCGTCACGCGAATCGCCGCGTTGCTCGGCACGACGATGGGCCGATTGCTCAACGTGTGCGGACAGATGGGTGAAAGCACCATGGCCCCGAGCGTCGGCTCGAGGATCGGCCCTGCCGCGGCCAGTGAATAGGCGGTGGAGCCCGTCGGCGTCGAAATAATCAGTCCGTCCGCTCGGTAGGTGCAGAGATAATCGTCACCGATATAGGTCTCCAAATCGATAATTCGGCTGCGCGCTCCCTTGGTGATCACCGCGTCGTTCAGCACGCGGAACTTGTGCTGGCGCCCCTTCTTGCCCATGACACGGATCTCGAGCGTCATGCGCTTTTCAACTTCGTAATCGCCCTCGAGGGTCTTGCTCAGAACCGATTCCAGCTCATCGATCGCGACTTCAGTAATAAAACCCAACCCACCTAGATTCACTCCGAGAATCGGTACCTCGGGCCGTTCCACTAGCGGCGCAATATTGAGCAAAGTGCCGTCACCGCCGAGGGAAATAATGAGATCGGCTTTCATCGCCATCTGTTTCTTGCTACAGGACTGCGCCCCTGCGCGCGCGAGGCCGTTTTCGACGCAAACTTTTTTTCCCCGTTTCTTAAGCCACGGAATCAGCCAACGAACCATCTGGGTAGCTTTCGGTTCTTGGTACTTTGCCACTAAACCAACGGTACGGATCATTGATGAAATCACTCCTCGGCGAGATTATCACATGGCCAAAAAAAATGTCCATGACGGTAATCCTCAGTTGACGAACTGACAAACCCTATGACCTCACTACGAAGAACCTAGCGCGGCAAAGCCGCAACCAAAAGAGAGCAATCCTTCACCACGAAGCGCACGAAGGACACGAAGTATTCGTAGGGTGCGCTCCGCGCACCGGTCCGTTTCGTAGCCGGATCTAAGGCAAGGGATCGTGGGTGTTTCGCCAGAAAAATTTGCGCAAGCCGCGAAAACTTTCAAGCATAGTAGTACGAAGGTCACCAAGGATTCGATATTTCCTAACTCTTACAGTTCTTCTGCACCTATCATTGAGAATTTTCGCAGCGTGCCCGAATTTTCCGACAGACCCCTACACGTACGAACTTACAGTGCACGCTGCGCATCGTAGCAAGACGTCAGCACCCCCACCTCTTTCCTCCCCCGCACGCGCGGGGGAGGACGAAGGAACGGGAACTTCGTGTCCTTCGTACTACTATAGTTGAACGTTTGCGCAGCTTGCGCAAATTTTTCTACATCCGGGCTACGAGCTGACCGGTGCGCGGAGCGCACCCTACGAATACCTTCGTGACCTTCGTGCGCTCCTTCGAAAATACGGGGCCTGAGGATGGGGGCGTAGGAGAATCCATCCATTTTCATGCTCTGTGGGCGAGCGTTTGACGGTCATGAATCACTTCGTGGTGAAGAATTGTTCTCCTTTGGTTGCGGCAATGCCGCGCTAGGCCTTCGTGGTGACGTTTTTGGTTGTAATTCACACGACGAGTTTTCTGAGACGCGAGCTAAGGTAATCCACCAACATGACAAGCGCGATCAGAACCAGCACGATGGCCGCCGCTTCTTGATACTGGAACGTGCGAAAGCTTGTGTTCATCAGATAGCCAATACCACCGGCGCCGATGAGACCGAGAACCGACGCGGCGCGTATATTGGTCTCGAGGCGGTACAATGAGAAAGAAATTAAGTCGGGCAAGACCTGCGGCAGCACGGCGAAGGAAAGAATCTGCGCATAGCCGGCACCAGTGGCGCGGATCGCTTCGACGACTCCTTCGTCGATATTTTCCACGGATTCGGAAAGCAACTTGCCGAGCACCGTCGCGGTGTGAATCGCCAACGCCAGGGTTCCCGCGAACGCCCCGAGTCCGACCGCCGCGACAAACAAAAGCCCGAGCGCCAGGTCGGGAATCGTGCGCACGAAATTCAGTGCCGCGCGCACGCCGTAATACACGATCGGGTGGGGCGTGGTGTTATGCGCCGCCAAGAACCCGATAGGAAAGGCGACCACGAGCGCCAGAAAAGTTCCTGCCAGCGCCATCTGCACCGTCTCTAGCGTTGCGCCGGCTACGGTTTGAGGAAAGGTGTTGTTCCACCAGCGTTGTCGCGCTTGTTGAGCGGACTCTCCCAGCGGCAAGGGCAGCAAGAGCTCGGTCGGCGTGATGTTTTCGGGTACGAAGTAGTTTTTACTTTCAGTGATCTTTGAAAAATCCGGTGGCAACATGCGACCGAGCGTGAGAAAAATTTGTGGTATCCCTTCGAGCAGTTCTCCCGGGCGGATTTTGGCCCCCTGAAAAGACCACATTAGGAGCAATAAGCCCGCAATGATGCCGACGAAAAACTGTTTGCGATGTCGCGGTGCTGGTGGCGCCTCGGCAAATATATCCGGCATTTCGGCTCTACGTGTTCGTTGGGCCAAAGTCGTCTCCTCTCTATAATCGTCCCTGAAAGTGATCTATGGCCATCAAGGTCGCACGGAGCGATCACCAAGCGCCTACCTCAGGGGTCAATGATCTCGGCATTTTCGCTTGGCGCAGCATTGAAAAATAATAGCCGTGGCTATCGTTATGTACTCAGGATGCTCTAAGAATCAGGTCGCTCACTTCAATCCCTGCGTTGATACACCGAATCGACCACTGCGTCGGTCAGGCTCTCGGTCGGACCGTCAAAAAAAATCTGCCCCCGCTTAAGGCCGATCACACGGTCGGCGTACTGCCGGGTTAGCTCGAGCGCGTGCAAGCTCACCACCGCCGTAATGCCGTCTTCGCGGCAGACCCGTTTAAGAATATCGAGCACGACTCGTGAGAGCGTAGGGTCGAGACTGGACACCGGCTCGTCGGCAAGAATAATCGCCGGCTCCTGCATCAATGTCCGCGCAATGGCGACGCGCTGCTGCTCCCCGCCGCTCAGCTCGTCGGCCCGCTTGTAGGCATACTCGAGCAGGCCGACGCGTTTGAGGTTGACCAGCGCGTGACGTCTTTGTTCACGGCTAAACATCCTCAGCGTGCTTCTTACGGCGGGCTGATAACCGAGCCCGCCGGAGAGAACGTTTTCGATGACGGATAATCGCTTTACGATGTTGAACTGCTGAAAGATCATGCCGATTTTTCGCCTTAACGCGCGCAGGTCGCCGGCGTTGAGTTTCAAGATATCGATGGGTGGGCCATTCGATTCCCTGCTCAAAAGCGTGCTGGGAACCAGGATCTCACCAGCCGTGGCATTGATCAGGCGATTGATACATCGCAGCAACGTCGATTTTCCTGCGCCGCTCAGGCCGATCACCCCGACGAATTCTCCTTTATCAACGCTGAAACTTACGGCGCGTAATACCGGAGAGCTGCCGTCATAAGATTGACAGAGCTCCTTGACCTCAAGAATAATCACGGCCGCTTTTTTTGTAGCGCGTCTTTTATACGGATACCGGCATCGACGAAAGCGTGACGCACGGAGTCATAATCCTTGTCGGTCGCCGGCACGAACCCGTCGATCTGATAGAGATCTCGCAGCATCTTTTTTCCTTTGGGGTCCCGGCTGAGCTCAATGAATATGTCTTCGATTTTCTTGGCAATCCGTTCGTCGAGATTGGCGCTGATGACGAGATTATCGGCAGGGATCGGCTCGGAAAAAGCGATGGCGCGAATCCTTTTCACGTCCTCGGGATTTTTCAGGTAGCGCATCCAGGCGCTATCCTCGCTATCGGGCGAATTGGCATAAGTTGCGCCAGCATCGACCTTACGGTTTAACACCGCCAGCACTGTAGCATCGTGGCCGCCGGAGTAAAGGATTTGCTTGAAGTCGCGCACCGGATCGATGCCGCGCTCTTTGAACATTTTCCGCGGGATCACGTTGCCCGTGGTCGACAGCGAATCGCCAAACGCAAAGGTCTTGCCACGTAAATCATCGAGAGTTTTGATGCCGCTATCGGCCCGCGTAATGATCGCGGCGTAATAGTAGGGAATGCCCTTTCGCTCGGATTTTAGGATCACTTTAATATTGGCCTCGCTCTTCGCCAGCACGTAGGAAGCAGGCGCAAGAAATGCGACATCCAATTTGTTCACCCGCAACGCCTCGACGATCCCCGTGTAGTCCGTCGCCACGAAGGGCTGGATTTCCATACCTAGTTGTTGGCGTAAAATCTCGACGATCGGCTGCGCGTTCTGCATGACCTGCTGGGCGTCTTCGGCCGGGACAAAACCGATGCGCAGGGTTTTGCTCGCCTTGCCGGCGTCGCCACACGCAAACAGCGACAATGTCAGCAGAAGCGCAAAATATCGCCGCAGTAGATGTCTCGTCATCGCCAGCATTCATTGATACTGAAAGCGGCCCAGGGGTGCAAACGTTTTGGTTTTGCCATTAAGAATGTTACGTAAACGACGGTGAATCGGCACGCTCTTTTGGCGGGAATTGGTGGTCTATTTCTGGTTGGCTGCGCCGCCGTCCAATCCGTGCCGCTGGCAGAGCTTCGATCGCTTCCCGAGGGCGCCACCGCGCGCTTTCTCTACGCCAGTTCGGGAGGCAAAGCTGAAGCTTATCTGGTCCGCCCTCGTGGCGCCGGCCCATTTCCGCTGATGGTCCTGCTGCACGGTCATAGTTGGACCGGCGTGGGCGCCAAGCGAGTCTTACCCGCAGCCGACATCTTTGCGCGCGAACTTTGTTTTGCCGGCCTTGCGGTCTCTTTACCTGGTTATGGTGACACGAAAACTTCAGCCGGACCGCAGGCGGAAACAACCCGCCAAGTGGTTCTCGACGCCATCGCGACGGCCAAACAGCTACCCTGGATTGACGCTAAACGGCTCTACGTCTATGGATTTTCTCGCGGCGCAGTGGTAGCGGCCGGGCTGATCAACCGGATCGACAATGTCAAAGGCGCGCTGCTTCATTCGGGCGCCTACGATCTGCCACGGCTCTACCGTGACACTTCCAGTTTTTGGTTGCGCCAATTGCTCAACCCGAGCGGCGAAGCCGAGCCGCAACTTTACAACTTGCTGCCGGAGGTCTCCAGTTGGCCGTCATCGACACTGATCCTGCATGGGGCGCAGGACACGCTCATCCCGGTTTTGCAGGCGACGCTGCTGCGCGATCAACTGCAAAGCTTGGCCAAACCGTATCGCTTGATATTGTTTCCGGAGCATGGCCACTGGTTGCCAGTACGCGAGATTAAAGAACAGGCGGTTCAGTTTCTGAAAGAGAACGGCGGTGACGGTTGTCACGCTACCGGTCCTTGATCTCGTCCAGCAGCTGCTCGGCTTTTTGTTTGTGTTTGGCGTCGTCGGAGAACTGGATCGGCATTTCTGGAATCGGTCTGAGCACGGCTCGCGCCGGCTCCCATTCCTCCCTGGCAACGTGGCTGCGCGCCAGCTCTAAACGAGAGACAATTACCGTGGGATTGAGTGCGATCGCCTTTTTGAGGAATTCAATCGACTTCTCCAAGCTTCCTTGGGGCAACGAGCGGCCGTAAAGCACGGAAGCAACCGCCCGACTCGCGCGGCCGATCTCAGCCATCTTGCGATGCCACAGACCGTAAATGTGGTATGCCGACCCATTACTCGGATCTAAAGCGATCGCCTTTTCGACCTGTTCGCGAATCTCGCCGGCAAGCTCCACTTGTTTTGAAATCGGTGAGACCAAGGCGATATTGCCCACTGAGGCGGCCACCCAGAAATGCCCCCAAGTCGAACCGGGATCCACTTTGACCGCCTTGCGGGCGTAGTCTTCGGCGACAGCGTATTCTTTGAGCCGTCGCTCTTTCGCGTCGGAATCGTCTTCTGGAATCCTGTCGCCGATATCGATATGAGCGCGCGCGAGCTTGACCAGCGCTTCAAAATTGTATCCGTCGAGCCGGAGTATTTTATGCAATTCACCGACGGCTTCCTTGGGCTTGAATTCGCCGTAGAGTCGGTCGGCGTTTTTGAGCAATCGGGCGATCTCCCCACCGTCGTGCCTGCAGCACGGCTGCTTCGGCTCTTGCGCCGTTGTGGGCTCTGCCGCATAAACGCCCCAGGCGGCCGCCACCAGCACGGCCAGCAAGAGCAACACGCGTCGGATGTTTCGCGGCGAGATCATTTACCCTAACGGTATCGGTCTACCGCCCTCGTCGACCGCGACGTAAATGACCTCGGCTTCAGTCACTTTGACGCGATGTCGGGGCTCCTTCCCGCGTTCGGCTTCGACGCTGACTCTAACCGTGACCGAGGTCGTTCCCTGGCGCACCACCGAGGTATAAAAGCTCACCACATCACCGACATACACGGGGGCAATAAACTCGACTTCGCGCATCGCCCGAGTGACAAACTTTCTCGATGCTTGCCGTGAAGCAGCGATGCCTCCCGCTAAGTCGATATGGCTCAGGATCACGCCTCCGAAAATAGTGCCGTGCGAGTTAGTATCTCGCGGCAACATGGTCACGCGTAACGTTGGATCCAAAGACGCCGTCATTGCCACACTTTTTGACGATCGGCGAGCGCAGGTTTAACGAAACTCCGCGGTCACGCCCAGATTAGAGGAAGGCGAGCCACTTTTCGTACTTGCCGTTCTTCCCTTTTATAATATCGAAGAAAGTTGTCTGAAGATCTTCGGTCACCACACCGCGACGACCGGCACCGATGAGTCGGTCGTCCACTTCACGAATCGGCGTTAACTCCGCCGCCGTGCCGGTCAAAAAGGCTTCGTCGGCGATGTAAAGTTCATCTCTGGTAAAGCGCTCTTCAACCAGCTCATACCCTTTGTCCCGGGCCACCGTAATGATCGAGTCCCTGGTGATGCCCGGCAAGATCGAGGTCAGTGGCGTAGTTTTGATCTTGCGGTCACGAACAATGAAAATGTTCTCGCCACTGGCTTCGGAAACATAGCCTTCGGCGTCGAGCATGAGGGCTTCGTCGTAGCCCGCTTTCTTGACTTCATGCTTGGCCAAAACCGAGTTGATGTAATTGCCCGCGGTCTTGCTCTTGGTCATCATCACGTTGACGTGATGGCGCGTAAACGATGACACTTTCGCACGGATACCCTTTTGCAGCCCCTCGTCGCCGAGATATGCGCCCCACGGCCAGACCGCTATGCAGACATTGATCGGATTGTTCGGCGCATACAGTCCCAATTCGCCCAGGCCGACGAACGCTAGGGGACGAATGTAGCACTCCGTAAGTTTGTTGGCGCGAATGACATCGATTGTCGCTTTGCACAACTGTTCTTCGCTGTAGGGAAGTGGAAATCCGAGGATCTTTCCGGAATCGGCCAGCCGGCGAATATGTTCCTGCAAGCGAAACACGGCAGAGCGACCGTCGGCGAGCTCGTAGCAACGGATGCCTTCGAAATACCCCGTTCCGTAGTGCAGAGCATGGGCCAACACATGCACTTTGGCGTCTTCCCAACGAATCAACTTTCCATCGAACCAAATTTTTTCAGTTTTCATTGACATGCTAAGTCTCGATTATTTTACGTACCTCGGTCTTTGTCATCAAGGCAGGCAAAAAAAAGGCCACTCGGTTTTCCGCAGTGGCCTCGGCGGATCACCGGAAAGACTACAGCCCCTTTTTCAAGACCGGGGCGGGTTTGAATCCTACGGTGCGGCTTGCCTTGATATTGATTGCGGCACCGGTCTGAGGATTTCTACCTTTGCGGGCTTTGCGTGAGCGTACTGTGAAGGTCCCGAAGCCGGGAACTTGAAACCGCTTGTTCTTTTTGATCGCTTTGCCGATATTTTCAAAAGTCGCGTCCAACGCGTCCCCTGCGGCAACCTTGCTGATTTTAGCGCTTTCGGCGACGGCGTCGATTAATTCTCCTTTGGTCATCCGCTTTCCCCTCCCTCCGTAATAGGTCGGCATTTCGAGTAAGATTGCATTCTCTCTTGCGCGAAAGGAAAGCCGGATCATTTCCAATTCATCGGAAAATGTCAACAGTTTTTTATAGCCGTCTTGCGGCTTCGTGTAGCAAGCCGTAGCGTACCCCCTGATCACTGACGATCACTCTATCGGCATGCCAGAAGGTCATGATCCGTTCAATGAAACAGGCCCCGGCAAAAATAACGTCGGCTCTTTTCGGCTCCAGCCCGACGATGCGCTTTCGTTCCGCGATAGTCTGCTCTTGCAGCAGCCGGATCTGACGGCGTACTTCGTCAAGAGTCAGAATACTGCCGTGAACCTGGCTGTGAGAGTATTGTGCCAGTTTTTTTTCGATCGCTGCCAGGGTCGTAAAAGTCGCCGCTATGCCGACGAGAGTGACCGTCGCGCTCGCTCGCATCCCGCGTTCCGTTAACAAGGATAGCTCTCGATCGATCGCTTCGGTCATGTGAAGGGCTTCTTCGCGCCGCACGGGATCGCTAGGGAGGTAACGCTCCGTCAGGCGCACCGAACCGAGATCGATGCTGATGGCCTGGCATACCCCGTTCTCATTGCCGCGGATAAGCTCCGTGCTGCCGCCGCCGACATCGATGACGAGCAGCTCTTTGCCAAACAGTGAAAGTCCCCGCTGCGCCGCCAAGAACGAGTACGCGGCTTCCTCATCGCCAGAGATGACCCGTATATCGATACCGAGTTTGTCATGAAAACGCAGGCGCACATCGCTGCTGTTTTTCGCGTCCCGCAACGCGCTGGTGCCGACGGCGATGATTTCTTCGACGCCGAGATTTTTG
>DASYUV010000224.1:0-12391 GCA_036000865.1 Binatia bacterium | reverse complement strand
GCCGTACTTCCTCGTCGCGGAACTTGCTCCGCTGATGGCGAAGAGAGGCAAAGGGGCGATCGTCAATGTATCGACGATGGTTGCCGATTACGGGGCGGCCGGTATGAGTCTCTATGGCTCGAGCAAAGCCGCCATCAATCTTCTCACCAAAGCGTGGGCGGCTGAATATGGGCCGAGCGGTGTTCGCGTCAATGCAGTGAGCCCTGGACCTACGCGCACGGAAGGCACCGACGCAATGGGAGAGGGACTCGAGCAACTCGCCGCCCAGGCGCCGGCGGGCCGTCCGGCTACAGCAAATGAAATTGCTGAGGCCATTGTCTTTTTAGCGACGGATCGTGCCAATTTCATTCACGGCGCAAAACTCGCTGTTGACGGCGGGCGCACTGCCGTTTGAGTAGGTGGTAATTATTTCACCTCTCGGCATGCATTGCGGTTAGCACGAATTTGGAATTTTTTTAGCCAAGGGGAGAAAAATGGCAGCTGAACGATCTTATGATGCGATTGTCATCGGGGCCGGCCAGGGAGGGAAACCGCTCTCGATGGTGTTAGCGAAAGCGGGGTTTAAGACTGCTGTCGTCGAAGAGAGGTATGTGGGAGGAAGCTGCGTCAATTATGGTTGAACGCCGACTAAAACCATGGCGGCAAGCGCGCGTGTCGCCTATCTTGCCCGGCGGGCAAGCGATTATGGCGTGCAGACTGGTCCCGTCAAAGTGAATCTGGCTCAGGTGAGGGAGCGCAAACAGAAGGTGGTCGAACGCTTTCGAAATGGCGCAGAGCAGGTTTTAGAAGCTACCGCGAATTTGGATGTCATCCGGGGACAGGCGAGTTTCATCGATGCGAGGACTGTCAAAGTTGAAGGCTCCGGTAATGAGTCCCTGCGCCTTAGCAGTGAAAAGATCTTCATCAACACGGGCGCCAAGCCGGTCATCCCTCCGATCGGCGGACTAAATCGAGTGCCGTCTTTGGATTCGACTTCGATCATGGAGCTGGACGCGCTACCGAAACATCTCCTGATCGTGGGCGGGGGCTACATCGCCATTGAGTTTGGCCAAATGTTTCACCGCTATGGCAGCCAGGTCACCATCATTGAGCGAGGGGAGCAGCTCTTAACGCGTGAGGACAGCGATGTGGCCGAAGAGGTGTATAAAATTCTGCGAGAAGATGGAATCGATGTGAGACTTAAAGCCAGGGCGAGCCGAGTTGAGACAAACGAACAGGGCCAGATTCAACTTACAGTCAGCGGTGATGGCGGCGAAGCCACGGTCAAGGGTTCTCATCTGCTGATCGCCACGGGTCGGCGGCCCAACGCGGATCATCTCAATCTTGACGCCGCCGGCGTAGAGATGGACGAAAAGGGCTATGTAAAAGTTAACGAACGGCTTGAAACAAACGTGCCGGGCATTTATGCAATCGGCGATATCAAACCCGGTCCCGCCTTCACTCACATCTCGTACGATGATTTTCGCATCATCCAAGCCAATGTTTTACAAAACGGCAACGCAAGGATCGACGGCCGGCCGGTGCCATACACCATTTTCATGGATCCACAGCTTGGCCGTGTGGGGCTGACGGAGAAAGAGGCGCGCGCGCAGGGCCGTTCGATTCGTGTCGCCAAACTGCCGATGGCCCATGTGGCCAAAGCCATTCAGTTTGGAGAAACCCGCGGCTTCATGAAGGCGATCGTCGATGCAGAGACAAATCAGATTTTAGGTTGCGCGATCCTTGGCATGGAAGGTGGCGAGGTGATGACGGTTTTGCAGGTCGCCATGATGGGGAAGTTGCCTTATACCGTCATTCGCGACGGCATCTTTGCACATCCCACGCTGGCTGAGTCTTTGAATAACCTCTTCATGGCGATGGATGACCAGGGATTGGGAGAAAGGAAGTAAAGCAAGTGTGCCATTCGGGCAAATGGAAAGTGTCAGGCTTTGCTTATTTGATGGAATAATTGACGGCTCGGCGCGGGTGTCGTTGGACGGATCGAAGGCGAGCGCGCCGGCGTCGGCTGGCACGGCGGCCACTGCGGCTATTGCGATTCCTGCCGCCGCGGAAGCCGACAAGCAAGTTTAGCCAATACGCCGCCAGTCTGATCGAGCTTTGGATCGACGAGAGCGAGCGGCGAACCTGGTTTTTGACAGAGATCAATCGAGATCTGTAACTGAGAGAAAGGAGAAGCCTATGCCAACTACTAGCGCGAAAGTTCTATCCGTCAACGTTGGACGGGTGCGCGAGTTTGATTATAACGGCCGGCCCGCCAAAAGCGCGATTTGGAAAACAGCTGTCAGCAGTCGCGTTGCCGCTCGTGGAGTAAATCTCGAAGGAGACGATCAGGCGGATCGCAAAGCGCACGGGGGTCCCGATAAAGTGGTGTATGCGTACACCGTAGAGGACGTGAGGTGGTGGGAAGAGAAGCTCGGCCGATCGCTTCAATACGGCGAGTTTGGGGAAAATCTCACGACGGAAGGAATCGCAGTGAACGACGCAGTTGTTGGCGAGCGTTGGGAAATCGGCACCGCCACATTTGAAGTGTCTGAACCACGCATCCCTTGCTGGCGGCTTGGAGTTCGGATGAACGATCAGCTGTTCCCGCGTCGTTTTACCGAGGCATTGCGACCCGGGACCTACCTGCGACTAATCGTCGAGGGTGATGTGGGCACCGGTGATGAGATTCGAGTAGTCGGCAAACCGGATCATGACGTAACGATTCGAGATGTATTTCGCATCTATACTCGAGATCGAGAAGAGGCCGAGCGTTTACTCGCGTTGCCCGGCATATCAGAGAGCTGGCGGGCATGGGCGGAAAACTGGCTTAAGAAAGCCAAGGGGCGCGCAGACTCGGTTGCTCCTGGATGCTGCTGAGCCGGTGTCGCAGAAATCTCAGAAATCATGACGGAGCTGGGCAGCGATGCCGTTGCGAGAATTTGGAATATTCGTGTTACCTACAGGTCCGGCGCATTACATGAAGACGATGAATTTCACTCGATTTTCTAAAAGATCGGGCAAACGTCGAGGAGCGCTGATCCAAGCAAATAAAAGCTCGGAGTGCTCGGGCAAGAGTGTCGTAAAAACTAACTTTAACCAGGAGGAAATCATGGCTCAAAGTCTTACGAAGCGAAGTGAAAAAGGATTGTTGACACCGGATAACTGCGTCGTCGCAATCATCGACCTGCAACCGCAGATGCTGTTCGGCGTCGCCAATTTTGACCGCCAAACAATCATCAACAACAACGTCGCGCTCTCAAAGGCGGCGAAGGTTTTCGACGTTCCCGTCGTTCTCAGCACGGTGGAAACCAAGAGCTTCAGCGGCAATATGTGGCCGCAGATCCAGGCGATCTTTCCAAATCAGATGCCCATCGAACGTACTTCGATGAATTCCTGGGACGACAAGAATTTCGTTGGCGCCATCGAAAAGAGTGGCAAGAAAAAAATCGTCCTGTCCGGGCTATGGACGGAAACCTGTGTCGCGCTGCCGACCGTGCAGGCGATTCACGACAACTACGAAGTCTATGTCGTCGAGGACTGCTGCGGCGATGTGAGCCAGCTTTCTCACGACAATGCGATGAAACGCGTAATCCAGGCCGGCGCCAAGCCGGTCACCGCCCTTTCGGTCATGCTCGAGTGGCAGCGCGACTGGGCCTTAAAAGATACCTATGACGCGGTCATGGACATCGTGAAGAGCCATTTTGGCGCGTACGGCGTCGGTGTGGAGTACGCCTATACGATGGTGCACGGCGCGCCGGCGACGAAGTTTCCCGAATACGTCGTGCCGGCTGCCGCGGCTGCGCACAAGTAAATGGAACACACGCGAAGAGATGTTCTGAAACTAGCCGCAATGATGGGAGTGTCCCATCTGTTGGGAGGATGCACTATGGCGACCATAGATAGAGATCCGAATGTAATTTTGATGAATGGCCGCATCGCGACTCAGGACGAGCGCCGATCGTTTGCCCAGGCCGTTGCGATTCAGGACGGGCGGTTCGCATCGGTTGGATCCAACGAACAGATCATGGCTCTTCGCGGCGCGAAGACCGAAGTCATCGATCTCGGTGGCAGGACGGTGATTCCAGGCCTCAACGACTCGCACATGCATCCGATCCGTGGCGGCCTCAACTACAACATGGAACTGCGCTGGGACGGCGTGCCGTCGCTTGCGGATGCGCTGCGCATGCTTCGCGAACAGGCGCAACGGACGCCGCCGCCGCAGTGGGTGCGAGTCGTCGGCGGATGGACCGAGTTTCAATTCGCCGAGCGGCGCATGCCGACCCTCGATGAAATCAACCAAGCGGCACCCGACACGCCGGTTTTCGTGCTGCATCTCTACGATCGCGCTTTTTTGAACGGCGCGGCGTTGCGCGCTGTCGGCTACACCAAAGACACGCCCGCGCCGATCGGCGGCGAAATTCAGCGTGACAAGCAAGGCAACCCCACCGGATTACTCATAGCCAGACCGAACGCGAGCATCCTTTATTCCACGCTGGCGAAGGGACCGAAGCTATCGCGTGAAGACCAGCAGAATTCGACGCGCCACTTCATGCGCGAGCTCAATCGCTTCGGTGTTACCAGCGCGATCGACGCCGGCGGCGGATTTCAAAACTATCCGGACGACTACGAAGTCATCAATGAGCTGCACAAACGCGGCGAGATGACACTGCGCTTGGCTTACAACCTATTCACGCAAAAGCCGAAGCAGGAATTGGCGGACTTCCGCCAGTGGACTCAGCTGACGAAGCCCGGCGCGGGCGACGATTTTTACCGGGTGAACGGAGCGGGCGAGATGCTCGTCTATTCGGCGGCTGATTTCGAAGACTTCCTCGAACCTCGTCCGGACATGCCGCCAGCAATGGAATCCGAGCTCAAGGCGGTCATCCGCCACCTCGTCGAAAATCGTTGGCCGTTTCGCCTGCACGCGACCTACGAGGAGACGATCACGCGCGCTCTCAACGTCTATGAAGAAGTGAATCGCGACGTTCCCTTCGCTGGTCTTCACTGGTTTTTCGATCATTGTGAAACGATCTCGGACCGAAACATTGCGCGGATCAAAGCGCTCGGCGGCGGCATCGCCGTACAACACCGGATGGCTTTTCAAGGTGAATATTTCGTAGATCGCTACGGTGCAAAACAAGCAGAGCGCACGCCCCCAATTCGCCGGATGTTAGCGTCGGGTGTGCCGGTCGGCGCGGGCACGGATGCGACCCGCGTCGCCAGTTACAATCCTTTCGTCGCACTTTACTGGCTCATCACGGGCAGCACCGTCGGAGGTAGTGCGCTTTATCCGGAAAACAACCGCCTCGAACGTATGGAAGCGCTCCGTCTTTATACTGTGGGGAGCAGTTGGTTCTCTAGCGAAGAAGGAAAAAAGGGATCCATTGCTCCCGGCCAATTGGCGGATCTGGCTGTTCTTTCCGCGGATTATTTTTCCATTCCAGAAGAACAGATCAAACGACTTGAATCAGTGCTGACTATGATCGGCGGTAAAGTTGTGTACGCGGCGGCGCCATTCGGCCGACTCAGGCCGCCGGAGTTGCCGGTATCGCCGGACTGGTCTCCAGTTAAAACTTACGGAGGCCATTGGCGCTCAGATGCGCCCACCGCGAAATCCGCAACACGATATTCTGCTATGCGTTCGGTCAAACTCGCCGGCGCAAGGAGTTGCGTCGCGGATCATGGCGTGTCGAGCCCCTGGTGGTTCGGCTGTGGATGTTTTGTCTGATGTCGAACGAACTACCTCGCAGGAATCTGAGGGGTAAAAAAGCGTCTACGGGAATGTGTTCCAAAGCTGTCACCCCCGAATGTTTTAATCGGGGGTCCAGTCGGAACTTCGCCTGGATTCCCGCTAAAGGCATGCGGGAATGACGGACTTGAGCGGACCAGCAATCAGGTTGACGCAGCGAGCTGCGGAAAATGGCCTCGATTAGAGGACGAACATGCCAATCCATGTAGCGATTACCCGTAAAGTGAAACCCGGATGCGAGCGGGCTTTCGAGGAAAGCCTTCGCGAATTTTTCCAGAGTTCGCTCGATCACCAAGGAGTTTTAGGGGTGCATCTCATTTCGCCACCGCCCGGCTCTAATTCTCGCGAGTACGGCATCCTGCGAACGTTTACGAGCGAGCATGAAAAAGACGAGTTCTATCGTTCGGATCTGTTCGATAGATGGCAGAAACGTGTCGCTGAATTAACTGAAGGCGAGCGAACGTACAGAGAACTGCACGGTTTGGAAGCCTGGTTTCGCACCGTCGATCCACCGGCGCGTTGGAAGATGGCGCTGTTGACGTGGCTCGGTGTCTGGCCGACCAGTTTGCTGGTTGGGACTTTGATCGGGCCGCGTGTCTCTAATTTTCCAACGCTTCTAAGCTCAGCGATTGTTGCCGCCGCTATAGTCGTCTGTCTCACTTGGATTGTGATGCCCGTGCTCGTGAAGTTCTTTCATTCCTGGCTTCACTAACTCGGCGACTGGTGGAAGTTATGCGTGACAAGTTACGAACGTGGATTTTTCCGACTGGGACTAAAACCAGGCTTGCGTTGGCGCTGTTCATTCTCCGTTTGTTCGTCGGAATTGCTTTCATTCAACACGGAAGCGGCAAACTGATGCATCCGTCAGAGTTCGCCGCCGAGTTCGGAATTCCTGTTTGGTTGGCGCTGGCCACGATGTCGACTCAACTCATCGGCGGGATCCTGTTGATCCTAGGCGCACTCACGCCGTTAGCTGCTCTCAGCATTGACGAACGGAAAACTTTTGATATCGACGAGGATTTTCCGTTCATGCTGAGGCACTCGAAGCATTCCGAATTTGTTTTAGGCTTCTGCTAGTAGAGCTGTCGCCGGGCAGGAAAGGTGAACACCGTCAGAATTTAGGAGGCCGATATGATCAAACTCCGTCGGAGTGAGGATAGGGGACATACTAAACTCGATTGGCTCGACAGCCGTCATACGTTTTCTTTCGGCGACTATTACGAGCCCAAGCGTATGGGGTCCAGTCATCTCAGAGTCATTAACGAAGACCAAGTCGTTCCCGGCGCCGGATTCCCGACCCACTCGCACCGTGACATGGAAATCATCACCTATGTGCTCGAAGGCGCCTTGGCGCATAAAGACAGCACGGGCACGAGCTCCGTCATTCGCGTCCGTGACGTGCAGCGCATGAGCGCGGGAACAGGAATCAGCCACAGCGAGTACAACGCATCGCAAACCGAGCCCGTGCACTTCCTGCAGATTTGGATCATTCCAGACGAGACAGGTTTGCTGCCGGGTTATGAACAGCGCGCTTTTTCACTCGATGAGCATCGAGGCAAATGGACTCTTATCGCTTCGAAAGACGGGCGCGATGGTTCCGTCAGCGTGCATCAGGATTTGGACGTCTGGGCTGCGCGTTTCTCTCCTGGAGAGCAGTCAAGTTTTCCCCTCAAGCCGAATCGCAATATCTGGACACAAGTGGCGCGCGGTGCCGTGACGCTTAATGGTATGTCGCTGAACGCAGGCGATGGCGCGGCTGTTAGTCAAGAAGGGATTCTAGAGTTCAAGGCCGTCGAAGACGCCGAGATGTTGCTGTTCGACCTTGCTTGAAATGAACGCTTGAAATCTCCCGATAGAACCCAAGCGACCCAGCGAAGATTCGATAGGAGAAAAATAACATGACCACAATGACCAGCGATGCCGCGGACAAAACCGCCCTGCTGATCGTCGACCCCTACAACGATTTCATGAGCGAAGGCGGCAAGCTCTACAAATGACAACTGAGGAGAAACACATGCGGATCACAAGGAACCACAAGACACCATGAGTACATCATCCAACATCCCATTTGACACAAATGAATTTAATGGCAAGCGAGTCTTAGTAACCGGCGGCACAAAGGGTGCAGGCAAGGCGATTGCCGAGCGCTTCCATCGAGGAGGAGCAACCGTCATTATTACCGCGCGGTCCGTACCAGAAGAAAAAACCAGCAATCATTTTATTCAGGCAGATGTCTCAACCCCCGAAGGCACGACGAAAGTAATTAACGAGATTCTGGAGCGATTTCACGGCATCGATATCATTATCCATAACGTCGGGGGATCATCGGCGCCCAGCGGCGGTTTTATTACGGTTACTGACGAAATCTGGCAGCAGAATATCAATGAGAATCTGTTTGCTGCCGTTCGTCTGGATCGCGGCCTTCTGCCATCTATGATCGAGCGGGGTTCGGGCGTGATCATTCACATTTCGTCCATCCAAAGAACGCTGCCTCTATACGATTCAACCCTTGCCTATGCCGCCGCGAAAGCCGCCCTCACCAATTACAGCAAGGCCATATCCAACGAAGTCGGTCCCAAGGGGATTCGGGTTAACACGGTTTCTCCTGGCTTCATTGAAACAGATGCCGCCACGAGAATGATTGAAAGAATGGCGGCTAAAGACAAAACCAACTACGCAACCGCTCGGCAAAAGCTGATGGATATGCTTGGCGGTATTCCCTTGGGCCGCCCCAACAGGCCGGACGAGATTGCAGAACTCGTAGCCTTTCTTGCGTCCGATAGGGCCTCGGCCATCACCGGAAGCGAATACGTGATCGACGGCGGCACGATCCCAACGATTTAGGAGCGCAAAGGAGAAATATTATGACGATCAAACTACCTGGAATCATTAAAACGTATGTTGATCCGGACGCTCTGAAAGAGCAGCGAACAAATCACAGCTAAGGAGAAATATATGGGTAAGCTTGAAGGAAAAATTGGACTCATTACTGGTGGCAATAGCGGCATTGGCCTTGCCACGGCGAAGCAGTTTGTGAACGAAGGTGCGTACGTCTTCATAACGGGGCGCCGTGATCCGGAGTTGGCTCGGGCGGTCAAGGGGATCGGAAGAAATGTGACCGGCGTACAAGGAGACGTGTCGAACCTTGGCGATCTCGATCGCCTCTTCGCCCAAATCAAGCGGGAGAAGGGCCGGCTCGATATTGTGTTCGCGAATGCCGGTGTTGCGACGTATGCCCCCTTCGGCACGATAACTGAGGAGCACTATGACTCGATCTTCAACATCAATGTGAAAGGCGTCCTTTTCACGGTGCAGAAGGCGCTTCCGCTGATGCCGGACGGTGGCTTTATCATCCTGAATGCTTCCATCGTCGCCAGCAAAGGGTTCTCGGCGAACAGTGTTTATAGCGCCACAAAAGCCGCCATGCGTTCGTTCGCGCGGACATGGACAACGGACTTAAAGGATCGCCGCATTCGCGTGAACGCAGTGAGCCCCGGCTTCACCGACACGCCCGGACTGAGTGACCTGCTGGCATCCGCAGAAGTGGGCGAGGAACGCAAGAAAATGATTTCCGACAGCGTTCCGCTCGGCAGGTTTGGTACACCCGATGAGATTGCGAAGGCCGTAGTGTTTCTCGCATCCGACGACAGCAGCTACATCACGGGAACGGAATTGTTTGTGGATGGCGGCTTCGCACAAGTGTAGGCCGTTAATAGCGGAGGGGGACGACATCAACAATTGTTCCTCTCCGCAACGATCAGCAGTTGTCCGCGAGAGTTACAAGATAAGCAACAAAACCAAAATACTGATCCTCGGCGGCGGCTTCGGCGGTGTGTACGCGGCGCTTCGACTCGACAAGACGCTTACTCGCCGCGCCGACGTCGAAGTGACGTTGGTTAGCTGCGACAACTTCCTGCTGTCTACGCCGATGACCCTTCGGGACGTCGAGTTGATCTCGCGCATCGCGACGTCACTTCGCACCGACGTCGCCGAGAGCAATGTACGAATAGGTTGAGAGATGTCGAGAAGAACGGTAACGAACGTTGCCTGGTCACCGGCGCGGGCATCGGCCGAGCCTAGCTGAGGGAACTATGGATGCCGCTATTCAATCTGCTGCGATCACCGCGCTCGCTGCTATCGCGGGCTCGCTAGTCGGTGGACTCGCTTCGTTCTCGACAACCTTCTTCACGCAGCGCAACCAGGCGCACCGCGACTTGCTCTCACGAGATGTGGCGCATCGCGAAGAGTTGTATTCGCAGTTCATCAAAGAGGCGGCGAACCTGTACGCCGATTCGTTGGATAAAACCCTGGAAAACCCTGCCTCGCTTATCGGAATGCATTCGCTGATCGGTCGCATGAGACTGAACGCCGGAGATGAGGTGCTGGCCGCCGCGGAAAAAGTCGCGGACAGCATTGTCGATTCCTACCGACGTCCGCCGAGAACATTTGACGACGTTTACAAGGTGGTTCGCGAAACCCACGTTGATCCGCTCAAGGAGTTCACCGAGGCATGCCGAAAAGAGCTAAAGGTTATGCTCAAGCGTCTGTAGCGGTGGCGCACATTTGAGCACGGTAGACCGTGACAAAGAAGTATTTCGATGCGGACTGATGAAAATATAAAAGGTTCATTGCGGCTGTGAAAATGAGTGAAGAAACACTCGGATGATTAATGTCTCTCTCGGGGATGGTGGAAATCCCTCGCCTTCAAGCGAAGTGAAGGTTCGTCATGCCCGCGCAGGCGGGCATCCAGGCGGATGCGAGAAAATGACACAAGTTTAAGATGGATTCCCGCTAAAAGCATGCGGGAATGACGAATGGGGAGAAAGTCGACTTCAGTCGACGAGTTTGGAACCCCTCAGCTTCGAGCTGAGGGAGATTCAGTGAAAGCTGGTGAGGATTGGTATGCGCACGAAGTGCAGTAACGAGTTAATTGCTTTTAAGTTTCGTCCTCGGCGATATCGGTGGCGGGTCATTGCGAGTGTGATTCTGCTGAGTTCGCTCGGCTGCGGGAAATCCGAGCAACCGCAGGCGCGTCCGCCAGAAGTCGAGGTGGTTCAGGTCGAGCAAAAGGATGTTCCTATCTGGAACGAGTGGGTCGGCACCTTGGATGGGTTCGTCAATGCGCAGATCAAGCCGCAGGTAACAGGCTATCTACTCCGCCAGACCTATAAAGAAGGCTCTTTTGTGAGAAAGGGCCAGTTGCTGTTTGAGATCGATCCGAGAACTTTCCAAGCGGCGCTCGATCAAGCCAAAGCGCAACTCGCCAACGCCAATGGGCAGCTCGCGCAGGCTGAGGCGAATCAAGTCAAAGCTCAGCTCGACGTGAATCGCTACACGCCGCTGGCCAAAGAGCAGGCGGTCAGCCAGCAAGACCTCGACAACGCCGTCCAGGGGAATGTCGCAGCCCAGGCGCAAGTCCGGGCGGCCAAAGCGCAGATCGACGCGGCGAGGGCGCAGGTGGATGCAGCTCAGCTAAATCTCGGTTTTACCAGGATCGTCTCGCTGATCGACGGCATTGTCGGCATCGCCCAAGCACAGATTGGGGATCTCGTGGGGCCGAGCAGTCTGCTAACGACTGTGTCCACGCTTGACCCGATCAAGGTCTACTTTCCCGTGAGCGAACGGGGATATCTCGACTACGTGAAGGAAAACCCCGATGCAGCGAAACGCGCTGTGCAAGAGGAACAATTGGCCTTGGAATTGGTGTTGGCTGATGGGTCGCTTTACCCCAACAAAGGCAACTTTTCTTTCGCAGACCGCCAGGTGGATGTAAAGACCGGGACGCTACGGCTGCAGGGACTGTTCCCCAATCCGGGGAATATCCTTCGCCCCGGACAGTATGCCCGCGTTCGGGCTGTAACAAAGACCAGGAGAGGAGCCCTTCTCGTTCCGCAGCGCGCGGTGACAGAGCTGCAAGGTAGCTATCAGGTGGCCGTGGTGGGCAAAGATAACAAGATCAGCATCAGGCCTGTCAAAGTCGCGGAGCGCGTTGGTACCCAGTGGATCGTTGACGCGGGGTTGAAGCCGGGCGAGCGGGTCGTCACCGAGGGGATCCAGAGGGTGAGGGCGGGCATGACGGTCAACCCTAAGCCGCTCAAAGCGATGACCGAAGCCAAACCCGCGCCCACAGCAAAATCTGAACCGAGGTAAATCGCCATGTCCAAGTTCTTCATCAACCGGCCTATCGTGGCAATGGTCATTTCGATCGTGATGGTGATCATCGGCATTGTCGCCATGGTGCAGCTGCCGATCGCGCAGTTCCCCGACCTCGCCCCGCCGGAGATCCTGCTCCAGGCCACGTATGTCGGCGCCGATGCGCTGACTCTCGAGCAATCCGTCGCAACGCCGATCGAGCAGCAATTGCAGGGTGTCGACAACATGATCTACATGAACTCGACCAACGCCGCGAGCGGGCTGATGCGACTGAGGGTGGACTTCGACGTCGGCACAAACCCAAACACTGACCAAATCCTCACGCAGATGCGCTACCTCCAGGCCGAGTCGCAGCTGCCGATCGACGTCCGCAACCAAGGCGTTACCCTTCGCAAGTCGGTCACCAGCCCGCTGGCGCTGTTCTCTCTCTACTCGCCCAAAGGAACCTATGACGCCACTTTCCTCGCCAACTACGCGTACATCAACATTAACGATCCGATGAGCCGC
>DASYUV010000223.1:0-32122 GCA_036000865.1 Binatia bacterium | reverse complement strand
AGCTTTCGAACCCGACATTCCCTACGTTATCGCTTGGGTCGATCTCGACGAGGGCCCACGCATGATCACCAACGTTGTCGGCTGCGGAGTGGAAGACGTCAAGCTCGGCATGAAAGTGACCGTGGCGTTCGAACAAGCCTCTCCGGAAATCTGGCTACCAAAATTCAAACCGATCCAATAAAACTTCTGCTGACCACAAAGAGCACAAAGGTCACAAAGAAAAACATTCTTTGTACTACTATGCTTAAGATTTTTCGCAGCTTGCGCGAATTTTTTGAGCCAGGTCCGTCGTCGCCCCTCCGTCATTCCGGCGAAAGCCGGAATCCAGGTTCGGTGGTGTGCGGGAGACCGGTTCGGCATAAGCTTTTACCAGCGCGAGGGAGGCGGGGATGGATACCGGCTTCCGCCGGTATGACGGAAAATTAACCGGCTTTTCAGGTTTGGTTGCGGCGGAGCCGCGCTGGGTTCTATGTGCCCTTTGTGGTTAAGAGTCCGTTTCTTACTTTCTTGCCAATTCATCCAGCAGCGAAAAATCGTAAATCTGTTCGGCCCTGGGTAGTTCCTTCAGCCCCATATCCCGTTGATCGAGTTCGAACTCCAATTTCATCGCCCCCGTTGTTGGTTTTCCGTCCAATGCCCAGCCTTTGTGGATTGCGTCATAGACGTAAGACGCCTCATCCTGTGACAGAGCTAACTGTTTCATGAGCACGGTCGACGTCTTATCTTTCTGGCCCGCTATCACGCGGATGGCTTCTAACACGGCCTGCGCCGCAGGTCGAAGAAATTCCCGTTGCGACTGGAAAGCGGCCACTGAGAATCCTAGCCCACTTTGGGGAATCTCCAGTTCGTCCGTCGCTCGGGCGAGCACATGAAAACCCTGCTTCACGAGCCGTACCGTCTCAACGCTGTTGACCAAGGCGGCGGGGACGTTTCCGCTTGCCAGCGCGGCGGCCCGCGCCGTTCCGGCATTGATTACCTTGTAATCGTCGGGTCGCAATCCCTTGCGCCGCAGCAATTCAGTAAGGACAACGTTGACCGTGCCTTGCGCGACATAGCCGCCGATTACCTTGCCTCTCAGTTGTTCAATGTTTGAGATTTCTTTAGAGGCAACCAGCATGAAATCGGAACGATTCAACGCGACCAAGCCAACTCGGACTGGCACGCCGCGAAGCGCGGCCCTGCCCGTGGAACCGATGGCAGTATAAAAGTGAAGATCGCCGGTCAAGAGCGCTGCGAGCGCAGCTCGCGGTTCTAGGACCAAGACGCGCGCGTCATAACCGTAGTTCTCAAAGATGCCCAGATGCTTTGCGACATAAATCGCCGTCATGCTGACGGAATGATTCGCCAGCGCAATATGCAGCGGTCTGAGCTTGGGCTTCTGTTGGGCAAAGATCGAGTGAGGAAAGAAGATCAGGGCTGTAGCGACTGCAATCCAAGCGATTGCTTGCTTTGAACTGATGATTCCCTGCACCATGAGAACCCTCCTTCCGACTTGGTTTCTCGCGCTCTCATACTCGCGTTGCGCGCTAACTGTCAACAAAGCCGGTCTATGCGTTGTTTCACGATTAAGTCCCGTTTGTCTTTCTTCCCCCGTCGACGGGGGAAGACTAAGATGGGGGTGATACCTTGCCTAATTCCATCGACGTGAGCTATTGCTTCATTCAGTTCCAAAGATCAAGGGAAAATCATGGACGAAGTCCGCATCATCGACACAACCTTGCGCGACGGCAACACCAGCCTGTGGGCGCACAACATGAGCACAGGAATGATGCATCCGGTCTTGCGCTATATGGATCAAGCCGGCTTCGACGGCATGGAGTTCTTCGTCAGCGGGCGCTTCAAAAAAGTCGTGCGCGAGCAGCGTGACAATCCGTGGGATTGGGTGCGTTACGGCCAGAAAGAAATCAAGAACACACGCCTGCGTTATCACGGTGGTCTCAGCAGCGGTTTTACTTTGACACCCCCTTGCATTCCGCGTCTCATCATCGAACGGGTCGTTCATTACGGCATCACGCTGACGCGCCTCTCGGATCCTTGGAACGATTACGACGAATTAAAAAAGGAGGTCGCGGAGCTGAAAACCCTCGGTATGGAATCGGTGGTCAATATTATTTACTCCATCTCGCCGCGCCATACCGATGAATATTACGCGCGCAAGGCGCGGGAAGCGGCCGCAATGAAACCCTATCGTGTTTGCTTCAAGGATGTCGGCGGCATGCTCACGCCCGACCGCGCGAGCATGCTCGCGCGTCTCGTGCTCGACAACGCCGGCGATGTTCCGGTCGAATTCCATGCGCACTGTAACAACGGTCTCGCGCCGTTTAACCTCCTGGAAGTTGTGAAACAAGGTGTCCGGATCGTGCACACTTCCGTGCCGCCGCTCGCCAACGGCTCGGCTCAGCCATCCGTCTTCAACGTTGCGCGCAACCTGCGTGCTCTTGGCTACAAACCGTTGGTCAACGAAAAAGTTCTGGAACCGGTGGAGCAACACTTTCGCCGTGTGGCCGAGGAAGAAAGCCTACCGATCGGCGCGCCGCGCGAATACGACGAAAACTGGTATCGCCATCAGGTTCCCGGCGGGATGATTTCCAACCTGCGCCACCAGCTCAAGATGCTCGGTAAAGAAGACAAGATGCAAGCCGTGCTGGAAGAAATCGTCCGAGTCAGAGCCGAGCTTGGCTATCCGATCATGGTTACGCCCTTTGCCCAGTTCGTCGGCAGCCAGGCCGCGATCAACATAATGACGGGTGAGAGATACAAAGAAGTCACCGATCAAGTGATCCAGTACGCGCTTGGGCTGTGGGGGAAAGAAGGCGCGGAATACATGGCGCCGGAAGTGAAAGCCAAAATCCTCGACCGCCCGCGCGCCCGCGAGCTGGAAAAATTCGAAGTACGCAACCCGTCATTGGAAGAAGTCAGAAAACAATATGGCGGGCCTAACCTTTCGGATGAAGACTTGCTGCTCCGCTTTTACGCCGGCCCCGAATTCGTCGACGCGCTTAAAACCGCGCCGCCGAGAAAGGAATATCTCGACGCGCGAAAACCACTGGTAAAGCTCGTCGAGGAATTAGTTAACCGCCGAGACGTGGGACACGTTTATATTCGCAGAGACGCCTTCACTTTGTCGGCGGGCCGGAGAACCTAGCCAAAACAAAAGGTGCATTGCCTTCGATTATGGTCAGGCTAACTCACCAAAGCAGTCTGGTTGGATTAACGTGCTTCCGGCTTTTCGCGCTCCACACGCCCTCAGGTATTTCCCGACTTCCTACGCCGATGGGTTACAATAAGTCGATTTAGGTCGAGGCCGTTTCAGAATAGTACTTCGGTTTCATCGC
This sequence comes from Binatia bacterium, assembly GCA_036000865.1. Classification (GTDB taxonomy): domain Bacteria; phylum Desulfobacterota; class Binatia; order UBA9968; family UBA9968; genus DP-20. The sequence continues at coordinate 28,787 of DASYUV010000223.1, read as the reverse complement.
TCAGACCGCTGATACGACAATGTAAGCCCGCGATGGCTTGCCCTCGGGAGAAGCGCGCGGACACGGCGGAAGAAAGGCAAGCAATGGTTGAGGACGACGACCAACAAACCCGGCAGTACCTCCTCGCGCGTTTTTGGGAAGCGTCTCTGGGCTTCTGGCGCAAAGGCGGCGGGCGCACCGCCTGGTTACTGACGCTCACGGTGATCACGATTGCGCTCGTGAATCTCGCCCTCCAGTACCGACTGAACGTATGGCACCGCGCCATGTTCGATGCGCTCGGCAAGCGCGATGGCAGCGAGGTGCTGTACCAATCGATGGTCTTCTTCCCCCTAATCCTCGGTAGTGTAAGCGTGGGGGCAGCAGCCACCTATGCAAAATTGACGCTGCAGCGCATGTGGCGCGAATGGCTGAACGCGCACGTGCTAGATCAGTGGCTTACCAGCGGCCGTTATTATCAACTCAACTTGGTTCCGGGCGATCACAGCAACCCGGAACATCGCGTGGCTGAGGATCTACGCCTCAGTGTCGATGCCCCAGTCGAGTTTGCGATGGGCGTATTCTCGGCCGTCCTTTCGGCGATCACCTTCATCGGCGTGCTCTGGTTCATCGGCGGCGAGCTCACGATCCCGGTGGGAAGCACGATGCTTCGCATCCCTGGGTTTTTGGTGATCGCCGCTTTCCTCTACGCGGTGCTGGCTAGCGGATCGATGGTCAGCATCGCCCGCGGCTTCGTGGTCGTGGCCGAAAATAAGAACCAGGCGGAGGCCGAGTACCGGTATGCGCTCACGCGTTTGCGCGAAAATGGCGAGAGCATCGCGATGCTCGGCGGCGAGAATGAGGAGCGCGCCGGCCTGGACGCAGCATTCACGACAGTCCGCAAGCGCTGGCGCGAACTCATGATGCAGTACATCCGCACCACAATTGTTTCGCAGACCAGTAGCGGCATCGCGCCAATCATTCCGATCCTCCTATGCGCCCCAAAGTACGTCGGCGGGACCATGACTCTTGGCGAAGTCATGCAGGCGGCCTCCGCGTTCGTCATCGTCCAGACGGCGTTCAATTGGTTGGTGGAAAACTATCCACGCCTCGCCGATTGGACCGCCTCGGCGCGACGACTTGCCTCATTGCTGGTTTCACTGGACCACTTGGAGCGCGCCGACCGTGAAGAAACGACCGGCCGAATTGTTCGCCGGGAAACCGAGGATGGGGCGCTCCGGTTGCGTAATCTCTCGATGACCTTGAACGATGGGAGCGCGGTAGTGAACGAAGCTGATGTCGCGATCACCCCCGGCGAGAAGGTGCTTGTCGTCGGCGAATCCGGCACCGGCAAGAGCACGCTGGTGCGCGCGATCGCCGGCCTGTGGCCATGGGGTGGGGGCGAGATCCTGATCAAATTCGAAGGGCTGTTCTTAATGCCCCAGCAGCCCTACGTGCCGCTCGGAACGCTGCGCCGTGCCGCGACCTATCCCCTCTCGCCCGAGGCGGTTGACGATGCCGTCGTCCGTAAGACGGTCGAGGAAGTGGGGCTGGGCCATTTTCTCGACCGTCTTGATGAAGAAGACACACGCTGGGAACACATACTCTCCGGCGGAGAAAAGCAGCGGCTCGCGGTTGCCCGCGCGCTTATCCAACGTCCGAACATTATCGTGATGGACGAGGCCACCGCCGCCCTCGACCCATTGAGCCAGGAACAGTTGATGCAACTGCTCCTGGAGCGGCTCCCGGAAGCCACCGTCGTCAGTGTCGGGCACCGCGCCGAGCTCGAAGCATTTCATACGCGCAAGCTCGTGCTGGAATATCACCCTGAAGGGGCGCGCCTCGTCCGGGATCAACCGCTTCCAAGAATTTTCCGCCGCTCAGCGAGGCTCCTCTCGAGGCTACGGACCCATGACAAATAAGGCGCCAAATGCGCATCGGGGAGCATGGTAGAAGGTTGTCCTTGGAAGCTTTCCCTGGCGAAGCCTATCGACACACGAACTGCCGCAATCATCCTGACCCATCAGCCGCGCAGCGCCGCTCCGATCAGTTTTGCCGAAGTTCGGACCACAGCCGTGAACACGAAAAAAGGACCAAAATCTTGGGTCGCGCACATGCTGGTAAAAAATAGTCCTGGGACGTTGCTCTGCAGGTGATCATCGAGGACGGGGAAGCCATTCTTAGAATCCAATCGCTTTCGGACGTCGCCGTTAGCGAGAATATGAGATCCACTGCTTATCGCGATGGCCAGTGCCATACAGGCCCCTTCAGGTGATCCGATCCCGACAGCTTTGTTTCGCTGAAATCCTTTTCCAGCACGATCGAGTGACATTTCGCCTGCTCTTGAAGCGCGCCGATTAGCCGAGAAGCGTGTGACACGACCAACACTTGCGAGCGTTCAGCAGCATGAGCGATCAGCCGTGCCAGCGCTGGCAGCAAGTCAGGATGCAGGCTGGTTTCGGGTTCGTTCAGTACCAGCAAACCCGGCGGGCGCGGCGTAAGCAGTGCGGCCACCCAAAGCAAGTAACGTAGTGTCCCGTCAGAAAGCTCCATCGCTTTGAGCGGACGAAGCAGCCCGTGCTGCCGCATCTCCACCTCGAAGCGACCGTCCGTATTCGTGACCGAAACGCTTGCGCCTGGGAATGCATCGTTTACCGAGTCACTCAGGGACTCCCGGTCGCCTATCTCTTCGATTGTTTGCAGAGCGGCAGCCAAGTCCGCGCCGTCATTGCTCAGCACCGGCGTGTGGGTGCCGACTTGGGGCAGTCGCGCAGGACCTTGTAAGTCCGTTCGGAACTGATCGTAGAAGCGCCATCCGCGCATCTGCTCCCTGAGCACGAGCATCTCCGGGGCGTTTCGAGGATCGGCACAATGAGTCATCATGCTATCAAAGGTCGTTAGGTTTTGGCTGATTATCTTCCACTCGCCATCTTCGCCTCGCGTGCGCGCAACAGGGCCATGGCGATCCACTAAAAGCGAGGCGGGACGCAATACCTCGCCATGCCAGATGCATTCTCGTTTGATCTCAGGATCGTGAGCAAATGCCGAGCTGGATGGAGACGGAAGACCCAGGTCGATCGCATACCCGAATTCATCTCCGGCGAAGCCGAGCCGTAAACTCACCGGCCGTTTACGTGCGGTTCCTTGAACCGGGTGATCGCCTCCGATGACCGCGCGAGAGAAGGACTCCGGGCCGGCCCAAAGTGTCGACTGAAGTCCTCCCTCCCGAGCAAGTGAAGGGATAACGCGACCTTGAGCCGTTTCCGCAAGCAAGCGAAGAGCGCGATAAACGTTCGATTTTCCACTCCCATTCGGACCGGTGAGCACATTGAGCTGCCGGAGCGGAATGACGATGTCGCGCAACGAACGGTAATTGAAGATCGCAAGAGTGAAGAACATCGGATTTTGCGGTTAAACAAACTTTTCTCTTCCGTCGCAAGGACACGATAAATCGCGCCCTTACTCTGGATCTTTTGCGTTATCGCTTTGCAATTTCATCCAGCGATGAAAAATCATAAACCTGCTCCGGTTTCGGCGGCTCTTTCAAACTCATTTCACGCTGAGCGAGATCGAACTCAAACTTTTGACTACCGGGCGTTGGCCGGCCGTCGAGCGCCCATCCCTTGTGAACGATGTCCAAGATTAAATTTGCGTCCTCCTGCGGTATAGCAAATTGTTTCATCAGTACCGGCAGCGCTCTTTCCTTTTGCGTAGCGCTTATCCGAATGCTTTCCAGCACCGCCTGCACCACAGAGCGAAAGATGTCTCGTTTGCTCTGTAAGCTCGTCATCGCCGTGCCAAGACCGCCGGTGGCGAGCTCGATTTCATCCGCAGCTCTCGCGAGCGCGCGAAAACCTTGTCTAACGGCTTTAACGGTTTCGAGGCCGTTAAGTACCGCGGCCGGAACATTGCCGGCGGTGAGTGCAGCAAGCCGCGCCGTGCCGACGTTGAGAATCTTGTATTCGTCCGGCTTGAGTCCCCTTCGCCGCAAAAGTTCGATGAGAATGGTATTAACGGTAGCTTGCGCGGTGTAACCGCCGAGTACCTTGCCGCGGAGTTGCTCGACGCTGGTTATCTCCTTGGATGCAACGAGGACGTGATCGGGCCGGTTCAATCCGACCATGATCACACGCACGGGCACGCCGCGCAGTGCGGCGCGCGTCGTGGTTCCCGTAGCGGTGTAGAAATCCAAGTCCCCGGTCATGAGCGCGGCCAGTGCGGCGCGCGGCTCCAGTACCAAGATTTGTGGTTCAAAACCGTGGCTTTCGAAGATTCCTAGACTTCTACCGACATAGAAATGAGTGGCAGCGATGGTATGGCTCGGCAGCGCGATTCTAAGCGGCCGCAGTTTGGGTTTCTGCTGGGCGAGAAGGGATTGTGGTTCGACCAAGAGGTTAACGCTAAATTCGACGAGCACGAATGCTAGAACCAACCTAGCGATTCGAGACATTGGCAAGCCTTTCGGTTGATAGAGACGGATCATCAGCGATCCGTAAGGATACCACCCACCCGACCCTATAGATGGCCATTAAAGAATTACGCTCGTCGGACCGCCCGCAGGACTTTTGGCTCGGTCTAGTTTGACTTCCCTACGAAACTGGCGTCGTCGCGGCGAATAAATCCGGGCGGCTTACCACTTTTCGAATGGACCTCAAGCCAGTCCCCGTTGGAATTCACCACGCTCACTCGTGTTCCTGCCGGGATATTGGCTAAGACCTTAGAAGATCCCGAGGGTCCCTCAAAGACGGCCGTAGCGCGAAGGACTTCATAGATCCCGGGATCAGCTCCGCGCTGGGAAGCCGATGAAGGAGCGGGCCCCGATTTGGACCCTCCCGCCGGTGCTTGTGGTGCGGATTCAGAGCCGAGATTGCTGTCACTTGTTTCGCCGGCAATTTTCGGTTCTTCGACCGTACCCGGCGGCGCTTTTGGCGCTACTCTTGCCTGCTCCACGGGAGCGGGCTCCTGCTTTACCGGCCGGCGCAACAAATCTGTGCCGAAATAAACGCCCGCCCCAGCAGCGACGATAAGCACAACTGCAACCCCGAGGATCATCGAGGTATTGATGCCGCGACCTTCCTTAACGGGCGCGATCGGCGACGTGCGCGGAGCCGAAAGTCCTTCCGATGCGGCTCGCGGCGCTTGCGTGGGAGCCGATGCCGGCGTCTGAACTTCGTCTACAGTGCTTGATGGGATCGGCTCAGCCGCCTTAACCAGTCTTGCGCCGCAATTTCCACAGAAATTTTTTCCCGGGTCGACTTGTTTGCCGCATTCAGTGCAAAACATGAGCACTTACCTCCGAAAATTAATGCGCACTGTCGCGCGATTTGGCCGGAACATTAACCAATGAAGATGGACCGTGTCAACGATAACGGGTTCCCTGGACTGCTTGCTACGGGCTTACGATCGTCCTCGACGCCCGACTTGCCATTTATTAGTGCGACAAACAGGCGCATCAGCGCAAATGGTTTCGGCACTTATTTTGTCCCGGCAGTTCTTTTAAACATCCGCCTTGGCGATTACGCAGGCAGGCGATGGCGACAGTTGAACTGAGGCTCCTGAGCAGATACAGGAATCAAGTATGGACAAGCTCCGGCCCCTGCGCGATGCCATCGCTCTCGAGATCGAAGACGGCATGTCACTCGCGATGGGCTGCGGCCTCGAATCGCTCATTCCCTTCGCGGCAAGCCATGAGATCATTCGGCAAAAGCGAAAAGATCTTACGCTGATCTGTCCGATCTCCGACATGCAATTCGACCAGCTCATTGGCGCGGCCTGCGTGAAAAAGATCATCGCTGCGTGGGTCGGCAACGTCGCCGCGGGTTTGGGACACAATTACCGGCGCGCGGCGGAATCCGGCATACCGCACCCGATCGAAATCGCGGAGCATTCGAACTTCACCATCGGTCAGGGACTCCAAGCAGCAGCTATGGGGCTCCCTTTCTTACCGACCCGCACAGTTAAAGGAAGTGAATTTCGCACCGGCGATCAATTCCAATCCATTCGCTGCCCATTCACTAACGAAGAGCTTGTCGCAGTTCGCGCGATCCAGCCTGACGTGACCATTCTCCATGTTCAACGCGCCGATGCGCAAGGGAATGCCCATGTCTGGGGCAATTTCGGCGTCATTCGCGAAGCCGCGCTCGCGGCAAAAAAAGTTATCCTCACTTGCGAGGAAGTCGTCGATCACGAAGTCATCCTTAGTGATCCCAACCGTACTGTGATTCCTGGTTTCGTTGTGTCGAGCGTCGTGCATGAACCTTTCGGCTCGTTTCCATCACCGACGCAGGGCCATGCGCGGCGGGATGACGATTTTTACGTTGAATATCACAAAGCAACCCGGACGCGCGATGGCTTCGAACAGTGGCTGAATAAATGGGTACTTGGCGTTGAAGAACATCGCGAATTCTTGACTCTTCTGGGTGATGAACGAGTCGAGCAATTACGACCGCAAGGCAACCTGTTTTCGCCCGCGGTGAGCTTTAATTATTAGGTAGTGACAAAAAGGACCGCCTCTGTGGTAGAGGAACTCGAGATGCTTCGCTTCCCTAATCTATGACACGCATCCCTCTGTCATCCTGAACGTAGTGAAGGATCTCGTCCGAACAAGCCAAGAAATTGGCCAATCAAAACCAGCAGGGAGGAAAATATGAAGACAGTTCCATCTTTTAAGCTCAGTCAGGAAGGCTGCGACATAATCGTCAACGCCGCCATCGAAAAAGCCAAAGAGCTCAAACAAATCGTTAGCATCTGCGTCGTCGATGCGGGAGGGCACCTGATGGCGTTCAAGCGCATGACTAACGGACGGACGCACAACACGCTGATCGCCCAAACCAAAGCTCGTTCAGCCGCGCTCACCACAGCCGCGACGGGTAAAGTGGGTCGTGACGGCAGCGAGATTCCCGATCATCAAGTGCTGGCGCAAACACTCGCCGTTGGCCCGGGGTGGTTTATCAGCATCGAAGGCGGTATTCCGATCAACGTCGACGGCCAGTGCATTGGAGCGGTCGGCATCAGTGGGGCTCCGTCTGCTGTCGATCGGCAGATCGGTCAAGCGGGTATGGATGCGTTCAACAAAGCGTAGCTCGGAGTATTCATTACGATCATCGTTCCCTTATGGATTCACCCTTAGCGTCCTTTGCGGCTTTGCGCGAAACCCCCTTCTTCATCTCCCCATGGCAACAAACTGTGTCGCAATCGCGAAATTAACCAGGATGTCATTCTGAACAAAGTGAAGAATCTCGACCGATCCACAGGTTACAGACGGCGAGATCCTTCGGCTTTGCCTCAGGATGACATTGCGACACAGTCTTTGGCAAGCGGCGGGGAGAAAGGAGGGGTCGATAATCCCGGACGCGAGGAATAATGAATTACACCTTGCGGGAATTAATGGTCGCCGCTGCGGCGCGGGAAATTAGCGATGGCGACAAAGTCTTTGTCGGTATGCGCTTGCCGTTGCTGGGATTTGCCGTTGCCAAAGAAACTCATGCGCCGAATGCCATCGGCATTTTTGAAAACGGCGTAATTCGCGATTGGCCGGCGCTCGAATCGATTTTCACTATGAGTGATCCGCCCAATGTCGCTCGCGCGCTTTATTGCGGTGGTTTAAACGACGTCATGTATCTTTTGCAAACCGGTCGGATCGATCTTGGCTTCATCGGCGGCGCCGAGGTCGATCGCTTCGGCAATCTGAATACCCACTGGGTGGAAGAAAACGGTAAACGGATCCGGCTTCCCGGAAGCGGCGGCGCCGCGGATATCGCCACGATGGCCAAGCGCTGCATTATCATCATGAATCATGAGAAGCGGCGCTTCACTTCCAAAGTTCAATTCATCACATCGCCGGGATTCGGCAACGGCGGCGACTGGCGCCAGCGGCATGCCCTGCCGGGCGGCGGCCCAAGCCGTGTGATTACGAGCATGGGAATTTTTTCGTTTGAGGCGAAAAGTCGGGAAATGATCTTAAGCTCGTACCATCCCGGGATTACTGTGGAACAGATAAAGGAAGAAACCGGCTGGCCACTTCGCACCGCTGACAGTGTATACGAAACGACTCCACCAACGGAAAAGGAATTAACCGCGATCCGAAAATACGATCCAAAACGAGTCTGGACTTTTTAAGCAAACCAACACTCCACCACTCCAATATTCCATCACTCCAATCTTCCTCACGCTTCCAGCTTTACTGAATTGATCACGACCGTTTCCACCGGCACGTCGTCATGGCCACCCTTGCGGGCGGTTTTCACTTTCTCAATGTTGTGCACGATATCCATGCCTCCAGTCACTTGACCAAAAACCGCGTACCCGAATTCAGCCGGCGCCGTGCTTTTGTGGTTGAGAAAGTCGTTATCCTTGACGTTGATAAAAAACTGCGAGGTCGCGCTATCGACTACGTTGGTCCGCGCCATGGCCACGCTGCCGAGCTTGTTCTTTAAACCATTAGCGGCTTCATTTTTGATCGGCGCGTTGTTTTTTTTCTCATTCATTTGCGCGTCCATGCCGCCCCCCTGGATCATGAAGCCCGGAATGACGCGATGAAAGATCAGCCCATCGTAGTGTCCATTGCTCGCGTAATCGAGAAAGTTTTTCGTCGTGATAGGCGCGTTTTCCGCGTCAAGCTCGATCCGAATATTGCCCATGCTCGTCGACATCAATACCACGGGATTTTTTTCCGGCATCGTGACCTCCTGTAATTTTCACCACGCTTAACATCTTTTTCCGCTGAGCGATACGGGGTGGAATTATAGATTCGGATGCGCTATGGATACGAGCAAATCGACTGAATTGCCAATTCCGAAAGGAGCGATTATGCCGAGCGATAGAAAAATAGAAGGAATATTGATGCCCATGCCGGTGGCGTTCAACAAGGACGGGGCGATCGATCATGCCGGGACGGACGCGATCATTGATTTCTATCTGGATGCCGGCGTGCACGGTTTCTTCCCGTTGGGCACGCACGGGCAAGGCATGGTGATGGAAATCGACGAACGCAAAAAAATGGCCGAGCAGATCGTCAATCGCGTCAAGGGGCGCGTCCCGGTGGTCATGCATATCGGCACCGCCAACACGCTTTCTTCCATCGAGCTTGCCAAGCACGCCGCCGGCCTCGGCGTCGACGCGGTCGGCGTCGTGCCACCCTACTATTACCCGCATGACGATTGGGAAGTGTACGCACACTACAAAGCCATTGCACGATCCATTCCAGGCGTGCCAATGTTTATTTATGACAACACGGAAACCACTTGGGTCGAAATTACACCGGCCAAGGCCAATAAAATCATTGAAACCATCGCGCCGAATCCATTAGCCGGGATCAAAGTCTCTTTCATCGCCTTCGACAAGTTGCTGGGCTACGTTTATCAATTGCCCAAGAGTGTCGGTGTTTTTCCGGGAGGCATTTTTTCTCTCTACAGTGGTTATTCTGTCGGCGTGCGCGGGGCTATTCATCCGCCGTCGACTCCCTTTCCAGAGACGTGCGTAAAAATGTATGAGGCCCTCAAGTCGGGCGACTTGAAGGCTGCGCAAAAAGAACATGATCTGCTGACGCGCCTGATGCAGGTGGTCGGCAAGTATTTACGCACGCATGGCCGCGGCGTATTTTGTGAGCTCATGAAGCTGCGCGGTTTGCCGGTGGAACGCTTCCCCCGCTGGGAGACGCCGCCGTTTACCGACAAGGACAAGGCAGATTTAAAAGAAGGACTGGCCAACGCCGGCTACACGCTGTAATCCCCGAACGGATCATGGGCAACCAGTCGCCGCTTTTGGAGGTCGGAAAAAAATTCTCGCCCGCTGAGGCGGCGGCTTATACCGATGAAGTGAAGCACCGCATGTATGCGCGCTGGAACGAGCGCGTATTCGGCGGCGCATTCATGCGCGATCTCGAAGCGGGCAAACTGCCATTCGAAACCATCAAGCTCTTCTGGCAGCACTGGTACAGTTATCCGGTGGAGATAAATAATTTTCATTTAATCATCTATCAGCGCCACCAGGGAATCTTCGCGCGTCATCGCGACCTGCTCGCCCCTTACGTCGGCAAGATCAGCGACGAGCTCGTGAATCCGAGCATCCCTGGTCACATTCAAGTTTTAATCAAACAAGGTGAGGCGTTCGGCGTGTCCATCGACGAAATGGTCAACTGCGAAGTGTACGCCGAATGCCGTAGCTTGACAGAGTTCGCCCGCGGTTTGGTTTACGAAGGGAGCATGATCGAATGGTGGGGGCGTTCGCTCAACGAAGAGATGTTCGGCCACTGGGCAAAGCGATGGCGTAATGCGTTGCTGAATAAGTACAAAATCAAAGACGCCGATCTGCATTATTTCCAAGTGCACGAAGAAGCCGATCTGCACGAACACTTGGATGGCCTCATGGCTCACGGACAGGTCGCGCGAATGATCTTTGAGCGTTTGCTGCAAGACGGTAATACCTGGTACCGGCCGGGCTGGGGCCCGGAATATTGTTGTCTGACCAACGCCGAGTATGTCGCCCTCTTCCACGACGGCATCTACAAGCATTCGAAAGAATTGAAACACTTTTGAGGAAGTCAATTATTCACCACGAAGAGCACGAAGGCCACGAAGAACGGAGTTTGATACATAACTTTCTCGATTCCTTCGTGTCCTTCGTGGTGCAACAACAGGACCAGGACAGTACCGCCCATGCCATTCAACGACGTTCGTGAATTCATCGAAGCCGCGCGCGAACTGGGCCAGGTGAAGGAGATTCACGGCGCCCATTGGAACTTGGAAATCGGCGCGCTTACGGAAATGTTCGCATTCAAAGAACCGTCACCGTTGGTGCTGTTCGATCAAATCCCGGACCATGCAGCGAATTTCCGCGTCGCAGCAAACCTCATCAACACCCCGACCCGTTCCGGACTAACGGTCGGCATGCCCGCCGACGCGGCTCCTATCGAGCTCGTTGCCCGGTGGAAAGAATTGTTGAAAGGCGTTAAGCCGGTCGCGCCGCGCGTTGTACCTTCCGGACCGATTCTCGAAAACGTAAAAGCCGGCGCCGACGTCGACATGACGATCTTTCCGACGCCGCACTGGCATGAGCTCGACGGCGGGCGTTACATCGGCACCGCCGACTGTGTCATCACTGCCGAGCCGGAAGAAGGTGGTTGGGCGAATGTCGGTATCTACCGTGTGCAGATCCACAACAAGAACACCCTCGGTCTCTATATTTCTCCCGGTCATCATGCTCGCATCATGCGCGAGAAATACTGGGACAAGGGCAAAAGCTGCCCGGTCGTCGTGACCTTCGGACAAGACCCGCTGCTGTTCCTGGTCGCCGGCCAATCGCTTCCCTACGGCATGTCCGAGCTCGACTACTGCGGCGGTCTGCGTGGCGCGCCGGTCGACGTCGTTCGTGGCGACGTAACCGGTTTGCCGATTCCGGCAACAGCCGAGATTGCCATCGAAGGCGAAGTGCCGCCGCCGAAAGAGCAAGTCCAAATGGAAGGTCCATTCGGCGAATGGCCCGGCTACTACGCCCATGGCGCGGCAAACGAGCCGGTCATCCGGGTAAAAAAGCTTTACTACCGCAACAACCCGATACTCTGCGGCGCGCCGCCGTTAAAACCGCCGTTTATCACTTTCGGAGTTCCGATTGGCGCCGCGGCAATTTGGAATTATTTAGAGAAAGCCGATGTTCCGGATATCAAAGGCGTCTGGTGTTACGTCGGCGGGTCGGCCGCAGCCGGCGGCGCGCCGTTTATTATCGTATCGCTCAAGCAACGCTACCACGGCCACGCGCAGCAAGCCGGTATAGCAGCGCTGGGTTCGCGGGCCGGCAACTACCATGGTCGCTTTGTCATCGTTGTCGATGACGATATCGACCCATCGGACATGAAAGAAGTGATTTGGGCGGTGTCGACACGCTGCGATCCAAAAACCGCCATCAGCATCATCGACGGTTGCTGGAGCACGCCGCTTGATCCCGCCATGCACCCCGACCAGCGCGATGCGGGCAATTTCGTCAACAGCCGGGCGATTCTAAACGCTTGCCGCCCCTATGCCTGGCGCGATCGTTTCCCACCGGTCAATGCTCTGAGCCCCGAGCTCAAGCAAAAGATCGGCGAAAAGTGGAAAAAAGAATTGGCGTAGTTCTTACTTTGCGCATTGTTTTGCAAACAGACAACCATTCATCTGCTCCATGACCATCTCGCAATCGCGAAAATGCCACGGGTTGTCATTCTGAACGAAGTGAAGAATCTCGCCCGATCACTTCGTTGTATAGATCCTCGGGCGCCCGCCTCACGATGACATTTCGATACACTCTGTCCAAACACGTAACGCCATGTGATTGCCTCGATGTGCATTACATGGCACCATACGCGGATGGAATTTATTTGGGATCTCTTTCACAAGATTTACGATGTCGAATCGCTCGTCCGCGTCGGCGGTTTGGTGGGTTTGACGGCTATCGTATTTGCTGAAACCGGCTTGCTGATCGGCTTTTTTCTGCCCGGAGATTCCCTTCTAGTTACCGCCGGGCTGTTTGCCGCGCGCGGCGATCTCGAAGTGGTTCCCATGATCATTGTTCTCAGTATCGCCGCGATCGTCGGCGACACCGTCGGCTACAACATCGGCGCCCGCGCCGGCCCAAAGCTATTTACCCGTCCGGACTCGTTACTTTTTAACCGCAAGCATCTCATCACCACCAAAGAGTTCTACGAGCGCCACGGGCCCTTCACGATTGTCATCGCCCGATTTATACCGATTCTCAGAACGTTCGCGCCGGTGGTCGCCGGCGTCGGCACGATGGAATACAAACGGTTTATCGTCTACAACGTCGCCGGCGGTATCGGCTGGGTGGTCATTACCGTGCTCGGCGGTTACTTTCTCGGTCAAATGGTTCCCAACATTCACGACCATATCCACAAGGTCATTGTGGTCGTCATCGTGCTTTCGCTTTTGCCGGCGATCATCAAAGTCGCCAAGGAAAAACTTAAACGGAGCGCCGGCTAATCGTCACTTCGCCCGGAGACTCCTGTCGCAATGCCATTCATGGTTCGCACTACGACCGGTACTGCCTGGGTGTAAATTGAAGTACTTATCCGTTCGTCGAGGGGCGAACAGCGATTGCGCCACAGTTTCTAGCGCGCACCTATCGCCGACCCAAGAGCCACAGCGCCGCATTTACAAGCTAATCCGCTTCCTTGCGCCCTGGTGTGCAGACATTTTGAGTTGGCCGCCGATGCGCGCCAGCCGGTCGGTTCTTTGAGGCTGGCTCGCCAACGTCAGTACCGATTTGGCGCGCATTTTTTCAAGCACGCCCCGTCGGAGATAACTTGGGTCGAAATTCAAGCTGTCACAAACATTCAAAAACGAAAAAGGCTCCTTCTCGTCCCCATCGAAGAGCCATTCTTGAGCCTCGTGAAAAAGCTTCGCGCGCGCCGGCAATGGTTCATCGCAATATTTAAAAATACACTCGATGGCATCGCAGAGAATCGCCAGCATGAGCTCTTGTTCCGGCTCTAAGCTGCGGCTTCGGCTAAATATCTCACGGTACTGCTCTGGAGCGATGACATCGCCTTCAAAAAGTCGGCTGCTGTTTTCCATGTCTTTGTCCTCTTTATACCAATGACGTTCGGGCAGCTCTTCGGCGGCGTCGCCGGACTTCAAATCCAACACATGCCAAAGAAAAAAACTGCCGCGAAATCCAACTTCGTAAACCCTGTGTTCAAATGAGATTCGGCCGGAAGCCAATGCTTGCCGGCCTGGAATGCCGCAAGGGCTCCGTAATATCGGGGGCCAAAGGCGAAATTGGAGGGTTTGCTAGATGCGGTAGACCTTTTCGTAGCGGAAAAGATCCTGACTAGTCAGCCCCGAATGAGCAGGGCGTTCGAAAAAGGCAATTGCTGGGGGAGTCAGCCGGACCTTGCGTATGGCCAGCGTGAGTTTTACGACTGCATTTCCGCGAGGCGAGTAGCTAATGATCCCGTCCGGGTAAGGTACATCGTTAAAATCATCCAGGGGATCCAGCGAAACATAAGACGTCTCAAAGCGTAACTCGAAAGAACCATCCTTCTTGACCGCCTCGGCGTACGCCGACGAAACGGCCGCGCTCATCATGACAAAACACAACAGGGCTCCTGTCAGGCGCCGGATCATGGTGCGGGCGATCCTATTCACTGGCGAATCGATTGTCAATGACTTTTTTCATAAGGAATTCCTGAGAATGCACCCCTGGCTTGGGAGCGCAGGCGCGTGCGGGGCTATTATAAGGGGGATCAAAAATTATGCGGCAGAAATTATCCCAAGGGCGTCACCCCCGAATGTTTTAATCGGGAGTCCAGTCAGAGTTTCGCCTGGATTCCCGCTAAAAGCATGCGGGAATGACGGACTCTGAAAGGACTACGAATCGCCATAATGAAGCCAGGAAATTAATCCCCAGAGGTTAAATCATTTTGCCTTGTGACGGTTTATCCACAGAAGCGCCGGCTTGTCGGCAACAGCACGGCAAAACCACTACCTACGCCCCTCGACAGGTTGCATGCGAAACGGAATTCCTTCCTTCTTGAGCTCGGCTTCGTAAATGGCGCGAATCTCCGGCGGCTCGTCTTCGTGCTCGAGGAGGTGGCCGCCTTCATGTTCACTCAAATTAGGGCGCCAAGGATGGCCGACTTGGCGCAGGCCGCGGCGAAGCGCCAGATGGCGCGCCGCTTCCTTGCTGGTGGTAAAGTGGTGGTGATACCAGCCTTCCGGCGGAACAAGCAGGCTGCCAGGTCGCCAATCGACCCGCACCATTTTATTTTCCTTTCCCGGATACCACATGAGGGAGTAGCCCTTGCCTGCGATTACAATAACTTGCGCGCCCGGGCCATGCCGGTGCGCTTTCTTGTAGGTGCCGGACTCCACCGCCATGATATGGCCGACCATAGAATTGCCGGAGAGATGAATTCCCAATCGGCTGAATCCAATGCCTCGTTCAGGATGAGGATCCAGTGTAACTGCGTTTAGATCCGGAATAAAATTTACCACGCGGTCTTCCTGCTCACCCGGCTTCATGTCACTGCTGAAGAAATCTTTCTGGCCGGCGAAGCGGTCGGTAAACTCGTAGGGCACATTGAAGACGAAGTCGGGAGAATTATACACGTTCATGATCAACGGCAGATTATTCGCCGTGGCGAAACGCACCGGCTCATTGGCTGAACCATTGTGATGCTGATGTTTTACGTTGAGCGGTGGCGAAAAAAGACTTCCGGACTGCCATTCCAGTGTGATCGGTTCCTTGCCGCCGTCGCTCCAGAACTGTGTCGCTCCCCTACCGGAGAGAATGAGCACCTGTTCCTCATACATATGGCGCACTGGCTTCAAACTTTTGCCCGGCGGGATCTCCGCAACCAGCACGCCGACGAAACCTTGCGATCCTTCGAGATGGCAATAGGCCGCGGGTCCGCCCCAGCGCTCCCAATGTTTAAGCGGCGCGGTTTTTAGATCATCAACCCCATAGCCGGTAATCGTCGAAAGCCCATCCCTCTCGCAAAACTCAAGAAATGCCGACTTACGCGCGTATCGTTTCGCTGACGCCTCATCCAATGGCATTGTTGCATCACCTCGTTTTCGACTCGTCGAAGAATCCTGTAAGGGCGGGTTTCAAACCCGCCCTTACCGTCAATCCCATTACTCCCGCACGCCGACATGGCCGCCTAAGCCGCGCGCGACGAACGCCGCGCCGACAACCAAACCGACGATAATCACCGCAACCACGGTAGCTTTTTCAAACTCCGCGCCGGCGGCGAAGTCCAGCATTAGTAGAGAAAGCGTGCGCGACTTTCCGGAGCCCAATAAGACGACCGTACTGATATCGCGCGCCGCCGAGATGAAACCAACCAGCCCCACCGTAATCAACGCCGGCATGGTTAAGGGAAGAATCACCCGTCTGAACGTATGAAACCAGGTGCCGCCGCAAACCTTGGAAGCTTCCTCGAGATCGCTGCCCAGTTGAATCAAGACGCTTTTGATCATCTGCGTGCCGAAGGGCATGCTTTTGATCACCATCGCGATCATTAAAAGATATATGGTGCCGTAAATTGGCAAGAATATTCTGGTCTGGAGAAAGGTCCAAAGCAAAGCCACACCCAAAAGAATGCCCGGGATCGACCAGGGCAGCCACGAGAGAAAATCGAGCAGCCATCGGCCGGCATAACGGGTCTTTACGATCACGTACGCGATGAACGAGAAAAACAGAACGCCAACCAGGCCCGAGCCCACGCCAATCGCCAAGGTGTTCCATAACGAGCGCATCAACACCGGGTCGTTCAACGTGGCGCGCCAGTTCTCGAGGGTCCAGGGTTCGGCGATATTAAAAAAGCCAAACAGTTTCATAAATGTGCCGATCAGTAACAATGCCGTCGGCACCAGCGTGACCACCATGGCGAAAAACAGCACCAGCGCAAACGCGGGATAGCGCCAGCGACCCAAGTGCGTGGGGCGAATACTAAAACCCCGCCCGGTTATCGTTTCGTAATTTCGATTGGCGATGTAGCGCCGCTGTAGTGCCACCATCACCAACAGAACACCGAGAAAGACGGTGCTGAGGGCCATCGCCGGGGCGAATTGCGGCGGTTCCCAGGTCACCAGTTCGTGAATTTTCGTCGAGTAGACCTGTAGGCCAATCGGTGTGCCGAGCAGAAGCTCGATCTCAAAAGCCTCGAGCGAGCGGATGATGCCGAGAATCGTCGTCACCAAGATCGCCGGCATCATCACCGGGATGACGATATGAAAAAAGGTATGCCGGCCGCTGGCGCCGGAGATCTTCGACGCTTCTTCAAAGGCCGCATCGAGATTGCGAAAGGCCGGTGCCAGCAGCATGACCTTGACGCTCACCGTGCCGCCCATGTGCGCCCAAACGATGCCCCAAAACGAGTAGATATTGAAGAGCGGCTGGCCGACGATGCCGAGATTCATCAATCCTTGATTCAGCAAACCATATTTCGGATCAAGCAACAGAATCCAACCCATCGTCTCGGGCAGCGCGGGGAGAAAAAACGACAACCAGAAAAAAAATTCCAACATGCCCTTCATCGGAATATCGGTGCGTGCAATGAGCCAGGCGAAAAACGCGCCGATGAAAAGAGCAATCGTTTGTCGCGTGATCGCCAGCGTAAATGTGTTGGTCATCGCCTTAACGATGCCGGGCGTACTGAAGGCTTTAACCCATCCTTCCATACCCCAGACGATGGGCTGGCCCGGTCGCGCCGTTTGAAAACTGTTGAGGATCATCAAAAATAACGGCGTGACCACGAGAAAGGCGACGACGACGATAAGAATGACCATGGGCAGAGACGGCAGATGGAGCGATCGAAAGGAAAGAACTGAAGATCGGCCAAACGTTACCGCCTGATCCATCACCGGCGACTTTTCATTCATGACAGAACCCGCTCTACGTCGCCGTTATACGTAGCGTCGATGCATTCGTCAATCGTCGTTGGCGGCAGCGTCGTAATTCAGGTTGGGCGCGATGCCTTTTCTCGCCAACTCCGCTTCGTAGGTTTGCCGGATGGCTGGATCTTCATCGCCATATTCGATCAGCGTGCCGCCTTCTTTGACCGAGGTGTAGACGCCGGCGCGGATCGGCGCCACGCGAATTCCGAGAGGAAACTTCTGGCTGCCGCAACGCAGCGCCAATTGCAGCGCCGCTTCGGGCCCGGTGTTGAAGTGCTGATGAAACCAGTTCGTCGGTGGGCTGAACACACTTCCCGGCAGCCAATCCACGCGCACGACTTGGTCGCCAAAGCCGTTTTCGTAGGGTCGTGTACCCAGATGATTCGGCCACATAAGCGAATAACCTTCAGAGCGTAGCACGACAAGCACTGCGCCGCCGCCATGAAAATGCGCTTTGTGATATCTCCCTACCGGCCACTCGGCCAAGTGACCGATCAGGGTGTTATTGGATATCTCGAACTGTGTGATGTTGACCCCGGCGCCCTTTTGTTCTTGCCCGTCGATCTGCGCGTTGCGCGCATCTGGAATGAAATTGGTCTCCCAAATCCATTGCCGGTTGTTGGTGGCCAGATAACGTTCGTTGGTCGGCTCGAAATAGGTCGCTTCGCCGTCGTAACGGTCGTTGAAGGAGAAGTCGCTGGTAAAAACGAATTGCTCATTGTGATAGTGATCCAGCACCATCGGCGCGGTGGTGACCGCCAGAAAAATCGCCGGTTCGTTGCCATAGTTTATCAGACGATGGAGCGAATTGAGTGGCGGGGAGAACAGACTGCCCGCGTGCCAGCGAATATTTTGCGGCACTCGGTCGCGTTGCTGGATCTCGGCGACACCTTCTCCTTGGATGATGTAAATGACTTTTTCGTAGAGATGGCGCTCGGGGTGCAGCGTTCCCCCCGGGGCAATCTTGCCGACATAGACGCCGGTAATCCCCTCGAGCCCGCGCAGTTGCAGATACGCGCCATCACAGGCCAAACGTTTCCAATGCTTGAGCGCGATGTTGCGGACATCGGTGACACCAAAGCCCTCGACGATCGGTACGCCCTCCTTGTCCATCCAACGCTCGTAATAGGTTTTCGCTCGTGCCCGCGCTGTGCTAATTTTGACGACCTTAGAATCCATATTCTTTCCATCTCCTTTTGAGCTTGTCAGCTATTTCCCTCGATATCGCCGTACCAACCGCCGGGTAACGTTGGCCGCCGTACTGTTCCTGTGGTTCGAGCTGCCAATTGATCGTCGCGTCGATCAACACGCGTGTCCAAGACCCGTGACCGTATTTGACCGAATTACGATCCTCCAACGGCACACTGGGATCGAGCATCGAGCCGCTCGTTCCCGCCAAGAACGAGATGTCTCCCAATCCCGCGTTGACGCGGTAACAAAGCGCCCACTCGATCGCTTCCCAATCATGAATGTCGATATCGTCATCGACAACGATCACATGCTTGGCGGCGTAATTGCCGAGGTGACAGCCCCACAGTGCCGTGGCGACTTGTTGGGCGTGACCGCGATGGGATTTGCGAATCTGTACGCGCATAGTCTCCGGCCATTTGCCACGCCATACACCGGTAATATTGGGCACGCCCGCTTGCTCCAAATAGTGCCACGCCATCGCCGAGAAAGTCGCCGGCGTCCAGGTTGTTCCCTCGTTCGTCCGTCCCGGACTCGAGCCGGTAAGGCAGCCGTGAAAAATCGGATCGCTGCGATGCGTGATGCATTCGACGCGAAGTGTATGCTTGGGCGATTTACTGCCGCCGTAGTAACCGGGATACTCGCTAAACGGTCCTTCCAAAGTAAAGGTGCTCGGATCGGCCGAGATAAATCCTTCGAGAACAATTTCGGCCGAGGCCGGGACTAGGAGATCGCTCAGCTCGCATTGCACCAGCTCCACCGGCGCGCCGCGCAGCGATCCGGCCATTTCATATTCAGGGTAATTCACCGGCGTCGATGCCGCCAAAAAAAGCGTTTGATCCCACCCGATCACGACCGCCACCGGCATTTCTTGGCCGCGGCTTTTGTATTTGCTGAAGTGCTTGCCCCACCCTTGGGTCATCGCGAGCAAAACACCGATGGTATTCTTCCCGGTAATCATGCCGCGATAGGTTCCACCGTTCAGTATCCCCGTTTCCGGATCGCGCGTAACTACCGTCGCTGACGTCATGATGTAGCGCCCGCCGTCGAGCGGATTCCACTTCGGCACCGGCAGTTGATTCAAATCGATGGCATCGCCGCGGAGGATGTTTTCTTTGACCGGCCCCTTGGCCACCCGTGCAGGCTTCACCGGATGAGAAAACCGCTCTTTGAAAATCGGCACCATCTCGCGATACGAAGTCGATTCCGGCACGCCGATGAATCGGCAAACCCGCTCCCGCGTGCCCGTCCCGTTGGTAAACAGTCGGCGGCAGAAAGTGTTGTTGTGATCTTTGATGTTTTCGAATAATAGAGCGGGACCAAACTGACTCGAGATCTCGCGTGTGATGGCGCCGAGCTCTTCATCCCAATTGATTTGCGCGCCGATCCGCTGCAAATCTCTTCTTTCTTCCAAGTCGTCAATCCAGGCGCGTAAATCGTCAAATGCCACGGTCGATCATCCTCTCCGATGTTATGCGACCTTGTCTATAAAATGTCATAGCTTCATTGCGTACAAGCTTATTGCCATAACCGCAATAGTAATTGGAGTGATGGAGTAACGCGTCTTCAAAACCAATACTCCACCACTCCAACCTTCTACGATCCCAGCAGCTTACGGGCCACGACTGCCGCCGGCTCTCTAATTTTATTGATCTTCTCTTCGGATTGATTTTCCAGCTTGTAGAATTGGTCGAGGGTCAAAAAGTCCTTGCCGGATATCACACCAAATTCTTTCAGCCATTTGGTCTCCACGTCCAA
This sequence comes from Binatia bacterium, assembly GCA_036000865.1. Lineage (GTDB taxonomy): Bacteria > Desulfobacterota > Binatia > UBA9968 > UBA9968 > DP-20. Next base: position 8,475 of record DASYUV010000223.1, on the reverse strand, counting down.
ACGGCGCGTGCCGACGCCCAACCCGCGCGCGAAAACCTCTTGACCGTCGTGTCCCAGCAACCAGTTGGCAAAAACTTTGGTTGCGTTTGGGTGAGGCTGATTTTTGAACACGGTGAGATGGCCGTAGCCGCCGCTGACGTAGAGGCCTTCCTTGGGAACCGCAAGAGGGACAACGGGAAGATTCGCTTTGATAAACGGATAGAATTCAGAATAGCCGATGCCCAAGGTGACAGCGATTTTCCCCTTGGCCAAATTCTCTGCGAGCAAACGAAGATCCCGCGTGATGAAAAGCTTTTGGGCGACGAGCCGCTTCAGATACTCCTCGCCTTTGATGTAGTGCATGTATGACCACATCGACGAGCCGGAGCCCGGCGTGCGCGGGTCGCTGATGCCGATCCTGCCCTGCAGCTTGGCATTGAGCAGATCGTCGAACGATTTAAATTCGGCTGGTTTGTATTCGTTGGGATTAGCCCAGAGACTGACCGTCTGGTAGGCAACGAAGTTGTAGATGAAGCGCTTGGCATTATCGATATAGATGTGGCCGCCCCACCACTGCTTAGGATCCTTGACGTCGGGGAGAATCAAAAACGGCTCCACGGGTTCCAGGATGTTCTCGGGCAAAAGCCCGGTCACGACCGACTCGGTGCCGCCGATGTGCAGATCAAAATACTGCGCGCCCGTTTTGGCTTCACTGACCATTCTTTGAATGATCGCCCCGCCGCGCGCCGGCACGAACTCGACACCGATGCCATAGCGCCGCGTAAAGGCGATTTCCATTCCCTTGCGAAGCTCGGGGCTCGGTGGAATCGAGGCGACGACCTTGCCTTCTTTTTTGGCCGCCTCGACGATTTTGTCCCAGTCGGCGGGCTTGGTTTGAGCGCTGGCCGGAGTGACGCTCAGACAAACAGCTGCAAGCACCAGCACTGCGCTTTTCTTCAGCATAGGACCTATAAGACTTATAGGACTCATATTAGTCCGATGATCAGCCCTTACTTGAAAAGTTTTTCTGCCAGCTGCATCGCCGGCTTGCGAAATTTCACGACGACTTCTTCGGAGCCGTTCTCCAACTCATCAAACTTTTCCGGTGTCAAAACTTCTTTGGCCGAGAGATGGCCGTACTCCTTCGTCCACTTCGTATCGACATCAAAACGCCGCGTCGGCTGTCCCAAGGCCCTAGTGAACGCGCTCTGACCTTCTTTGGACAGCAGCCAATTTACGAATACTTTCGAAGCATTGGGATGAGGCACATTTTTGAGCACAGCGAGATTGCCGCTGCCAGTGCCGGCATAATAGCCCTCTCTGATATTCGATATTGGCTTGACCGGGAGCCCGGCTTTGATGAACGGCAGATAACTATAATAAGAAACGCCGATGGAGATCATCGACTTGCCGCGCGCCACCGTCTCGGCGAGCTGACGCAGGTTTCGCCCGACCATCATGTCTTGCGCCGCAAGTTTGGCAAGAAATGATTCCCCTTTCATCTTGAGCAAAAAAGCCCAGTTCGATTCTCCCGAGCCGGGCGAGCGCGGATCCAATATAACGATTTTCCCCTTCCACTTCGGATCTAGCAGACTATCCCAGGAACTGATCTCTTCAGGCTTGACCAGCGTTGAGTTGTACCAGATGGTTTCGGTCATATAAGCGGTAAAGCTGTAAACGTACCTTTTCGCGTTGTCTGCCCAGATATGGCCACCCCACCAATATTTTGCATCTCTGACTTCAGGGAGCACCATCGCCGGCATCACCGGCTCGAGAAAATTAGGCGCTAGCAAACCCGTAATGATGGAAGACGTCCCGCCAATGTGGAGATCAACGGAGCGCACGCCAGCGTTTTGCTCTTCGGCGATCTTGTTGATGTTGCTCGACCCGCGCGCGACGTTGAGCTCGAGCTCGATGCCAGGAAAGGCTCTTTGAAATCCCGTGTCGAATTCCTTGCGCAACTCGGCGCTGGTCGGAATCGAAACGACGACCTTGCCTTCTTTCTTTGCGGCCTCGACGATCTTCTCCCAATCGGCGGAGCGGGATTGAGCGAAAGTCAGACTGGCGCTGAGACACGCGATTACGAGCGTCACCAGCCCTGAGCTTTTCTGCAGCATAGGTCCTATGAGACTTATAGGACCTATACTTAAAATCCCCATCCGCCTGACCTCCAAACCGACTTCATAACTCCGCGTATTCGAACTGCGGCATTTCCATCGGCACCGCGACCTTGGCGATTGCCGCTTCGAAGTCGAGGCGAATCTGCGGATCTTCGTCTTCGTACTCGATCATCGTGCCGCCGTCGCGTACGCTGGTACGAACTCCTTCCTTGTTAATCGCGCGCCAGCAGCCGAGCAGAAACTTTCCCGACTGCCCGCTATAGCGGAATGCCAGCTGCCGCGCCGGTTCGTTGCCGGTGTTGAAATGCTGGTGATACCAACCGCTGGGTGGACTGAAAACGCTACCTTCGCGCCAGTTGACGCGCACGACTTGCTCCGCGTTGCCCGCGCGGTAGGGACGGATGCCGGCTTCCGGCGGCCACATCAAAGTGTAACCCTTGGAGCGCAGGATCAACAAAATCGCTCCGCCTTGGTGAAAATGCGCTTTATGATAACGGCCGACAGGCCACTCGGCGATATGACCGACCAATGTGCTGCCGCCCATATCGAAAGAGGTGATGCGCACGCCGAAGCCTTTGGCCTCTGACGGATCGACCAAAGCGCCGCGGGCGTCGGCAATAAAGTTGGATTCCCAGTTGATAAAACCGCCGACTTCTTTTCGGTCGGAGGTGGGAACAAAATAATTGGTCTGGCCGTCGAAGCGGTCATCGAACTTATAATCACAGCCCATGACAAACGGCACGTTGTGAAGCAGATCGATCATCAGCGGCGCGCTGGTGACGGCGAGAAAGATTACCGGCTCGGCGCTGCCGTTGATCATGCGATGGCGCGTGTTGAGCGGAATGGCGAACAAGCTGCCCTGATGCCATTCGAAGTGCATCTTGCGCTTGTCGTCTCCGGCAGACCAAATCTCCGTCGCGCCCATGCCTTTAATGATGTAAATCAATTCCTCATAGAGGTGATTTTCCGGCTGGAGCGCGCCGCCGGCCGGAATTTCGCACTCGTACATGCCAGTGAAGCCTTCCATGCCTTTGAGGTCGATGTACGCGCCGCTGCCGCCGGTGCGTTTCCATGGTTTACGCGGCAAGACCGTCACGTCCTCGATGCCGTAGCCGTCCACGACTGGAATGCCTTCCTCCTTGAGCCACAATTCATAGCTGGTTGCTCGTTTTGCCACACCTGATTCCTTTCTATTTTTTAACGGAGTAAAAATAGTCACCCCGCGCCACCGCGGCGGCCAATTCGTCGTCTTGTGCGGTCCAAAGATCCAAGGGATAGCCGTGCCACGGCGTGCGCAGCTTGAGCTCGGGCATCTCCTCTGCTTGCCAAATCTCCAGCGCCCGCTCCATAAATTCTTTTTTCGGCAAGCCCACTGGGGGGTATTTGCCTTTGCGTGTCGCGTCGATGAGCAAGCCCGAACAGCCGACGGGAGGCGGAAAGAAGCGTTCTTCAGGATTGGTCATGAGAGCGTAGGCGGAAGGATCTAACAACGGACTCTTTCCAGTGACAATCTGCGCGTCGCGATGCGGCTGCGAAGCGAAGCTGATCGCCCACATCACCATTTCGGGATCTTTGGGATCGATGTCTTCGTCCACGGTGATAATAATCTTGTTGGTCGTGTCCATGCCCGACGCTGCTTGCAACGCTTGCTTGGGTTTCGACGGATGGCTCTTCGCCATTCGGATCACCCACCAATTCCAGCCGCCCCCCATCTCGGGACAACAGACTTCCAACACTTCCGGAATGTTGCAGCTGTACTTGAGAAAATTATAAAGCATCATTTCGCGGCAGGTGCGCGAGATGCCGTTCGACTCGCTGGGCGGCAGACCGACGAGAATCGCTGTGAAAATCGCATTGCGTCTGTGCGTGATTGCTTTGATGTCGATCACCGGCCGCAAACCGCGCTCGGCCATGAGATAACCCGGATAGTCGCTGAACGGCTCACCCCGCTCCATCGCGTCGATGGAAATTTCACCTTCGATAACGATCTCCGCGTCGGCAGGAACTTCCAAGGGGATCGTCTTGCAGGGCACCATCTCGACCGGCCGCCGGCGAATGCCGCCGGCAACCGCGATCTCGTCGATGCCATAGGGTAAGTTGGCTGCGGAAACATAGACAATGTCCGGCAGGCATCCGAGCACAATCGCCACCGGGAGCGGCTCCTTGCGTCGCACCGCTTTAGGGTGATGGTAGAGTAGCGCGTGGTGGGTTCGAGCGATGCCCGCGATGAGCTTTTGGTCGCCGCGAAAGTGACCGCTGTACATGCCGACGTTGCGCATTCCCGTTTCGGGATCCTTGGTGATGAATGGCGCCGTCACCCGGATGCCGCAGCTGAAACCCGGCTCTTCCACCGGCGATGGCAAGCGCGTCACGGGAAATTCCTTCAACCTGCTGCCGCTATAAACCTCTTCTTGCACCGGCGCGCGGGCGATGATTTTTGGTTCGTACATGTGCGCGAGCGCGTGACGCCAGTTTTCATAAATGTCGCCTGCGTCTTCACAGCCTAATCCGAGCGCTGCGACGGTTCGCGACGATCCGTACATGCCGGTTGCGACCTGGATGTCGAATTGTCTACCGCTGCCATCGCGGACATTTTCAAATAGGAATGCCTGTCGCTTTTGGTCGTCGATGCCGCGGTATTGGAGCCGCATCAGTGGCATCAGTTCGGTATCTTTGTTCACTGGCCGGCGCCAGCGATACAGTTTGCCGCGCGTCTGCAGATCGTCTAAGTAATCGCGAAAGTCACCGTAATAACTTCGAGGCATTCGAATCTATTCCTTTCAGAATCGCTTTGTCGCACTGAGTTGAAACGGAATAAACAAACATCCAAGAGCGATTGCGTAACACGGAGATTTAAGGAACTTGGTCATCGACGAAGAACTCTCTATCCGCTTCCCTTGCCAATTCGTGGATGCACGCAAAACTGGTTCGAGAGTTAAACTTGGCTGGATGGTAATTTCTTTATAGGCAAATATTTCATATGTCAAGTAATTCGGCGCCGCCCTTCAAGAATTTTTTGACCGGCCTAACTTAGCCGCGAATCAATTCGACCGACCTTCCGGGGAATGTTTGGAAAAGTGTTACTTACTGGAATGCAGCGCTCATTATTTATTTGAAAATCGTAGAGAGAAAGAAAACGGAGCGCGGTGAGGCGGCGACAATCGCTGCAATCGATGGCACGCTTGATGCGTGAATGAAGGTTTATCATCAGGAATTTCAAATCCAGAGCATCGGCCGAAACTGTCCTCGAATCGACCCACACGATTATTTTGGAGGACAAAACAATTTTTGCCGAATATGGCACACGCCAAATCGTTAAGAGTGATCGGGCAGACGCTGGAGGTTGCAAAAGTTGCGACGTTCGAGCTGGAGAATGACGGCCAATTTTATGACGTGCGAAGCGATTCCCTGACTCAAACGGGCGAATGGATTTTACGAAACGCTCTTGCCGACAACTTTCTTTCCCAGCGAAGCGGTCGCGAATCGAAAGTTAGTCGGTCGCTACGTTTCAGTGCAACCGATATTGCACGGCTCGACGCCGAGGCACAGAAGAGAAGGCAAAATCATTCCCTTTCCCACGGGCAGGGCGCAAGTAAGCTGTCGCAACTTCTACGCACTCTGGGCGATCATCTTGACCGAACCGAGGTGAGCGCCTTTCATATTTCCTGGACGCCTGTTTCTGTCTTTGTCGATTACCACGGACCGGGTGGGCTAAGTGATTTTAGAACGTTTACCCACGAAAAATTGCAGCAGTTGGGATTGCATACGAGATTCCGGCGATCCAACCGTGGTGCCTGAACGATTTCCATCACACATGGGGTGAACCTGGGTAGATGATTCTTGGTGCCGGCTCATCCATGTGGCTAAGTATCTCCGGCGCAGAAGGCAAGGAGATCGCTAGGGTAACTGCGGCGACCCGATCATGGGAATTTGGATAGTGATTAAGTCCCAGAAATAAGACAGTTATTTTGACTCGCATAAAGTTGGCGTGCGGTGACAGCGCGCACAAGCGCGATAGTCTATCGAGCCACACTTTCGAAACTGTCTCAGAGTAGCCTGAGCTCCGGTGAGACCGACACCGTAAGAAACAAAAAAGCCCTCGATTCCTCGGGGGCTTTTTCATGGGTGAGGAGGGTCGAACTCCCGACCAGTCTTCAAAGTTTTTCTCCGTTCTTGGCGGTTAATCCGCCGTCCCGAAACGTCCCTGAAAAACCCGTTGAGACCCGGAAAAAGTGCAACGTTGCACGTCGCCGAAATGCGTCCATGAGGCAACAACGCAAAAGTAACCGAGTCTAAAAAAGAACGGGGCTGAAAGAGCGTGAACTCTCTCAACCCCTGGAGAAAAACCGATGTGTGCAATCGGCCATCCCTTCAGCTTTTGTAAATCTCCTCTTCCTCGAAATCAAGGTCCCCGCGGCCCGCCTGCCCTTCTCTGTTGGCTAAGGTCTGAAAATCAACTCAAGGCAAGGGAGAAGAATTTCAATGAAAGCATATCGACAAGGCGACGTTTCAATCATGGCAGTCGATCGAGTTCCGAAGCAGGCGCGAAAGGTCCGCGGCGAGCTCGTACTGGCGCGCGGTGAAGTCACCGGGCACGCTCACCGGATTGTGGAAGGGCAAGCGTTTTTGTATCGGCTCGCAACCGGGATTCTTTATCTCCGCGTGCTCTCGGAGTTCGCCAAGCTCTATCATGAAAAGCACGAAGACATCCTGCTACCGAAGGGAAATTACGAGGTTCGCCGGCAGCGCGAGTTTGACTGGAGGAAGACGGGAAGAGAGCAGGGAGGGTTGCGCTATGTCACAGACTAAAAAATACGGAGGAATGCTTACCAGCAGGGCGTTGCGCGAACATCGCGATCGCTGGGAGCAGGTCGCGGAGTTTTATCGGGAAACACTCAAATGTATCCGCCGAAATACGTTTGGATCGATTCTCCTCGCCACGCCAAGCGCGCCCGAAAGGATTTCGATCACGATTGGGACACCGGGAAAATCATAGATAACATGTTGGCTCACGCCAGTGTCCAAGTGCAAAAGCATGCGGCGGCCCGGTTGCTTGATCGCGCACTCGCAGAACTCCAGCTCCGCTCTATGCGGCCCAGCACTCCCCGTTCTGGGACTGGTCGCAGCACGGGGCGAGTCTCAATTTAAGAAGTTATGCGTTCCTTGACTTCTTCGTCACAAAAATCGGGTTGTTCAAGCCACTGAAACCGTGGCTAACGGTTCTCTCTGGATGTAGTGGTATTTGGTTTCACAAAGGAACCATTGTCTTACTAGATACTCCCGAAATATTGCGCGCAGATGATCAACATCGGCTTCACTGTGAGGGCGGTCCAGCACTGCGCTACCGTGATGGGCTTGAGTACTACTTTCTCCACGGTATTAGGGTTCCAAAAAAATATGTGTTCACTGAAGCTAATGAGATCGGCATGACTGAAGTTCTTCAGGAGCGTAATGCCGAGGTTCGGTTAGCCTTGATTAGCAAGGTCGGATTCTCCCGCCTTCTCGGAACGGTACGTCACTGGACCATATCCGAAGCACACGGAAACTCACTTATCGAGTTTAGAATAAAAGGGATCCAGTTCCTAAGAGCTTTACACGTTAGTTGGCAAGACAAAACCGGCCAAAAGGAAACGGTTCTCCCGGTACCCAGTAGGAGATCAGAGTTTGGCGCCGACTGTCCTGACGACATCGACGATTGTGAGCAGGTAAGACGCTGGACGCTCGGTTGGCCGAAGGAAGCGATGGCGGTTGCTGAGACGTAACAAGAGACTAATCCGGGGGCCTGGCTCGCAATGGCTCGGCCCTCGGCGCCCACGCCAACACGCGCTGGGCCTTAAAGCCTTGATCCTGCGCCGGCTTCATAGCCATAACCCGCTCTTGTGTGTGACGGAATGCTCTTTCGGATTCACTGACTGTGATTTTAGCGATGGCAATTAACTCGCGGGATTTTTTGAGGAGCAACTCGGTATCGCTGGGCATGTACCAGGACCTCCATTTTCAGGCTCCCGGTCCTGCACCCGGATAAAGCTTAGAACTTCACGCGGCTAAAGCTGCAAGGTTTGGAACTAGACAACAAGTCACAGGCAGGTGTCAATGGAAATCGGTAGTGTCCGAAAAGTGACAATTACGACAAAGCGCACCCGCGGGCGTGAAACTATTCAGTGCGCCCGGTGCGGTCGGCGTCCGCTCTGATGAGCCGCGTCACCAAGCAGGGCTACAAAAACGTTGAACCGCGGGCCGTCGAAGCCGTTTATAATGCTCGCCGCTAGAAGCTATTTTTCCAATTGACGACTTTCAATGGCTGGCTCGAAAGTGCATTCTTGATATTGCAACTATTATAGCCAACGGTAACCGACCCGCTGACGGCCGAGTCACC
>DASYUV010000222.1:0-7784 GCA_036000865.1 Binatia bacterium | reverse complement strand
AACTGCCAGCGTTTGTCGTCGCGCAGTCGGTCACCGCCCCAATCGCTGTCATTGAAGTGTGGATTCGCAAGAATGAAATCCGCCTTGAGATCTGGGTGACGGTCGTTGTGAAAAGTGTCGCCGTGAGTGATCTGAGCGTCTATGCCGCGAATGGCGAGATTCATACGTGCTAGGCGCCACGTGGTGTAGTTAGACTCTTGGCCGTAGATGCTGATAGCGCCCTTGGCCCTGCCACCATTACCATTTCCCTTCGCGTGTGCATCGATGAACCTGACCGACTGGACGAACATTCCTCCCGTTCCGGAGCAAGGATCATAGACACGGCCCTTGTAGGGCTCGATCATCTCGACGAGGAGCTGAACAACACTCTGAGGAGTCCAGAACTCCCCGCCCTTGCGTCCTTCCGCCAGCGCGAATTGCTTCAGAAAATATTGATAGACTTGGCCGAGGACATCCTTTGACCGACTCTCCGAGTCGCCTACTTTAATGTTGGCTATAAGGTCAATGATCTGGCCCAATCGCTGCTTGTCGAGCGCGGGGCGGGCGTAGTCCTTGGGCAACACACCCTTGAGTGAAGCGTTGTCGCGCTCGATACCCGTCATGGCGTCGTCGACGAGTTGCCCGATCGTCGGCTGCTTCGCTTGCGCTTTTAAATGCCACCAGCGCGCTTCGGGCGGCACCCAGAAGATGTTGAGCGCGCGATATTCGTCTGGGTCTTCTGGATCTGCGCCCTGTGGCTTTTCAGCTTCGAGCTTGGCGTGCTGCTCCTCGAAAGCATCGGAGATGTACTTGAGAAAGATCAGACCGAGGACAACGTGCTTGTATTCGGCGGCATCCATGCTGCCGCGTAGCGCATCCGCCATCTGCCAAAGCTCGGCTTCATAACCGACGTTCGCGCCGTTGTTTGTCTTTTTTTTCTGATTTGTTTTTGCTTGTGCCATAACCGAACCTTCGGAAAATCAACCGGAGATGTAAATTTACACGTAATTGGCGGAATAGTACGCGATTTGGTCGGTCGGCGGCAAGCAGTGGGAATTTTTGGTAGTGACTCATTTTGAATTGTCAGATATCAGCTTGACAGCCGAGCGCTATGTCATAACACTGTCTAGACATGAAGCTCCGCGACCACCCCCTAATGAGCTACCGAGGTGTACCCAATTGGCCTCCGGTGTGGACGCTCGCCGCAAGAGACGGTAGTGTCATGACTCTTATGGGAGAAGTCGGAGTTTTGAAGTATGTACACTCCAATAGTTTAATGTCCAATAAATGTTTTTTGGTAATCGATTTTCAACATGAGGCCTATATCGGTAGTCTAATTTTCAAGGATCACTCTTTTTGCGGTCAAATCTCACATCTCTTGCGTGACCACATTGGTCGCTCGATTAAAGAGATCGGCGACCTCGATCTGTCATCTACCCTTTAGCCGCTTCAATATTCAGACTGAACCACTACCGAATTTTTGGTAGTGGGGCTACTTTGAAATAAAATCGACCTAGATTTACCGCTTGAAATTTTCAGGTTGACAACCTACCCGTGATCGCTTATTTACTCGCATCGTGAAACTCCGTGATCACCCGCTAATGACACGCGCCAGCGGCTTTCCCAATTGGCCACCAATATGGACAAACCCGCGTCGAGATAAGGACAGCCCATGGGGTGAAATTGGCACCCTCAATCAGGCATTGATGAACGACCTAATCACCAATAAGGTGTTTCTGACGATCCAGTATGAAGGCAATCGATATGTGGGCTCAATGGCTTTTGATGATGAAAGATTCTGCTACGAAATTTACACCCTTCTAAAATCGAAGCTGGGTCTCTCGATCAAAGAGATCGGGGACATAGACCTGTCGTATACCCTCTAAAGGTTTTCATCCCGTAGATTTTGACAATTTCAAAGTAGCCCACTACCGAATTTTTCCCGGTGTCGGGTGGAGCCGCGCGACCGCTTTGGTACCGTCAATTGGTAAGGTAGACTTAGCGATATGGAGCCAACATACAATGTGATTCAGCCTGAAAAGGGCGTGCCGATCAAAGCTTGGACGAAGGGCGTTACGATCGAAGCTGTAGCGGAGAAGCAGTTGCGTAACGTGGCGGCGATGCCGTTTGTTTACAAATGGGTCGCCGCGATGCCGGATGTTCATTGGGGCATTGGCGCCACTGTGGGTAGCGTGATCCCGACCAAGGGTGCGATCATTCCGGCGGCAGTCGGTGTCGATATCGGTTGCGGCATGATGGCGGTGCAGACGACTTTGAATGCCAATCATTTGCCAGACAATTTAAAATCGCTTCGCACAGCGATCGAAAAGGCAGTGCCGCACGGGCGCACCAACAACGGTGGAAAAGGCGACCGCGGCGCGTGGGGTGAAATTCCGAAGCGGCAGGTCGGCGTGTGGCGCCAGCTGCAAAACGGCTACAAACTTCTGATCGAGAAGTATCCGAAGCTTGATCGCGGCAATGACGTGAATCATCTCGGCACGCTGGGGACCGGCAATCATTTTATCGAAGTGTGCTTGGATGAGAGCGATCAGGTGTGGTTCATGCTGCATAGTGGCTCGCGCGGTGTCGGCAACCGCATCGGGATGTTCTTCATCGAGATGGCGCGCAACGACATGCGTGAGCATATTAAGAATTTGCCGGACAGAGATCTCGCTTATTTCAAGGAAGGCAGCGAACACTTCGAAGACTACGTCGACGCGGTGAGCTGGGCGCAGGAGTTTGCCATGTACAATCGCAAGCTGATGATGGAGCAGTTGATCGATGCCGTTGCCGAATCTGGCCAATTACCTGCGTTCACGATGACGGAGACCGCCGTCAACTGCCATCACAACTATGTCGCTCGCGAAGAACACTATGGCGCCAACGTATTCGTCACCCGCAAAGGCGCAGTGCGCGCCGGCAAAGGCGATATGGGCATCATTCCCGGCAGCATGGGCGCGCGCTCGTACATCGTGCGCGGCCTCGGCAACGATGAGAGTTTTCACAGCTGCAGCCACGGCGCGGGCCGAGCGATGTCACGCAACGAAGCGAAGCGGCGCTTCAGCATCGACGATCACATCAAGGCGACCGCCGGCGTCGAGTGCCGCAAGGACGCGGACGTGATCGATGAGACGCCGATGGCGTACAAGCCTATCGACGATGTCATGAACGCGCAGAAAGATCTGGTAGAGATTGTGCACACTCTCCGGCAGGTCGTGTGCGTGAAGGGGTGAAAGGGGACTGGTTGGAGTACTGGAGTATTGGAGTGACGAAGACTGGAGTGGTGGAGTGTTGGAGTACTGGAGTAATGGGTACTCTGAAAATCCAATATTCCGTCATTCCATGATTCCAATCACACCCTCTCCATTACTCCAACACTCCATCACTCCAATTGTTATTCATCATGCTTACCATCGACGGTTCGTACAACGAGGGTGGGGGGCAGATTTTGCGCACTGCCCTGACATTGAGTCTGGCGACGCGCACGCCGTTTCGCATCGAGAAGATTCGCGCCGGGCGGAACCGGCCCGGGCTGTTGCGCCAGCACCTCACCGCCGTTGACGCTGCTCGGCGGATCGGCAACGCCGACATTCGCGGCGCTGAAATCAATTCTCAAGAACTGACCTTCGTGCCGCGGGATATTATCCCTGGGGATTATCACTTCTCCATCGGCACGGCGGGAAGCACGACGCTGGTGTTGCAAACCGTCTTGCCTGTGTTGATGCTCGCGTCAAAGCCAAGCTCGCTGACGCTGGAGGGCGGCACGCACAATCCCGCCGCGCCGCCGTATGATTTTGTTGAAAGGGCCTACGTGCCGTTGGTCAACCGGCTCGGCGGGCAGGTCCGGACGGAATTGATCGCGGCGGGTTTTTTCCCCGCCGCCGGCGGCAAGCTAAAGATCACAATCGAGCCACCGTTCGAACTGCGACCGCTGGAGCTAACGAGTCGCGGCGACATCCGCCGCCGTTCGGCGCGGGCGCTGGTGGCCAACTTGCCGCGCCGCATCGCCGAGCGCGAGCTCGCCGTGGTCGAGAAGAAACTCGGCTGGGAAAGCTCTAACATGATGGCTGAAGTTGTGTCGTCTCATGGCCCCGGCAACATCGTATTGTTGGAAGTCGAGTGCGCAAACGTCACTGAAGTCTTCACCGGTTTCGGCGAACGGAACGTGCGTGCTGAGATCGTCGCCGACAGGGTGGTGACCGAAACGCGGAGGTATTTGGCGGCAAACGTTGCGGCCAGCGAGCATCTGGCAGATCAGCTGCTGGTGCCGATGGCGCTGATGAAAGGCGGTACTTTTACGACGCTGCCATTATCGCGCCACTCGCAGACCAATATCGATACGATTCGGAAATTCTTATCGGCGGAAATTGGCGTCTGCGTGGAGAATAACCGGAGCTGTACGGTCGAAGTGACGGTCTAATCGGAATGGAGTGATGGAGTATTGGAGTGGTGGAGTGCTGGGTGGTCCGAAAAGCCCAATACTCCAATACTCCAACACTCCAGTTTTATTCTTTCACTCCAGCCCCGGATTCGCCATGAATACGGAAGCGGCGAGTTTTTGTTTCGTCTCCGGATGACGCATCGTGCGCTTCAGCACAAAATCAAAGAGCAGCGGATTGTAGTCGTAGATTTCGTTGAGCGATTGGCGCTCTTCGGCCGTGATGAATCCGTTGCGGGCCAGGGATCGAGTCCAGATCAGCGAATTGATTGCCGGCAGCGGGTAGTCGCTGCCGTTGACGAGGCGAGGATGCAAATCCTGGCGTTTGAGAATGGTTGTGAATGGGATCGGCATGCGATTGAATTGGAGCATGGCGGAGATTTCGCCGAACAGCAGCCCGCGGTATTTCGGCTCATCCATAAGGCGTAAGAAAAGGTCGAAGCAGTTCACCTTTTTTGCATCCCGGCTGTCGAGATCGTCGCATTCGCCGAGACTCGCGGCGTGAGCGATGATCACGCGCACGCCATACTCTAAGGGTTTGCGCAGCAACAGGGGGTTGCCTAAGCGCTGGTCTTCGTCGGCTTCGACTGCTTGTTCTTCGCCCGCGTGGGACAACAGAATCATCTTGTGCTCTTTCATCTTGCGATAAAATGGCTCGACGGCGGGATTTGCCGGATCGATTCCCATGGCGTTGGGCAGCCATTTTAGATACTTGACTCCCGCCTTTCCCCATTTGTCGAGCTCCTGCACGGCATCCGGGCGGTATGGATGGACGGATATCACCGGCAGAAAAATGTCCGAATATTTCTGGGCGACGTCGACGACATAGTGATTGGGCACGTACATGTTGGTCTTATCGAGATTGATCGTGCCATCGGCGTTGTAGTGTTTGTCGAAAGCCAAGATCCGATATTTGCCATGGCGCTTGATGCCGCGCGCCAGACGAATCAGGCGCGCGAGATATTCCTCATCGGCAGTGGCCAAATTCTTTATGCCCGAAGCGCTTTCATAAATCCAAAACTTGAGCCGCTCGAGGTTGAACCCGCTGCGCATCTTTGCATTGACGAAGGCGTCGCGCGCGCTGGTACCGATGGCGATGATGTGCGTGTGGTAGTCGATGACTCTGGCCGGGTCGATTCCCTCGTATGACTGCTCGATCAGGCTCTTGGTCGCTTCGCCCGCGCGTTGCGCGAGCTCTTCCGGCTCTTTTGAAAAAGCGCCGCCGAGGCGATCGGTCAGACAACCCGGCAGAAATAGTATTGCCACCAGGCCAAGGAGCAGTCGAAGCGACCGCCGCTGACAAGTGACGGTTGGGAGATTCATCGTTCGGTCCAGTTTTCACATTCGCGATACCCTGTCAAACTGAGCACTGGAACGGAGTCAGAAATTGAACCCGCGCGGACCGGTTAGGAGCAAATTTGATGCTTGTTTGGCGAACTCTTCCACTCGAGTCCTGGGAAATACCAATCTGATCATTGGTATATCCTTTGCGGTCTGAATGGTCCCGACGCTCTAAACTCCTCTTTACGTGGGTTGAACCGCTTTCAGCGTTGGAGTGTTCTGATGGACTTCGACGAGAGCCTCATAAGTCACACTTTGGAGCATCGGGGCTGCGGCATTAGAGCCGCTTCCTACGAAATTACGCCGCAGTCGTGGCTGCCCGAAGCTTGTGTCTGGCTCCATACCGACGCCGGGCACCGCAAGATATGGGTGCGTAGTTTTGCCCATTGCTTTGCCGCCGGGGAATTGACCTTTCCAAACAGACTCGACGCTGACAGCTGGGCCTTGGGGGCCGCGAGGTCGATCATTGATCGGGCGTTCGAAGGGCTGAATCTGCCGGCGGTGGGGCATACGTCCCAAGGGGTCCGTAAATTTTTCCGGGTGTGGAAAATCGCGCGTTCATCGGTAGCCAATCTCGCACGCCTCAACCGGTTGAGCTCACGTCACTAATTTCCTTTCTTGTTTCACGCGCCGGTCCCGCTGGCGCAGTCCCGTTTTTAACCCCATTGATTGATATTCCGCCACCGGCTTGACAGGCTTGTGCGCGGTTTGTATTGAGGAGTCACGACCGTTTCGTTGTTAATGCACGGGAGGGACCTGATGGATCTACAAGAACTCAGTCAATGGATGAAGGATCGAAACTTGAAAGGCCACTGGGAGCACTCAGAGTGGTCACAGACCGTGAAGCCCTTTTTGTGGAAGGGTAACGAGATCATGCATGCGCTCAACTTGTCCGGGGAGTTAATCACCACGGGCGAGGCGGGACGACGGACGATCCAAATGAGAAATCCCGGGCTCGCCGCGGGCATGACCAACACGGTGCATATTTCCGTGCAGCTGGTAAAGCCGGGCGAGGTCGCCGCGGCGCACCGCCACACCGCGGCGGCGATCCGTTTTATCGTTAAAGGGACGCCGAACGCCTACACAATCGTCGAGGGCGAGCGCTTCCCGATGTTCGAAGGGGACTTCATCACGACACCAAATTGGACTTGGCACGATCACTTCAATGGTTCCAATGAGCCGGTCGTTTGGCTCGACGGATTGGATGTTCGCCTAGTGACGCATTTTGGCGCGATGATGCAAGAAAATTTTAAAAAGGAGCAACAGCCGGTCGAGAAGCCGGAAAACTTTTCGTCGAAGATTTTCTCCCACGCCCGCCCCACCTGGATCAAGAATTCTTTTCAGGCGCCGCCGTACCGTTATCCGTGGGAAGAAACCAACGCGAGCTTGCAAGCGCTCAAAGAAAGCGCCGGCGATCCGTACGACGGGATAATCTTGGAATATACCAACCCTGTCGACGGCGGACACACCCTGCCGACCTGTTCCTGCTCGATCCAGTTGCTGCGGCCGCACGAAAAGACCAAGACGCACCGGCACACGAGCACGACGGTCTATTACGCGTTCCGCGGCCACGGGATGACCAAAGTCTCGGCCAACGAATTCAATTGGGACAAAAGCGATATCTTCGTCGTGCCGTCGTGGCAGTGGCATTCGCACGAAAACACGAGCGGCGAGGACGCGATCCTGTTTTCGATCAACGACCGACCGTCGACGGAGGCGTTGGGGTTGTACAGGGAAGAGGCGGAGTAGGTTGGGATTTAACGTCGAGGATCGAAGATTGAGGATGGAGGATAGCGAAGGTCGATCCTCGATCCTCCATTCTCTATCCTCGAAGTACAAGTCGCTCGGCGGTGCGCCCGTTCAGACGAGTGCAAATTGAATTACTGCACTTTGTAGCCTAACTCTCTCGCCACCTCTTTCGCCAATCGATCATCGGCCAGATCGCTGAATGACGGTTTCTTATCGACGAACCGGCCCTGCGCCTGGATCGATTTGACCAGGTTGTCCATGCCCGCGCGGGTGGGGA
>DASYUV010000221.1:0-41660 GCA_036000865.1 Binatia bacterium | reverse complement strand
GCGGCTTCCTCATCGCCAGAGATGACCCGTATATCGATACCGAGTTTGTCATGAAAACGCAGGCGCACATCGCTGCTGTTTTTCGCGTCCCGCAACGCGCTGGTGCCGACGGCGATGATTTCTTCGACGCCGAGATTTTTGCAGTGATCACGGTAGCGCTCGAGTACTTCGAGACTGCGCCGTTCGCCTTCCGGAGAGATGACTCCCGTGCGATCGACCCGTTGGCCCAACCGGGTAATTTCCGCCAGGTCGTCCAAGACTCGGAAGCGGCCGGTGTCTCTTATTTCAGCGATCAGGCAAAGAATCGTATTGGTGCCGACGTCAATGAAAGCCGTTCGGCGTGGACTCATCGAGTTGCAACCGTTTGCGCGGCATCATCTAATTCCGCCTCTGGTGGTGCTGCCGTACCATCATTTTCCCTCGCCCAGGCGGTCATGTCTGCAAGGGCGCGGCGTGACATCATTTCCTTTTTCGCTCTGCCTTGCCGCCGCACCATCAATGGCGGAATCAAACCGAAATTCACGTTCATCGGCTGAAACTGCTTCCGCGCAGGGTCGGTGATGTACCGCAACAAAGCGCCGAGCGCCGTGGTCGCCGGCGGCACCACCGGCGAATTGCCGGCAATCAGTTTCGCGGCGTTGATGCCGGCGAGCAAGCCCGTGGTGGCGGATTCAATGTAGCCCTCGACCCCGGTTAACTGGCCGGCGAAAAAAACCGTCTCGCGCCGGCGCCATTGCAAAGTCGGCAAAAGATGCTGCGGCGAATTGATAAATGTATTGCGGTGCAAACTGCCCAAGCGAACAAATTCCGCGTGAGCGAGTCCTGGAATCAAGGCGAAGACGCGACGCTGCTCGGGATAGGTCATTTTGGTTTGACAACCAACCAGATTGTAAAGCGACTTTTCGCGGTTTTCCTGGCGTAGCTGGACGACCGCGTGGGGACGTTTGCCGGTGCGCGGATCGTTGAGCCCCACCGCGCGCATCGGACCAAACGCGAGCGTATTCTTACCGCGGTCGGCCATTTCCTCGATAGGCATGCAGCCTTCAAACGGCACAAAGCGCTCGAAGCTGTGAGTCGGCACGCGTTCGGCAGTAAGGAGTGCGTCGATGAAGCGATCGTATTCTTCACGCGACATCGGTAAATTGAGATAATCATCGCCGCCCTTGTCGTAACGCGAGGCGCGAAAAGCGAGGCCGTGGTCGATGGACTCGGCCGTGACGATCGGCGAGATCGCGTCATAAAAATAGAGATGATGTTCGCCCAACCGCGCGGCAAGATCCTGCGACAAGGCCGGAGAGGTTAACGGGCCGGTAGCAAGTATAATGACGCCCTGGGCCGGAATTTCCCGAATTTCTTCGCGCATAATCCGTACGGATGGTAAGGCCTCGACGATGGCCGTGAGGGAACGACTGAACGAATCGCGGTCCACCGCCAGCGCGGAGCCCGCCGGCACCGAGTGCGCCTCTGCGTTTCGAATCACCAGAGAATCGAGCTGGCGCATCTCGGCTTTCAACAAACCCGCCGGCGCCGCCAATGAGCCAGAACGAAAGGAATTGCTGCAGACGAGCTCGGCGAGATTTTCCGTCGCGTGGGCCTCAGTCATGCGTTTCGGCCGCATTTCGAAAAGTTCCACGGCCACACCGCGCCGGGCAAGCTGCCACGCCGCTTCCGTGCCGGCCAGCCCGCCGCCGATTATGCGGACGACATTTTCCACGAACTATTGTTCCGCGACTGGGATCGCGTAGCCGCACTCTTTTTTGTAGCAGCGATGGGTGCGGCCCGCCCGCTTGGTCACCTTTTCCACCAGAATTGGACTGCCGCATTGCGGACAGGGTGTCGGCAGCGGCTTGTCCCAGGAAGCGAACTTGCACTCGGGATATCGGTCACAGCCGTAGAAGAATTTCCCCCAGCGTGATTTCCGCTCTTTTAAGTTGCCTTCTTTGCATTCCGGACATTTGACGCCGATATCCGCCGGCTTTTCCAGCGGCTGAATGTTCTTGCATTCGGGATAGCCGCTGCAGCCCAGGAATTTGCCAAATTTGCCCCAGCGCAAGAGCATGGGCTTGCCGCATTGCTCGCAGGTTTCCTTGACTTCTTCCTCGGCGGCGATGGCGACTTCACCGCCATCGCTCCGCTTGAAATTCTTGGTGTTCTTGCATTCAGGATACTGGGGGCAAGCCAGGAACTCGCCGTTGCGCCCCCATTTGATGACCATCAAGGCGCCGCATTTCTCGCAGGCGATATCCGTCGGCACTTCCTGGCGCTTGACGTCGCGCATCTCTTTCTCCGCCTTCTTGAGATCGCGTGAAAAGGGCGTGTAAAAGCGCTTCATCGCCTTGGTCCACTTCTCTTTCCCGTCCTCGATCTTGTCCAACTCGTCTTCCATCCCCGCGGTGAATTCAACGTTGAGAATATCGGGAAAACTTTCAACCAGAAGGTCGGTAACGAGAAAACCCAAGTCCGTCGGCGCCAGCGAGCGGCCTTCGGTCTGCAGCACGTACTCGCGGTCGAGAATATTGGAAATAATCGCCGCATAGGTTGACGGGCGGCCGATGCCTTTCTCGTCAAGCTCCTTAATGAGCGACGCTTGCGTGTAGCGCGGCGGCGGCTGGGTGAAGTGCTGGCGCGGGTCCATAGAAAGCAGCTTCAACGCATCGCCTTTGCGCAGATCGGGTAACACCCCCTCCAGATCTTCGGCAGTCTCGCCATCTACATCTTCGCCGTTGGCTTGCGCGGCGCGTTCATCGCGCCCCTCAATATAAACCTTCATGAAACCGTCGAATTTGATTTGTTGACCGGTGGCGCGGAACAACGCTTCTTTGACGGGAATCTCGAAGATGGTTTGATCGTAAACGGCTGGCACCATCTGGCTTGCTACAAAACGGTCCCAGATCAGCGAGTAGAGTTGGAACATGTCGCGCCGCAAAAAGCGCCGCACCCGCTCGGGTGTGTATTCCAACGAGGTCGGCCTAATCGCCTCGTGGGCATCCTGCGTGCCCTTTTTCGAGCGAAAGGTGTTGGGCTTACCGGGCACGTAGTTCTTGCCGTATTGCGCTTGAATGTGCTGGCGCACGCCGGCTAGCGCGTCGGCGGAAACGCGGGTGGAATCGGTGCGCATATACGTGATCAACCCGACGGATCCCTCGCTTCCCAGTTCGACACCTTCGTACAGCTGCTGCGCCAGCTGCATCGTGCGTCTGGGCTGAAAGCCCAGCTTACGCGCTGCTTCTTGCTGCAATTTACTAGTGACAAATGGCGGTGTCGGGTAGCGGCGCCGCTCTTTCTTTTCGACGTCGCCGATCTCCCAGGATACGCCGTCCAGCGACGCGATGATCTGCTGGACAAGCGCTTCATTTTCCAGACGAAATTTCTTGTTGTCGACCTTTTGACCCTGCCACTGCACTAGACGCGCTTTGAAGGATGGCGGCAGATGCCCTTCCAAAAGCGCCTCCAGCGACCAGTACTCGACGGACTCGAAGGCGCGGATTTCCCGCTCCCGCTCACAGACGAGTCTCACGGCGACCGACTGCACGCGCCCAGCACTCAGCCCGCGCCGGACCTTTTTCCACAGCAGCGGACTGAGCTGGTAACCGACCAAGCGGTCCAACACCCGGCGCGCGATCTGTGCGTCGAATTTGTTGCGGTCGAGCTCGTGCGGTTTGGCGATCGCGTCCTGAACGGCCTTTTTGGTGATCTCGTTAATCAGCACGCGGTGCACGCGCTTGTGGTTCTTGGCGACCTGATCGGCAATATGCCAAGCGATCGCTTCGCCTTCGCGATCCGGATCGGAAGCCAAGTAGATGTTTTCTTTGCCCTTCGCCGCCTTCTTGAGCTCATCGATCACTTTTTTCTTCGTCTGAATAACGTGAAAGTCCGGGGCAAAATCTTTTTTGATGTCGACGCCGAGCTTGCTTTTCGGCAAATCGACGACATGGCCGACGGAGGCTTTGACTTGAAAGTCCCGTCCCAAATATTTTTCCAAGGTTCTGGCCTTGGCTGGGGACTCAACGATAACTAGATTCTTTGCTGCCATGACTCTAAGCTCGATTCTAACGTCGCAAACGTTGCTGCCTAAATTCTACCGTTCCGCTATATATATCTTGCCCGGCGACTGTCGAATAAATCCCTGCAATTCCAAATCTAAGAGAATCTCTAGCACCTGCGCAGCCGGGACAGCGCTTCTTTCAATCACCTGATCCACTTGTAAGGTATTCTCCTGCAATAACGCGAAGATCTTCCGTGTGGTCTCGCTGACGCTCGACGGCAACGTTCGCGGTGCTGCCGGCACAGCGCGACCGGAGCGATGCAAAAGCTGTGGCGCGATTTCTTCGATAATATCGTCGACGGTCTCGACAAGCTTGGCGCCCTGACGAATCAACCGGTGTGCGCCACGGCTACGGCTCGCGCCCGCTTCGCCGGGAACGGCGAACACTTCTCGGCCCTGTTCCACGGCCATAGCGGCGGTTATCAAAGACCCGCTTTTTTCCGTCGCCTCGACAACCACGACACCCAACGACAAACCGCTGATCAGACGATTGCGCGCGGGAAAATGAAACGCCATCGGCCGCGTGCCGATGGGCAGCTCAGAGATCACTGCGCCGTTTTCGCTGATGCGGCGATAAAGATTACCATGCTCCGGCGGATAAGCACGGTCGATGCCGGAACCCAAAACCGCAATCGTCCGGCCGCCCGATTGGAGCACTGTGTCATGCGCGGTGCCGTCGATGCCGCGCGCCATGCCGCTGATCACGGTAAACCCCAAATTGGCCAAGCCACGCGCAAGGTCGCGCGCCATCCTGCGCCCATAATCGCTCGCGCTGCGCGATCCGACGATGGCTACCGCTTTGTCATCCTCGGCGCGAAGCGTGCCCTTGACGTATAGAAACGGCGGCGGATCGGCGATCATGCGCAGACGAGCGGGATAAGTGGGACTCGTGAAAGGCACAAGTTCAATGCCAGCTTCGCGAGTCCGCCGAATTTCCTGTTCGACCTCAACCCAAGCGGAAAAATTCAAAAGCCCGTCGATCACGTCACGGTGCAGTCCTTCCACCTGTGCCAATTCAGTGGCTGAGGCGGAGAAGATCTTCGTTGGATCGGTGAAGCGCGCCGCGAGCTTCTTAAAGCCTGCGCACCCCAGGCCCTTCACCCGGCCGAGGGCGAGCCATGGCGCATAGTCATCACGCATCGGCGTGGTCACGGAAGATCCTTTCGCAGGAGATAAGGTTGCCTCAACCATAGTCGTTTACACCTTGTCAAACTGGCGCGCAGATCGATCGCTCTGTGTCTAGTCTGGGAAACGAAATTGAAATGATAAGGTAATTTCCCGGCGAAGGCTAGAAGGACGGCTTAGACTCGATCCATTTATTTTGCAAAGTTTTGTTTTTACAAAGCATTTTTCCAAACGGAGCGGTCTGTTTTCCATCCGGAAGTGGGCGCGATGGCGTAATCGGTACGCACGACCCGATGGCAGACAATGATAATCAGGACCGGATTTCGCGCCAGGGCGTTGCTCACCGACCGCGCGGTTTTTGCCGAGATATCGGGTTCGTTCGCGACAATTGGCTAGTGGAATGTCGTAAGCGCTTCCTTTTCCCCTCTTCGCGCCGCGCACGAAAGGCCAAACGAATCGGCGCATGGCCGAGCTCAAGAAGCTCGCGCAACTGGTGTGTCAGGTATTTGTGATAGCTTTCCGGAACCGCTCTTGGCAAATTGACAAACAAGGTAAACGTCGGCGGCCGCGTGCCGGTCTGCGTCGCGTAATAAAATTTTACCGGTTTACCTCGTGACAGCGGCGCGGCGTGAGCCCGGACAATTTTCTGCAGGGCTTGGTTGACGGACGAAGTCGACACTTTTCGACGATAAGCTTTGACCACTCGCACCGCAGTTTCCAACAACTTCCGCACCCCGTAACCCGTGGCCGCCGAAATAAAAGCGACCGGGGCAAACTCCAAGAACGGCAGTCGATACTTTACCTCATCGCGATACTTTTCGACACCGCCATCGCTTTTCGATACCAGGTCCCACTTGTTGACCGCCAAGAGCAGCGCCTTGCCACGCTGAACCGCGTAGCTGAGAATCTGCGCGTCCTGATCGGTGACTCCTTCCGGTCCGTCGATGATGTGGAGAACCAGATCACCACGGTCCACCGCTCGCAGGGAGCGGCTGACGCTGAAGCGTTCAACGCGGCCATCGATGCGCGCTTTGCGGCGAATGCCAGCGGTGTCAACCAAAACACATGCCTCACCCAGCAACTCGAATGGGGTATCCAATGAATCTCGCGTGGTTCCTGGCCGCGAGTCGACTACGGACCGCTCGAAACCGAGCAAGCGATTGATCAGAGTCGACTTCCCGACGTTGGGGCGACCGACCACAGCGACGCTCAACGGTTCGACATATTCCTCTCGAGTTCCCGTATCTTCGTCTTCTTGGCTTGCCGTGATCGGCGGAAATTGTCGGACTACATCGTCCAACAGATCAGGAATACCGAGTCCGTGTTCGGCGGAAATGGAGTAAAGATTATCGATTCCGAGCGCGTAGAATTCGTATAAATTATCCGCGCGCTGGCGAGAGTCGAGTTTATTCACGGCGAAGAACACCGGCTTGTCCGCCTTACGCAATCCATCAACCGCTTCGCGGTCCAGGGGATTCAATCCTCCTTTACCGTCAAAGAGAAATATAACGGCGTCAGCCTCGGCCACAGCAAAGCGGCTCTGAGCTTGGACGTTCTCATCGAGTCCGCCATCCGTGCCAGTCGCCAATCCGCCAGTGTCGACGAGTAGATAGGTGCGTCCGGCCCATTCCGCCTCGGCGTAGTTTCGATCGCGCGTGACACCCGGTAAATCGTCGACGATCGCTCTTCGCTCACCGATGAGACGATTGAACAACGTTGATTTGCCCACATTCGGACGTCCAACAATGGCGACAATGGGCCGCTTACCCGGCGATGATTGTGCGCCAACACTCTTCGCCAACGATGTTCCTCGCATATTACAGTCCCATCTCGGTCAACAGATTGGGGTTGCGGGTCCAGTTTGCATCGACCCTCACGAAAAGCTCAAGAAAGATTCGGCAGCCCAACAAGGCTTCCAACTCTTCGCGCGCTTGCCGGCCGATTTCCTTGAGCATAGCGCCGCGCTTGCCGATCAGAATGCCTTTGTGCGAATCGCGGTCGGTGTGGATCGTTGCCGCGATCACGATCAAATTTTTTTCTTCTTTCTCGGTAAACTCATCGATCGTCACCGCAACCCCATAGGGAATCTCTTCGCGCGTGAGTAGAAACACTTTCTCGCGCACGATCTCCGAAGCAAGAAAGCGCTCCGACTGGTCGGTATACTCGCCTTCCGTAAAATACCGCGGCCCTTTGGGCAGCCACTTCTCAACGATGTTCAGCGTAATTTCCAAACCGTCACCCTTGAGAGCGCTCACCGGCACGATCTCCTTGCCGGGCAAAACCTCGGCACAACGCTCCATCAGCGGCAACAATTTACCTTTGGAAACAAGATCGATCTTGTTGAGCAAAATCAAAACGGGCGTATCCACACCTCTAAGCGTTTCGGCGATTCGTTCTTCTTCCTGTTTGAGTTTTTCATGGGCGTCGAGAAGCCACAGCACGCCATCCACTTCGTCCAGCGTCTGCAATGCGGTGTCCATCATGCGCCGGTTCATCAAAGAATGACCCTGATGAATACCCGGCGTATCGATGAAAATAATTTGCGACGCGTCAGTCGTTCGAATGCCGGTGATCCGATTGCGCGTCGTCTGCGGCTTGGGCGACACGATCGCGACTTTTTCTCCGAGGATCTTGTTCAGCAACGTCGACTTGCCGACGTTGGGACGGCCGATAATCGCGACATATCCGGAGCGAAAAGTCCCCGCGCTTTTTTCCTTGCTCTCGTTCTTTTCCTCTGTCATAAATCTCACAGCAAATGCCGGTGTATTATGACACTCTCGGGTGCTCGTTCAAGGCGGCTTAGCTAAATTGCGCTTCATCATGCCCATCAGACTCACTCCCCTGATGAAACAGCGGCTCACCCGCCGTGCCCACGAGATGATCGAGCGATCACTGCAATTGTTTCCGGAATTGACAGGCGCCACCATTACCGTCGGTTATACGCGCAAACATTTGGGCAGCGCCACGGTGGTCTACCGTAAGGGAATCATTTCGCGGCTGATCATTCGGCTCAAAGTCCGCAAACTGACTTATCAGACCATCGGACATGAACTGACCCACTTGATTCAGGGTTTGGCCCATGGCGACCGAACGAAATCCCGTTCAGCCGATCCAGAAAAGATTCCCTCCGGTGAAAAGCAATGCGATATCTGGACGCTGGCGCGTGATCCCTTGTTCTGCGATGACGCGCCGACCTATCTTAAAATGCCGCGCATCCTCCGTGAGCAATGGCCACACTACGCCGACCGAGTACGCGAGCTATGCAACTCTGCCATCGAAAAACGCCACACTCATCGGCTCTATATTCGTTGGTTGGAGCATGAGCTCGCCAAACTGCCGAAGGAGACGCTGCGTCCAAAGCGAAACACGTCAGCGCAGCTAACGTTTCCTTTCGTGACCTAGCAAATTCGGGCAACCACAGGGGATCGTCCTTGGAGCCTTGCAACCGTTGCATTCTTTACGGTTAATTCTGCCTTATAATTGCATCGATCTCTTTGAGATCATCGGCGGTTAGATCCCAATCCGCTGCTTTCACATTGCTGGTCACATGTTCGAGGGTTTTTGCTCCGGTGATCACCGAGCAAACCTGTGGTTGCGCCAACAGCCAAGCCTGCGCCAATTCGTTCACCCCGCGCCCGTGATCCTTCGCCCACGCGGTGAGTTTCGTAACCAAGCGGTAATTCCGTTCGGTCATCAGCTCCTTAACGTTTCTCACCGATTCGCCGCGTGAACCCGGCGGCGGTGGTTTGCCGCTCTCGTATTTCCCCGTCAGAAATCCTCCCGCCAAAGGATAATATGGAACGAAGCCGACCTTGTGGGCCCGGCAGTACGGCAGCACTTCGCGTTCAACGCCACGCTTCAGCATATTATATTCGGATTGAAGTGCGACAAACGGTGTCCAACCCTTGACCTCGGCCAACAAGTTGACGTGCGCCAACTGCCATGAGGCATACGCCGAGGCGCCGATGTAGCAGACTTTGCCGGCGCGAATGAGATCATCCAAACCGCGTAAGGTCTCTTCGATGGGCGTCGTGTCATCCCACCTGTGACAATAATACAGATCAATGTGATCGGTCTGCAGCCGGCTCAAGCTTTTCTCCACCGCCTGCATCATATGATACCGTGACGCGCCCCAGCTATTCGCGCTAGTTTTTCTCGGAAATGAAAATTTGGTGGCCATGACGACTCTGTCCATTCTGCCTTTGAGTGCATGGCCCAAGGTTTCCTCGGAACGGCCGTCGTTGTAGGTATTCGCCGTATCGATGAAGTTGATGCCAGCCTCGAGTGCAGCATCGATCATTCGAGTCACTTCGGCCTGCGGTACATCCTCGGAACCAAAACGGTTGGCGCCTAATCCGACGACCGATACACGTACCCCGGAACGGCCCAGTTGGCGATACTCCATGAATTGCTCCTTGTTGACCGAATGTATTCTGTGAAGCGGTCGGATGGATGAGAGCGTTTACGGAAGTCGGCTGGATTAGCGCTTGCCGGCGGAAGTGGCAACTGATCTCAGCCCGCGACCCGGCTTCGCGCCGAAGCGGTCATGCCCGCAGTTCCAACACTCGGAGAATTGGCCTTCGATGTTTTCGCCGCAGCCATTGCACGTCCAGGACCTTTTGACGGATGCTAATGGCGCCAATGTCTTTTTGAGGATCCGCTTGGCCTTCACAACCTTGTCATCATCGACGACCCAAAGCTCCGGCCAGCACTCGATCGGCGGCAGCTCGCCCGCCGCGCTGATAAGATCCAGTTTCTTGGCGACACATTTGATTCCGAACGTGGCCATAACGTTCTTCAAATGACCGATCATCAAAGGATCCTTCGCGCTATGGATTCGCTTCATGGCAAGCTTCCACTAATCGGCGCGCCGCAGCGCTTTCTCATTCAACTTGAGCCGTTCGCCGAGCCAAAGAGAGCGTTGGAGATGATCTCCGTAGCCATCTCCGGTGGAGGGGTGCACGAGCACCGATAAGCCTTCGCGGTGGAGCATTAGCCAGGGCACAATCTTGCCGAACTCTTCAGGTGCGAAAACCGCCTGATACATCGCGTCGAGATGAGGACCAACGGGCTCGTCGTGCCAACGACCGAGCTGCACGTTGAAAGTAGCCAGCCCTTCGCGCACCCGCGCCGCCGCGTCCCGCGTTTTTGCCGGATCATAATAGATATGGGCGTGGTAGCCTTTGATCACCCGCTCGCTCATACAAACACCCCTCCGATGAGAGACTACTTTCTCTATTATCAAATCCCGCTTGGGGAAGCCAAGCGGCGAAGGTTAGCTTAGGAAAAAAGGTTGGGGCTGCGACGTCGTGCGTCGCCTGCACGGGTGTAGACAACGACCTTGCGAAGAAGGTCTGGATTTATTTCTTACGAACGGGCGGACTCGAGCAATATCTCTTCGGGAAAGAGATATTCATCTCCCGCGGCACCGAAATTTACCAGGATCAGTTGGCGTCCCATATTTTCTACCGCACGAACGAAGGTGCCTTCGCGCGGCAACACAACGCCGGTTTTCTGCGACCGAATAAGTTTGCTGGTCTTCAATAAATCTCCCGGTCTCATCTATTCTCCTTCCCGTTGCGAATCAATCGTTCTCAATTCGAAACAGTACCAATCGACTTTCACGCCCCTGTTTAACAACCGCGTCCTCCTATCACTTTAGACGCCCACTGAGAGGAAAAGAATGCAAGCCTAGGACCAAGATCATTCGACGGGATTGAGGCCCGAAATTCTCGTCTCCACTGACCACTGAGGTTATCGCAATCAGGGTCTTCAAGGTCAAAAGTTATTGAAAATAAAAGATGTTTTTATATTTTTGGCGATTTCCAAAGGGCAATTTTACGCCCGATTGCTTGTGGTCAGATTGCTAATTTTATCAACGCTGCCAAAAAACCAGGCAGCATGGCTGTCAGTCATTGTCAGTTTGTCCCGGAAATTGTCCAATGTGCCGTCAATGTTTTTACTTACAAGTCAATTAACCAATTCGGCCCCTCGCAGGTGCAAAACACATCGCTACGACCGGGCGCGATTATTAGCTCCGGCCATTTACTTTTATTCGTTTGCTTTCTGAGACACTGAAACTCATGACCGAATGAGTTGGTGTGGCGCAGCTCCGCCGAATAAAGTATCCGAAAAAATGGCAGACCGAGAAATTGAAACAGAGAATGGGATGCCAAAAACTTTGGCAGGAGTGAAAATCCGAAGTTGAATCGTCGAAAGAATTTCGCCAAACGACTCAATTGAAATTAATCTTTATCTAAACGTTTTGGATCCGATCTGACTTCATCTGCAGAGTGTAAACATTTTGAACAAATCCGGCTCTGTCCTTTCAGCCATCCTTTGAGAAAGTGCCATCTGCAAACGACCTTACCGCACCGCGCACACTTCCCGCCGTGAAGTTCACCAAATTGATGATGACATATAGCACAAGTGAACGGGATTATGTACATAAAAAATTTTATTTCGAAGTTTTTTTTGATCTCTTAGTTCGCCCAGCGAATCGCCGTCAGCAATGAAGAAAATAGCGCAAAGGATCCGTAGCGCAACGCGAACGTCTTCCGCAAGAATTTATCGAGTTCAAGAACTATAGATTCCGTCGCGAAGATGAGAAATAGGGGAACCGCCAATTCCAAGACGAGGCCGCTCCAACGAGCAGCGGAATACTCTTTCCCATCTAGTGAACTGTTCTCTGACACGGCGCTCGTGGCGTGTTTCTGTCAGCATCGTAGGGTGCGCTTGCGCACCAGCTCATTCCGGGAGAATGCTCTAAATCAAATATGTGGTGTGTGAGCTCGCGCTACTTTCTCGCCTGACTGCTGACAGTATTCATCTTGCGTTCTTTGCGGTCAAGGCAAACCGCCAAAACTCCGTCGCGTTTCGTGCCCCTTCTCCAATGCGCTCTATCACTTCCCCCCATACACCTTCTCAAAAAACCCCTCGCCATCTAATTTCTTCAGCCAGCTGTTGTCGACAATCTCTTCGACTTTCACGGCTGCAGCTTTGGGGTTTTGCTCGGCGACGTATTTGATGACGATCTTGAAACCGTCGAGCGACGGATAGGGCTTGCGGTCGAGCTCTTCCTGCGCTTCGACGTAGAAATCTTCCGCGGCCTCGACGTTGGGAAGGCGGAGATTTTTGGCGATCACTTCTTTCACTGATTGTTTGTTATCCTTCTTGAAGATGTAGCCATACGCTTCTATGGTCGCCCGGGTGAAACCGTCGACGACCTTCGCATTTGCCGCGGCGTAGTCTTTTTTCACCGTGAGACCGGTATTTTGGTAATGGAGCTTCGCGCCATGCATGTTGAGTAGGTTATAGAAGCCTTTGCCGGTCATCACTTTCGTCGCCACGCGCTGCAGCATGCCGGCGTCGATGGCTTTGTGCTCCAACGCCGCCATACGGTCCGGATCGACGCCGGTCTGAACCAGCGTGATCTTGTCCCGTTTAAGGTCAAGACCGAGATGCTCAAGTGCGATTAGGGCGGAAATATGCGACGAGCCGCCGAACCGGGCGGTGCCGATTCTTTTGCCCTTGAGATCCTCAGCGCGACGAATGTTGGGTTGCGTGACCACCGTGAATGGAGATGTGTTACTCAAGCCGAGAAAGAAGCTCATCTTTTCACCGGAAGCCGCCAAGTTGACCAGCGACGCCGGCGCGTTGGCAGTCATTTGCAGTTCGCCGGCGGCAAACATCTGCGCCACCAGCGACCCGCTGTTGACCAAAATCAGCTGGACATCAAGACCATATTTCTCGAAAAGCTTTTTATCCCTGGCGACGTAAAGCGGCGCCATGTGCGGCGTCGGCGTGGAAAGCGCCACGCGCACCTGCTGAAGTTTTTGCGCATACGCAGGTGAGTCACCCGGCAGAATCGACAGCAATAGATATGCCGAGAAAGTCAGAATGAACGTTTTCACGGATACAGCCTCCAACAGAGTTCGACAATTCGCTGCAAAATTTTATCGAGTTTACCTGATGAAGCGACAAGCAGGCAACCGGGCGTCAGATAGAAACCTTACGGGTTGGCCAACTTCTCAGAACCAAATCTGCAAGAAACAAAAAAAGCCCCGCGCCCGCCAGCGACCACCAGGTTTCCTGGCCTTGCCGGCCTTTACCAGGCGTAGGAGTGTAGAGACGTTTGAGACCGTCGGCAAATTTTGCCGAATCAAGCATTTCACCGCCGGTCTCCTCGGCCAGACGGCTGAGTAACGCGAGGTTGGGTTTGAGCTGGCGATATTCATTGGGGTAAGGCGCAATATAGGGAACCGTGGCGATAGGCAATGGCGCTTCGCCGCCGCTGCCTTCGGCAAATAGGGTGACGAAGTGGACGCCGCGCTGTGACGGCGCAAACTTTCCTTCATAGCGACCCGGCGCGGTTTGCTGAAGGATTTGTTCTTGACTGGTTCGATTGGGCGCGGTGACGTTCGCCTTGAGCTTCAGATGATTTAAAAACTTGCCGTCATGGGAACTCAGATCCGTGACGACTCTGATCGATTCACCATCGGCATGAAAATCCGTGCGCATTCGAGTTTCGAGAATTTTGCGCATGGCATCGCGCGCGAGCTGGCTCGCCCACTGGGGAAAACCTTGCCAAGCCACCCAGTCTTTGCCCCAGCGCCCACTCAGGTCCGACGTGAATGCCAACACCCGTCCAAGGCCGTAGCGCCATGAGACCAGCAGCGGATCTTTGTCGGCGCGCATGAGCAGCTCCGCGCGCGGCTTGGGATAGGTCAGCACATAGCCGCGCAGCGCCGGCAAATTGTTCTGGGGAATGCCTTTCAGCGGCCCGATCGGTGTCACAATCGTCGGTGTGACCGGCTTTTCAATGAGCAGATCACGCGAAATCAGCAGCGTTTCGGTGGTAAATATTTGCGGAATCGTCTGCGGATCAAGAGCCACGTAGCCTCGCCCTTTGCCATTTTTGGCGATGTCCGCCATAAGCTGAACGTCGGCATCGTTGCCGACCGAAACCGTCGAAACCGTGATCCCCTCATGCGCCATCCGGGTCACGAGTGTCTGAAAGTCCGCTTTGTCGGTAAGTCCATCTGAGAGCACGATGACATGTTTGATCGCCGCCTGCTTGGTGGCGATGACGCGGTGCGCTTCGACCATCGCCTTGTAGAGGTCGGTGCCGCCATCGGATTGTAAGGATGACAGCCGTTCGGATATCCACTCGCCTTTGCCGACTTGGCGAAAAGGCAAAGCCCAATCCCAATTGGCATCGAAAGCCAGGACGCCGACCTGGTCCGTCGGATTCATAATGTCGGCGGCGGCGATCGCCGCGGCTTTGGCGAGATCGAGCTTGGTGCTGCCCTCCGAGCCGGCGCCCATGCTGCCGGACTTGTCGATGACGAAAAGCAGCGCCACATGGGGCATCTCGAGCCGCGCCGGGGGCCGCATATCGACGGGAATAATGCGCTCGAGCGGCGTGCGAAAATAACCTCCCGCGCCGTAACTTTGCGACCCGCCGATCACGAGCAAGCCGCCACCCAGGTCGCGGACATATTTCTCGATGGTCTCCATCTTGGCGTGCGTGAGTTGAAAGGCGGGAACGTTGTCGAGCACCAAGAGATCGTACGCCGAGAGCTCGGACAGAGAGAGCGGATGAGCGTCCGCCGCCGATTCTACGACTGCGTAGCCCTGCACTTGCAAGACGCGGGAGATCACGCGCTGGCTTTCCTTCTGCGCCGATAACAAGAGTACCCGCGGCGGCCCCTTCACTTCGACCACGCCCTGCAACAAATTGTTCTCCGCCAGCGTGTCGTCGGGCGACTCGATGAGCAGTTCATAAGTATGGTTGCCGCGCGCTCTCAGGCTGTCGTGAAAAATGACCGGATTGGTGCCTGCTTTTAAATGAATTTCCTGCTCAGCATGCAACGACCCATCGCGCAGCAAGCGAATGCGCGCCGGTGCCTCGCGCAAACTTTCAATCGCTCCACGAATTTCAAATCCCTCGGCGCTATCCACTTGGCGCGGCAAGACAAGATCACTCAGGTAGATTTCATTGCGCCCGCGCGACAGACTGACGGGCAACGTCCAGACCGAAACGTCTTGCGCGCGCAACAGCGGAAGCACGCGAGCGGTTTCATTACGGTTCTCGTTGCCGTCCGAGATCAGGAGAATTTTCCCCTGGCGGCCCTCGCCGACCTGGGCGACCGCCGCTTGGAGCGCCGCCTGGATATCAGTCTCGTCGCGATCCAAGCGCGCGCTGAAGTCGCTCATCGGAACCTGCTCCCGCGGCAAAGAATCCCACTCCGGCGTGCGGGCAAAAGTCAGTAGCCCGGTGCGTGTCTCGGATCTTTGAAACCGCTTGGCGGCTTGGAGAACCTCGAGCGCTTTCTCGCGCCCTTCTTGGCCGACGCTGCGCGACAGATCCACGCCAAGGATGACGTCCAATGCGCTCGTCGACTTGAAGATTCGCGGATTGACCAGAGCCACCACCAGCGCGGCCAATGCAACGCTGCGAATCATGATCGGGTACGTTGGAATTCCTTGTCGAAAAGCGACGAGAAGTTCGAGCGCGAGCAAAATGAGGACGATACCGAGAAGCACCGGCCAGAGGGAAAATCCACTTTCAGCGACGCTGGTAGACTCGGGTCCGCCCTTAATAGCTGCGTTGAAGTTAACCCTCGGCAGAATTTGTGACTCGGTTTCATCGAGAAGATTGATCGCGAAGCGACCTTCTCGGCTGGCGCTGCGGAAAGCGTAAAACCCCGTCTGCCAAGTGTCGGCGAACATCAGCGGGTTCGAAGCCACGGTGAGATTCTCTTTGTCCCCCGAGGGCAGGACAATTTCGATCGCGTCGTCGCTAACCGGCAAACGAAGCGCGAACGGCGTGCCAGCTTGGGCGCTCTGACCGGGAAATTCAACGCGCTGGGGCTGCAGCCAGCCGAGCGCGTTGTGCAACAAGACTGGAAACGCAACTCTGAGCGGCAGATCCGACGCCATGAGGTCGAAACCGACAAACAGCACACGGAGCTTGCCTTTCTCCCAAGCGTAGAGGAGCGGGTTGTCCTGCGCGCGAGCCAATACGATTCCGTCACCTTTGACCGACACGCGCAGGGCCTCGTGGATCCTCAGGTCTCCGAGACTGATGCCTTCGGTGATCGGGTGTTTTGCGACCGGCGAAAGGATTCGCGGATTTTGAACTTTACCGTGAATCTCCAGCGGTAGATTCGGCGCAACGGTATTAATGAGAATAAAGTTGCCTTGCTTGAGCGCCGGCGGAATCACACGATCGAAAATAACCACATCGAATCGATCGCGTGACTGCGCCAAATCCTCTCCCCAGCGCGGCTGAGCGGTCACCTGGACATTTGCGAAGAATCGCAACAGGTTACTCAGATAAGGATTTCCCGGACCGACATAAAGTATACGCACTGGCGGCGCATCGTTGACGGCTAGATAGGCTTGATTGTCGGTGGCAAAGTCGTCCGCGATTTCCAACCTGGCAACCAGCGCCCCGCTCAAGCTGCCATCGTAAGGATAAATCAGCACCCGCCGGTCATCGGCGCCGATTTCGATTTCTTCGCGAATCAAAGTTCGTTCACCCGACGAGAGCACCAATGGGATGCGCATCGCCTTGTTCGTGTAGTTTCTCACGTGCACCATGATTTCCACCGGCGATGGATGCTCGGGATGGCGCCGCACTTCGAAGCCGACGATCCCGACATTGTCGTTGCCGCCGTCAACTTTGATGAATCGGAAATGCGCCGTCGCTCTGGCGTACTCTTCGGCGCCCGCGAAGGCGCCGTCGCTGATCACCACGACGCGATCCGGACTGCTGCGCTTGAGAAACGCATGGGCAAAGAGAATCGCTTCTTTCACGCGTCCGGGCGCGTCCGTGGCTTGTAAGTTTCTCCCCAGTTCGCGCAGCCTGCGTTTATCGGCGGTGAAGGGCGCCAGCAGTCGCGGCTGCGCGCCGCCGCCGATGACCATCATCTTTTGCTCTGATGTCAGCTCATTCACCAACGACAGAAATTCCCTGCGCGCGGCGTCGAATCGCGAGCCGCTTTTGCCTTTGGCTTTCATGCTGGCGCTAAGGTCGACGACCACGACGATATCACCCGAGAGCGCACCGAAGTGACGCAATGATGGATCGGCCAGGGCCACGATCAGCGCCGTTGCCGCGAGCAGTTGGAGGATGAGGAGAAGATTCTTGCGGAGAAGCCAGCCCAGGCGAGTACCCAGCGGCCGTTCTCTAAGGACGCGCTCCCATAGAAACAGCGCCGTCGTGCCGATCTTCAACCCTCTGGGCTTTAGACTATGGAGAAACAGAATGAGCGGGATCGCCCCGGCCAGGAGCATGAGCGCGGTTGGCAGTCGCCAGAGCATAACTCACGCCACACTGCTTGCCTGACGCAGGGTCCGCAAGACAAACTCATCGAAGGGAACTTGCGTCGACGTGCGCAGATAATCAATCTGCCGGTTAGCGCACACCGTTTCGATTTCCTTGAAGTAACCCGCCAATTCCGCCTGAAACCGTCGCACCAAATCCTCGTCGAGAAAGAATTTCCGCTCGCGCCCGCCTTCGACGTCGACTAACGCGACATCGCCCCAGGGTTTGGGGTGAAGCTCTTGTTCATCGACGATGTGAATGACCAACAGCTGGTAGCGTTTCGCCGAAAGCTCTTCCAAGGCGGCGCGCCAGCCGGCAGGATCGAACAGGTCGCTGACAATGACCACGAAGCCGGGATGAGGAAAGAGATTCGTGAAAGCGTGAATCGCCGCCCGCAGGTTGGTCTCGTGGGCACAGGAAAGTTTGGCGAGAAAGCTGAACAGGCTGAGGATCTGTTTCCGACCCCGTCCGAGGGTCAACGGCGCGTGCAGGCGCTCCGAAAACGACGCGCCACCGACGCGATCGAGATTTTTCAAGCCGATATAGCCGAGGGCGGCGGCGACTTTTTTGGCATAGTCGATCTTCGCCGGTGTTCCCTCGGCCATCGACCGGCTCGCGTCGACCAGGAGATAAATGTTCATTTCCTCCTCGGCGGTGAAGACTTTCAACAGCAGCCGCTCGAGGCGTCGGTAAATATTCCAGTCGACGTAGCGCAGGTCGTCGCCGTGCTGATAGCGCCGGTAGTCGGAAAATTCCAAACTGAAACCCTTGCGCGAAGCCGTATGCTCGCCCCCGGCTCCCGCCCAACTCAATCGCTTGGCGATCAGATGGAGCCGTTCGAGCTTGCGGAGAAACTCGGTGTCGAAGAAGGTTTCGGGTGCCAGGGATCGAGGGTCGGGTGTCGAGTGCCGGGTGTCGGGTGCCGACGAGGCAACTTGCTCTCTCTTCCCGTCGCTATTTTTGTTAGCCCGAGCGAAGCGAGGGATCTTTCGCCTGGCACGACGAAGAA
This sequence comes from Binatia bacterium, assembly GCA_036000865.1. Lineage (GTDB taxonomy): Bacteria > Desulfobacterota > Binatia > UBA9968 > UBA9968 > DP-20. The sequence continues at coordinate 23,147 of DASYUV010000221.1, read as the reverse complement.
TACCTAAGACGACTTCAGCGATACGTGCGGAGCTTTTTCCGAAACTCGACACCCGGGACTCAAGACTCATAATCTTCTATGTGACCTCCGGCACCTGCGCAACGATTTCATGCAAGATCTTTTCCGCATTAATGCCCTCGGCGTCCGCTTCCAAATTGAGAATCAACCGATGGCGCAAGCTCGGCAGCAATGATGTGCGAATGTCTTCGAAGGACACATTCGGCCGGCCGGCCAAAAGCGCGCGCGCCTTCGCCGCCAGGATCATGCTCTGCAGCCCGCGCGGGCTCGAACCGTAGAGGACAAATCTCTGCGCCAATCCGCCGGAGCCGTTGCCCTGCTTTTGCTGCGGGTGCGTGCTCATCACTAAACGCACCACGTAGTCCTTCACCACCTCGGCAAGGGGGACTTCTCTGACCCACTGGCGCATTTGCAGGATACCCGGAGCATCCAGGACTTCGCGCGGCGGGGCAGGCGGCGCGGCCGTGGTTAGATCGGCGATGCGCGCCAACTCTTCACGACTCGGAAACTGCAGCAGCAGCTTGAAAAAGAAGCGGTCTACCTGCGCCTCGGGCAGCGGATAGGTTCCTTCCATCTCGATCGGATTCTGCGTGGCCAGCACCATGAAGGGATTTTCCAGGCGATGAATCTTGCCGCCAACGGTGACGCTCTGCTCCTGCATCGCTTCCAACAGCGCCGATTGCGTCTTTGGCGTGGCGCGGTTGATCTCATCGGCCAAGACAATGTGCGCAAACACCGGCCCACGCTGAAATTCGAAGACTTTGCGTCCCGCCGGGTCGTCGGTGAGCATATTGGTGCCGGTGATGTCCGCCGGCATGAGATCGGGCGTGAACTGAATGCGCGAAAAGCTGAGATTCAGAATTTCGCCGAGACTGCGCACCATCAGAGTTTTACCCAGTCCTGGCACGCCTTCGAGCAGGCAATGTCCGCCACATACCAGCGCGATGAACACCTGGTCGATTAACTCTTGGTGACCGACGATCACGCGCGCCATCTCAGCGCGCAACTCGTCGAATGTGCGTCGGGCGATGCCGATGCGCTGTTCAATGTCCTCGACAGATTCCATGATGCCCCCGATGACTGGAGTAATGGAGTATTGGAGTGATGGAATGATGAGTTAATCCCCCCCAATAACCCCAGTACTCCAACACTCCATCACTCCAACCCGCCTTGGCTCATTTTTTCGGTTCATTCCCGCCTAATGATAAAAAGTAGTTTTTAATCGTCTCTTTAAGCCCTTCCGGCACGCGCTCGGAATTCAGTTCCTGCTCCGCCTGTCGGCGGTACGAAGCAACCACGTCGGCTTGCGAAAGTCCGCTCTTTCCAGGGGTCGGTTTGCCTTTGAACACGATTCCGCTGCTTTCGCCCTCGCCAAGCAAGCCTTTGACTTGGGTCGAAGCGCCGGCGCGATGCTCCGGCAGTGAACGGTATCCTTCGTCTTGTTTTCCCGGCTCCTTGCCTGGCCGGTTGCTCTGGTTCTTATCCTTCACGCCGTCGGCAGGTAATTCTTCCTCGCCTTTTCCGGCGCTGCGCACCTGGTTCTCGCCCTTATCACCCTGGCCTTGTTTCATCATCTGCTCGAGAAATTGCTGGGCATCCAAGAGCGCTCGTCGATCCAACTCGCCGGTGACCTGTTTGTCTATCTTATCGAGAAATGACTTGAGCTTGTTCTGAGTGAGCCCCTGACCGGCGCGCGGCTCGCGCGCCAGTTGGCGCTGGAGTTGCGGCAGCGTCGCCAGTCGTTCCATCCACTGCGGCGCCAAATCTTGTACCTGTTTGCTGGCGTCGGGAAGCTGCGTGAAATCTCGCGCCGCTTCCAATTCCGCCTTCAGATCTTTGAGACTCTGCTGGCTTTCGGCGGCCGAAAAGGAATCTTTGTCCGCCCCTGACTTTGTCGCGGCCTCGAACTTTTTGGCGACGCCGCCGGCTTCCTTTTTGACTTGCTCTTCGGCGGCCTTCGCGTCGACGCCTTTCTGCGCGACTTTTTCCAGCTCCTGACCCATTCTCAGGCTCTCACGCAAGCCTTCGTTCTTAGCTTTTTCCTGGAGCTCGCGGGAAAACTCGCGGAGTTTGTGCGCCAGTGTCTGCGGCGGTGAAGTCCTGTCCTTGTCAAAAAACTGCCGGTCGACATCGAGCCAAAGCAGCATAAACCAGAGTCCCAGAAGTGGCAGCGCGAGATAGGCCGGCCAACTCCAGCGCCGCGGAAATAGTCTTCTCGGCTCGACTGAGCGTAACCTCTCCTCAGCTTGTTTCAGCACCAACACCTCGGCGCCACCGGCTTCCGCGCGGGTCGATATTTCCCAGGCGGTGATGGCGCGTTCGTCAAGCCGGAGCGTTTTATCTAGCCGAACTAGTGTCCGCGTTGCGTCCTGGCGCCGCCAGCGCCGTTGATAAAATGCGACTGGCGCGAGCCCGACAAATAGCGCCGCCGGCACCAGCCACCGCAACGCGCCGTTAGCTAGATAGATGTGCAGCGGCAGGAGCAGGATTGCCAGCGTCCACGAAATGCAAAAGACCACGGCGAGAATTTGCTCGTGGCGCTTGCGCCGCTCCCAGCCGATCAGCTCGGCGAATTTGCTTTTGAGTATTTCGACCTCAGTGCTCAAAATAGCGGCTCCCGTTTAAGCGCCCAGCGGTGCAAGGCGTAACCACTGCCGCCGAGCACTAAATGATAAACTACATGAACATAGAGCCCCGGCCATTGGCCGCCGAACAGGACGAGCGGCGGCAACTCCTGTCGGCTCAAAAAGGCCAGCACAAAAGCCACTGGATTCAGCGGCAAATAGAACAACGCCGAAAGAATTACCAGGCAAATAAAAAAGCTCCGAATAAAAACCTGCCGGCTTTCGATCCGGCGCTCCCAGAGCGCCAATGTGGCCAGTCCCCAGACGCCATAGCTCAAAGCGTAAAACGGCAAAAGTAAAAACGTCACGGCCATACTCGACAACGGTGTCCGCGCGATCGCCCCGGCCCAGACCAAGAACGGCGCGCAAAGAAGCACGGAGAAACCAATATGCGCCACAAGAAAATAAAGTTGAGCTCGGCTGATCTCAGCGAGCGGCTGGCCTTGGTCGCGACGCCAATGCTTGAGCGGACGAAAGCGCCATGGGGCGAATTCTTGATTGGCCACCCGCAAAGCAAAATAGACCACTAGCAGCAAAGCGGTCACCGACGACACCTTAAAAAGACTCGCCGAACCGCTCCACGTCTGGGCGTCCAAGGACGGCACGTACAACGACAGGAACTCCACTGGGGCGAGAATGATCAAGAGGTAGAAGTAGACGGCGAACCCATGGCCTTCGCCGAAGTACACTTCGATGCTTTCGTGCCAGACCGGATTGTTTTTCATTCGTCTTCCCCGCTAGTCAAAGGAATGATCGCGCGGAAAATCGCGTAGCCTTGCGCTTGAATGCGCGAATCCTCCACCCGCACGCGCGGCTCCGGGTCTTTTACCCAGCCGAAGAATACCGCCGCGCCGCCAGCCCATCGGGCGTCGGCGTCGCGCGGAAAAAATGACGAGTGAAACAAAATATCGCGGGTCTTGTCCGGAAACGTCACTTCGCGAAAGTTCAACGTGTCGGCACGCTGAACCCCCGACTCGCTTTGCCCGCTGGCGCCGGTGAGCGGAAAAATCTTGCGCCAACTGGCGCCACGCGGAATCGCTCCTAGATCGAAGCGTTTCCCCGGCACCAAGAGCCAACAGTTGGTGAGGTCTTTGGCGCTTTGGTTATCGACTCGCACCACCAGTTTGTCGCCCTGGGCCTCTAACTCGGCGCGCATCGGGAATCGATCGACATGGCGCATGCGGAAGAGCCGGTAGTCCCATTCTCGCAGTGGCAGCCGGTAATGGCTCGTGCCTCCGCCGTCCTGGATGACCACGGCTTCGTCCATTGTGTCTTGCGTCCGGCTAGAGACCGGTGTGAGATCGATCCAACCACGCTCCATCTGCAGGTCATAGTTGCGCAGCTGCGTCGAAAACAGCGCCAGATTCGCTTGCGCCTCAACGAAGCCATCGCCGCTGCTCTCGAGCACGGTTGATGTCAGAAGCACGCCGTCGGGAATATTGCCGCCGTGGCTAAAATGGACGTAGCCCAGCGCCGTACCGGCCGTAACGAACGTCACGAATCCGATCATCAAAATTCGCGGCGCCAGCCGTTTGCGTTGCCATAGCCATGCGAGTACGCCGATGCCGAGGAGATAGCCAGCCATGGCGATCAATAGTGAGCCGGAAGGCACGTAGGTCGATAGAAACGACGGGCTGACAATCAATTGGGCAAAGACCGAATCGTTCCACTCGGTGCGAAGCGGCGGCTCGTCGGTGCCGAGCGGTGCGATAAGAGTTTGCAAAAATCGCGGCAAGCCGCTCCACTGTGACAACGGTGGCCGGCCGACGTCGAGGGCCAGATAGAGGATCCGGCCGCGCCCGCGGCTCGTTTCCACCAGTACCGGGATTCCGTCACTTTCAGCCAACGCCTTGCCGTGGATGACGTGTGACGTCTGCGCCCAAACGCCGGCTAGATTTACGGACCGTTCATCCTTGCCGGCATGCGGCACGAATGAGATCCGTCTGGTGCCGGTCACGCGCACAGGTAGAAAACGACTGATGGCCCCCTCCTGGTACAGCGCATAATTGAGACTGCCGATAATCACCATCCTGCCCCCAGCCGTAAGCCAGGTATCCAGTGCGAGCAGCTGAGAGCGCGAGAGATCGCGCAGGGACTGGTCGTAGAGAATCAGATGCGACACGCCGAGCAGGGCTCGGGGATCCGCAGCCAATTCGCCCGGCGAAAGCGACACCAACCGGCTTTGCGCCGAAGCGGCTAACGAGATCGGCGGGATCCCGCTGCTTTCACTCATTAGCAACAACACCGGCGCCGGGGAGAAATGGCGGCGCAAATCGAGCTCCCGCGCAGTCCTACCGTCAGTGCTGGAAAATGTGATCGTCAGTGGGCGGCTGATGAAATCAGGATCGACAGTCAGTTGAACGGTTTTGCGCGCTTGCGCGGCGAGAAAAACCTCGCGCCGATAATTGACCCTATAGGGAGTTCCACCCTTGGTTGCGCCGCCTTTCCATACTCGGACCTCGAGAGTCCCTTCGACTGGGCGACCGGTGTTATTGAGCGCAATCTCCAACGGAAACGGTCGTCCAAGTTGAAAAACGCCATGAAAACCGACCTGCGGATCAATGACAATCTCTGCGCGGGCAAAGGCCGGGACAAGAATAGCGATGAGAACGGCAGAGAAAAGCATGGGCGCGGCGAATATCCGCGCCCATCGGTCGCATTCTGGTTTAGAAAAGTGAGCGATGGGCCGCTGCCGATTGCATCGCCGTGGCGGGAGATAAACGGGCGCAGCCTTTGCGGCTGAAAGGACCATGGTTCTTGTCCATAGAGGCCCGCCCCACTGGCAGCGATCTAATCGACGTATTCAACGCTGAGAATATCAAAAGTACGGACGCCCGTGGGGGTGTGGACCTGAACTTCGTCTCCCTCGCTCTTGCCGATCAAGGCGCGAGCGATGGGAGAGCTTATGGAAATCTTGCCGTTCTTCGGTTCCGCCTCATGATCGCCGACGATTTGGTATACCACCTTGTCGCCCGTCGCACCATCCGCCAAAGAGACCGTCGCGCCGAAGACGACCTTGTCTCCGGAAAGTTTGGATACGTCGATGACCTGGGCCCGCGCGACCTTGTCCTCGATTTCACGGATCTGCAAGTCGAGCAACGATTGGCGTTCCTTGGCGGCATGGAATTCGGCATTTTCCGAGAGGTCGCCGTGGCCGCGAGCTTCTTCAATTTCACGAATGTTCTTCGGCCGCTCGACCGTTTTTAGACGTTTCAACTCCTCCACCAGAAATTGGTAGCCTTTGCTGGTCATCGGCACGCTTGCGTCTGCCATATTCTCAGCTCCTAGTAAATAAAAACCCCCCGGAATCGCTCCCGAGAGGCCTCAAAAAATCTTTGCAGTTTTCCGCTTGTTAAAGCTAAGATAAATGTATCATCGCTGCCGGTTAATTCAACTCCCGGGACAGCTCATGGGGCCCGTCGAAGCAAAGCCGCAGCGTGTAGGGACAACGCCGACCGCGGCGACGGATCCGTGGGTGATTTACGACGGGAGGACATCCAGGCCAAGCGTTGCCGAGCGCTTGGGCGCCACTGCCGTCTCCAGCCTCGCTTCGATCAAACTGACTCACGGCGTAATAGTAATCGACCTGGATCGCAGGTTGTTGCTTTCGTCGACCTCTGTAACTGCGCCCGCCGCGTCTGACACGGCGAGTAGAAAATACTTGCCGGGAGTCGTTGCTAATGGAATCGTCACCGTTGTGGATCCCGCGCTGCGGCCCTTTGCGGCAAACGCCGGAACGCTGCGGCTGCCGAGCAACACATCGGCCCCGTCAAAAATTGCGTCGCTCGAAAGATAGTAACGCGTGGTGGATCCACCCGCGGGTACCGCTGTTTTATTACTGGTCGTCTCATCGATAACGACGTTGGCGCCCGCTGCGGCCGTCGATGGCCCGCGCAGCGCCTGAACGAACAAGTCGGGCTGAGTCACATTTAGAGCCCGCGCCTTTGCGTTGTTTTCCTTAGTTTCGACTACCCCACTATCCGCGTCGGCAACACCGATGATGAAATACCGGCCGAGCACCGTGGCCAACGGGATCGTCACCGTGGTTGATCCCGCACTGCTCTGCTTGGGCGACAGCGCCGGAATCGCGCGGCTTCCCAACGACACATCGCCGGCAGCGAATTTCGCGTCCGTGGACAGAAAAAATCTCGTCGTCGAGGTGCCCGCGGCGACCTTTCCGTTGTTGAGCGTCGTATCGTTCACGACAATGGCAAAGCCGGGAATTGCTGCGGTCACGGTGCTGATAGCTTTGACTGCTAGGTCGGGCAATGTGACGACGGTGTGCTCTCGCTCAACGTTGTTGCTCGGGTCGGTGTCCGTCTCTGCCAGAGTTACGCTCGCCGTATTTGTCAAAGTTCCGATGGCAGTGGTGCCTACGGCGATGATCACCGTCGCGCTCGCGCCATTGGCCAAACTTCCCAGGTCGCAGACAATGATGCTCGTACCGGTGCAACTGCCGGTGCTAGGTGTTACCGAAACCAAAGTTACTGCGCCGGGCAACGTATCGGTCAATTCGACATCAGTCGCGATATCGGGGCCGTTGTTGGTTACTGTCATCGTATACGTCACGTTTGTACCAACGGTCACTGGATCGGGTGTGTCGCTCTTGGTCACGCTAACGTCCGCGCAAGTGGTCACGCAAAGCTTTGCGACGAAGACATCGAATCCGAGATTTTGTGTTGTATCGAGCTCGCCTTTGATCGGAAAATTCGCCTGATTGGAGTTGGTCTCGCCGGTAAGGTAAACGGCGCCGATTCCATCCAGTGCGATGCCCTTGCCCCGATCGTCACCGCTCCCGCCGACATAACCGGCAAAGCCGAGGCTGCCATCGCCGTTAACCTTCGCGACAAAAGCGTCAACGCCACCATTGTGGCTCAGGTCAGGTCCCACAGAGGCCGGGAAGCTCGCCTGGGTCGAACTGGTTTCGCCGGCAATATACACTTCGCAGTTCGACGCACAGCCAGGCATGAGCGCGATGGCGTTGCCGCGATCGTCTGACGATCCGCCGATGAAACCGGCGTAAATCAGCGCGCTGCCCGCGGAATTAATTTTTGCCACGAAAGCATCGACACCACCCCTCTGGGTTTGCGCCGGCCCTGGCAGCCCGCCAAGCCCGTTCCCGTCAGGAAATGATATTTCGCTCGAGTTGGTTTCACCGGTCACGTAGGCGTTATTCGCCCCGTCCACCGCGATGCCGTTTCCTCTGTCGTTACCGACACCACCGAGATAACCGGCATATTCGAGGGTTTGGCCGTCAGCCGACACGCGCGCGACAAATGCGTCCAAACCACCGTTCTGAGTATTGTCAAAGGTGGCGAGCCCGCCGAAACCGTCACCATCGGGAAATGACCCGCCAGTCGAATCGGTCTCGCCCGTGACGTAAGCGCGATTCGAGCCATCAACAGCGATAGCGGTCCCTCTGTCAGTGCCAAGTCCGCCGATGAATCCCGCGTATTCGAGCGACCCGCCATCCGCTGCCACGCGCGCGACAAATGCGTCGAGACCGCCGTTTTGAATATTGTCAAAGGTTACTAGCGCGCCGAACCCGTCACCGTCGGGAAATGATCCGCCGATCGAATCGGTCTCACCCGTGACGTAAGCGCGATTCGAGCCGTCGACGGCGATTCCCGTTCCGCGATCATTGCCGAAACCGCCGATATAGCCGGCGTACACGAGACTCGTGCCTGAAGCGTTAACTTTAGCGACGAAAGTATCGAACAAACCATTGTGGGTTAGATCGGGCCCGGCAGTCACCGGAAAGGTGGTTTGAGTGGAATTGGTTTCACCGGTGATGTATGCGTTGCCGAGAGAGTCCACGGCAATCGCTTTGCCTCGATCGTCGCCCAATCCGCCGATGAAACCGGCATACAATAATTGGCTCCCGGTCGGATCCACCTTCGTCACGAATGCGTCCAGTCCGCCGTTTTGGCTTACGTCGGGCCCCACGGTCGTAGGAAAATTTACCTGAGTCGAGTTGGTCTCGCCGGTAATGTAGGCGCTGCCGTCGGAATCAACGGCGATTGCGTTGCCGCGATCATCCCCCGAACCTCCGAGAAACCCCGAGTAGACCAAAATCGCGGGATCGATCACCAGCGCTTTAGAAGAATCATAAATGCCCACATTGAAGCCAAACAGGTAACCGGCATTGGCTTCTGAACTGAGAGTATAGTGGGTGGCTACGTCGACAGCCCTGCCATTGAGTTTTTGGTACGCCATCGGCTTGTCGTCATGGAAGTCTTCCACAGCCGTTTGCACCAGGAGCCTACCCTCCAAATCTACGGAAACCGATTCAGCTCCACGATAACGTAGTCTTATCTGCTGCGGATCGGCGCCAGGTTTGACGACAAACATGTATTTAAGCCGATCGACCGAACCGCTGTACACGAGATCGATACCGGGCCACAAATCGCGATAGGCGAGCCGATTATATGTCTTGAGTCCGGTTGCCCAATCCTCTCGGCGACCTTTGAAATAGCTGAAGCGCGCCGTCGATAACTCTTCCCCGACCGGCTTGACCGCTGGATCAGCACCGACGAAGTCCAACTTGATCGTGACTCGGGAAACCAAACTTTCGCCGAGCGCGTCAGTGCTCGAGTTGACCCGTGCCAGGGTCGGTTGCGGCGATTGCCTTGGTAAAGCTTTACTCAGTGCCATCGTCACGCCTACGGAGCCAAAATAAAGAATCTTGTTGGCGCCGTGCACATAGTAAGCGACCGGCGCGTCGACCTGTCCGCGATTCTCGATGAAATAAACAGGAAGACGGGCCTTCGCGACGCGCACAGCAGCGGCTTTGCGTTGCTCTGCGGTCGGGACAGTGGAATCCAGCGGCATCGCCCTAGCGGCGTCGGCGAAAAGCGCCGGCGGATCAATGAGCAAGAGATAAACGACGAAACCGGCAGACCCAAGCCATGCAGTTTTCTGCAGCAGCTTATGCAAGATCTTCATAATATAAGGTCACCTTCCTGCGGGATGAATGAAGTGAGATTGGTCGGCATACCGGACCGCCCGACCTGGAAATCTTCGGCAACTCAAACTAGGCTCGTTTAATCGGCCCGAATACATGGCAACTCACGCCGTGACCGTCGGCGCTAAAATCCAATGGCGGCTCGGTTTGGTCACAGATCGCTTCGCGGTAGGCACAGCGCGGGTGAAAAGTGCATCCGGACGGCGGATTGACTGGACTCGGCACGTCGCCCTGGAGCACCACCCGTTCCTTCTTTTTGCTGATGTCGGGCATCGGCACGGCGGAGAGCAGCGCGCGCGTGTAGGGGTGTTTCGCGTCCCGATAAATTGTCTCGCTATTGGCAATCTCGACAATTTTACCTAGATACATGATCGCCACGCGGTGGCTAATATGCTCGACCACGCGAAGATCGTGGGAGATGAATAAATAGGTAAGGTGCATCTTCTCCTGCAGCTCCTGCAAGAGATTGATAATCTGCGCCTGGATGGACACGTCGAGCGATGACACCGGCTCATCGCAGACGATGAATTTGGGACTGACCGCCAAGGCCCGGGCGATACCGATGCGCTGGCGCTGCCCGCCGCTAAATTCATGCGGATATCGGTCGTAGTGATCTTCGCGCAATCCGACTTGATGGAGCAGCTCCATGACCCGTTCGCGTTTGGCTTTGCCTTTGGCGAGCTTGTGAATCTCCAATCCCTCGCCGACGATGTCGCCGACCCGCATGCGCGGGTTGAGCGACGCATAGGGGTCTTGAAAAATGATCTGCATCTCGCGCCGCATATCGCGCAGGCCGCGCTGCGACAGTGACAATAAATTCTTGCCTTGAAAGATCACCTCGCCGCTGGTCGGTTCGATGAGCCGGAGAATCGTTCGGCCCAAAGTCGATTTGCCGCAGCCCGACTCGCCGACCAGGCCCAACGTCTCGCCCTCGTGAACGGCCAGACTGACGTCATCGACCGCTTTGACCATTGCTTTGCTGCGCGAGAACAATCCCTCGCCAACGGGGAAGTATTTTTTCAGGTTGCAGATTTCTAGCAGGCTCATATCGTCTGAAACAGTCCGAGGATCGAAGATTGAGGATGGACCATCGCGATCCTCTATCCTCTACTCTACCCTCTCCTCGGTCGTCGGTTTCTCCCGCGTTTCGGTATGAGGAAAATAACAAGCCACCGTATGTCCCGGCTCTTTCTCTTCCAGTGGCGGCTCGGTCTGTGCGCAAATTTCCTGCGCTCTCGGGCAACGATCGCGAAACCGGCAGCCACTCGGCAAGTGGAGCGGGCTCGGCACCATGCCCGGAATCGCATCGAGGCGTTTTTTCTTTAGCCCTCCGATCCCCGGAAGGGAATTGAGTAAACCCACAGTATAGGGATGAAACGGCCGGTTAAAGATCGCCCGGGTGCTCGACCGCTCGACGATTTTGCCCGCATACATAATCGCCACGTTGTCCGCCTGCTCGGAGACCACACCCAAATCATGGGTGATCAGCAACAGTGCCATGCCGCCGATTTTCTGCTGCAGCTCTTTCATCAATTCGAGAATCTGTGCCTGAATCGTCACATCCAAAGCCGTAGTCGGCTCGTCGGCGATCAATAGGCTCGGATTGCACGACAGCGCCATGGCGATCATGACCCGCTGGCGCATGCCGCCGCTCAACTGGTGCGGGTAGGAGTCGACCCGCGACTCCGGATCGGCGATCTTGACCAGCCTGAGCATGTCAATGGTTTTCTGTCGGGTTTCTCTTTTGCCCAATCCCTGATGCAGCTTGATCGCTTCGCCGATCTGGTTACCGACGGTGAAGACCGGATTGAGCGAAGTCATCGGTTCCTGAAAGATCATCGAGATCTCGTTGCCGCGGATTTTGCGCATTGCCTCGTTGTTGAGCCTCAAGAGGTCGCGCCCTCGGTAAAAAATTTCGCCGCCGACGATTTTTCCCGGCGGCGAGGGGATCAAGCGCATGATCGACAGCGAGGTCACGCTCTTGCCGCAGCCCGATTCGCCGACTAGGCCGAGCGTCTTCCCTTCGCCAATTTCGAAGCTGATACCGTCGATGGCACGCACTTCTCCCTCTGGCGTGAAAAAGGAAGTTTGAAGATCTTTGACCTGGAGTAAATCAGGCATGATGGGAGCGACCGCGCAATTCTCTTAAGTCGTTCGGCCTCCACGGACCCGGCTCAACATGCGCGGGTCTAGAATGTCGCGAACAGCATCTCCCATAGCATTAAATCCCAGCACTGCCAACATGATGAGCAGTCCAGGAAAGATCGCTACATGTGGATGCAAGCGCAAATACGGTCCGCCGGCGCGTAACATGCCGCCCCAAGTCGGCAGCGTCGGATCGACGCCGAGACCGAGAAAGCTCAAGCTCGCCTCGGCCGTAATCGCCCGCGCCAAGCTCAAGCTCGAGAGAATCAAGATCGGCGCCAGTACATTGGGTAAGAGATAACGCCACAGAATACGCGCACTGGTCGAGCCCAATGAACGGGCCGCAACGACGTACTCGTTCTGCTTGGCTGAAAGCACGGCGCCGCGCACGATCCGTGCAAACTGTGGGATGCCGCCCAAACCGATGACAAAAATCAGCGCGGGAATACTCGGTCCGATAATGGCCAGGATCAACAGCGCCAGTAAAGTCCGTGGAAACGCATAGAGCACGTCCAGGCAGCGCATGAGAAGGTGATCGATAAAACCCTCGAAGTAGCCGGTGGTCAAGCCGATGGTGGTGCCGATGACATTAACCATGCGCGCTTCATGGTTGCCTTCCAATAATACCGATCAAAATCCAGAAGCTGGCGGATATTATTTTTGGCTTGAAGTTAATGTCAAGGTAGAGTAGACGACGATTCCACAAAGCTTGACGAAAACGATTTGAACCGCTTGAACGCTTGGAACTGTTCAAATCGTTTAAGCCGTTCAAACCGGAAAGAAAAGGACCGCAGCGGCATCGACAGAGGAGGTATTCATGGGTCGCGTCAAAAATTTGGATGAAATAAAAGCGATGGTTCGCGAGCGTACCGGCAAGCGCAATACTTTTCGCCTCGCCAAGCGGGAAGACGTCGAGTCGGTATTGGCGAATCTGACGAGCAAGGATCCCGAGCTCTGGGCCAAAGAATGGTCGCGGGTTGCAAAACCCTACGAAGAAGAAGCCGTGAAGCTCGAGCAAGCGGGCAAATTCAAAGAGGCCCGTCAAGCCTATATCCAGGCCTACGCTTACTATGCCACCGGCCGTTATCCCACGCCGCATACGCCGGGGAAAATGGAATGTTTCCGTAAGAGTCTCGAAGTCTACGAGAAGGCCGGTAAGTATTTTGAACCGCCGCTGGAACGTGTCGAGGTTCTATTCGGCGAGAAGAAAATCCCGATTTACGTGCGTATCCCTACGGACGGGCAAAAACATTCCATTGTCATTAACTTCGGTGGGATCGATTCTTTCAAAGCGGAAAGTTACGAATACGACGAAGGGCTCATCAGGGCCGGCATGGCGAGTTGCTCAGTCGACATGCCCGGCGTCGGCGAATCTCCGGTCAAAGCATCGCCGACCGCAGAGTCAGTATTCAGCGCCGTTATCGATTACTTGGAAAAGCGTCTCGATGTGGATCCGAACCGAATCGCCATCATGGGCCGGAGCTTCGGCGGCTACTGGGCCGCCAAGATGGCTTACGTTGAAGCGCAGCGTTTGCGTGCGTCCGTTGTTTGGGGCGGCGGCGTGCACTATTTCTTCCAGGAAGATTGGCTGCGCGAGTCGACCAACGCGGAAAGTTACCTGATGGATCACGACATCGCCCGTTGCCGGCTCTTTGGTGTCAACAATCTTGATGAGCTGATGAAACCGTGGTCGGCGCTCTCGCTCAAAGATCAAGGTTGGTTGGATAAACCTTCCTGCCCCATGCTGATCGTTAATGGCAAAAACGATCTGCAAACGCCAATCGATGATCTGTACATTCTTCTGGAGTATGGCACGCCCAAATCTGCCCGCGTCTTCCCCGGCGAACACATGGGACAGACACCTCAGACCTTTCCAACCATTGTGAACTGGCTGAAGAATGAGCTGAGTTAGGTTCGATCCGCAAATTCCGCACCCGGGGTCGCAATCACGACTAACATCGCGTAACCTTTCTCAGGTTACGCGATGCGTTGCTTGTTCAAAATGATTTTATTTCTGATCCTCGCGCTGCCGCTGGCTTTCGCCGGAGTGGTTTACCTGGCTGTCGATTCCGCGCCGAACATCAATCGCGCCGCGGAAATCACACCTTCAAATATCGAGCGAGCCAAACGCATCCTCGATCAGAATGACCCGCGCAAATTAAAGCCCGGCGTGCGCCGCACGATTTCCGTGAGCCAAAACGACCTCGACCTTGCCGCCAATTATTTGGCGCGTCAGTACGCCGCGGGAGGCGCTCGGGTGCAATTGAACCGTGGCACCACCGACATCGGCGCCAGTCTAAGACTCTCAATAGTTCCCTTGCCGATCTATCTAAACTTCGAGGCGACGTTGGTGGAAGATGGCGCGTTGCCGCGATTCGCGTTTCTGCGGGTGGGCAAGATATCGATACCAGCTTGGGCAGCACATTGGCTGATCCCACGTCTTTTCACGCTGGCATTCGGCGACGCAGATCTCCGAACGTTCAGCAATGTCATCAAGAAGGTCTCGGTAAATGAGTCGAGAATAGCGCTGACTTATGAGTGGCAGGCCGATTTGCCGGATAGACTTCGAAACGTTCTGCTGCCCGCCGAAGAGCGCGAGCGTCTGCGCATTTACCAAGAGCGCTTGGTTGCCGTGAGTCGCTCGCTGAAAACCAAAAACATATCGCTGACGGAATTGCTCGTGCCGCTGTTTACTCTCGCGGCAGAGCGCTCAACCGATGACAATGCCATCGCGGAAAATCGCGCGGCGATTCTGCTGCTCACGCTTTACGTCAATGGACAAGGCATGGAGATGATCTTGCCGGATGCCAAAAACTGGCCGCGTCCGATAAAGCATGACGTGTTGCTCAATCAGCGCGATGATTTTCCCAAGCACTTCATCATCTCGGCGGCACTGTCGGCCAAAGCCGGCGGGCCACTCTCGGACGCCGTCGGCATCTACAAGGAAATCGACGACTCTCGTGGTGGCAGTGGTTTTTCGTTCAATGATATCGCCGCCGACCGCGCCGGCACGCGCTTTGGCGAATACGCCGCAAGCGCCGCTTCAGCAAGAAAGCTGCAGCAACGGTTGCGCGCGGGAATAGGCGAGAAAGACCTCATGCCGCCGACGGAAGATTTGCCGGAGTTCATGCCCGAGCGAGAATTCATACGCCGCTATGGCGGCGTCGACGCGCCGGAATACAACAAAATGACGGTTGACATCGAGCGCCGCATCGCGGCGCTACCACTCTACCGCTAAAGAGGTGCTCAGTTTAGCGGCGCCGGGCCCCGCAGTTTCACCGGAACTATCTCGAACAATATGAACTATGCCGCAGCGATCTGCAGAATACTTTTTCCAGAATTGTCACCCCCGAATGTTTTTATCGGGGGTCCAGTCAGAGTTTCGCCTGGATTCCCGCTAAAAGCATGCGGGAATGACGGACTCTGAAAGGGACTAGCTATCACGCAGCAACCTGCGGAGAATGAGAGCAGAAGGGATTTGGAACGACTTGAACGGCTTGAACGGCTTGAACAATTTGAACGGTCTTATCCGCTTATTTCTGAAACTGCTCCCTCGGAAAATTCGCCGTCGCCATCACGCCGCCGTCGACGACCAGCGGATGGCCATAGATAAATTCGGAATCGTCGCTGACTAAAAACAAGGCGGCTTTCGCCTGATCGTCTGCCGTTCCCAAACGTCCGACGAGATTTTGAAACGTCCGGCTACCGGCAACGTCATCGTCGTAACCCACCGGCGAGCCGGAACGGTTCGGCACGATGCAGTTGACGCGAATCTTGTAAGGAGCAAGCTGGACCGCCATGGCGCGCGTCATGTTGATCACTCCTGCTTTGGCCGCCGCGTAGGCGATGCCGTCATGACGCCCGATCATTCCGGACGTCGAACCGAAGTTGACGATTTTTCCGCCCCGTCCCTGTTTGACCATTTGCTCGGCGACGTACTTGGTTACGAGGTACGGACCCTTCAGACTGACCGCGATGACCTTGTCGAATTCCTCTTCGGTGCTGTCAAAAAGATTGGCGTGATCCGTTAACGCGGCGTTATTGACGAGAATATCGATGCCGCCGAACTTGGCGGTCACTTTCTTTACCATTTCTTTGACGTCGCTTGATTTGGCAACATCGCACAACACGAGCATCGCTTCCTGACCAGCCTTGTTGATTTCGTCGACGACGCTTTGGCCGCGCCCTTCGTGCATTTCCGCCACCGCGATTTTAGCGCCCTCCGTTGCGAACAGTTTCGCCATCGCCTTGCCGATATTTCTGCCTGCGCCAGTGATGAGCGCTACTTGTCCTTTGAGCTTCACGTCTTTTGTTCCTTTCCGAGCGCCTTGTGAGCCTAGTCCATGCGCCAATATCAAATTTTGAGATCTTCCGGTGGCGTCGCCGTGTAGACATCGAAAGTGTTAAGCGTGCAGGCCAACATCGCGTAGTAGCCGATGGTCGCTGTGAGCTCGACCATGCTCTTTTCTCCGAAGCGGCCATAGATCGCCTGGAACGTCGGCTCGCTCACCCGATGGGAGTGGATCATCTCTCGCACGAAGCTGACAATCTGCGCCTCTTCGGTGGAAAAATTCTCCACGCCCTTTTTCTCATAGACAGCGCGAACGGTTTGCATTGGGATGCCGGCCTTTTGACCATGATTGATGTGCGCCGCCCACTCGTGTTTGCATTCGAGCTCCCGCGCCGCTATCAGCGCAGTAAACTCAAGGACTTTGCGATCCAAGGTCGATTCGAAACGCACATAACTGCCAAGATACATCGTGCGCTCCGCTATCTCCGGGCTGTGCAGCAGCGCTAGCCAGGGCCCGCCCACAACGCCGCGGCTCTGAGCGATGGCGTCATAAACTTTCTGATCTCCCGCTGCTAAGTCTTCTCTCTTATCGATGGTAGCGATGCGTGCCATGTCGGTCTCCCATCTTCGGTCTTGCCTTGCACTGGTATGCCTCTGAGTTTTCGCAGCTTACGCAAATTTTTTCGGTCGAAACATCCCCGGATTCCGCTGCGCTACATCCAGGCTACGAAATGCGACCGACGAGGTGCGCAAAGCGCACCCTACGAATACCTTCGTGACCTTCGTGCGCTTCGTGGTGAAGAATTGTTCTCCTTTGATTGCACCATGGCCACGGTTGGCCTAAGCCAGCCTTTCTTTCAGCCACCGGGTCACGATGTCAACCACTTCATCGTTGGATTGACCCCTCTTCCTTCCCATGTGGCCGGCGCCGGGGATGATCCGCAGATCCTTCGGGCTGCCGTGCTCGGCGAGCAGGTAGAGATCGCTGATCGGGTGCTGGTCATCTTCCTTGCCGTTGATGCAGAGCAACGGCGCACAGGGCTGGTCGATCAAGCCTTGTGTCACCAAAGATAAAGTGGGGGCGATCTTAAGCGTCTCTTCGAGCGTCTTGACGCCGAATATGTACGACCGCGCCTCGAGCAAGCTCGCCGGACCCATGAGATATTGCGACGCCGTCACCGTCAACGCCGGCCTGAGCCACTCTTCTTGAAACGTCCGATGCACGCCTGCGCCCCAGTTGACCGCGCCGCGCAGCCGCTTTGGCTCGGTATGGGCGAGTTTCGCCGCCCAATAGCCGCCGAAGCTGCCGCCCATGCAGGCGATCCATTTGCCGTCGATATCGCTACGGGTTTCGAGATAATCCATCGCCGTGGAAAAAGTTCGCTCCGCGCGCAGATCGCTACCGAGACACGGATTCTCACCGGCACCCGGCATGTCGATGGTGAAACAAGCAAGCCCCAGCTTGAGCAAGACGTCGTTATTCGTCCGGCGATCTTCTTTCCAACCGTCGACGCCGCCCCAGTGCATCACCACTGGCGGGCGATTGACGTCTTTGGGCACCTGCAGGTAACCGACGACCTTCTTTCCTTCGAAGGGAATCTCGATCCGTTCCAGCGGCGGCTCCATCGTCGGCCCGGCCTTTATGAACGTCCTGAGCGCGCCCGTGTAGCAGCGCATCTTTTCCGGACTGCTCGGCACGGGATAGCGCCCGATGCGGTAATATTCGTAGGCCAGATAGTAAGTCTCACCGGCTGCTTTTTTCTTCCCTTGTTTATCTTGCTCTTCGGCGAACGCCTCATATTTCAAACCGAACTTGCCCCACTCCCTGCCCCAAAGATCGCCATCGAGACTGGTGAGGTTTTTAACCACCCGGTCGACGTCTTCTTTTTTCACCCGCTCGAACGGATTGATTCGCCCGGCGCGATGTAAAATATCGGCTTTGATCTCGTCGAGAGATTTTTCCGCCATGACTTTCCTCCTCTTAAGACTTCGCGCCCGGTTCGCTGGCGAGCGCTTTCAGCGCCGTCTTGTAAAACCGATCGTCGATGAACTGTTCCGGTTTGAAATTCGGTTTTTCCTTTAATACTGCGAATTCCAACTCGGCGCGCTTGTAGAGCCCTTCGGGGCTGAGTGCGGGAATGTACGCGTCACGCATCAAGTCGTACAGTGAAGCGGCGATGTCGCGTTGATCCAACCTGCCGTTCTTCATGATGATGTCAATGCTGCCCTCGCGGTTGGCGCGAATCCAATAGAGCGCCTTCAGCACCGCCTTGACCATCCGTTCCGTCATGTCCGGTTCCGCCTGGACTTGCTTGGCCATCGCCTGCAAGGCGCTGAACGGAACGTTCTTGAACTCGTCGCCGAGATAGACCAGCCGTTTCATGCCGGCCTTGAGCAGTGGCCGGTCGGTCGGCGGCGCCATCAGCGCCGCGGCGGCCCGGCCTTGCATGATCGCGATCGCCTTCCCCTCGTTGTCGGGGATGTTGAGGTATTCGGCAAATTTTTCGTTGTAACCATGCTTGACGAACAGCGCCTGAAGCACGCTGTAAGTCGAACCGCCGAAGGTCACGGCAATGTTCTGTCCCTTCAAATCTTCCAACCTTTTGATCTCTGGCCGCGTAATCAAACCGAACGGTATCTGGTTGAAAATCTGCAAGAGCACGCGAATCTGCTCGCCCTTAAACATCGCTTGCATGGACGGGCCGAAGGCGGAGGAATAATGCACGCTGCCTGACACCAGCGCTTGAACGTTCATCGCGTTGCCGCGCAGCACCACGATGCTCACGTTGGTGAGGCCCATCTCGTCGTAGAATTTTTTCTCCTTGGCGACAACGTAGGCAAGATGCTGCACGTTGCCTGGGCCAGGCAACGAAATGTAGATCGGCTTGGTGATTTGCGCGCGCAGCGGCGTCGCCGACACGAAGAGCGCCAGCATGAAGGCGAAAATGCTCAATCGCTTCATTGACAATTCTCCAACCAGGATTTGTCGCTAAGCTTGGGACCGACTTAACAGAAAGGACACGACTAGCGCAAGCCCCGCAGGCGCGGATCGAGCACTTCGCGCAATCCTTCGCCGACGAGATAGTAGGCGAGAACCGTAATGAAGATCGCAAATCCCGGAAACACCGCGAGCCACCAGGCAAACGTCGTAGTGCTCGCCTCGTGCAGGATAGAACCCCACGTAACCAGCTCGGCGGGCACGCCGATGCCGAGAAAGCTTAGAGCGGATTCCACGAGAATCGCGCCGGCGATGCCGAGGACGACCGAAACAATGACCGGAGCCAAAGCATTCGGCAGGATGTGCTTGAACATGACTTTTCGATCGGACACCCCGAGAGCAATCGCCGAGGTTACGTAATCCAAATTCCTGATCCGCAAAAATTCATTGCGCGTGAAACGAGCGATCCCGACCCAACTCGTGGCGCCGATGATGAGCATCGTGAGATAAATGCTCGGCGGCAACAGCGCCGCGATGGTAATCAAAAGGAAAAAAGTCGGAATCGACAGCATGACTTCGAATAAACGGGAGATCACAAGATCGACCCACGAGCCAAAGTAACCGGCGATCGCTCCCAGGATGACGCCGATCATGACCGCGATCCCAACCGCGATAAATCCGATGGAAAGCGAAATTCGCGAGCCGTGAACCATGCCGGCCATGACGTCTCTCCCCAGCTTGTCAGTGCCGAACCAATGCTTCGCAGACGGGGGTTCGAGAGGCTCGAGGAGGTTGATGTTGCTCGGACGATACGGAATCGGTGGAAAAAATGACTTGGCGCCTTCGAGTTTCTTGAAGTCCACATTCAGCAACTCCGCCGGCCAGTGGCCGAGCTTGGCGCCGACAATGTAGCTACGAAAGATCGGGAAGTATGTCTTGCCGCGGTATTCCAGATAGTACGGCTTATCGTTGGTGATGAAATCGGCGAACAGCGCCATCAGCGCCAGAAAAGAGACAACGCAGAAACCCGCTAAAGCGATCGGATTACGTTTGAATCGTCGCCATACATCCGACCACAGCCCGCCTGTGGTTGCAGCGGCGCCCGACGATGATTCTAAGGCGGCCGAATTAAAAGAAGCAGCGCTGGATGGAATCGTACTCATTGCAGTCTTCGACCGAAGACGATCCTTGGATCCACCACGGAAAGAAGAATGTCGGAGATCAAGATACCAATAAGCGTGAGCACTGCGCTCACCGTAAACAGCGCCATCACGGTCGGGTAATCGCGCGACAGCACAGACTCGAAACCGAGTTGACCTAAACCGGGAATGGAAAAGACCGTTTCGATGATGATGCTGCCACCGATCAAACCTGGAAGGATCGATGCCAATATCGTCACTTGGGGAATCAACGAATTGCGCAGAACGTGTTTGTAAATGACGAGCTTTTCTTGAAGCCCCTTGGCACGCGCAACCTGAACATAATCCTGCCGCAAGACTTCCAGCATGCTCGCCCGCATGTAGCGCGACAAGCCCGCGAAGCCGTCGTAGGAAAGCAAGACCACCGGCAGGAACAAATGCCAGGCGTGGTCCGTGATTTTCTTCCAGATGGACCAATTATCGGAAAAGTCGAGCGACTCAAGCCCGCCGGGAGGAAACAGATAGTAGAAATCGCCGCCGCAGATGAAAACGATCGCCATGGTCGCCGCCCACACCAACGGCACGGCGAACAAAACAAAGGCGGTTAACGTCGTGACCTGATCGGCGAAGGAATTGGGATGCGTGGCGGAATAGATTCCGAGCGGGATCGCAACCATGTAGACAACGAGGATTGACCAAACATTCAATTTGATCGTCACCGGCAACCGTTCGGCGATCTTGCCCCAGACCGACTGACTGTCCTTGAAAGATTCGCCGAAGTTGAGGGTCAAAAGGTTCTTCATCCACACCATGTACTGCACATGGAGCGGTTTATCGAGACCGTATTGTGCGCGCCACTGGGCCATCGCCTCGTCCACGGAGCCGCGCTTCTCGACCGAGATACCGCCGCCAGCCGCCGCGCCGAGACCACCCGCTGCACGCAGCTCGGCAGGATCACCGGGCGCGAGTCGCATGATTAGAAAGCCAATAAGCGTGATTCCGATGAACGTCGGAACCATCAGTAACGCTCGTTGGAGCAAGTAAGCGCCCATGGTGATGGTTATTGCGCAGTAACCGTGTTGGCGTATTTTTGTCGTGCCACAGGCACCCACCAGTCAATCGGGCGAAGTCCGTCGGGGAAAACCTCGACACCCTGGAAACGACGATGAACCGCTGAAACCCGTTTGCCAACGTAAAGAAACGTGTAGGGCTGTTCGTCGTGTATGATCTCCTGGAATTCTTTGTACATCTGGATTCGCTTCTGCGCGTCGAACTCGCGCCGGTAAACTTCCAGTATCTCGTCCACGCGAGCATTCTTGTAACTGATTGCGTTCGAACCCTTGTTGGCCGCTTGAGACGAGTGCCATACCTGATAGGCGTCGGGCTCAGTCGTCGACATCTGCCAGCCCAGCACGACAGCGTCGAATTGATGATTCTTAACGTCATTGAGAAAAATGGTCCAGTCGAGCTCTCGAACGCTTGCCGCGATCCCGTGCTTCTTTAGCTCGTCCAACAGTACAAGTGCGACACTTTTTCGGACAGCATTGCCGCTGTTAACTTTGATTTCAAAACGTAGCTGAACTTTCTTGCCGTCGATGACCTTGTCGAGCACGCCGTCTCCATCCGTGTCTTTCCAACCCGCTTCGTTGAGCAAAGCCAGTGCCTTCTGCGGGTCGAAGGGATAACTTCGCAGGCTCTTGTCGTATTCCGGCCGAAAAAAATAGATGTGACTGTCGACGACTTCGCCAAGACCAAAAAGCACGCTTTTGACGATTTGCTTTCGGTCTGTCAAATAAGTCATCGCTTGTCGGACGCGCTTGTCGCGAAAGATCGGATGATCGTTGTTCCATCCGATATACGTATACGTCGGGGCGTAGTATTCGTATTTTTCGAATTCCCGGTTGAATCTTTCACTGTTGGTGCCTCTGACAACCTGCACCGGCTGCAGGGCTTCCATGAAGTCGAGGCTACCGCTCTTTAGCCTGACCAACGCGGCATCCATGTTGTTAACGACTCGAAACTTCAGGCGATCCAAATGAGGCTGGTCGATGCTTTCCTTGCCGTTGCCCCAGTAATTCAAATTGCGCATTAGTTCAATCTCACGACCGGTCTTCCAACCGCCGAACTTGTAGGGCCCGGATCCCATGGGGTTGCGGTTAAAATTTCGGTTGAACTGGTCGGCGAATTTCTTTGCCTCGCTTGGTAACTTCGCCGGATCTTGGGTTAGGTCTCGCACCGTGAGTCGTTGTAGGAGGTTTTCCGGATCGTAATAATGGCGTGGCATCAATAAAATACCGCCCAAGACGCTCTCATTGAGGAAGTAAGGCTCTTTAGTTACGAATCGAATGGTATAGGGATCAATAAGTTCGGCATCGATCAGCGAGTTGAAGTAGACGCGAAGAAAAGGTGCGTTGACAAACGGGCACTTGATCGCCTTTACGCTAAAGAGAACGTCCTCACCCGTAAGCGGGCGACCGTCCTGAAATCGTGCATCCCGTCGAATCTTGAATGTATAGATCAGCTTGTCTTGCGAGATCTCGGGACGCGCTACGGCAACTAACGGCTTAAGCTCCAAAGTGCGCGGTTCGCGCGTCAGCAGGCTTTCGAAGATAAATCCAAGCACTTCACTCGATGAGGCGTCACTGGATGTCAGCGGATTAAGCTGTTCCGGGTCACTAAGGCTGTGAATCACCAGCCAGTCCCCGGTGACCGGCTTGTCCGAATCTTTTGCGTCAGGCACCGAAATCGCGTCGGATACTTTTACTTCGGTCTTATCGCCGCAGCCGAGCAGCAATAGCAGCGCAAGCATCCATTGCCAACGTCGGGGGAGCATGAATCAACTGCCGATCGCCTCGATCGGCACTTCCTGGGCGTGGGCGGGTTTTTGTTGGGTGAAAAGCTCGGACGGTATCGTGGCATTGAGCTCGGGCTCCTGATAGCGGATCTCGAGTTTCTTTTTCTGTAAGTGAGCTTCGATGCTAATTTTTGATGGGAAGAGTCCCGCGGCGGTCGAAACATAATCTGAGAA
>DASYUV010000220.1:0-18270 GCA_036000865.1 Binatia bacterium | reverse complement strand
TAAAAAAATTATGTCCGAACCTTCGTGTGCTTCGTGATCTTCGTGGTTCAAAGATTATTTATTTGAGTATCCCGTGAGCAAGAAAGTACCGCGAGACTTAAGTGAGCTCCCGCTCAGTCAGCCGCGCTACCTGGGCAAAGACACGGCGCGCATTGAGGATGCGACGCTGCTCACCGGCAGAGCGGAGTTCGGCGACAATGTTGCCTTTCCAGGCATGCTGTTCGCGGCGATCTTGCGCAGCCCCCATGCCCACGCGCGCATCAAGCGTATCGACACATCCAAAGCCGAGAAAGTTGCGGGCGTGGTCGCGGTCGTTACCGGTGAAGACGCCAAGGCTTGGTCTGAGCCCGTGCACGGCTTTCCGATCGGTTGGGCGGGCCATTGCCTCGCGCATGATAAAGTCAGGTTCGTCGGCGATCCCGTCGCCGCGGTTGCGGCGACGAGCCGTTACATCGCCGAGGACGCTCTCGAGATGATCGAGGTCGAATATGAAATTCTCCCGCCGGTCATAGATGCGCAAAAGGCGCTCGATCCGGACAGCCCGGTCATTTGGCAACACCAGGGCACCAACCTGATTTACCATCGGATCTTTACCTTTGGCGCGGTCGACGAGGCCTTTGCCAAAGCGGATGTCATCGTCAAAGACGATTTTCGTTGGCTCAGGGCCAGCGGCAATCCGATCGAGACCTGCAACTGCATCGTGCAGTGGCGCCCCGATTATTCCCTCAATGCCTGGGGCGGTTTCCAAGGCACCGGTTTTTACATTGCGTCGGTGGCGCGCGGCCTGCGCGTGCCGGCGCACAAAATTCGCATTACGCCGCTGCCCCACGGCGGCTCCTTCGGCACAAAGATTTTTCCCCACGCGATCCTCCGTATGGCATTGCTGTCGCGCAAGGCCGGCGGGCGGCATGTCAAATGGATCGAAGACCGGGTCGAGCACTTGCTGAGCAGCTACACGCACGGGCCGGACCGCATCTACTCGGCGGAAATGGCGCTGACGCGGGACGGCGAGATTACCGGCTTTCGTGTCAAAGTGCTCGACGACCTCGGCGCCCATGCAGTGTCGGTGGCGATCGGCAAAGCGCTAAAACCTTTGTCGGCATTCACCGGGCCTTACCGCATGCGCAACGCGCAGTATGATCTCACCGTGGTGGCGACCAACAAGTGTCCGCAGGGCTCTTACCGCGGCTGGGGTGTGCCAGCTCATAACCTGGCGATGGAACACTGCGTCGATCTGGCCGCGCGCAAACTGGGACTCGACCCCGTCGAGATTCGCCGGCGTAATTTACTTCGTCCTGAACAATTTCCCTACGAAGCGCCCAACGGCGCGCGTTACGACAGCGGCGACTACGAGCGCACGCTGGACATGGCGCTGGAGATGGCCGGCTATCGAGCGCTGCGCGAAGAACAAACCCGCGCGCGCGCCGCGGGACGTCTGGTGGGTATCGGCGTATACACGGGTGTCGAGCTCAGCGCCGTGGCGATGAGCATGTTTACCTTGCTCGGTCCCGACTCGCCGTTCGGCACCTCGATGCCGGAGAGCGCGCGGGTGCGCATCGACGCCACCGGGAAAATCATCGGCGAAGTGACTTTTCCCTGGGAAGGTCAGGGACAGCACACGTTTGCCACCAATTTTTTGGCCGATTACTTCGGCGTCAAACGGGAAGACGTGGAAGTGATCGCGGTGGACAGCCTCTCCGCCGGTCCTGGCACGGGGCCCATCGGCAGCCGCCAAGCCGTCATGCTGTCGGGCGCGCTTTTGGGCGCCGCCGAGCGGATCGCCGAGAAACTCCGCAAGGTGGCCGGGGTGATTTTGGAAGCCAACGCGGACGACGTCGAACTTTTCAACGGCCAACTGAGAGTGAAAGGCTCGCCGGAAAAAACTCTGCCGCTGCAGCGGGTCGTCACCGTCATGCTGACGCGCTCGGATCTCTTGCCCGCGGGCGTCGACGGCAACCCTGAAGCGAGCTACACCTACAACCCGCCCGATCGCAAATTGCCGGATGCGGAGGGACGCGGCAGCTTCGATCTGACAGCCGCCAACAACGCCCATGTCGTGATGGTGGAGGTGGATCGCGACACCGGCCAGGTCCAAGTGCTCAAATACGTCATCGCCGATGACTGCGGCGTAAGACTGAATCCGGCGGTGGTAGAAGGCATGATCCAGGGCGCGGTGGCGCAAGGGGTGGGACAGACCGTTCTCGAAGAACATGTTTACGACGAAAACGGCCAGTACCTCACGTCGACGTTTATGGATTACTTGCTGCCGACGATCTGGGAAGTGCCAATGACCGAGAGGACGTATACCGAGACGCCATCGCCACTCTCACCGATGGGCGTCAAGGGCGCGGGAGAGAGCGCGGTCCTGGCAACGCCGGCGGCTCTGCTCAGCGCCATTAATGACGCATTGTTGCCGCTCGGCGTCCAGTGCACGACCATTCCCGCCAGC
Organism: Binatia bacterium; assembly: GCA_036000865.1. Classification (GTDB taxonomy): domain Bacteria; phylum Desulfobacterota; class Binatia; order UBA9968; family UBA9968; genus DP-20. The sequence continues at coordinate 15,821 of DASYUV010000220.1, read as the reverse complement.
CCGCTGCGTCTGTGGCAATTGATTCAGGGCGCGGCACAAGGATCGCAACGTTAAGCAACTGGAAAATCATCTCGAGGAGGTAGCCGCATGCAGGTTTTCACTTTCGATTTTGTTCCCTACGGCAAGGATCTGACGGGGCGACTGAAGTATCCGGTCGGCAGAGAAAACTACGAGTCTGAAGTCGCTGCGAAAACTTATGAGAACCATGTCGAACAGTTCCAGCTGATGGAAGAGGTGGGATTCGACGGCGTCTGTTTAAACGAGCATCACGGCAGCCCCTACAGCCTGGATAACTCACCGAACGTTTTTTTGGCTTACGTCGCGGCCAAGACGAAACGACTCAAGCTCGCCATGGCAGGCAATCTGCTGCCGCTGCACGGCCATCCACTACGCGTCGCTGAGGAGCTCGCGATGTTGGATAACCTGACCCGCGGCCGCATCATCGCTGGCTTCGTGCGCGGCATCCCGCGGGAATATCTCGCGCTCAGCATTCCTTTAAGGGAAGGCCGGCCGCGCTTCGAAGAGGCCCTCGATGTCATCATCAAGGCGTGGACCCATGATCTGCTCAACCATGACGGCCAGTTCTATCACTATAAAGACGTCGACATGTGGCCGCGGCCATACCAAAGTCCTCATCCACCGGTTTGGGTCGGCGCCATCGGTCCCGAGCCGACGCGGAACGTCGCCAAGCGACCGGGAGTGACCCTGTGCTCGACTTTCCAGCCCACCGCGGCCATCAAGAAACAGCTCCAGTTATTCCGCGATGCGTGCGCGGAGTTCGGCCGGCCGTGCGGCGTCAACGATATTCTGATCGCGCGCCATGTGTTTGTCGCGGAAAGTCAGAAAGAAGCGGAAAAGCTCTGCAAGACCCATTTTGAATATTACTTCCACCAACTCCTGGGGAAAGTTAACAACGCCGCGATTCAAAGAATCCTCGATATGAATCCTGAGCTGACCTTGGATTCGGTGAAGACTCCTTACCCTTACGACGTCACGCCGATGGAAAAAATGCGCGACGATGGGTTTGTCTTAATTGGGACGCCCGACCGGGTGTATCAGGATCTCATGGCGCAGTACCAAGAGTACGGCGGCTTTGGCACGTTCATGGCGATCGTGCGCATGGGCGCGATGCCCCAGGAGCTGGTGCTGAACAATGTCCGTCTGTTCGGCAAAGAAGTGATTCCGCGACTGCACGCGGTAGGTTAAAGATTGGAGTAATGGAGTATTGCAGTAATGGAGTTACGAAAACCAATAATCCAACACTCCAGTACTCCAGCACTCCAACTATTCTTTTTTTAGGAGGTAGCTCAGATGTCTAACCTAACTGAAAAATTCGTTCAAGCAGGTGAATATCGCACTCACTATTGGGAAGTCGGCGAAGGCGAAAACGTTCTCATGCTGCATTCCGCCGATCCGGGCTCTGGGGGATGGCTGGAGTTTCGCGAGAACATGGAAGCGCTGGGCAGGCAGTTTAGAGTGCTCGCGCCGGATATCATTGGCTTCGGCAAGACCGATTCGCCGACGCGCGATCTGAGACATCCCGCCTATGTCGAACATATGGTGCAATTTCTCGACGCGCTAGGAGTGAAAAAGACCCACCTGGTCGGCAACTGCCGAGGCGGATTGATCAGCATTTCAATCGCGGCGGAGCACCCGGACAGAGTCGGGCGAGTGATTCTGATTGGCAACGCGGGCGGCGGCATACCTCCCGAGCTGGAGCAGAAAGCGCTGGCGCCCTACGCCAATTACACGGCGACCCGGGAAAATCTTAAGGCCCACCTCGACAGGGCGTACTTCAACGTCGATCAATGGGCGCCACCGCAGATCTTCGATCAATATCTCGAAGCGAGCGCGCGTCAGTACGGCGCCTATGCCAAGTTGGGCTGCTACCCGATGGATGTGCCAAACCTGAGACCGCTTTTGGCCAAGATGACGGTGCCGGTGCTGTTTGTCACGGGTAAAGAGAATAAAATTTTGCCGATCGAGCAGGCCCTGATTGCCTTTAACATGACCCCGGGCGCCAAACTTTATGCGATGTCCAGTTGCGGGCTTCACGCCCAGACCGAACATCCGGAAGAGTTTAACCGGATCGCGGTCGAATTCCTCAAAGGGGAGCTCAATTAAGATACAAGGCAATCGGCAACAGGCAATAGGGTTAGCAATCTGGCTCTTCAGGCTTTTGTGTGGATAATGTGTCACGTGCAGGTGGTTTTTTTTTGCACCACGAAGAGCACGAAGGACACGAAGGTTTCGGATCATTAAAACTCCGAACTTCGTGCTCTTCGTGTCCTCCGTGGTGAAAACATCCTCACAATAAACCCGGAAGAGCCACAATTTTAGAGGACAACAACGCGCTTGAAAACACTGTTGCCTATTGCCTCGTTCCGATCATGAAACCGGCGCCATTCAATTTACTCCGGCCTAAAAGCGTCGACGAAGCGTTGGCGCTTCTTCAATCTCACGGCGATGAGGCCAAGGTTCTGGCCGGCGGCCAGAGTCTCGTGCCGCTGATGAATTTCCGTCTGGCGCAGCCGCATAACCTGATCGATCTCAACGGCGTCAAAGGCCTGAACCAAATCAAGCTCGACGATCAAAACCTATCGCTAGGCGCCATGATACGGCAGCGGGATGTCGAGCGCTCGCCAGCGATCGCCGAGCGTTTGCCGATTCTCCGCGAAGCGATCGAGCAAGTCGGCCATCCGGCGATCCGCAACCGCGGCACCGTCGGCGGCAGTTTGGTCCACGCCGATCCTTCGGCGGAGCTGCCGCTGCTCGCCGTCGCCTTGGACGCAACCTTCCATCTGCGCAGCGCGCGGGCTAGCCGATCGGTTGCGGCGAAGGATTTCTATCAGGGCTATCTGTTGACCGACATTGCGCCGAACGAATTATTGGTTGCGATCGATTTTCGGCTGCCGCCTGCGGATTCCGGTTGGTGCTGCACCGAGATCGCGCGCCGGCATGGCGATTTTGCCATCGTTGCGGTGGCGGTGCTGCTCGGCTGCGGGCGCGATCGAAGCATCGACTTCGCCCGCATCGCGCTTGGCGGCGTCGGTCCGGCGCCGCTCCGCATGATCGCGGCGGAACAGGCGCTCTTGGGTGAGCGGCTTGGCGCCGAACTTTTTCGCGGGGCGGGCGATGTTGCGGCGCAAGCAGTGGATCCGCCGGCCGACATCCACGCTTCTTCGAGCTACCGGCGCCATCTCACCGGAGTGTTGGTGCGCCGCGCCTTGACGACTGCGGCAAGTCGGGTCAAGGGGCGCGCGTCATGACCGAAATGATCTCGATCACTGTCAAAGTAAACGGATCAGAACAGGCGGCGGCGATTGAGCCGCGCCGATCCCTGGTTGATTTTCTGCGCCACGATCTCGGCTTGGTCGGAACCCACGTCGGCTGCGAGCATGGGGTCTGCGGCGCTTGCACAGTCATGCTCGACGGCCGGACGGTGCGCTCTTGTTTGCTCTTCGCCGCCCAAGCTGACGGCTCCGAAGTCATCACCATCGAAGGCATCGGCACGGACGAAGCGCTCCATCCTTTGCAGCTAGCATTTCAGCAACACCATGCGCTGCAATGCGGCTTTTGCACGCCGGGGATGATCTTGGCGGCCCTCGAGCTGCTGCGCGATAACGCCGATCCGAGTGACGAAGAAATACGCGTCGGCCTCAGCGGCAATCTCTGCATGTGCACGGGCTACGTCAATATCGTGCGCGCGGTGCGCGCGGCCGCGCGAAATGGAAAGGTCAAATGAATTTAGCGCGGCTGAATCGTACTGAAACTTTCACCACGAAGGACACGAAGTTCACGAAGTTTAAAAGCATAAATATCCGAACCCTTCGTGATCTTCGTGGTGAGTAACTTTTTGTGAATTAGACAACTCATATGGCAGCAAAGTGGGTCGGGCAAGCGCTCGAGCGCACCGAGGACCGCAGGCTGATCACCCGAGGCGGTCAATTCATCGACGACCTGACATTGCCCGGCGTCGCCCAGACGGCTTACGTGCGCAGCCCGCACGCGCGCGCCAAGATTCGCCGCATCGATGTGCGCCGCGCGCTCGCTCATCCCGGCGTCTACGCCGTGATTACCGGCGACGACGTTGCGCAGCTCACCCGCCCGCAGCGCGGCCGGGTGCCGCTGGCCAATTCGCCCAAAGTCTACGCCCTGGCCTATCAACAGGTGCGTTACGTCGGTGAGCCGGTGGTCGGTATTGCAGCGGTGGACCGGGCGACCGCGGAAGACGCGGCCGATCTCATCGAGGTAGACTACGATCCGTTGCCGCCCGTAATAGACCTGGAAGAAGCGCTCAAGCCCGATGCGCCGCTGGTCTTCGAAGAGGTTGGCTCGAATATTCTCTGGCACGATACGTTTCCCTACGGCGACGTGGAAGGCGCGTTTGCTCAGGCGGACATGGTGGTGAACGAGCGCGTGACGATCCACCGCTATTGCTCGACGCCGCTCGAAACTTTTGGCGTGATTGCGCAGTACGAAGCCGCCACACAGTCGTACACGATTTGGGGACACACGCAGCAGCCGGCTCAGGATCTGCACGTGCTCGCCGCGGCCCTCGGTATCTCGCCGGGCAAGATCCGCATGATCGTGCCGCCGATGGGCGGCTCTTTCGGCAACAAGGTGCGGCCGCTTTTTATTATCGCTGCGGCGCTGCTGGCGCAAAAGGCGGGCCGGCCGGTGAAGTGGATCGAAGACCGGCGCGAGAACTTACTGGCGCTGGGCCATGCGGCGGACGGCATCATGGAGATGAGCGCCGCGGTCAAGAGCGACGGGACCGTTCTCGCCGTTAAATTCCGCAACATTGAAAACGAAGGCGCCGGCATCGACTTCGCCGCGCGCCACAATTTGCTCATGCTGAGCAACATCGCCAACTGTTACCGCTTGCGCGCGCTTTTCTACGAAGGCTATTCGGTCGTGACCAATCGTTGCCCGGTGGTCGCCAACCGCGGCATCGGCAAACCGTTCATGTGTTTTGCCGTGGAAAGGATGATCGACACAATAGCCCGGGCGCTTGAGATCGATCGCGCCGAAATCCGCTTTCGCAACTTCATCCAACCCGATCAGTTTCCCTACGACACACCCTCGGGCCAGACTTATGACAGCGGCGATTATCCAGAGATGCTGCGCAGGGCGCTCGCCGCCATCGACTACGAAAAGCTCAGGCGCGAGCAAGCCGAGGGCAGGGAGCGCGGCCGCCTGCTTGGCATCGGCATCGCCACCGCGGTCGAGCCCGGCGGCTCCAACCTGAGCTACGGCATGCTCGTCAGCGGTCCGTCGCAGCTGCTGAGCGGACAGGGCGAAGCGGCGCGGGTTCGATTGGAAACCGACGGCAGCGCCACGGTTTTTACCGGCGGCCTCGACTCGGGCCAGGGCCACGCCACCGCGCTGGCGCAGATCGTCGCCGACGAGCTCGCCCTCGACGTGAAGCAAATCAGAGTGGCCACGACCTTTGACTCGGCGAGTCATCCTTACGTCATGACCTCGGGCGTTTACTCCAACAAGTTTCACGGTCACGATACGGTGGCGGCGATCGGCGCTGCCCGCAAAGTTCGGGACAAACTTTTAAAGCGCGCCGCGGCGCAACTCGAAGCCCATGTCGACGACCTTGAGCTGCGCGACGGGCATATCGCCGTGCGTGGCGCGCCGGACAAAGGCGTGAGCGTCGCCCAGATTGCCAGCCGCGCCTATTGGAGCCTGGCCGATGAGCAGCCCGACGGCGAGCCGGGCCTCGAAGCGCTTTACTATTACAGCAATCCGTTGGCGAAGCATCCGGACGAGAAAAAGCGCGTGCGCGTCCAACTGGGCTTCGCCAGCGCGGCGCACGTGGCGGTGGTGGACATCGACCCGGAAACTTTCGAAATAAAAGTTTTGCGCTACGTGGTCATTCACGACTGCGGACGCCAGATCAATCCCACTATCGTCGAAGGGCAGGTCCATGGCGCCGCCGCCCACGGTATCGCCGCGGCGCTTCTCGAGGAGTTTATCTACGATGAAAACGGCCAGCTCCTTACCACCAGTTTCATGGACTACTTAAAGCCCACAGCCGCCGACTTACCGGATATCGAAGGAGATCGGCTGGAAACTCCTTCGCCGCTGACCTTGCTCGGGACAAAGGGGGTCGGCGAAGGCGGCGCCGTGGTGGCGCCGGCGGCGATCGCCAGCGCGGTCGAAGATGCGCTGGCGCCATTGGGAATTCGCATCGCGGCGTTGCCGATTACACCGAGCCGGTTGTGGGAGGTTGCCGCCGCCGGCTTAAAGCGCTACGAGAACGCTCGGAAATGAAAAATTTAAAATTAAAAATTGGTACTTCCGGGTTTCCTGTGAAGATGTCTTTCACCACGAAGGACACGAAGAGCACGAAGTTCGGAGTATTAATTATCCGAAAACTTCGTGTCCTTCGTGGTGAACAAAGCAAACTGAACCTGGCACATTATCCACACAAAAGCCCGAAGAACCTAAAAATTAAAAAATTTTGCCGCTGGGATTTTGAATTTTGCCTTGAATTGAGGAGGCGAATCTATGGCGTTACCTGAAAGCGCGATTGCGTCGAGTGCCGGCGCTCCTTTCGGCTCGGACCTTCATGGCTTCATAGAGCAATACGAGCGCGCGTATCCGGACGAAGTGCTACATATCGAGGAGCCGCTCAACGCGGAATGGGAAATTTCTGCGCTGGCGATGAAGCTGGAAAAGGCGCACCGTTTTCCGCTGCTGATTTTTCACAATGTCATCGTCGATGGCAAGCGCGCGACGATGCCGCTAACCACTTTTCTGATGGCCAGCCGCCTGCGCCTGGCGCGGGCCATGGGCACGGAGGTGCAGAAAGCTGGCCTCGCCTGCTATGAACGGGTCCAAACACGGCAACGACCGATCGTCGTCGCGCGTGACCAGGCCCCGGTGAAAGAGGTCGTGGAAAAGGGGACCGATATCGATGTGCGCCGTTTTCCGGCGCTGCGCCATCACCGCATGGATCCCGGGCGCTACATCACCGAAGGCCACTTTCTCACTTTCAATCGCAATACGGGTATCGACAATTCCGCCATGCATCGCGGTTGGTTGGCCGACCGCGACGAGGTCCGCGTCTGGCTCGCGCCCAACTCGCATAACGCGCACAACCTGCGTTACTGCGAGGAGGCGGGAGAGGACATGCCGGCGGCGTACTGGATCGGTCATCATCCGCTGGCGCTGTTGGGAGCGGCGAATCATGTGGGACCGGAAGAGAGCCACTACGAGACCGCTGGCGGCACCTTGGGTGCGCCGCTACGTTTGGTTCCTTCGGAAACTCTCGGGGATAAATTTTTAGTGCCGGCGGATGCGGAAGTCGTGATCGAAGGATATATGCCCAAAGGCGAACGCAAGCCCGAGGGGCCGTTCGGTGAATACACGCGCCACGTCGGCCCGCAGCGCTGGTGTCCGCTGCTCAAGGTGACCGCGGTGACTTACCGCAAGGATGCCTATTGGGACGACGTGATGGTCGGGCACACCCATTGGATCATCAGTCTGACAAAAGAAGGCGAAGTTTTTCGCGCGGTGCAACGATCCGTGCCCGGAGTCAAAGCTGTGCATTTGCCGATGTCAGGTTGCGGCGTGGCGCACGTCTATATTCAAATACGCAAGACCGTCGAGGGACAGGGTAAGACCGCCGCGGTGTCGGCCCTCACTTCTTACATCGGTCTCAAGCATGCGTTTGTCTTCGACGAAGATGTCGACATATTCGACGAGCGGGAAGTGCTCTTGGCGCTTGCCACGCGCTTCCAGGCGGACCGGGGATTGGTGACCTTGCCGGGTATGACCGGCTCGCCGCTCGATCCCAGCTCTCCCGATGGCAGGCTGGTATGCAAAGCCGGCTTTGACTGCACCAAGCCGATAGGCAAGCCCTTCGCCGAGCGGTTGTCCATTTCGAATCAAGTGCTGGCGCGCATCGACCCCTTAAAAATCATCGGCGAGAAGCGCTGGAGCGAGATTCCCGTCGAGCCGTGGGGGTAAGGGAGAATGGAATAATGGAGTGTTGGAGTGATGGAGTAATGGAAAGACTGGAGAACGGAGTGATGGGGAATGGGGAAGCGAGTCGACCCAACACTCCAGTACTCCACTACTCCATCATTCCAATCTGACCAGGAGGTTTATCATGCAGGGTACGATGAAAGCGGCGCGCATTTACGGGTTTGAGAAAACCGGCCAATCTACTGACCTGCTGCGCGTCGACGAGGTGCCGATTCCCGATATCGAATCCGGCGAGGTGCTGATTCGGGTGTTGCGCGCCGGGCTCAATCATGGCGATCTGCACATGCGCGAAGATGCTGTGCAGTACACTTCCGAAGTGCCGACCATACCGTTTTTGCCGATGGTCATCGGCCATGACGGCTTGGGCGAGGTCGTCGAAGTCGGCCCTGATGTGAGTAACGTGCGGGTCGGCGACCGCGTCGTCGTGATGTGTTCGATCACCTGTGGCTATTGCAAGTTTTGCCGCTCCGACCGCCAGCACCTTTGCCTGTCGCACCGAGTGATGGGATTTATCGCCAAGTGGGGTGAGGCGGGCTCCAAGCGCATCCTGCGCTACAAGGAAGGGCTGTGGGCCGAATATTGCCGCGTGCCGGCGACCAATGTCGTTAGGCTCAGTCCCGACGATGACATCGACGAAATGTGCAAAGTCTCGCAGATGACCGTCGGCTATCGCGCGCTCAAGCGGGCGCGCTTGCATAGCGGTGAAACCGTTATCGTCAACGGCGCCACCGGCATCACCGGCATCGGCACGGTGCTCTCCGCGCTCGCCATGGGCGCGGCGCGCGTCATCGCCATCGCCCGCAACCCGGCCCGGCTCGAAAAGCTTCACGCCATCGATCCCAAGCGCGTCGCCACGATCGCTCTCGGCAAGGGCGAATCGATCACGCAAAAAGTAAAGCAACTGACCGACGGCCAAGGCGCCAGCGTGCTCGCGGATCTATCGCCCGGCGGCGTACAGACTCTGGTTGAATGCATTCGCAATCTGGAAGGCGGCGGCCGCGTGGCGCTGATCGGCGCCAACCCCGAGCCGCTCAATCTTCCGGTGCGCTATCTGATGATCCGTTCCATCGAGATTTGCAGCATCACGGGGCGCCACTACATCGACTTTCCCGAGCTGCTCGAACTCGCGCGCCGCGGCGTCATCGATACGCGTCACGTCACGACGCGCTTTTTCCCATTGGAATCGGTGAACGACGCTATCGATTATATCGCCAAGCGCGGCGACGATGAGCCATTGTGGCCGATGTATGCGCCCGATGCGTAGAGTGCAAGAAACAAGGCAGGTATTTTTTTCAACTAATGTAGGGGCGGGTTTCAAACCCGCCCCTACCGTGGTGGTCATCCTTGCCTGGATATTGTTGCTCGCGCTTGCCGGACTGGTCAATGCGGGAGCCGCATGGCAGGAAGAATGGGAGCGAGTGCTTCAAGCCGCGAAGAAAGAAGGCAAGGTCGCGATTATCGGTCCAATCGGAGCGGATCGCCGCGATGCGCTAACGATCGCCTTCGAGAAAAAATACGGTATCGGCATCGAGTATCACGCCGATTCCGGCGCCGGAATTTTACCGCGGCTCAGCGCCGAGCGTAAGGCGGATCGCTACCTGTGGGACGTGGTGATCACTGGGACCACGACGGGACTCGAGAACCTGATTCCGGCTCGGGTTCTAGATCCACTGGAGGCGAATCTTATTCTGCCGGAGGTAAAAGATCTCAAGTTGTGGCGCAATGGCGCTTTGGAATTCCTCGATCCGGGGCGGCAATTGTTGGTCATGACGCCTTTCCAACGCGGCACGCTGTTTGTCAATTCGACTCTGGCCAACCCGAAAGAATTCAAATCTTATAAAGATCTGTTGGATCCCAAGTGGAAGGGAAAAATCGTCGCGGACGACCCTCGCAAGTCCGGGCCGGGCCAGGCGACTTTCACTTTCTTTTTTCTCCACCCGGAGCTCGGAGTGAAATTTATTCGAGCGATCGCCGGTCAAGGACTTACCCTGCTGAGGGATTATGCTCAGGAGGTCAACATGCTCGGCCAGGGGCGCTATTCCGTCGGACTCGGGTTCTCCGATAGCCTGGCTGAGCAGCGCGCAAAACAGGGAGTGCCGGTCGAGATCGTCGATATTCGGCAGCTAAAGGAAGGCGCGGACATCAGTCCCGCTTCCGGCGGACTGTCGATCTTCAATCGCGCGCCGCACCCGAATGCCGCGAAAGTTTATATCAACTGGCTGCTCTCCAAAGAAGGGCAAACAATGAATGCGCGCGCCACGGGCTATATCAGCAATCGTCTCGATGTGCCGACGGATCACGCCGCGCCCTGGCGCGTGCCGCAACCGGGATCGATCAAGACCTACACGCAGGAAGCGATCGACAAGAAGGACGATCTATTTCCGATATTGACCGAGGTTTTCGGCCGCTGATCGCTGATCTCGCCCGAGGACAAGAAGTGCGGAGAATATTTTTCTTCAAACCGATCATCGACGCTTGTCGGTTAGCCGGGGCGCTATGAGTTTCCGAAGTGTCCGAGTCGAACCCGGCATTGAAAGAACAGGTGTTCAGCAAGTGGCGCAAGTCCCTTGAGCACGAAAGTAAGGAGTGGTGAAACAATGAAAATCATGCCGCGATCGCGTTCTGTAGTTTTCTTTGTGGTAGCTCTATCGGCCGCGAGTGGTGAATTATGCTTCGGCCAGGAGTGGGAGAAAATTTTGGCGGCGGCAAAAAAGGAAGGCAAAGTCGCCGTCATTGGTCCCGTTGGGGCCGACCGGCGCGATGTTTTGGTGGAGCCGTTCCAGAAGAAATACGGTATCACGGTCGAGTATTTCGCGGACCGAGGATCCGGTATCGGTCCGCGACTTTCCGCCGAGCGGGGCGCCGGGCAGTATCTCTGGGATGCCGCGATCACGGGTACCACCACTGGTATGCTCGTGCTCCTGCCCGGAGGGATGTTGGATCCGATGGAACCCGCGCTCGTTTTGTCCGACGTCAAGGACCCCAAACAATGGCGCGGCGGGGCTCTGGAATTCGTCGATCCGGGAAAGCGTTTCCTGGTGATGACGCCGTCTCAACGAGGAACGCTTTTTGTCAATCCGAAAGTCGTCAAGCCGCAGGAGATCAAATCCTACAAAGATCTGCTAAACCCCAAATGGAGAAAAAAGATCGTGATGGACGACCCGACCAGAGCTGGACCGGGTCAGGCCACGTTTACGTTTTTCTATCTACATCCCGAGCTCGGGCCGAATTTCATTCGGGCCCTGGCCAAACAAGAGCCCGCGATCTTGAGAGACTATACCCAGGAGATCGACGGCATCGCCCGGGAAAAATATTCCATATTGATCGGCGTTTCGGACATCGTCGCTGAGGAGCGTATGAAGGACGGTTTGCCCATCGCGATTTTAGATCCACGACAGATCAAGGAAGGCTCCGACGTCAGCCCGGGCTCGGGCGGCTTGGGTTTTTTCAATCGAGCGCCGCACCAAAACGCGGCCAAGGTTTATATCAACTGGCTATTGTCGAAGGAGGGGCAGGAGGGGTTCGCCAAGGTCAATGGATACATCAGCGCGCGCTTGGACGTGCCCACCGATCACTCGCCGTGGAGAGTGCCGATACCAGGATCGATCAAGACCTACACGCAACAAGCGATCGATATCAAAGACGACCTCACCGCGTTATTCAAAGAAGCTTTCGGTCGTTGACGAGAAAATTATCGGAGGGCGTCGATGTTTCTTCTGGCAAAAAATTTACTCATCGCGATCGCTGTCGGTTCGCTCGCGCCGGCAGTGACGATCGCCCAATCTTCACAGTCCTGGGAGCAGATTTTGGCCGCGGCCAAGAAGGAAGGCATGGTTTCGGTTATCGGACCGCAAGGAAACGAGACGCGCGATGCGCTCACTCTGGCCTTTCAGAAAAAATATCCCGATATCAGGGTCGAGTTGCAGAGCATGGCCGGCGCCCAAATCGGTCCCAAACTGCTCAATGAGCTTGCCGCCGGCCGCAATAGCACCGACGTGCTGATTACCGGTACGACCACCGCGCTGGAAGCGCTTCTCCCGGCAAAAGCGCTGGTTGCAGTCAAACCATGGCTTTCCGGCCCGAATACCCGGGATCAGAGTAAGTGGCGCGGCGGGAAGCTGAAGTTTTCCGACGAAGCGCAAAATTACAATCTGGTTTTCAGCGCCTACGTCAAGGCGCCCTTCATCTACAATTCCAATCTGGTTTCGGGAGCTGACTTCAAATCTTGGAAAGATCTTCTCGAGCCAAAATGGCAGGGAAAGATCGCGCTCAAAGATCCGATCGGCGCCGGTGGCGGCTTGGGAAACTCCACACTGTGGTACTCCCACGAAGGACTCGGCAAGGACTTCATGCGAAAAATATTTGCCCTGAAGGATTTGGTGATGCCACGTGACGATCGGCAAATGCTGGATTTTGCCGCGCGCGGCAAGTATCCCATTGCCATCGGACCAAGCGACGTGCTGACCAACGAGTTCATCGCCCGGGGCCTGCCGCTAAAGCATCTGCGTCCAGAGACGCTCATAGAAGGGACATATATTACCGCGGGCAATGGCAGCCTGGCGATTCCGCGCAGCGCGCCGCATCCGAACGCGTTGCGAGTGTACGTCGACTTCCTGTTGTCTCCGGAGGGCCAGCTCGAGTGGAGCAGGGCCGCCCGTTTCGCCAGCCTGCGCCGGGATGTTTCAAAAGACCATGTCCAGGATATTCTCGTGCCCAAAGAAGGCATGCCGTATCCGGACATCTCGACCGAGAAGTATGTCCGTTTGCGAGAAGAGATCGTGGAATTTATCAAGACGATCCTGCCGCGCTAGAAGAAATGGAGTAAATTTTTATGGGGTTTTCTGGCCTGCGAGAATTTATCGAACTGCTCGATAGAGAAGGCGAGCTTGCCCGCGTGCGCGTGCCGGTCGACTTGGATCAAGAGCTGGGCGCAGTTTGCGTCACGAGCTTGAGGGGCCGCGGTCCGGCGCTGCTGTTTGAGCGCCCCGGCGGCAAGGACATTCCGATTTTCATAAACGCTCTGGCCTCGCGCAAGCGTTACGCCTTGGCGATGCAGTGCGATCAACAGGAAGTTCACCGCGAGTGGAATCGGCGGGTCAGCCAGCCGTTGGCGCCGGTTCCGGTCGACAGCGGCCCTTGCCACGAGGTTATTCTCCAAGGAGATGACATCAACATCCTCGATCTTCCCGCGCCGCGCCTCAACAATCTCGACGGCGGCGCGTTTTTGACGCTCTGCTGTCATCACACGCGCGACCCGGTGGCCGGCTTTCGTAACGTCGGTATCTATCGCAATCAAGTGCATGGCCCGCGCACCCTCGGCATTCTCTCGGGACCGTACACTAACTTCATGCTGCAGCACCGCAAAGCGCCCACCGAACCCTTTCCGATCGCGATTGCGATCGGCGTCGATCCGCGCCTGGTGATGGCGGCTTCCTGTCCGTTTCCGTTCGGCGTCGACGAGCTGGCGATGGCGGGCGCGATTCGCGGCAAACCCTTCGACGTCGTCAAGTGCAAAACCGTGCCGCTGCAAGTGCCGGCGGACGCCGAGCTCGTGCTCGAAGGTTTTCTCAAGCCGGATGAAAAACAGGAAGAGGGACCCTTCGGCGAGTTCACCGGCCATTACGGTGGCTTGAAGATGCCGCGCCCGACGATTCACTTGACCGCGCTCACACGGCGCAAAAATCCGATTCTCCATCTCGCCTATCAGGGTGCGCCGCCGCACGAGACCGATGTGCTCACGGCGGTCGGGAAAGAGTCGGAAATTCTCCGCAACATCACCTTGGCCGGGGTCAAAGCGGTCCATCTTACCGAGGGCGGCTGCGGCGTCTTTCACGTGGTTGTAGCCATCGACAAGCTCTATGAAGGATACGGCAAGATGGTCGGGCTGGCGGTCTTCGGCTCGCCGAGCGGCCGGCATATCAAGCAGGTGACCGTTGTCGATGAGGATGTCGATCCCTTCGATCCCGCCGCAGTCGAGTGGGCGGTGGCGACGCGCGTGCAACCGCACCGCGACATCGAGATCATGAGCGGCCTCACCGGGATTTTTTTGGATCCGTCTTTGCCCAAGGAAGAACAAGAAGGGCCGGCGCGCACGTCGAAGATTCTCATCGATGCGACCCGCTACGACGCCAAGGATTTCGCTCGGGTGTGCTTGCCGGCGCGAGATGTGATGGCGAAGGTGGACAAAGATTGGGATCGATATGGGATTCGGAAGCCAACAGCGCAATAGCAGGAAAACGATCCAGGTCGTACTACAGTATATTGCCGAGTTGTTTAAATCATAAGGAGGATCGATGGATCAGCATTCAGTACAAGTCATCATTGAAACATTAAAAGAAGAAGGCGTCGATTTAGCCGTGACCTTGCCCGAGGAGCCCACCTATTCGCTCACCGAAGCGATGCGGGAGGATCCCTTCTTCCAAGCGGTGACAGTGGCCGGCGAAGGAAACGGCCTTGCCTTCTGCGCCGGCGCCGCACTGGGTGGGCGGCGGGTGGTTTTCGTGACTGGCATCGCCGGCTTGCTGGTCGGCACTTGGGCATTGTCGCAGATGGGAATGGTTTATGGCGCGCCGATCCTCATTCTCGCCTCGTACCGAGGCGACTTCGGCGATCACAGCGGCATCCCTGGATCACAGCTGTTGATGTTCAAACAGGTGGCCGAGCCGCTGCTCGGCGCGTTGCGCGTGCCCTATCGCGTGGTCAATCAAAAAGCGACCTTGAAGCGGATGATCCAGGAAGGCAGCTTCGCGTGCCAGGACTACAGCCATCCCATTGTTCTCTTGTTGAGCGGGGAGGTGCTCTGGTGAAACGTTTCGATTGTCTCAAACTTTTGGCGCCCATGGTCGACCAGCATATGTTGACGGTGACCAGCCTCTCGTCGAACACCGCTTTCTGGTCCGACTTGAGGCGCGAAGGAGCGAACTTTTTCGGTTGCAACATGGGGCTGTGTATTCCTTTTGCGCTGGGGCTCACGGCCGCCTTCCCCAAGCGCAAGGTCATCGCGCTCGATTCCGATGGCAGCTTGATGGTTGATAGCAGCAGCTTGATCACCGTGGCGGACGTGAATCCGCCGAATTTCGTGGCGATCGTCATGGATAACGGCTCCTACGCGCGCATGGGCTCGACATTTACGACGCGCAGGGCCGACCTAGAAAAGATCGCGCAGGGCGCGGGGATTACTAAAACCGGCAGTGTTCGTAGCGAAGAAACGTTTTCGACCGCGGTGAAGCAGGCTCTGGAAACTACGGGTCCCCATTTTATCGTCGCCAAGGTGGAGCCGGATAGAGAACGGGTAAAAGGCGATCCACACCACACCTATGGCCGGGCGATGAGAGAATGGTTCATGGACGCCGTGCGCCGTCATCCCGATTACCAACAGCAAGAAAATAAATCGTCTCACTGATATTGGGGGTTCACGATGGTTCTCAGCGATTCAGCGGAGGTCATGGAAACGGTGGCGAAGGAGAGATTTCTCCGCAAGTCGCCGTTCTTGGAATTTTGCGAGGCCGAAGGACTGCCGGTTATCACCGGCTATGGCGTGGAGGACCTGCGCACGGTCACGCTTGGCCACTGGGAGCGTCTTGGCGGCCCTGCCGCTTATTGTCATCTCGAAGGCTCGCAGGGATTTGTCGGCTCCATGGTGGCGGAGATTCCGCCGGGAAAAAATCTAAAGCCCATGCGCCATCTCTACGAGGAGCTGATCCTGATCCTCGAGGGCCGCGGCGCGACCCAGTTCTGGTGCGAGAAGACCCATCAGACCATCCTGCTCGAGTGGCAAGCGGGCAGCCTTTTTTCGCCGCCGCTCAACGTCAAGCACC
>DASYUV010000219.1:0-30731 GCA_036000865.1 Binatia bacterium | reverse complement strand
TCTCCTGCCTACGCATCAATCAGTCTGTCACCAGACTGACTGCAAGGCTGGATTCCAGGCCCGTGGCTAGCGGTTACCTGAGCAGGAGTCGCACCTGCAAGATTACACGACAGTGCCAAGCCGCAGCTAATGGGTGACCCTAGTTGACTGGGATTTTCATCAAACAAAAAGGCGATTGACAACCCCCAGGTCCGGCGATATTGCTAGGGCCCAAAAAAAGGCGGTTTAAATTTCCTATACAGATAACGGGTATTCGCTTGATCCGGGCGTTTAGGTTGGCGCGAGCGCTTCATCGGGGAGAACTAACGAGAGAAGAAAGTCATGCTGCTATTCACCATGTTGTAGATCTTTTTATTGGTGCAGCAGAAGCTTGTGTCGGGTCAAGTAAATCTCCGGAAAAATTATCCCCCAAACTTACCTTGGCGGAAGAAGTTGCAATTAGCAGCAGTAAATTATAGTTCCTGGCGCGGCTGCAATAGACCTGGAGGAATAAGCATCCAAGACGGCAAAAGGAAAAAAACCTATGAAGACAGGATACCAAGCAGGGTTAGGTCGGTGACGCGACATGAGGGACTTCTTCCGAAACTCTTGGGTATGCTCACTCAAATCGATTTAGAAAGGGAGGACGCTCCACTTACCTTGGCGAGGAGCGGGAAAGCTGGCGATGGCGCGCCCAAGCAATCGGCCAATTTCTGAGCCGACATCGCAAAGTTGGCCTGGATACAAGTGTCTCTATCTTTCAGGTCGAAGAGAACAAGAAGTATTTCAATCACACCAATTCTATCTTCGGTTGGCTCGAAGGCCCGCGGGCGCAGGCCGTAACTTCCACCATCACATTACTCGAGATACTCGTACAGCCTTATCGGCTTTCCGATATCGATCGCGTCAACAAATTCTACGCCCTACTTTCTACCTTTCCGCATCTTGAGTGGCTGGCTCCGACGCTGCGCATCGCCGCCATGGGAGCGCATTTTGCGCGCCGAATACAATTTGAGAACGGCGGACGCGATACAAGTCGCGACCGCTTTGAGCTGCCCTGCGCTTCATACAGCCGCAACCAGTCCTGCATCGGCACAAACTTTTCACCTCTTAACTGCTCGTCCTAAATAATCCATCCGCCGCATTTTGCCGAGCGGTATTTTAACTCTCTTCGGCACTGCAATTACCTTTTCGTCTGCCCATCAGCTCAAATTGAAAATTTCCTCTTAACGCGATAAGCGATTATCAGAATCAAAGTCTGAGAAAGCGAGTCGTCCCACAGGTTGCGGCTCGGGTTATGTACATTGTGGGGGCGTGATTCATCACGCCCGCATTCTGCGATCCAACGGCTTGAACGATTTGAACTGTTTGAACGGCTTGAACCTTTTCCCTCTATATTGATTCGATCGGAGGAAAGACCATGAAAGCAATTCGAATTCACAAATACGGCGGCCCTGAAGTCCTGACCATTGACGACATTCCCGTCCCCGAAACCCACGCCGGCGAAGCGCGGGTTAAGATCGAAGCCATCGGCCTCAACTACGTCGACATCTACCAGCGCACCGGGCTTTATCCGCTGCAAACGCCGTTTACATTGGGAAACGAAGGCGCTGGCATCGTCGACGCAATCGGTGACGGGGTCACTGAAGTCAAAAAAGGCGATCGTGTGGCGTATGCGATGGTTCCCGGAGCTTACGCTGAATATGCAATCGTGCCAGCCTGGAGACTTGCGCCCGTGCCAGCCAACATCGATGCCAAATCCGCGGCCGCGATCATGTTGCAAGGCATGACCGCGCATTATTTGACGCGCAGCGCCTATCCGTTAAAACAAGGCGAGGTTGCGCTGGCGCACGCGGCTGCCGGGGGTGTCGGTTTGCTGCTGATCCAGCTCGCTAAAATGCTCGGCGCCCGAGTCATCGGCACGGTGTCCACTGAACAAAAGGCGGAGCTAGCAAAACAGGCCGGCGCGGATGACGTGATTCTCTACACGCAGACCGACTTTCTCGCCGAGGTAAAAAAGCTTACCGACGGCAAGGGCGTCCACGTCGTCTACGATTCCGTCGGCGCGACGACCTTCGACAAAAGTCTCGACTGTCTACGGCCGCGCGGCTACCTGGTCCTCTTTGGTCAGTCGAGCGGTCCCGTGCCGCCTTTCGATCCAGGAAAATTGGCAGCGAAAGGTTCGCTCTTTCTCACCCGCCCAAGCTTGGCGCACTACACGCTCACGCGCGCCGAACTATTGCAGCGAAGCGGCGATTTATTCAGCTGGATCGAGTCGGAAAAATTAAGGCTGCGCGTTGAGAGCACGTTCCCGATGGCTGAAGCCGCCGAGGCGCACCGGCAACTGGAGGGACGAAAGACTACGGGGAAGCTTGTTCTTTTTCCGTAGCAGATGGGTTTTGACCGCTGCGGGGCGGACGGTTCGAAGTAGTTGCAAGATTATCAAAGAATTTCTTTCGCTGTTCAGCCGTGAGCACGGTTTTGGCTTGCTCGATGGTACGAACGCGCGCGACGCGCAAATCCGCACGCAGCTTTTCCGCCTCGCGAATTTTTGCCTCGACCTTGGCGACGTCAACCGTTGGATTATCGAGCAACGCGGCAATATCCACTTCGATGATACGCACGTCGGCATCGTTACGAATGCTCTGGCGCTGGAAATTATCCCGTAATTGTTCCAGCTTTTTTACCTGCTCGGGGGAAAGGCCAAGATAATCCCTGTAGCTCAGCATGAGCGTAATCATCGGCCGATCCTCGCGCGAGTCCCTGGTACCGAAGCGCTCCCGTAACCGGCCTCCCCAATCTTGCAGTGCCTGTTGGAAACGCTCCCAGGCATCGCTGAGATCTTCGGGAACCGAGAATTTTGGTTTTTCCGCCTCCGCACCGATGGCCGAGGCGGATAATGCGACGGCACACGCGAGGGTTGCGATGCGCAAGAATTTTCCCATTATGATTCGAGATTACGGCCACTCTGCCCCACCCATGTCGGGCACACGCACGATGTCCGCGTTTACTTCCTTGACCCCGGGTATTTGCCCGATTCTCGACAGGAGAGTTTCCTCGGATAGCCAATTTGGCATCGATCCTGAGACCATGACCTTGCCTTGCGACGCCTGGATGTCGAGTCGCGACCTTGGCAAATCCGATGACATCGCCAGCGTGGCCTTGACGCGCGCTGCCAGGGCAAAATCCTCGAACGCCTGTTTCGATGCCGGAGTCATCTGGTAATCCGGCAGACAGACCGCCTCGCAGATCAGGCGCTTCGCCGCCGTGACGCTCATCCGCCCGAGATTGACGACCAAATCAAATCGGCTCGGGTCGCGCCAATCGACTCCAAACATAGCCATGAGCCTGCGGCTGCGGGCTTTGTCGAGTTCTTCGACGTGGCGGCGCGCCGCCGTGTCGCTGATATTATTGCGGACTTTCACTTGCTCGATGCGTGCGTCCATTGGCGCGGTCAATAAGACTTTCAGCACGTGTTTGAACCCGGGCATCAGTTCATGTCCTAAATGCCCATGGTAGACCAAGCCGCTCTGCACGTGTATGGCAGCGATTTCACAAAAGGCCGCTTGCAAGGCGATCCGATAAGGCTCTAGATTCTCCACGAAGCGATTCCACCAACTCGCGCCTTTTTCAACGATCTCGTTCAGTTTCGCTTCTGGTATGCCGTACCTGAGACTGGCCTCTACCAGCACTTCTCGGCTGACACAGCGGCAACCCAAAGATCCTGCAACCGCTTCGGCCAACTCTTCACCGCTGCCTGATGCCCCTTGATAGATTGTAATGGTCGCCACGGTCACCTCCTCGGGTCAGGCGCCGATCAAATGGTGAACTCCGGACTCAGGGAAAACGAAACTACGGGTCGGACAAAATTCGATCTCTGCATATTAAGGACTTATTTTCATACTGGGGTGATGGCGCCAGAAATAAACGGCCATAACCGCCGCCGCCATAAGATTGCCAATGAGAACCGAAGGCCAGGCTAAGGCGCGAAGAATTGGCTCGGCGAACACGAGCGCGGCGCCGACAAAGCCAAATTCGAAAATGACGAAGAGTAAAAGGATTCCAAAACCGGCGTTCACGTTGCGCTCGGCCAGATCGAGCAGCTTGGCGGCCAATCCGCCAATCGCGCAGAAAACCAGGCCGTGGACCCAGGTGTAGACCAGCACCATCTCGAGCGAGATAGGTAAATTTTGCGGCTGATCAAGACCTACGCCGCCACGGAAAAGCGCCGTGCCCAGCACGTTGGGTGTGTAGAACGGTCGTCCGCTGAAGATATCGACAAGAAAAAACCAGATGGCGATCGTTGCCGCGCCTAGGACACCGGCGACTATGCCTTGCTGATATGAATCGGAGATGACCGAGTGTGCCGAGGGCACGGTGGTCAGGTTAGGGGTATCGGTTTGAATCGTCATGGAAGCTCCTTTCCGGCCGAATGAACGCCTCTCGGTGCCACAAACGTCCCGCGAGCCCCCTCCTCTACCGAGTTCACGCTAGCACCGCGATTTTGCACGGTCAACAAGCATTTGTGTTCTGCAAAGGTCTTGGCAGTCAGAGGAATGCTTATGAAACGCTATTACAATTCAAACCTGAATGTTGAAAAAGAGAAACTGAACACCCTCGGCGCCGAGCCGAGGGGTTCTGAATTGGTCGACTGGAAGTCGACTCTTGTTCCCGTCATTCCGGCGCAAGCCGGAATCCAGGCGGTTTTTGAACTTGAACTGAAAACCAACCTGGATGCCGGCGTTCGCCGGCATGACGAACTTTTACTTCGCCTGAAGGCGAGGGATTTAGACGATCCCCGAGAGAGAGGAAATTGAAGGGAAGCTCCGTATAGCCTTACCGTTGGCGGAATCAGTCGGCCCGCGTTGCACGACAAATCGGCGGAGACGAGAGCTCTCGTGTCGGAAATCCGCACATCGTTGGATGATTTTCTCCTATTGCCGCACCGCGCACCCTCCGCTGTTTCAGTCCCTAGGCTAGTTGCCGGCGCGAAATCCGCGCATTGATACCTCACCACAAAGCTGAACGTAATATTTCCACGCAGCTAAATCATGATTACTTCAGTCCGGCAAAGAAACTACCGCGGTTTCCATTTTCATCCCAAAAAGAATCGGCGCGCTGGCCCTGACATTGCGATCCCGCAAAGTTTAGGGAGTTTGGGTTGTCACTCAGAATCAGTGGGCTTATGAAAGCGACCAGAATCGCCGGCGTTTTCTGACTAGGTAATTTTTGACCGAGGAGGAAATCTAAAGGAGCAAGACCAGGCGCGATAAATTCCAGATCAATCAAACAACGGAGGAGGAGCCTCATGATCATGCGGATGATATGGGTCAACGTTCCTGCGGATAGAACCGCCGAAGCCGAACGAATGTGGAAAAATGAATGCGCGCCGGTGATGATCCAACAACCGGGTTGTATCAGTGAGCAGCTGCTGCGGGGCCGTGAAAATACCGGCGAGTTTATTTCATTGAGCACCTGGGAAGACCAAGCTTCCATCGACCGCTACCGGGCGAGTGACGCGCATAAGACCCTTCAACAACACACCCGGGCGGTGATGCATGACGCCAAAGTCGAAGTTAAGACTTACGATCTCGTCCAGTGGTAGTGCGCTCGAGCTAAATAGGTTTTCTGCGAATGGCGATTATTTGGCTTGGGCGGGCGCGCGGTTTTGTTTCTCAGAATGACACGCCGGCACCATCGATGCCTCTTGGATCACGCGCGCGAACGCAGAGTCCCAACCTATTTTCAAATATCTTGCCGCGGCTCTTTGAACAAAATCGCCAGCCCAAGAACGCCGGCGCAAATTGTCGCCGCTAAAACTTGCCAGCCGATGACATAGGAGCCAGTGGAGTCGGCAATATACCCGAACATCGGCGTGCCAAGCGTTGCCGCGCCGGCATTGATCGTAATCATCATGCCCAATCCGGCGCCGGTTCTCGACTTGCCGGCAATCTCACCGATGAGCGCGTAGGAGACTCCCTGATAGCCAACGATGGTAACCCCGGCGACGAAAAGAATCGGTAGCAGGAGATAATACGAGGAAGCAGCGCTCATGACGCTCAATGCCGCGATCGACACGGCCGACAGCAAGCCGATGATAATCAACACGACCTTGCGCTTGCCGCCGAACATACGGTCGCTGGCGACGCCCCAGCCGATGCGCCCGACCATCGCACCAGCCTGGGTCAAGGCGAGTGCTTGACTGGCCCAATAGGGCGAGAATCCCATTGCATCTTTTAAATAAAGCGGCACATAGGTGATCAATACCATCTGGCCAATGAGATAAATCGCCGTCGCACAGCTTACTGGCAACAGTGCCCAAAGGTTCAATGAATCTTGATTCGCGTTCTTCTCGTCCGCTCGCTCCGCATGCTCGACAGTGGCGTTCGTCGGCTCGCGCCACAGGGATGAAAAGATAAAAGCAAATAGAAAATTGATGACACCAAGAGCAGCCAGGGCCCCGCGCCAGCCGATTATGAGCACCAATGAAGGCGCCAAAACCGCCGCCAACACACCGCCGGCGGGAACGCCGGTCTGCTTGGTGCCCATCGCTGTAGCCCGCTCGTCAGCGGAAAACCAAGCCATCACGCCGATGGTCGAGGCAGGGTTGAGAAAGCTATAACCGAGGCCGGCGAGAAAAAAACTGACGCAGCCGAATTCGAAGGACGGCGAAAACGCCGCCGCGACGGTACATATTCCGATCGAGAGATGTCCGTAAAACGTGGTCTGACGCACGCCGAAGCGGTCGGCGAGCCAGCCCGTGCCAAAGGAGGCGCCGGTCATCGCAAGATAGAACGCCGAAAAGAACAGACCCACCTGCGCGCGCGAAAGCTCGAGCTCCTGTTGGTAAAAAGGCGCGAGCGTGTTGATACCATATTGCGCCGCAGCAGCAATGATGTGGGACACACTGATCAGCGCCAGGATAGTCCAGCGAAATGGGTCTCGCCTGGGAGCAAACTCATGGAGGAGCTTGACGCTCAATCGAAGACCGTGGCGGAATAGGCTTCAGCGTCGATAAAAGCTTCAATGACACTGGGGCCACCGAGCGTGAAAGCCCAGTCGACCGATTCGCGGAATTCTTCCGGCGTCTTCGCCGAGCGGCAAGGCACGCCAAAATAATGCGCCGGCGAATCCGGCGGCGTGCCGAGGTGAACGCCGGAAAGCGGGTAGCGCTTGCGCTCCTGCTTCACTTTCATGAGTCCCAGCCAGCCGTCGTTGAGCACGATGACAGGCACCGCAAGATTCAAGCGCCGGGCCAGCGCCAACTCGCCGGCAGTCATTTGAAAACCGCCGTCACCGACAACCCCGACGACTGTGCGATGGGGATAAATCAGCTTGGCCGCATAGGCTGCAGGCATGCCATAGCCCATCGACGACCAACCGTTGGTCGCGAGCAGCGTTCGCGGCAGATCGGTACGCCATTGGGTGGCGATCTGGTGCGTGTGCGCGCCCACGTCATAGGCGAGAATGGCGTCACCGGGTAGTCTTTCCCGCAGGATATCCAACGCCTGATGCGGCGAAAAATCAGCGCCCCTAGGTCGCAGCGCGCGCTCTAATGCGGCGCGATGCCGCTGCCAGTCTTGCGCCGACCAATCATTCGCCGCGATCTCGATCGCACCCAGCGCCTCGATCGCCGCATCGAGGTCGCAAGCCTTATTCCAGAGGAAGTTCAATCCTCCGTCCTGCTCCGCGGTTTCGGTGCTAACGTGAATGATGGGCGTCGTGCCGACCCAATCTTCATAGTTGATTTCTATCGGATCGTACCCGATCGCGATGATGAGATCTGCTCGATCCGCAAAAGCTTTGACGTCCGTGCGCCGCGCCCGGCCGATCACGCCCGCCCAGTTCGAATGACTCTCGGGCAGAAATCCTTTGGCATGCATCGTCGTGACGAAAGGAATTTGTTGCCGTTCGATAAACCGCAGCAATTCTTGACCGGCGTTGCTGCGCGTAAACGTCAGACCCGCGAGCAGCAACGGCCGGCGCGAGTGCGCCAGCGCGGCGGCAACGGTTTTCGCGATTTCGCGTGACAGGTTCGGGAACCGGACTGATTCGCGGGGCGACGTGGTGACCTCTGGCCCCTTGGCCTGCGCGATATCCTCGGGGAAATCCAGATGCACTGGTCCTGGAGGCTCCTGCGTGGCGATCGCGATCGCTTCGCCCAGCGTTTTTTCGACCGCGCCTTCGCGAAAAAAAAAAGTGGCCTTTGTCAGCGGTTGGAACAGCGCGTGATGATCGATGCGCATTTGAATACGCCGCTTGAGCCACGGTGTTGCGACATTGCAGGTGATCGCGAGCACCGGCGCGCGATCCAACCAGGCGCAGCCGACACCGGTGGTGAGATTGGTCGCCCCCGGTCCGACCGTAGAGACGCACACACCAGGGATTCCAGTGAGATAACCGACGGCGGTCGCCATAAACCCGGCTGATGTTTCGCTGACGGTTAGAACGAACTGAACCGAGCTTCGTCGCAGCGAGTCAATGAGCGGCAGCACCGGTCCGCTCGGCACACCAAAGACCCAGCGCACTCCGGCCCCTTCGAGGGTGCGGACGATGCGATCGCTATTATTCATTCCCCAGACCGGATCAATGGTAGTTTCGCTTGAGAATTTTCGTCGAGGATTGAAGATCGAGGATCGAAGATCGCAATCCTCAATCTTCTATCCTCCATTCTCGACCCTTCAATTGCCGATGCGCACAGGGTCGACCGCGTCCTGAACCGCGCGAATAATCGATAGCGCTGTCAGCTTGCCGGTTTTCGGATTCTCGCTGGGAATGTTTTCGATGTGCACCAGGAGCCGGCCGAACTCACCTTCCACTTCGATGTCGTGGCAATTGCGCGTGAGGCCGGGCACGGCCAAGATTCGCACTCGGGTTTGATCGGGGCCAATTCCCGCCAAGCTCACGGCAGCCGTGACATTCACATTTGCCGGAAATCCGCGGCAGGCCTCGCGCACCGAGCCCGAGAAAACTTCTTTCTCTGTTCGCAATCCCGCCAGCGAAATACCACGTTCGACCAGATAGGGTGCGCCTTCGAGCCCGAGTGGGGGCTTGCGAGTCGTGTGCGTCACGTGGGTTATTTGACCGACGCACGCCGACTTGATTCCGTCTAGACCGGCGATTGCTCCCGAAGGAACATACAAGCGGCAGCCGCTGCGGCGCGATTCTGCCATGATCTCCGGGTGGTCGAGCAGCGCGCCAACGCTGATCACCATCAGATCTTTGCCCGCGGCGAAAACTTTCTTCGCCAGCTCCGGCACGACATCGCCGCCAGCGGCTTCCACGACCAGATCCGACTCGCGAATCAGCTCATCGAGCGGAAGGTAGGGCGGCGGGCTCGCGAATTCCGAGAGAAAAGCACGCGCGCTGTTTTCCGTGCGGCTGGCGACGCCGGCGACGCGCACCGCGAGCTTGCCACTCTCCACGGCGCGCACCAGCGCTTTGCCGATCGCCCCGCAGCCGACGATGCCGATTGATTTAATTGCCATATCCCATGCTCATCGTCCTTCCTCGGTAGCGTAACGTTATCGATTCCCGTAGCGAACGCTCAACATAACCTGAAGAAGCCCGAGCAAAAATTTTTGCCCTATGCTTGATGACAGGCGCCGATCCCGCTCGGCGGGGCATACGTCACCACAAAGTTCGAACGGGATATTGTTGAATGAGTTCATCGGAAGTCAGAATCACGAGCTCGTGCACGACCGCCTGGCAAACCAACATTCGGTCGAAAGGATCCTTATGCAAAGGCGGAATCCGGCTCAGATACAAAGCGGCTTCTTCGTCTAGCGGCAACGGATCGATGCCGTGCTGCTTGCGCTGGAGCGGGACAAAACGACCCGGAGGTTCCGGCAGAGGCAGCTTACCCAGTGCATGTTTTACGGCGATCTCCCACGCGGAGACTGAACTCAGGAAGATTTCATTTCCCGGCTCAACGAATATCTCTCGCGCGTCTTGTGAAAACTCGGGCGCGTCACTGACCGCCCACAAGAACGTGGCGGTGTCTAACAACACCCTCACGGCTGCTCGCCATGAAACGCCTTGATGAATTCAGGAGGCAGCGGTTCAAAGAAATCGGGCGGGACTTTAAGCTTTCCCTTGGCGAGGCCGATCGGGCGTCTGGTTTTTCGGTGAGGCGGCAGTGGACGAATTTCCGCAATCGGAATATTCCGCTTGCACAAAAGGATGGTTTCTCCCCGACGAAGCTTTGCGAGGTAACGCGAAAGATGGGTTTTCGCTTCGTGAATATTCAGCCGGATCATGGTGATTGTCTAGCCTAAGTAGTGAACTAAGTCAATGCGACCGCGTTTCGTTCAAAATGCGCCACCAAAAACCCGGCAATCCTCACCCGTCAAAAGCGCAAAGAGCAAAGCAGAAGACGCCTTTGCTGACTACTGACCACTGACTACTGACTACCTTCATCGAATCACCCTGTCCGCCCGTGCTAGCACATTCGGCGGGATCGTCACGCCGATCTGCTTTGCCGTCTTCAGATTGATGACGAATTCAAATTTCATCGGCTGCTCAACGGGAATGTCGGCGGGCTTGGTGCCTTTGAAAATTCTATCGACGAAGTAAGCAGCACGTCGCCATTGCGCGAGCTGGTCTCGCCCATAGCTCATCAGGCATCCGTCGTTCGTCCACGCTGCCTGCTCGCACATAGACGGCATCCGATGCTGCGCTGCGAGTTCAGTAAGCCGCGCGCGATGAGCTAAAGTGAAGGCTCCTTGAATGATTATAAACGCATCGGCGTGTTGCTTAGCCGCCTCGGCAAACGCGCTTGGAAACTCCTTCGGATCTCGCACCCGAACGGGCTGGATTTTCATCTGCAATTGATGGGCCGCTATCTCTGTTTCCTTAACTTCGGAATCGTCTGATGCCTGCTTTGAAGGGTACCAAACAACGGCAATCCTAGAGGCCTTAGGAATAGCCTCGTTCAACAGCTCTAACCGCTTTCCGCTCAAATCGGGGGCAATTCCGGTCGAGCCTGTGATATTTCCTCCAGGCTTCGCCAAGCTGGCGACCAATCCGGCCCTGACAAGATCGTCTGCGCTTCCCACTACGATCGGGATGGTGCTGGTCGCTTGCTTGGCAGCTCTCGTCGCAGGTGTCCCCCCGACGACAATGGCATCAGGCTTTAAACGCACGAGCTCTGCTGCAAGGTCGGGAACCTGCTCCACTTTCCCCTCCGCATAGCGGTACTCAATCAAGATGTTCTTCCCCTCAACGTATCCGAGTTCTCGCAGCCCTTGACGAAAAGCATCATCCTCAAACTTGGCAGAGTTTGGCGACCCTTGCCTTAGATATCCGATGCGCGGACTCGTTTTCGCCTGCTGCGCCTGCCCGCTGTCATCTTATGACCCTATCCGCCCTCGTCAGCACGTTCGGCGGAATCGTCAGACCGATCTGCTTGGCGGTTTTGAGATTAACGACGAAGTCAAACTTTGTCGGTTGCTCAACCGGCAGGTCGGCAGGCTTAACGCCTTTCAGGATCTTATCCACATAAACAGCCGCGCGCCGGAAAATCTCGGCATCGTTGGTCGCGTAGGACATGAGGCCACCGGCCTCAACGAACTCAATTCTTTCGTGCATAGACGGCAAACGATTCTTTTTAGCAAGGTCCGCAATCTGCTTCGGGTAGCTTAAAGTTGTACACCGGACACAAGCGAAATTTTGCGACTAGAGTCCGTATAGCATCAGATAAACGATGACGCCGGTGACGGAAACATAAAGCCAGATAGGAAAGGTCCAGCGGGCGATGCGCCGGTGCGCTGGAAATTTTTCTCGCAATGCCCGAATCAGCGTGATGATTGCCAGTGGCACCACCGTGACGGCCAGGATCGTGTGTGTGACGAGGATTGTGAAATAGACGGGGCGGACCCAGCCCTGGCCCTTAAACGGCACGGAACCGACTTGGTAATGATAAATGAGGTAGGAAATCAAGAACAGGATCGAGCAAGCGAAGGCAACCAGCATGCAGGCGCGATGGGCGCTTTGCTTCTTAGACCGAATTAAAAGGTAGCCGGTAAAAAGAAAACCGGCGCTGAGGAAATTCAGCGCCGCATTGACCGTCGGAAGTTGCGAGGTAGTGATCAAATCAATGGGGAAAGATGTCTGGGAGTAACATCAGAATCAAGAGCACACAAAGCACGAAGGGCGCGAGAGCGACTAGCGCCAAAGTTCTTTTCTCGAACTTGAGATGCATGAAATGCATCGCCACCAAAGCCGCTTTCCATACCGCGAGGATGACCAGCAACGACCAGAGCAAGATTTTCGGCAGACCGAGATAGACGATGGCGACCTCGACGATGGTGAGCACCAAGAGGATATAGAAAATCTTGATATAACCGGATGCGGAGTGAGATGCTGAAGTCATATCTTTTCCTTTGATCCTGGAGTTACAACAGATACACGAAAGTAAAAATCAATATCCAGACCAGATCGACGAAGTGCCAGTAAAGCCCGGCGATCTCGACGTGCTTGGCCTCGTATCGGCCTCTGTTCACCGCCGCCAGCACACAACTATTGTAGATTACCCCGCCGGTCACATGCATACCGTGAAAACCCGTGAGGACGAAGAACGTCGTCGCAAAAAGATTATTGGTAAAAGAGATTCCCAGTTCCGGCAACCGATGGCCGAGTAAATGAGTCCACTCATAGGCTTGGCACCCCAAGAACATTGCTCCGCCCAAGATCGTCAGCCCGAGAAATTTATTGAACCGAGCTTTGTTGTTTTCTTGAATCGCGGCCAGCGCCAAGACCATCCATACGCTGCTGACGATCAGCAGAAAGGTCATAAACGCGGTGAGATTGATTCCGAGCACGTCTTTTGGCACCGGCCACTTGCTGCTCGCGTGACGCAAAATACCGTAACCAACGATCAGCCCGCCGAACGACGTAGCGTCGCCGGCAAGAAACAACCACATGCCGAGCTTGCCCCAACTCTCGGGGGTCAGAGGTGATTCTTGGGGCTCCGCTTCCGCATGCAACACAGCCGCTTCACTCATCTTCCGCTTTCCTCCTGATGCCAACTCAATTGAATCATCGGCTCGGCAGCGTCTTTCGCTTGCTGACGCTTCACCGCCGCGCGCCGATAGAAATAAAATAAAGATCCGCCGATCGACCCGACCACCGCATACGGAGCTGCCATCAGAAACGCGATGCTCCAGTTAAACGCCTGGCTGACGGCGTCGTCACCATCTGCAAAACAAACGGAGCAAGCCCGGGCGATGTGGGGGATCCCAGTCAAGAAAAGCATGCTCAATGCTAAAATTTTTGTTTTCATAAACTTGCGGAAAAATTATCGTAATGGTTTTTCACTGTCAACCGGACTGACTTACTTAATAGAGATAAACCAAGCCGTACAGCACAGGCCACAAAGCGACGACGAATGTCCAATAAATGCCCGACGTCTGCACGCCGGCGTAACGAGACTTAGAAAACCTTCCCTGCCCGGCCTGTGCCCGTACCACTAACAACCAGATGAGGCCGCAAAAGACGTGAAAGCCGTGGGCGCCGATCAGGGCATAAAACATGCCGCCGTAGATGCTGCTCGAAGCCGTCAAACCGAAATGAATAAGCCGGAGCCATTCATAGCCTTGCACGACCAGGAAAACCGACCCCAATAGAGCCGTCATCGTCAGCTGCCGAACCAGCGTCGCGAGCGCACCGGCGCGCGCGGCGCGAACGCCTAAATGCATCGTCACCGCGCTCGCAAGCAGGATCGCCGTGTTTACACCCGTCACCCCAATCGGCAAGCGCGGCTGAAAAGGCGGCGGCCAAACCGTGGCGCTCAGACGAAATACGAGAAACGCGCCGATCAATCCCGCGAAAAACATCACTTCGGCGCCGAGCAGCATCAATACCGCCAGATGCGCATTATTCAGGACAGGCGTGTTGGGCCGAACCGGCGGCGGCCGGTCGCCGCCGCCGAAGCCGGGACGTCTGAGATCGACAGCCGAGATCGTGTCATCTAATTTTCGCGCGGCGGAGCTTTTTGCCATAACACCATTTTCTCACTCAATAGATGATAATGAAACCAATCACCGCGGCGACATAAAGCACAACTAGTATGGCCAAAGCAAACCCAAAGCGAAACACCGTACGATTTTGTTCGGGCAACTCTTCCATAGCGATACGGCTCATTGACGGACCCGGTCCAAAGCCATGATCAGCAAAAGCACGGGCAAATAAATCAACGAAGCATACAATAACCGCCGCGCCCCCAGGAAGGTCGAGTTCATGGCCAGGCGGATGCCGCTGGCGAGAAAAGCCACGCCAAGTACGAACGCCGCGATAAAATAGATCGCCCCGGCAAAGCCGAGAAGCGTTGGCAGCAAGCTCACCGCCAACAAAGCGGCCGAGTGGCTGATAATCTGTCTGTCGGTGCTGCCGCTGTCGGGATCGATGACTGGAAGAAACCGGATCCCCGCCTTCGCGTAGTCGTCGCGGTAAATTCTCGCAATCGCCAGCGTGTGCGGCACCTGCCAAAGAAACATGATCGCGAATAAGACCCAGGCATCGACGGTTAGTGTGCCGCGCGCGGCCACCCAACCGATCACCGGCGGCAGCGCGCCGGGAACCGCGCCGACCAACATGCAGAGCGGGCTGCGGAGTTTGAGCGGCGTGTAGAGAAAAAGGTAACTGAGGGTAATCACGGCCGTGACGCCCGCGCTCATCGGATTCACCGCGAGCGCGAGATAGATGAGCCCCAGCAGCGTAATGCAGGTACCAAACCACGCCGCCTCGCGCGGTTGTAACCGCCCATCGGGCAGCGGCCGATGTCTCGTGCGCTGCATCACCGCGTCGGTGTCGCGCTCAAGATATTGGTTCAGGGCGAGCGTCCCGCCTGCGGCCAGCGCCGTACCGAAAAGCATCTGCAGGAGCTCGAGATAATTCGGCACCGCTTCTGATCCGACGTAGAAGCCGACGAAGGCGGTAAGCAGTACCATCAGAACGACGCGTGGCTTGGCCAATTCAAAAAAATCGGCAGCGCGACGCATGACATTTACTTCGCTCACTGCCACGATTCGGGTATCCGAGCTCATATGGAAAATTGCTCCGTCAATGCGTTCGCTCCGAGCGCGGGCTTCGACATCGCCGATAAACGATATGAGCGCAGCGTTAACGCCAAACTGGTCACCAGCATCAGCGCCCCGACGATCAGATGCGTCGTGGTTAGAAGCACGATCATATCAATCGGTAGCCTCAGCAGAACGGTGAACTTCGCCAGGTAAGAGCCGGCGCCAAGTAGGAGCTGTAGCAGCAACAGGATTCCTAGCGCGTAGGAGGAGCGGACCAACTTCAGATGGGCGTCTTGATATTTCGTCACACGCAAAAGCAGCAAAATCACATGTACGGCGACGAGCCCGGCGAAGAATAAATGAGCGTCTAATCGTTCCCCGGTGTGCCGTAATACCGCGCCAAAAATCACTTGGATGTAAATAAACGCCGTAGTCATTGCGCCGAGCCGCCATAGCCGCCCGCCATCAGCGATCCTGGCTTCGATTGGCTCGCCGCGCCATTCACGGGAGGTGAACAACGCTAAAGCCACGGTCAGGGCAAAGAACGCTTGGGCAAAGCACGCGTGAATGATCGCCAAAGTACTTTCCAAGAGAACCACTCGCAGGCCGCCAAGAACGCCTTGGGTTATGACGAGACCGAGGGCGATGAAACTGAGCCAGCGCAACCAAGCGCGTCGTTCGCGCAACCAAAAGGTCACGGCCAGCGCGATTGCCAATAAACCGACGAAGGAGGCGACCAGACGATGGCTGTGCTCGTAAAAAATGGTGCCAATCATCTTCGACCAGGGATAAAGAAACATGTTGTAGCCAAACGTCGTCGGCCAATCAGGAACAGCAAGTCCCGCTCCTTTGCTGGTGACGAGACCGCCGATGAAAAGGAGCGGAAATGTCGCGCAGGCGAGCGTCACAGCGAGCCGATGCGGCCACGGTGAAAACCCCACAGCATCAGAAGTGGCGGATAGACCCACCCTTCCAGCCTCTGCTTTCATAGTTGGGCTTTCCGTCAGTGCCCTCTAGCTACGGCTCCGGCGCCGAGATTCTTGTCTTGCGGCAACCAATCTTCCTTGACTTCCGGTGAGCTATATTCGTACGGACCGCGGTACACCACCGGCTGGACTTCAAAATTGCCGTGGGGCGGCGGCGTCGGCGCCGACCACTCCAGCGTGTTGGCTTGCCATGGATTTCGTTCCGCCTTTTTGCCGGCGAAAAGGCTCCATACGAAGTTGAACAAGAAAAATAACTGGCTGGCGCCGAGAATCAACGCGCTGATGGTAATAAACACATTCCAGTGCTGCATCGGCTGAAGAAATTCATACTGGGTTGGGTTATAGATTCGCCGCATGTGACCACCGACGCCGAGAAAATGCATCGGAAAAAAAGCGCCGTTAAAGAAAATATAAGTCAGCACGAAATGAATTTTTCCGAGTTTTTCATTCATCATCCGGCCAAACATCTTCGGAAACCAATAGTACACCGCGGCGAACAGCGCGAAGATGATCCCGGCGACGACGTAATGAAAGTGGGCGACGATGTAATAGGTATCGTGGATGAAGATATCGACGGGCGTCGAAGCCATAAATATGCCACTAAGTCCGCCGATCAAAAAATTCGAGACAAAGCCAAGCGCGAAAAGCATCGGCGAGGTCAAGCGAATGCTGCCGCCCCAGAGCGTGCCGAGCCAGTTGAAAACCTTGATGGCTGACGGGACGGCAATGACCATGGTGGTCATCATGAAAGCCGTACCGAGAAGCGGATTCATGCCGCTGACGAACATATGATGGCCCCAAACGATCCATGAGAGAAAGGCGATGGCGATCATGGAAAATGCCATGGCGTGATAACCAAAGATCGGCTTGCGGGAAAAAGTCGAGAGCAACTCCGAAGTCACGCCCATCGCGGGAAGCACCAAGACATAAACTTCCGGATGGCCGAAGAACCAAAACATATGTTGCCAGAGCAGCGGTTGGCCCCCGCCCTCAGGGAGGAAAAAGCTCGTGTCCATCGTTCGGTCGAAAAGCAACATCGCCAACGCCGCAGTTAGAACGGGGAGAGCAAGGAGCAGCAGGATCGCGGTGATGAATAGCGACCAAACGGTCAGCGGCATACGGAAGTAACTCATGCCCGGCGCACGCATATTGACGATGGTCGTAATGTAGTTGATCGATCCCATCAGAGAAGAGATACCGATGATGATCAAACTGATGATCCAAAGATCCTGGCCTAACCCAACACCCGTGTATGCGGCCCTGGCCGACAGGGTCGCGTAGCCCGTCCAACCCGAGGCGGCCGGCCCACCAGGAACTAAGAAGCTTGCCAGCATCACGACGCCAGACACTGCTCCGACCCAGAAAGAAAGCATATTCAATTTCGGAAAGGCCATGTCGCGAGTCCCGATCATCAACGGGATTAGGAAGTTGCCAAAACATCCTACCATGATCGGCATGACTACGAAGAAGATCATGATGGTCGCGTGCATGGTAAAAAGAGCATTGTAAGTTTGCGGCGGAATGATTCCTTCGTACATGTAAGGTTCAGGAATCCAGCTGAACCCTGGAACGGCGGTTTCCGGCCACGCCAACTCCCAGCGGATCATCATCGCCAGCGTTCCGCCAATCAACAACATAAAGAGCCCGAGGAATAGGAATTGGCGGCCGATCATTTTATGGTCGGTGGAAAAGACGTAAGTGCGCCAAAAACCAATTTCCTCGTGATGCCCATGCGCTGCGTGCACGGCACCCGCGGCTACTGTATCGCTCATCGTTCAAGATCCTCCGTCGATATGCTCAAGGTTACAACGCTAAAGACAGGACGCTCTACTGCGGTTTAGCAGTTAAGTTTTCCGCTGCCCATTTGGCGTACTCTTCCGGCGTGTGGACGTACAGCCAGCCCTTCATTCCAGAGTGACCGAAACCACAAAGCTCGGCGCACGGAAGCTCATACTTCCCGGGCTTCGTCGCTTCAAACCAGACCAGAATAGTGCGGCCGGGAACCGCATCCTGCTTAAGCCGCAAATTGGGCAGGAAAAAGCTGTGAATCACATCCTTCGATCCGAGATGGATGCGCACGACCTTATTGACCGGGACATGCAAATCATTGTCGAAGTTCACGTCGTCCGGCGTGCCAAACTTGGCATCGGCTCCGGGATAAACGACTTCCCAGTTAAACTGCTTGGCAGTCACTTGAATGTCAAAGTCCGTCGGCGGCACGCTGCGCTTCACCTTGGCCCAAGTCGATACGCTCATGAAGGACAGTACGATCAAGATCGCGGCAGGAATAATGGTCCAAATAATCTCAAGCGTCGTGTTGCCGTGAGTATAGATGGCCCGCCGCCCCGGCTGTTCACGGTATTTCACCAGAAAAACAACCATGAGAACTGTAACCAGGATAAAGGTCACGGCCGTGATGTAGTAAATAAGGTAGAATAAGGAATCGATCTCGTGACCATAGGTCGAGACGTCTTCTGGCAACCAGCGGAGCATCTAACGGTCCATCCTTGTTTTGTTGGAAGTGGAGGAAGAAACTTCACCTTTGCTAACACAGCTACCAGTTCAATTCAAGCGCGATACCGTTGATTTGCAAAGCTTTTCTGCGGGTGTTACTGACAGGAACGAAACTATTCTGAAACGTCATTCAATGAGCGCTTGGTATTCCATCACTCTGATGATTCATCTGGTTGCGCTGGCGCTCTGGCTCGGCGGCATCGTTTTTTTCCTGATCGTCTTGGGACCGGCGGTGCATGAACTGAAACCGAGTATCGCCATTAAAACCATGAACCAGGGAAGAATCGGACTAGAAATGGTCTCGTGGACTGCCATCGGGCTTTTGCTCGTCACGGGGATAGTGAACTTGCTCATTCGCACTCAAGCAACTGCGGCAGCGCCGAGTGGCGCTTATGCCATCATCCTTGGCGCGAAGCTGTTTTTATTCGGCGCAATGGTCGTCCACCACTCCCTGCAAGTTTTCAAGTATGCGCCGCGGATCGCCGCCCTGACCGCCGAGCTGCCACCGAACACAACCGCCTGGCCCGACCCGTTGCTCTCTCATTGGCGCCGTTGGTTTCTTTTGTTAAAAATCAATGCCGCACTCGGTCCGGTCGTGGTCCTATTTGGACTCGCGTTAGTGACGGGCTGGTGAGTTTAAGATTCGCGATTCAACGCGCGACATCGAGACGTTAGAGCAGCTATCCTTTCGGATACAGCCCCTTGATGAAACCACTGTCTTCCAACTGTTTTACAAACCGCAGGTCCATGAACGTTTCGGGAGAAAAGTTTTTTGCCCGAGGGTCGCGTACTGCGACCTGGTCCAGCACGAACTTCAGGCCGCCGACTGTCGGGTATGGGACCCGTTGCAACTTAGGCGCATAAAAATCTACGGTTGACGCGAGAATCGCCGCATCTTTGATAGCTGTGTATTTGCTCGTCACTTTCATCGCGAGGTCACGGTTGTTTTTGTAAAGCGCAATCGCTTCCGTGTAGGCGCGCACGAAACGCTGCACGGTGTCAACGTTGTCTTTGATGTAAGACTTCTTAGCCGCAATCCCCACGAAGGGAAATTCCAGACCCATTGCCGCGATGTCGGCGATCTCTTTGTAGCCAAGTTTCTTCGCCGCATCGGTGAAGGGATCCGCGAGCGCGCCGGCTGCGATGCGGCCGGACGCGATACCGCCCATGATTCCCGGATAATCTTCCAGCTGCACGAGCGCTACATCTTTCTCGGGTTGTAATCCCGCTTTTCTGATCGCATAGCGCGCTGAAATATCCGTGTTCGAGCCGAAGCGCGTAATGCCCACGGCTTTGCCTTTGAGATCTTCGATCTTTGCCACGGTACCCATGATCACGATCGGCGTCGTGTTCAGCGCCACGGCAACGAACGTCACGTCCATACCCGCTACTCCCGCCGCTAGCATCGCCGGTCCACCCATCTGCGCCATTTGAATTTCTCCGGCTACAAGAGTCTGGCTCATCGTCGAGCCGCTGCGGATGTACGCGACATCGGTACGCAAACCGTTCTTTTCGAATAGACCGGCTTCGCGAGCCATCCAAAGAACCGCATGAGGTCCGGATATCGCCGCATAACCCGACATCACGCGGCTCGTCGTCTGGCTCAGCGCCACGCCCTGCAGCAGGAGAACAATCAGCGCGACTAAAAGTTGGCTCATGACGATGCCTCCTCAAACTTGATTCAACCGTGGTTCGGCAGTATAGGGGTTAGCGGGAAGAGAGGTCAACTGATGGATTCGTTCCGCAGTTTGAAAAAGGAGAAACGAATGAGACTGAGCCGATATGTTCCGAGTCTTGCCGCAGCGTTGCTTTTCGTCCAAGCCGTCGCCGTTTCCGCCGCGAACATCAATGTCGTCTGGACCAGCGAAGTGGGACAATTCGCGCCGCTATGGGTTACCAAGGAAGCGAAGCTCTTCGAAAAATACGGCAACAACGTGCAGCTCATCTTCATCCAGGGCGCTTCTTCCGCCGCCGCCGCGTTATCATCGGGCGATGCTCACGTCGGCATGTTTTCGCCGCAAGTGGTGATCGCGACACCGGCCCTCGACCTGGTCATGTTTGGCCGCTTAGGCAACACCATGGACAACCGCGTCTATGGAAGAAAGGGCATCAAGAGCATCAAAGAAGTAAAGCGGGTGGCGATCAGCCGCTTCGGCAGCAACGCCGACTTCGCCGCTCGCTTCCTGCTCCAGCGCGAGGGTTTGCGACCGGACATCGACGTGGCCTTACTGCAAGTCGGTAATCAATCAAACCGCATCGCCGCTGTCGAGACTAACAATGCCGATGCCGCCATGTTAACTCCGCCGATGACGCTGATGGCTCGGAAACTAGGGATGACGCTGCTGGTCGATGCTTCCAAGTTGAACATTCCCTATTCGAGCCTTTTCTTTGTCTCGCGTCGATCGTACTTGGCGAAAACGCGGCCGGAATTGGTCAACTTCACCAAGGCGATGATCGAAGGCGTGGCCGTTTATAAATCCAACAAAGAGTTCGCCATGAAAGTGCTGGCGAAGTACATGAAAGTTCAAGATCGCGAAGTCC
The DNA here is from genome assembly GCA_036000865.1 of Binatia bacterium. Classification (GTDB taxonomy): domain Bacteria; phylum Desulfobacterota; class Binatia; order UBA9968; family UBA9968; genus DP-20. Next base: position 9,691 of record DASYUV010000219.1, on the reverse strand, counting down.
TCGAAGAGAATTTTCGCGAGTATGATTTTCCCCTGAAGCCGTATCCGTCGAGAGAATATTTTGAACTTCCCATTCAAGAAGTCGGCAAGAAAGATCCCAAAGTGCTGAAAGAGAACCCGGAGCGTTATGCGGACATGTCTCTGGTGAAGGAGATTGAAAGCAGCGGCTTCATCGACAAGCTCAGCCAAGAACACAAAGTGAAGTGACCTCCTGCGCATTGAGCAAGAGGTCACTTCATCCTGAACGAAGTGAAGGATCCCTTAGAAAGAACTAGCCGAGACCAAAGGAGGTCATATGGCAACCTCAAGAGGAGCGACGTTACTCGGCCCCGATAAACTGGAGATCCGCGAATATCCGATGCCCGACATTCCGCCGGACGGCGGACTGTTGAAAGTCGAGATGGGCGGCGTCTGCGGCACGGATGTGAAATACCTTCACGGCAAGCTGCAAGTGCCTTATCCCATCATCCTCGGCCATGAAATCCTTGCGCGCGTCGAAAAACTCGGACGAAACGCGGCGCAAATTCATAAAGTCAAAGAAGGTGATCGCGTGATCTTGAAAGGCGCTCTCGGCTGCGGGCGGTGCGCCGACTGCCGGCGCAACAACCAGCGCTTTTGCCGGCAACGCACCAACTACGGCGGGCGCACCAAATGCGATCAGCCGCCCCATCTGTTCGGTGGCTTTGCCGACTATGTCTATCTTGCACCCGACGTGCTCGCGACCAAAATTAGCGACTCGCTTCCCGCCGAAGCAGCGGCGCTGATCGGTTCGGTAATGGCCAATGGTTTCCAATGGGCGATCCGCCGCGGCGGCGTAAAGATGGGTGACTACGTTTTAATCCAAGGTCCTGGTCAACAAGGTTTATCGTGCACCTTCGCATCAAAGCATGCCGGTGCCGCGAAGATTTTCATTACCGGCATCGGCCGCGACAAGCCGCGGCTCGAACTGGCCAAAAAATTCGGCGCCACCCGAACCATCAATGTCGAAGAAGAAGACGTCGTCGAAGTCATCCGCAAGGAGACCAACGGCGAGCTGTGCGATGTCGTCGTCGACGTTTCAGGCAATCCAAACGCGATATTGAAATCCGTGGACTGCCTGCATCGTCAATCCACAATGGTCCTTGGCGGCTTGACCGGCGATTCAACCGTGACGCCGATGCTAATGGACAAACTGGTTTGGAACGAGATCAAGCTTCAGGGCTGCTTCACAGCAGACAACGACGCCACGGAAGCCGCCTTGCGTATCATCGAGGAAACGAAATTTCCCGTGCAGGAGATGGTCAGTCACATCTTCCCGCTGAAGGACACCGAGCACTGTATCCGCGCCATCGGCGGCGAGGTACCGGGCACCTTCCCGACAAAAGCGCTGATTAATCCGGCGTTAGGCTAGACATGCGTGCGAAATTCGTTGCAAAATCGGAACGGCCCCCGTGTCATCGCTGCAGCAGGTAGGGGCGGGTTTGAAACCCGCCTCTACAATGACGGAACGAATGATGTGGCGATTTTCTGAAAGACCGCAGTAGTCTGTAATCTGTTCGCCAGGAGCATGATCATGAACGTGAATTATCCGATCATTGATGCCGACGGCCATGTGATGGAAAAAGACACTGAGCTGCAGGAATTTCTCGAGGGTCGCTACGGGCAAGGACCGCATTTTCAGACCTACAGTTATTTTCCGTCGCTCGACGGTTGGAACCGCGGCTTCGGCGTGCCTGGAAAGGTTCATGAAACTCCGGCGTCAAAGTGGTTGGAATTTATCGATGAGCTCGGCGTGCACACGACGGTTCTCTATCCGACCGGCGGTTTATCCCTCGGGCTGATTCAGAATCCGGAATGGTCCTGCGTCATTTCGCGGGCCTATAATTCGTGGCTCGCCGAACGCTTCTGTAAAGTCAGCCCGCGCCTCAAGGGCGTCGCTTCGCTGCCCGTGCATGAGCCCCGCGAAGCGGCCAAAGAGTTGGAACGCGCCAAGGGGCTCGGACTCGTTGCCGGGTTACTGCCGGCGGTGACCGTGCTCAACAAAGGTTACGGCCATACCGACTTCGATCCGATTTACGAAGCCGCGGAGCGCCTCGACATGCCGCTCACCGTCCATGGCGCGCCGAGCCGCGGCATGGGCTTCGATTTCTTTAACAAGTTTCTGCACGTTCACACTCTCGAGCATCCATTCGCGATCTTGATTCAGTTTACTCACATGATATTCGAGGGCGTGTTCAATCGTTTTCCCAAGCTCAGAGTTGCTTTTCTCGAAGCGGGCTCGGGCTGGCTGCCCTACATGATGGACCGCATGGATGAAGAGATGGAAAAACCCTACCGCTTCCAGGCACCGCTGCTCAAGAAAAAGCCCAGCGAAATCATCCGCTCGGGCCAAATCTGGACAACCTGCGAAGTGGCAGAGCAGGCACTTACTCACGTGCTCAAACAATTCAATCCGAACTGTTTGATGTGGCCGTCGGATTATCCGCACGAGCGGCTTCCCGACATGTTTTCCCATGACATACCGGAATTTTTGGGACGCCCGGATATCGGCGATGCAAACAAAAAAGCGATCTTGCACGATAACCCGATCGATTTTTATCGGCTAAAGATCTAACCAAGGAGATTGTGAAGGGTCGATTGAAGTTAAAATGACGGAATCAAAGATTTTACTCGCGCCAAGCATGCCCAGAGCGATGTCGAAGGGACGCCAAGAACGCAAAGAAAGAAATTGTTTTCTCTCTCCGAACTTGGCGCCCTTTGCGCCTTTGCGCGATAAACTTTCCTGAAGACTTAAAGAATAGGACGCTAACGGAGGAATACTATGCGTTTGAAAGACAGAGTAGCGATCGTCACCGGCGGCGGCGTGGGGATCGGCAAAGCTTATGCTCACGGTTTGGCGAAAGAGGGAGCCAAAGTTGTAGTCGCCGATATTCAGGAAGCGGAAGCGAAGAAAGTCGCTACGGACATCAAATCGGCCGGCGGCGAAGCCATCGCCGTGGCCGTTGACGTCACCTCGCCGGAAAAAACTCAAGCGATGGCCGAAGCTACGTTGAAAGAATATGGCCGCATCGACATCCTCGTGAACAACGCCGGCCTTTACTCGGCCTTGAAAAAGAAAAACTTCATGGAGATCGACACCGACGAATGGGATCGCGTGATGGCGGTCAACGTAAAAGGGTTGTTCCTCTGCGTGAAGGCCGTCTACCCCGCCATGAAGCGACAGAAAAAAGGCAAGATCATCAACATCTCATCGGGGACGACGCAAAGCGGCACGCCCTTTTTCTTGCATTATGTCTCCTCCAAAGCGGGCGTATTAGGTTTCACCCGTGCGCTCGCGCGCGAAGTCGGCGGCGACAACATCTGCGTCAATTCGATCATGCCCGGCCTAACCATTTCGAGCCCAAACCAGGAAGGCGTCACGAGTCCGGAACAATTGGCCGACCGCAGAAAGCGCCGCGCCATCCAGCGCGATCAATACCCCGCGGACTTGGTGGGCACCGTCATCTTTCTCGCTTCCGATGACAGCGACTTTATGACCGGCCAAGCCATCGGCGTCGACGGCGGCATGAACATGCACTAGATGGCCCACCACGGAGGCGCAGAGGACGCGGAGGGTGAGTTTGAAATATAAACCTCTGTACTACTACAGTTGAACGTTTGCGCAGCTTGCGCAAATTTTTCTAACCGAAAGACCCCGGATTCCGCTGCGCTACATCCGGGCTACGAACTGACCGGTGCGCGGAGCGCACCCTACGAATGCCTTCGTGACCTTCGTGCGCTTCGTGGTGAAGGATTGTTTTCCTTTGGTTGCGGCTATGCCGCGCTACGTGCTCTGTGCCTCCTTCTTGCGTTCCTTTGGTCTGGCTTCACCGCGCTGGCTTGACGTGCATCATTCGAAGATCATGCTGGTGAAAGTCACAGCGGACCCGGTTTCCGGTGTAAAAGCCTGACCGTATTTGAGATGTTTGCCTTCGACCCCGTCGAGGAGATGGATTAAAGAATAGAGCGGCGAAAAACCGCAAATTCTTCTCCGATCCTGATCTTTGGCGATCTCGTCGAAAAATCCCGGCGCATCGAGGGCGAGCAGCCGGTCAACCAGGCTATGATCCTCGGTCTCAACCCATTTAAGAAAGTCATCCGTGATCGGCTCTCGGTCGCCGAACTGCCGCCCGACGTGAGCGAGATCGACACCCGCGACGAAACAGACTTGACGTGTTTCCTTTTCCGCCGTCTCGCGCAGGGCGCGCAAGAAAGTTCCCACGGCTGACGTTTTTTCCGGCGCAGTCTGATTCATCATCATGGAATGAAACGAAGACACCAGAATCGGCACGATTTTAAATGGTCTCTCCGGCTGGCCAGTTATCGCCGCCCTTTGCCGCGCGACGTGCTTGAGAAATACGACTTGAAACTCTAGCGAGTGCTCGCCCCGGTGCAGATATTCGTCAACGAAATAATCTTCGGCACACTGCGCCTGCAAACGATTGACGAAATCTGTGTCCGTCTCCACGACACCAAGCGGCGTCGCAAAATCTTTGAGCGTCAAAATATACGGCGCCCGCCCGCCACAATGCGACGTCCCGAGAAGAATGTAGAGATCGGCGCCATCGCTTTCCGCGAGAGGTTTGTAAGCCCAGGCGTAGGCCGGACCGCCGCGATGGAAATCGATATGCGGCGCGACCACGGCGCGCGGCGTAGAGCATGGGTTTTTAGGCGACGGTCGTCCGGGTCCGTTAGGCAAAGAAAAATAGCCGTCGAGCTGACTTGTCAATTGAGTCGGATCGGCATTGTAGACGCCGCCGACATGCGCGGCCGTGCGCGTCGGCAGGCGGCGAAATTCGAGCATCACCGCGTCTCGATAGGTAAGGAATCGCTCGCTCTGCAAATAATAGTGCTGGTCGAGCGTATCGACGAAATCCTTGAGTTCCTCGCCGAGCAGCAATGTGCCGAACTGCTTGCAATAGGCCTCTTGGATGTCAATCAGGGAATGCCGGCCATCGAAGTGAGACAGTATAAAATAACCGACCGGTGAAATGCCCAAGGGAGTGGCGAGATTCAACGGGTCCCTTAGGTAGATCAGAGTGTTGCCGTCTTGTTGAGCCGGAAACGCTTCGATGGCGCGGAGTCGAGGTTTGTCGTCCATTATCGAAGGCGGGAGCGAGGTCGATTCAAGATGAAAATTTTGTCAACGAGGAAGTGGTTCCGGCGGACTAATTGGCCCTCAAACGATGCCCAGTCGCTGTTTCGCTTCTTCGCTAATCATACTCGGGTTCCACGGCGGATCCCAGACCAGATCGACCGTGGCTTCAACGACGTCGTCCAGCGCCAATATCCTTTGCCTCGCGTCAGCCGCGATCATCGTTCCCATGCCGCAGCCGGGCGCAGTTAGCGTCATTCTGACGGCGACCTTGTCATCGTTCACCTCAACGTCGTAGACCAAACCGAGATCGACGATGTTGACCGGAATTTCCGGATCGTAACAATCGTGCAGCGCTTCGTAAACCTGTTCTTTGGTGACCATCTTTTATCTCCTGTTTTGAAAACTACTGATCAAAACCATACCCCGACTTATCTACGTCGTAATGATCGCTGGACCGCCTTTCCTTGCTCGTTCCGACGCAATTGATAGCTGTCCGGCCAACTTCGCGGCGATTTCCAGAAAAATTTTGCTCACGGACGACTTTGGGTCTTGAATCAAAATCGGCACGCCTTTGTCGCCACCCTCGCGCAGCGCCGGCGTGATCGGAATTTCGCCGAGATAGGGAATCTGGAACCGCTCGGCCGCGCGCTGCGCGCCGCCTCGGGAAAAGATTTCATGGCTTTTGCCGCAGCCGTCGCAAATAAAATAGCTCATGTTCTCGACGATACCGACGATGGGAATCATCACCTTGTCGAACATGGACTTGGCGCGTATCACGTCGGCGAGCGCCACGTGCTGGGGCGTGGCCACCAACAGCGCACCGCTGACTTTCAGCTGCTGCGAAAAGGTGATCTGCACATCGCCGGTGCCCGGCGGCATATCCACCACCAAGTAATCCAACTCGCCCCAATGAACGTCAGCCATGAGTTGGTGCAAGGCTTTACCTAACATCGGGCCGCGCCAAATCACCGCTTGGTCCGGGTCGAGAAAAAAGCCGATCGACATGACCGGCACGCCATGAGCCATGGTAGGTTCGATCTTGTAGCCACCGTCGACTTCGATCTTTCTCGGCTCGCCTTTGACGCCCATAATGATCGGCACCGAAGGCCCGTAAATATCCGCATCCAGCAAACCGGTCGCGGCGCCGTGCATCTTGAGCGCAACGGCTAAGTTGGCCGCTACCGTCGATTTACCTACGCCACCTTTGCCGGCCGCAACGAGCACGACGTTTTTCACCGTCGGTAACAGATCGGTCTGCCCCGCTCCAGCTTTGCTGCCGCGTACCTGAGCGCCAAAGCTAATTGCCAGACCGTTCACTCCGGGAACTTGAACCAGAGCTTGTTTGCAATCGTGTTCGATGGTTTCACGCAAAGGGCAAGCCGGCGTGGTCAATTCCACCGTGAACGTGACCTGACCGTGATCAACGGCCAAGTTTTTTACCATGCCAAGGCTCACGATGTCGCGATGGATCTCCGGATCTTGGACTCCGCGTAGCGCGTCGAGAATTCTTTCTTCGGTCAAATGTTCCACGGCACTCCTTCCTACACAAAAAACTTTAGACTTATAAAGTCTACGATGTCAACAGCGCGTTAACGATCAGCGATTAACGGAGTCTAATTTTATTGAATTAGAGCGCCCATCGACTCGCGGCTAGTTGAATTGTACCTTTTATCTTGATGGGGCGGCGTGCTTTTGGTAGAATCGGCGCGGTTTTGCATGTAACCGATCCAATTACTTCGGGAGGTACAATGAAAAAGGCACTTATGATCGTGGCGGCCTTTTTGATGCTTACTTCAGTGGTCGGCTGTTCGGGCGGGAGCCTGACGACGCGCGAGAAGGGTGCGGGCATCGGCGCACTCGGAGGCGCCGCCGCGGGCGGAATCATCGGTGCCGCCGTGGGCCATCCGGGTGCCGGAGCGGCGATCGGCGGCGCGCTCGGTCTCGGTGCTGGCGCTCTTGTTGGCGACCAAATGCAAGGACAGGAAATTAAGCAAGCGGATCAGCAGAAACAGGTGGACACCAACCACGCCGAAATAGAGCGTCAACGACGAGAAATTGAGCGGCTCCGCAAACAGGGCGAGTATTGAGGCCGAAGGCTTCAGCCGCAAGGTAAGGCGCAATGTTTGAGCGGAGATAGATTCGCCGACTGGACGCGTTCCGATACGATCTTAAGACTGCCAATAAGTCTTCAAAGCTTGGAGGGCCTATCATGAAACATTTGAACAATTTTCGATTGGGCGCTTTGTTGCTTACCGCCCTAATAGCCGGATCGGGATGTTCGGGCGGCGAATTAACCACGCGTGAGAAGGGCGCGGGAATCGGCGCACTCGGAGGTGCTGCCGCGGGAGGAATCATCGGCGCCGCCGTAGGTCATCCTGGCGCGGGAGCGGCGATTGGCGGCGCCTTGGGATTGGGCGCCGGTGCGCTCGTCGGCGACCAATTACAAGGCCAGGAGAACAAGCAAAAAGAGCAGCAGAAGTCGCTTGATCAACAGCGCGCTGATATCGAAAAGAACCGCCAGCTCATTGAAGAACTGAAAAAGCGAAATATCGAGGCACGCGAGACCCCCCGCGGCGTAGCGGTCAATCTGCCGAGCGTCAACTTTGAATTCGACAGAGCGGATCTAACCCCTGACGGCAGAGCGAAAGTTGACCAGATTGCCAATATCATCCGGCGCGACGCCCCAAGCCGTCGTATCACTGTCGAAGGTCATGCCAGCCGAGAAAGCGCCGCACAAGAAGCCTATAACCAGCGGCTGTCGGAAAGACGGGCCAGTACGGTGGCCGATGCGCTTGAGCGTAATGGTGTGAATGGCAGAAATGTCTCATCCCAAGGTCTTGGCACGCGCGCGCCGGTCGCTTCCAACGATACCGAAAGCGGACGGCAACAGAACCGCCGCGTCGAGGTAATCATCGAGAATTGACTCACTTCTAAACCAGGCTGCGAGGGTCGTTTTGGGTGCTAGATCCTATCAGACTCTCGCAGCCGTCGTCGTCTAGTCACCCTGAGCAATGCGAAGGGTCTGATTCTTAGGGCTTCGCTTACCCGCCGGTGCATTTCAACGCAGAAGGTTTTCCACCATTCGAGAAGGGGTCGCTAGCGGGAGCCAAATCTTGGTTCGGTCCCCGCGAGCAAGCGCTGAATGTTGCCGCGGTGCCGTACGACGATCATGACGGCAAGAAAAGCGCTCATCGCGATGTAGGTCGGAGGATAAGCGAAAGACCAGAGCATAATCGGCGCGGCCAATGCCGCGGCGATTGAACTGAGAGAAACGAACCGGCTGGTAATCGCGAAGATGCCAAATATGGCAATCAAACCCACAGTGGCCATTGGCGCGAGAGCTAACAGAACCCCGAGCGCTGTGGCCACTCCCTTTCCGCCTTGAAATTTCAAAAATACCGGATACAGATGACCCAAAAATGCAGCGATGGCGATCACAGCCACTGCCGTGTGACTCAATCCCAGCCGAGCTGCGACAAAAACCGGTAGAAATCCTTTCGTGACGTCGGCAATCAACGTCAGGAGTCCCCGCTTTTTACCCACTACCCGGGCGACGTTGGTCGCGCCGACATTGCCGCTTCCGACCTCTCTAATATCGACTCCGGCGAGCGATCCAATGATGTATCCGGTCGGAATGGAGCCGAGCAGATAGGAAAATAGCGTGACGATGATTTCCATTGCAGCACGTCAATTGGCGGCAAAAATTCTTAGAATCGGATTTTCGTTCTGCGCCTTCGATCGCGGCGCAAGTAATAATTGCCGCCGCAAATCCATCCGATGAAAAAGAACGCCGTGGCAATTGCCGCGGCAACCATCAATTCTCTTTCGTGCCCTTCTAACATTTGAAGAACCGATGGGGACCTTCCCGGCAGATTGTTTTCTTCCTGGGGTTTGTCGACCGACGGAATTGATTCTGTCGGCGATGGAGCTTTTGATGGCGGACCCATCACTTTAGGCTTACCAGTGGGTGGCGCTGGGATCTTGGCCGATGTTGAGTCGGCCTTCTTTGTCGGTTCTTTTGACTCCGCGGCGGGAGTTTTCGAAGAGCCGGAGCCAGGATCTGAAGTTTGTGCGACCGCTTCGTTGACGAAGCTCCAAAATTTTGTATCAACGGGCTCGTTTCGGCCGTCGGCAGCGACGCCGAAATACCGCTTCCGCGCCAACTCTTTGACGGCAACCCGATCTGCGTCTTTAAACGTCGGTTTGAGCGGGTGCTCACTACCGGGATCGGCATGCAAGTTGGGTTTTTCATTAGGTGGAACGATCGCGTTCTTCTTCGCCGACTCCGGGTGCAAATTTACGATCAAAAGGAAAATCGATAGCAGAAATATTGACGGGGCATACCGCGCGGCTCCCAACATCGACTCAACTTATCATAACGCTTTAAGAACTCTCAATGAATTTTCCCGGCGCCGGCGGGAGGAAAAAAAAGCCCGGCGAGATATATCCCGCGCCGGGCTTTCGATGACTGGAAACTAATTTGCTCTATGCCGGTTTTTTATAAAAATCCGGATTCATCCGGCTGTAGGTTCCCGACTTGGCGAGTTCCTCTTCAAACATCTTGCGGATATTCGGG
>DASYUV010000218.1:0-6327 GCA_036000865.1 Binatia bacterium | reverse complement strand
CCGATGAGGTAGCTCTGTCGATCCTTCAGCAAAAAAAGAATCGGGTCCTCGAAGATATTCCGGCGACTCACCCATAGCCATAAGCGGCTAATCCAATACAAAAGTAGCGGACAGACGAGCCATAAGGCTTCGGGCGATCTGTAGAGCAGTGTCACTTCCGTACTGCTGATATAGAAGGCAAAAACCAAGACAGCCAGGTAGCCGCTGATTGAGCCTTGCGTAATCAAGTGTTCTAAATCATTGGCGAGATAGCCCCGCCCTTTCGCGGCATCGTTATGCAGCTCTCGCATCGTATAAAGCTCGGAGACCCTCTTGGCGAAGGCCAGGCTAAGGAAGATGAAAACAGAAAACGCTAACAGCCATTTCGAGATAAGAATTTCGGTTGCCCAACCACCGGCAATGACCCGCAAACTGTAGAAGAACGCCAACAGGAAAACATCGACCAGCACAAATGTTTTCAGAAAGAGCGAGTAGGCCAAATTGGTCAGCCAATAGACGCCGAGCAAGAATAGAAAACCACTCGGCAGTAGCAACGCGACAAGAAAACTTCCTGCGACCAAGACCGGGATCATCCCTAACCCGATGGCTAAAGATAAGTCTCCGGATGCAAAGGGCCGGCTCTTCTTTTCGGGATGAAGGCGATCGCTTTCCAAATCCATCAAATCATTGAACACGTAGACGCTTGACGCCATGAGACTAAAGGCGAGAAACGCCCACGTGGCTTGCATCAACAAATGGGGATTTTCCAGATCATGCGCAGTAAACAGGGGAATAAACACTAGGAAATTCTTAACCCATTGCTTGATTCGTAGAGCGCGCAAGAAAGCACCGAGGCGATCTTTTTGATCCTGAAAAATTCGGGTGACCGGGACGATCTTTCTGGAACGCTGCACGAGACCCTGAGGGGGATTGACGATAACCGCCGAATTGGCAGCTTTCCAGACTTGCAGATCGACAGATTCATTGCCCGCGTAGTCAAATCCTGCCGTGCCAAATCGCTCTTCCAGGGCTTTAGCTTTATGCCGCCCTTTCATATTATGTCCGTTCTCGCTTGCCAGAACCTCGGAAAAAATCCCCAAATGATCGGCGATCTGCTGTGCGTAGGATGAATCCGCCGCGGTCGTGAGCACGAGATCGCGCCCACGGCGATGTTCTTCCCGAAGAAAATTAACGAACGGGATGTTGCAAGGAAGAGACGCGATATCGAGCCGGACCCGTTTGGCGAGTTCGCGCTTCAGCACAGCCTTGCCTTTGCATAACCAGAAGGGAATCAGCAAAGTGGCGAGCGGATTTTGCTTTAGCAGCGCGCATAGAGATTCCCACAACAGATCCGTTTTTATGAGCGTGCGATCGAGATCCACCGCTAAAGGAACTTCGCTGATGCTTACCGTGGCTTGCTTCATGGCAGGCTCCACTGAAAAGGGCGACTTCGAATGTCCTCTTTCAATCTTCCGACGCAAACTCCGTCTGCCACTCCAACAGCGGCCGGACGGCTCCAGGAATGTCATTGCGCCAATCGCCACGGGCGGTATCGCCGGCCATATCATCAAGGACTTGAAAGCCGACCGCATTAGCCTCGGAAAAATGAAGTATGTCCGGTTCTATGGTTCTCATGGCCACTTCAATCATCATAGTTCCTTCAGCCAGGAAGTTCCCCGGGATCCAGCCCGTGCTGACGTAGTGTCCGACCGGCCGCGCGCGGCCACGCCAGGCCGGATCGAGGTCGAGGCTGGTAAGCACGCAGACGTCATCCTGATCAAAAAACGTAAAGTGCGGCACGAGCGTATAGTCGGGCTTGATCACTTGGTATTCCACTTCGATGCCGATCGGGAGCCGAATATCCACGGCATCGGTCGTGGCTCCGTCCTCCGTCTTGACACGGACGCCCCGCAAGCGAACCACATCGTTGCCCGGAGCCGTCCGGGGATCCGTCCATCGCCGTGCCGCCATCGTTCCTACTCCCGAACACAAATAGTGACTGACCACTCTGTGCGCTGGGCCGTCCTCGACAAGCTTTCCTCCGTTCAACAGAATCGCGCGCTGGCAGAAACGCGTGATGGCGGTCATGTTATGCGAGACAAACAGGACGGTGCGTCCGTGACTTCCTACGTCCTGCATTTTGCTTAAGCATTTCTTCTGAAAGGCGGCGTCGCCAACCGCAAGCGCTTCATCGACGAGAAGAATTTCCGGCTCGACGTGCGCGGCCACGGCGAAAGCCAAGCGCATCTGCATGCCGCTCGAATAATGCTTCACGGGCGTGTCCATGAATTTCTCCACGCCGGAAAAGGCTACGATCTCATCATATTTGCGCTCGATCTCGCTCCTTTTCATCCCCAAAATGGTGCCATTGAGGTACACGTTTTCTCTGCCCGTAAGCTCCGGATGAAAGCCGGTCCCGACCTCCAGCAAAGAACCGACGCGGCCGCGAATTTCAGCAGACCCTGCGGTAGGTTCGGTAATGCGTGCGAGAATTCTGAGGAGCGTGCTTTTTCCCGCTCCATTGCAACCGATGATGCCGACGAGCTCACCGCACTTGATGTCAAAACTGATATCATTAAGCGCCCAAACGGTTTCGCTTACCTTGGGTACTCGCGCATTTTGACCCCGGAACAAGTCGGCGACCCGATGAACCGGCGCCAACAGGGCATTGCTGAGAGTGTCGCGCAGCGTCTTAAAACTGTCTTGCCCTTGGCCTATGCGGTATTGCTTGCTGACATTTTCGACACGAATAGCAAGTTCACTCATCACACACTCCAAGCAATTAAATTAAAGATTGGTCTGCAAAGAACGGCGGCGGCGAAGCCGTAAGTTCGAATTGCCCGTCGCGCTAACCGAAGAATCGTCGATCGAAAGGATGACCTGGAGTTGTTTTTTCCGTCTCGGGGGTCGCCGCAGTGTTAGACTGTTCGCGCTCTCTGATACAGTAGGGCTCAATCGAGATGGACCCGTCAGAATGCGGTTCAGCCCACAATAACCGGTCTAAATGCCCGCGACGCACAACCAGCCGCACCTCTCGGTCGATTTCCTGAGGACGCCTGCAGCTTCCCCGCGGGCCGAAAACTCTGCCGGCTTCTTCGTCAGAGTAGAGCGGCAACCCGCCGCCAAAGCGGTATGCCCAAAACCTTTGCCTCAGTGCGGCCGGCCAATTAGCCGCGACGCGAGCCGTAAGCTCCCACTGCCTTCGCGGCCCAAGCGAGCGCTCCGGTAGCGGGATGACGGCTACGGTATATCCCGGACCCGATGAGACGTAAGGTTGGAGAGCCTCGCCTAGGGCCGACATCATTCTTCGTTCCTGAACCGCCGACCAAGCGTCGCTGAACGCCGCGTGGCCCGCCGCAAAACCCAAGAGCAAGACCGGCACCGCCCAAAAGCGCGCTCGAACCAACGCGACACTGGCGAAAACGATGAGCGCGGCGGCAAGCGGCAGCACCGGAAGGCCAAACCGTGATGACATTCCATCGTTAGGATCCCATGGGACCCGACCCATGAGGACCATGGGCGTGATGCCCGCTATGAGCGCCAAGGCGAACAACAAAGCCGTTGCCACATCTTTCGGACGGGCCGATTCGTTAGTGGCGGGGCCGTGGCTGTGGCAACCATAGACGAGCAGGAGTGCCACGACGACGCCGTAAGCGGCGGCAAAAATGTCTAACCTCGAGACGAAGCTAACCTGGCTTAGAGAATTTGCCACGCCACCCCCAATCCCCCACCAGAGAACGGAAACTAATCGAAAAGGAAGGCTGAGAAAGTAAAGCGGTCCCAATTTAATAGCATAAGAGGGATGAACGTCGGCCCGCACATCCCGATCGGCCAGAAGAAAATAGATTAGATAGGCGACCACTGCGGTCAGTGTTGATGCGCCGATAACCCGAAACGCCCTTCTTCGTGTCTCGCGATCGCCCCAAAACCGAGCGGTCGCGCCGAATAGAACAAGCATCACCATCACGACGGACAGAGCGTATTCCTGGACAAGGATCGCGGACGCGAGCAACGATAGACCCGCGGCAAACCGGGCGCGGCTCCAACGATCGTCAGCCGTTATCACGCGAACAAACAAAACCAGCGCGGCGTAACCGAGCGCCACGCTTAAAAACGAAGCCAGAGCGATATTCGCCGTGACCATCTGTACCTTCGTCGCAAACGGCGCAACGGCCACGCAACCGACAACCCAGGCGAAACGTCGCAGCGTCGGGAAATAGTGGCTCCAAACGAGGGCCGAGAGCAGGCCGAGAGCTGGCCATAGAAGAGCCTGCGCGACAAAGGCGGCGCCCCAAAAGCTATTTTCGGAAATCGCCAGCAGTGACCATAAGTGCCCCATCACTGGGCGGTCGCGATGGCTCGCAACGATAGCGCTCAAGCCCCGCTCTTGGATCAGCAGCCAAACCGAAGCATCATCCCAGATGGGAAATGCTCCGATCGCGGCGATCGTGAACGGCGCGCAGATCAGCAGCAACGCGAGCACGGAGCTCATGGCGGTCAGCTTGTGCGGTGTTTCGCCGGGAGATTGGGCGCCGCAGCGCATATGATGATCCGGAGTTTTCAAGAAATACCAGTGTTGACCACATCATCCCGCTTAAATATCCAAATTTTCGGGTGATCAAACAGTCGAAAGGTCAGCTCTGCTCGGTCATCGTTTAAGGGATGGCCTAAGAGGGAGGGGTAAGTTTTAAAACTCTTAATCAACTGGTACCCCAACTCACCCTGCAAGAGGTCGCGATAGAATTTATTGACGACGGGATAGGTTTCAGGCCGATGGGAGTATTGCTCATAGTGCTCATCACTCATAATGATGTAATCGACATCGGCCAGCCGTTCCGCTAAATAGGTCTGCCACCAGTCGGGAGGAAGGGGCGGCCGAGGGGGATTTGTCAGGAGGTTTAGGATCTTGATATTGAAATAGTCATTCTTTGTTACGTGCATGTCATTTTCTACTACCGTGCGGCTGAAAAACTCTGGCCGAAAGAATCTCGACCCGATCAGCGGGGTGGCAGCCGAGGAGTCGATCAGTATCGTGGAGGCCGCGGGAACTTGGCGGTGAATCCATTTAGCGGCTTGGATCCGGACATCTTCCTGACGATAAATGTTCAGGTAGGCTAATGTATACAAGCCAGAGCTCACGATGACGGCTGCCGCCAGCCCTCCAACTGCGAGCCGGGTTATCTTCGCGGTCGATATTTCCCATAGATTTAATAGAAAGCGCGCGCCCAGCAGACATAAAAAAGGCAGCAGGGGAATGGCATAGCGGATGAATTTCATATAGCCTTCCCCGACGAAATAGAAGTAAGGAACGAGAAAAGCCAAGACCAGAACGTCTGCGGTCTTTCGCTGCACCACGGCCCACAGTAAGCCCACAAGGCTGACAAATTCTAATAACGGCCCCATTCCAAAGTACAGAAGATTCGTAAACCAATAAGAGATCGTCGTGCCGGTAAATTGAAAGGTCCAGTGTGGTTGGTTTATCCCCCTGACAAACTGCTCTAAGATCTGCGACATCTGCAGGAAGCGCCGCGGATTGATGAGTACAAACGGGTCAAGCAAGAGAAACGTCAAGGCGGCGACGAACATAGGTAAGAGCAAGAGCCCCCAAAACCGGCCGGAGAAGATGACTTTTTTATAAGTAGCTCGCGACGCCTCTTGGTGTTTGAACATGGCAATGGCGTGCGCGGTCACGATCACAGGGAGCGTCATGACGGCTGTTTGCTTAGTAGCCATCCCCACGCCAGCAAAAATCCCGCTGAATATATAGGATTGAATCCTCCCCTCCTGAGCAATCTTCGCTGCAAACAGAACCACCAAGAGGACAAAGAAGGTAAACGGCACATCCGGGAAGTAAAAATGGGAGTCCCTAACGTGTAGAACTGAAAACGCGAGAAAAGCAGCAGCGAGTAGGCCGGTCGATTCCGTATAGAGTCGTTTTCCCAGCAGATAGATCACAACGAGTGTGGCAGAACCAAAGCACGCCGTTATCCCACGTCCCATAAGATAGTACAGGGTTCCGCCCGCGGGCTCTGTAGGGGAAAAGGGATGGAAAAAAGAAACCAGGTTCACCAGACCGATGAGAAGGTAGGATATAAACGGCGGATACAGGAAAAAGTAGGGTTGATCGGTTAATTGCGCTATGAACTCGGCCGTTCTGAGCCTTTCGGCAGAAACCGCCACGAAGCGTTCATCGGTATGAAAATGGTACGGCAGTCCCCAGTCGAGCCCGTAAAATCGCACGCTCGTCCCGGCGAGAATAACAAACAGAAAAAGCAAGAAGGTCGTATCAGCTCGGATAAATGATTGCGCAGCCGCATAAGGGAGGCCAAAAGGAGTGATTACCACTTG
>DASYUV010000217.1:0-7705 GCA_036000865.1 Binatia bacterium | reverse complement strand
GATGTGGCGAGACCATAAGCCTTATGATGAAAACTACCACTTAGCGAACATCGCCCGACAGAAAATGCGCCAGGCGGCATAAAAAAATAAACGAGGCACTTGACAAGCCTCATAGAAAGTCTCCCCCGCAACGCGGGGGAGGAAAGAGGAGGGGGCCGTGCCGAGGGATTGATTCAACGAAATTAAGAATGAAAACTCAGATTATATAAAAGGCGAGCTAGTTGGGAACGCAGAAAAAATTCCGTCCGCAGTGGAATAACCGAGGTAACGATTACGATTGAGCCACATGATCGCCAAAGGTTTTTTCAGCCGATCACCAAGATCTGGCAAGTAAACCGCGAGATGGTGCTGCTCGCCGCCGGTGGGCGTGCGCTGCTCATGCAATTAGCCCATCCGAAAGTGGCTGCAGGAGTCGCCGATCACAGCCGTTTTCAAGAGGATCCCTTCGGCCGTCTATATCGCACCATGGGCACGATGTGGTCGATCGTCTTCGACGAGCGTTCGGAGGCCGTTGCCGCGCTTGAAAGAGTCGACAGCATCCACAAGAAAGTCCACGGCATTGTTCTGGGCAGCGAAACCTTGCACGCCGGAGCGCGTTATGACGCCTTTGATCAAGAACTGTTACTCTGGGTCCATGCCACGCTCATCGACTCGGCAATGGTCGCCTACGATCGCTTTGTTGCGCCGCTGCGGGAGGCAGACAGGAAGAACTATTACAGTGATTCCAGAAAGCTCGCTTGTTTGTTCGGCATAGAGGAAACGATCATCCCGTCCGGGCTGACGGAATTCGGGCAGTACATGAAGCAAATGTTGACCGGCGACACGATCGTCGTGGGACCCACGGCGAGGAGTCTGGCTCAGGATATTCTCCATGCGCGTCCGTGGATATTCAAACCGGCCGGACCGCTGTTTCGTTTCGTAACGGCCGGACTATTGCCGGAAAAGCTCCGACACGGTTATGAATTGAACTGGAGCACGCACAAAGAAAAACTCTTTTTGTTGCTTGCCAGCGCAATTCGCTCCGCGTTGCCGCTGGTCCCATCACCACTGCGCATCGTGCCTAATGCTCGCGCCGCGGAAAAGGCTTTCCGACGTCAATCCAAGGTGACTCGGAAGGCAGATTAATAATTTCTCGATTAGAAGTTTCGCTGGCACAGCTCTATCGCGGCAAGCCCGTTTCTTCGGGGACGCCGAGCATCAGATTCAAATTCTGAATCGCCACGCCGGCGGCGCCTTTGCCGAGATTATCGAGGCGCGCCATGAGCAAGATGTGACCTGATTGGTGCGGCAGCACGCGCAGGGATATGAGGTTGGTATTATTGTGCGCTTGCGGATCGAAGGTAAATTCGTCCGCCTCGCCGTTGTCCGTCAGCGGTTCAATCCTGACAAATGGTTCTTTCTCGTAGCGTGCCGACAAGATCTCCCACATGGCTTTTCCGCTGCCCGATTTTAGCCGCGCCTTTGCCGGTATCATGATTTCGACGCGCATGCCGCAGCGAAACGGACCGACATTGGGCAAGAAATGCGGCTCGGCGTCGAGGGCTCCATAATGCAGGATCTCCGGAATGTGCTTGTGAAACTTCGTAACGCTGTAGGGAGCTTCGTGAGCAATTTTGAGCAAGCCTCGCGTGGGGTCCTCCCAGCGTTCAATGAGCGGGCGACCGCCGCCCGAGTAACCGGAAAGGGCATGAATCGACAGTGAGGTGTCGCTCGCGATCAATCCGGCATCCACGAGCGGGCGTAACAGTAAAATCGCGGCAGACGAATAACAGCCGGGATTGGCCACGCGTGGAGCTTTGGCGATCTGCTCGCGCTGACCCGGCATCAATTCCGGCAGTCCATAAACCCAACCATCGGCAACACGGTGCGCCGTGCTGGCGTCGAGAATTCGCACCGGCGAGTCGGCGAGCCAAGTGGCGGCTTCTTTCGCAGCATCATCGGGCAGGCACAAAAATACGATGCTCGCGTCTTGCAGGGCCTGCTTTCGAGCGGCGGGATCTTTGCGCAACTCCTCGGGAAGCGTTACGACCTCAAGATCATTGCGGCCCGCTAGCCAATCGCGGATTCTGAGCGCTGTCGTGCCGGCTTGACCGTCGATGTAAATTTTGGGCGGCATCGCAAAATTCCATTTTTTAGAGTCAAGAAGAATACTACTCTTATCCGCGGGGCTTCGCAAAACACGGCGGCTTGAAATGACGCGCGCGCCTGGACTATAGGAAAGCGACAGCGGAGTCTCGCACAGGGAGGAAATCACGATGCTCAACGTCGCTCGCGTATTCGGATTCGCCATTATCGCCTTATTGGTGGTGTTGTCAGGCGTCGAAAGTTTCGCCGCTGAAGCTTCGGCGGAGCAGCTCTATGCCATCCTAGCAAAATTGCCAGCCGACCAGCGAGAAAAGCAATTGGAAGAAGGTGCCCGCAAGGAAGGCAAGCTTAACTTCGTTCATACTTGGCGGGGCAAGATCGCCCGCGACCACGTCAATCTCTTCGAAAAACACTATCCATTTGTGAAAGTTGAAATGGGCGATATCGGATCTCAGGACGCTGCAGAGCGCTTCATTGCAGAGGAAACTGCCGGCCGGTCTCTAACGGATATCCTCACTCTAGGCGTACCGGACATGGCAGTGATACTGAAACAGAACTTGGTCGCAAAATTTCCGACGCCGGCAACGAAAAAGATTTTAAAGCAATACCAAAGTTTCATCGAACCGGAGAATCGCTGGACGCCCTGGTATTGGGCGGAACATGGAATTTCTTACAACACGGATCTAATCAAGCCGGACAAAGCGCCTAAAACTTGGTTCGATCTCTGTAAGCCCGAGTTCAAGGGGCAGGTTTCTTTCGATCCACCCGAGACCCGCTTCATGGCCGGACTCTACGTCATGATGGGCGAAGGGAAGGTCAAAGAGTGGCTCAAATGCATGGGGCAAAATCAGCCGATCATACAGCAAGGACACACCCAGCGCATGGAGCTCATGCTCACCGGCGACCACGCAGTTCAAGGCGACAATTATTTTTATGTCGGTGTAGAACACAAGAAAAAGGACCCGAAGACGCCCTTCGCCATGGTATTGACCGCGCCTGTGCTGTCCTTCGCCGGGGCCATGATCATCAACAAAAATACTCAGCATCCCAACGCTTCGGCGTTATTTGTTGACTGGACACTGTCGCAGGATAGCCAGAATTTAATCAATAACATTCTGCGCGGGCCGCTCACAATCAAGCATCCGTACCTGCCCGACGACATCAAGCTCGTGACTTATAACATCGTCAGCGACGACATCACTAAGCAACTGCACGAAGCTTGGAACCAATCCATCGGCCGGTTGAAATAACGGTTACGTTACTCTGACGTTATGGCGACGAGCCCGCTCCGTTGGGAAGCCGGCACGCGGCCGCCGCTCATGAGCGGCGGCCGCATCGTTGTCATCAGCCTGGTTGTCATTCTCGCGTACCAAGTCCTCGTTCCACTTCTTTTGATAATCTGGACCAGCCTAAAGACGATTCGCCCCGGCGAGCCGGGTTTTTTGGAACTGAGCTTCAC
Organism: Binatia bacterium; assembly: GCA_036000865.1. Taxonomy (GTDB): domain Bacteria; phylum Desulfobacterota; class Binatia; order UBA9968; family UBA9968; genus DP-20. The sequence goes on along the minus strand of DASYUV010000217.1, from coordinate 4,161 downwards.
GCTTGCCAATTATGCGAGGGCATACGGCATCAGTGAATTTTGGGAGGCGAGCCTGAACACGCTCTACTTCGCGTTCCTATCAAGCGTCTGCGCCTTTTTCTGGGGGACCTTCTTAGCGTGGACCGTCGAGCGAACCAATATGCCGCTCGCAAGGCTGATCGGCATGATCACCCTGGGGCGAATTATCATACCGGGGGTTATCATTACGATCTCCTGGATCCTCACGGCGAGCCCGAGTATCGGGGTGTTGAATCACATCATCAACACGCTGATGGGCATGCCGCGCTTTCTAAACATTTATTCATTTTGGGGGATGATTTGGGTTCAATCCTTGGAAATGACGCCACTCGCGTATTTGCTAATGTCCGCGGCAATGAAGTCGATCGATCCGCGGCTCGAAGAAGCGTCGGCTATAGCCGGCGCGGGCACCTGGCCGACGTTTCGCCGGGTTACTTTACCGCTTATCTTACCCGCGGCGGCCGCGGCCGCTTTGCTTTTATTCATTCAGACAGTTGAGAGTTTCGAGGTGCCGCCGTTGCTCGGCGGCCGCGCTCGTGTGGCGGTTTATACAACACAAGTTTATTTCAACACATCGCGCACGCCGACGGATTGGGGCCTGTCGAGCACTTATTCGATAGTGCTGCTGTTTCTTTCGATGGCGCTGCTTTATATTTATTTCCAGCTTGTCCGTCACGGCGAGCGTTATCAGACGATCACCGGCAAGGATTATCGGCCGCGGCGCATCGATCTCGACGGATGGAAATATCTTACCTGTGCGCTGAGCCTGGTGCTAGTCTTCTTCATTACCGGACTACCGTTTCTCACGATGCTTTACGCGTCCTTGCTGCCGCGCTTTCGGCCGCCAACTGCGGAAGTGCTAGAAACGATGACGCTGATCAATTACAAGACTCTTTTTTCCGAGGGCAGCTATGCCCTCAAGCCTTTGTGGAACAGCACATTGCTCGGTGTCAGTGTGGCTTCGATCGTCATGCTGTTGGTCGCGGCGATCAGTTACTTCGTGCACAAGACGCGGCTTGGCGGGCGAAAAATTCTCGATTTTCTTGCCTTCGCGCCGATCGCGCTGCCGAGTGTGGTGCTCGGTTCCGCGTTTCTATGGCTCTATCTCCTTGTGCCGTTACCCATCATCGGTACGCTGAGTATCATCGGTCTCGCTTATCTGACGCGGTATCTACCTTTTGCTTTGCGTTTTGTGTCCACGTCGATGGTGCAGATTCACACTGAGCTGGAAGAAGCGGCGGCAGTGGCAGGCGGAGGGTGGTGGAGAAACTTCTATCATATTTACCTTCCGCTACTGCGGCCGGGTCTCATGGCAGGATGGTTCTGGGTGATGGTTCACGCCTACAGGGAGCTGACGATTTCACTGATGCTCGCGCGCTCGAGCAATCGCACGGCATCGGTGATTATCTTCAATCTCTGGTCGAACGGCTCGTTTCAACAACTTAGCGCCTTCGGCGTTCTCATGTTCACGATTCTAATTATCCTGGTCTCAATCGCGCAGAACGTCAGCGCGCGGTACGGAATTCAGGAGCGGGTGTGAGGGTGAAGGGCCGCTTGGCAATGATTTCACCGCACGCCAGGTTCGTATAATAATTTATACACATTTGTAGGAAGACACCTTCAGAAGCGAATTGCGGGATTGTCGTGTCGCGAAAGTAGCCTTAAAATCAAGGACTTAAATTAATCAGTTATTTGGCATTAGCATTGCGTTCCTAAAGAAATGGAGGGAGGGGAAAATTTATGATCACCCTTAAAAAAATTCTCGCCCCGACAGATTTTTCTATTATTACCGTGCCGGCAATTGGATACGCGCTATCGCTCGCCAAGGAGCTTGGCGCTGAGGTCACCGTGCTTCATGCACTTCCAACGGAAGTCATGAAAGAGCAGTTTATGAATCAGTATGCTGCGGGGGATTTAGCTGGACCTGCGGCAGCGCCGATCGGTCTTACTCGCCCGCCTGATTTCGACGGCATCTTCGAAAGAAAGAAGCAAGTTCTCCACACGTTCCTGGAGCAAAGGATCTCAAAAGAGCTTCTTGGCACAGTAAAAATTAACCCAGTGATCAAAATTGGTAAGGTTGCCGAAGAGATCGTCGCCGTAGCGAAAGAGGAACAGTGTGATCTAATCGTTATGACAAGCAACGGAGGTCGCCTGCGAAGGCTGCTGCACGGAAGCTTCACCGACCGCGTCATTCGACAGGCGCCATGTCCGGTGCTATCGATCCAGCCCTGGACTGAGATTAGGACAGAGGAAAATAAACGAGTGCCCGTAAAGCTCATCGATAAGTGGGCTGCCTGATTTGTCTGACAGCGTTGCGAATTCCAACAGGCGAGAAGACTGCGGTCGCTCGCCAGATGAGACTTCAGAGTCTGAATCACTTTTCACCAGGCAACCCCGCTTGCAAATCTTTGTAGAGAAGCCTGTGAAACAGGTGCTCTCCGGCTTCCCGCCGGACTGAGAGCCGGCCGGCGTTATACGAGCGGGAGCTCAAGCCGCGCTGCACGGACTCGCAGATGGCAACGTCTTCGGCTTGAATCTGCTCGCTCACCGTGATGCTCGCGAGATTTCTTTCACGGGCTGATTCGGAAACATCCGCAAAATAGTAGTCGAAAATGACTTCGGTTCGATCGACCGATCGCGGCATGACGAAGTTGGTGTCCATCATGCCGCCGTAAATGTTGATCATGAAATTGGGATAGATCCAGTAATAGTAGGCTCGCTTGCCCGTACGGACTGCGGCGGTTTTCGCATCACCTTTGTCGGTTACGATTGGGCTCGACTGCAGACAAAAGTGCTCGCCGGCCTCGATGGTGTACTTGGTGTAATCGAGCACGCTGTTTAAATTGCCGTGAATATGCGGGACGTGGTAACCGCCGTCGAGGTAGTTGTCGACGAAGACTTTCCAGTTACAGTTGAGTATGTAATGGCGCCGCTCGAACCATTGCATTTGTTCAAGGTTCAAGGATTCAAATCGTTCAATGAGATCCCCACCTAACAATTCTTTAAGTGGCGGCCCCAGGGCCTCCAACTTCGCGAACACCAAACTCTTCCATATCTCTGTCTGAACCGGAATAAGCCCGTTCGCTGCGCGATCAAAATTGGCGACGGCTCCAAACTCCGGCGTTAGAACGAGCGCGCCTTCCAGATTATAGGTCCAGCCGTGGTATGGGCAACGGAGGTTCTCCGCTTTTCCCTCGGGTTTTGTAACTACAGCTGCGGCGTGATGGCGGCAGACATTGAAGAAGCTGCGCAGAATTTCGTCATTGCCTCTAACAACAAGGAGCGGCTCGCCGGCGATTTCACAAGTGACGTACTGCCCAGGCTTGCGCAATTGATCGGCGCGGCCGACCAATTGCCACGAGCGAGAGAAAACTGTGTGTTGCTCCAGTTCTAAAATGCCAGGATCGTTGTACCAAGAAGTGGGGGCCGTGGAGGCTTCGGCTAGCGGCACATTGGGGTCATAGTTCCGGAGAATCTCACTGAGACGAGGGCTCATTCCCACAAGACTGTGTCCGTCCAAGTTTCAGAGCGTGGCGAGAATTGTTTCTCCAGAGAATTATGCCGTCTTGGCTAATGGCCGGACGGATGGAATTGTGTCAGCTGTGAGTGGCTCAACAGCCGACTCGGGAACGGTGATAACTGCAATGGTATCGCCGACGGAATTAAAGACTTCCACGGCATATCCGTCCTCGCGACCATTGCCAGGCAAATGTTCGACGATGGTCGCAACGTCGCCCTTTCGAAGCCCGTATTCGGGAAGATCGACCCGCAACACTACACGTTTAAATAGATCCATTTTCATCTCGCTGCCTCTTTATCTGGGACCAACGTAACGAACCGGGTTTCATTGTTTGCCTTCAGCCGAACCCACACGGTGATTATATGAAGGGTTTTCCCATTCGGTCCCACTAACGACCCCTTTACCTCGTACATGTCACCATACGCAGTCGATCGAGTCAAATCCGCATCTGTCGCTGCGATCAAGTTGCGCAAATCGGCTTCTAGTTCACGCCAATGGTTTAACGTATATCCAGCTATCGCCAAGAAGCCGGATTTGTCATCTTCTACTCTTGGGCTAAGAAGATATTCTTTAAGTTTTCGATCACTGATAAGTGAATCTGGCGGAAGTTTCATCGATCGCCG
>DASYUV010000216.1:0-5515 GCA_036000865.1 Binatia bacterium | reverse complement strand
CGGCGAAGCAGATTGGTCTGATGATTCCGCCGAACGTGCTGGCGCGGGCGGACAAGGTGATCAAGTGAAAGCAAGCAGTGAGCAGTGAACGGTGAGCAGTAACAAGACCGAGCAGCAACGAATGACAAGAGCTGTTTTGGTCTTTGTCTGCCTGCTGCCGACTCTCCTTCTGCCTACTGGACTTCCGCCGGAGGCGCAGCCGGTAAAGAAAATAGGCATTCTGTCGGGCGGCTCCCGCTCCTCCACTTCGCCCAGCACGGAAGCATTCCGTCAAGGGCTCCGTGAGCTTGGCTATGTTGAGGGACGAAACGTCATCATCGAATACCGATATGCGGACGGAAAACTCGATCGACTTCCAGAACTTGTGGGCGAGCTGCTGGCAAACAAGGTCGATGTCATTGTTGCCCAGGCGCCGGCCGCGGTCCGTACAACCAAGAAGGCGACCAGCGTGATTCCTATCGTCATGGCTCATGGAGGTGATCCCGTTGCTCAACGGTTTGTCGCCAGCCTTGCTCGCCCAGGCGGTAACGTCACCGGATTGTCAAACTTCTCGGCCGAATTGGGCGGCAAACGGCTGGAGTTACTTAGGGAGGCTTTCCCCAAAGCGTCCCCTGTCGGTGTCATCTGGAATCCGGACGCTCCCGGCCCAGTGCTCAGTTTCAAGGAATTGGAAATAGCGGCCAAGACTCTGAACGTCCAGCTGCAATCGTTTCAAGTGCGCGGCCCGAACGACTTTGAAGGGGCCTTTCAGACTGCCAGGGAGCGCGCCGGGAGCCTTGTTGTTATTCAAGACATTGTCACGGTCACGCACCTCAAGCGGATTGTTGAGCTAGCAGCTAAGCACCGATTGCCGGCGATATATATGGAGGCGGATTTTGCCGAAGCGGGCGGTCTGATGTCCTACGGGCCGAGCCAAACTGACATGTTCCGGCGCGCTGCTACATACGTCGACAAAATCCTGAAGGGAGCCAAGCCAGCTGACCTGCCCGTCGAGCAACCGACGAAGTTTGAGCTGGTGATCAATTTAAAGGCGGCGAAGCAGATCGGTCTCACGATTCCGCCGAACGTCCTAGCGAGAGCGGACAAGGTAATCAAGTAAGGCGAAAGTAAAAATGCAAAAGGCAAAAGTAAACAGGGAAATCGTTATCTGCCTACTGACTACTGCTCTACTGTCTACTGTTCCGTTGGTTGAGGCACAGCAGCCGAGAAAGATTTCTCGGCTAGGTGTCATACGTCCCGAGCGGCCTGGCGATTCCGGGGGACAGGCTCTGGTAGATGCATTTCGCGAGGGTCTGCGCGAACTGGGTTACGTGGAGGGCCAGAACGTCGCTCTTGAAATTCGCTGGGCAGAGGGAAAACGGGATCGACTGTTCGACCTTGCGGTGGAACTGGTCCGCCTCAGGGTGGACTGCATCATTACGGGCGGATTTACAGCGACTCAAGCGGCAAAGAAAGCCACAAGCACAATCCCCATCGTCATGGCCCATGCCAGTGATCCCGTGCGCGACGGACTAGTCGCTAGTCTTTCGCGTCCAGGCGGAAACATCACCGGGCTGTCCCACATGGCGACAGAGTTATCTGGTAAGCGACTAGAAATAGTTAAAGAAGCTGTTCCAAAGGTTTCTCGCGTAGCCGTCCTTTTGAATACAACGAATCCGATGCAAGCTCTCAACTTCAAAGAAGCAGAAGCTGCATCACTTATCTTAGGGGTGACCCTCAACCCCCTAGAAGTGCGGGAGGCTAACGACTTTGAAGGCGCATTCCAAGCGGCGGTCAGAGGACGGGCAGATGCTCTACTGGCATTTGCGGACGCGTTTTTCAATACTCACCGAAAAAGAATCGTTGACCTAGCAACAAAGAACCGGCTGCCGGCGATGTACACAGAACCGGAATATATCGATGCGGGTGGCCTTATGGTCTACGGGCCGAGCATATCGGATCTATATCGTCGCGCCGCTATTTATGTCGACAAGATTCTTAAAGGTGTGAAGCCCGGGGAACTTCCGGTGGAGCGGCCGACGAAATTCGATCTGATTATTAATTTAAAGGCGGCGAAGCAGATCGGTCTGACGATTCCGCCGAATGTGTTGGCGCGAGCGGACAGAGTGATCAAATGAAACAGGCATGAGGCATGAGGAAAAATGAATAATACGAAAATCACTTGTCTTGCTGTCGGCATTTTGGTCTTGGCGCTTTGCTTGCCCGCCGAGGCGCAGCAGGGGAAGAAAATCCCTCGGGTCGGGTTTCTAACGCTTATCGATTCGCCCTCTGCGCGCGAAGTTTTCCGGCAAGGTCTGCGTGATCTCGGCTACATCGAGGGACAGAACATTGTGATCGAGTACCGACACGCGGCCGACAGAGCGGAACGGCTTCCCGAGCTGGCGGCGGAGCTGGTCCGTCTTAAAGTTGACGTGATCGTTGCAGGGGCTTCGCAAAGCGCACTGGCTGCCAAGAATGCGACCCAGACGATCCCGGTAATTTTCACTGGAGTTGGCGATCCGGTTGCGCAAGGGTTAGTTGCTAGCCTTGCGCGGCCGGGCGCGAACATCACAGGGTTGGCTAGTCTCTCGCCTGAGGTTGGCGGGAAACGGCTTGAGCTGCTCAAAGAGGTAAGTCCTACCACTACCCACGTGGCAGTTTTGTGGAATCCAACTAACTCCAGCAACTCGCTCCAATTGAAAGAAGTCCGCACCGCAGCCCAGACGCTGGCTCTTCGGGTGCAATCGTTGGAGGTGTCAAAGCCTGACGACATCGAACAGGCATTTACCGTAATTGCGCGCGAACGTGCCGATGTGCTTCTCATCTTTGCGGATCCTTTCTTAACGAGTCAGAGAGTCCGATTTGCGGATCGAGCAGCAAAACATCGCCTGCCGGCGATGTACGGTCAGAGCGACAGCGTGGAGGCTGGAGGACTTATGTCCTACGCGCCGAGCTTTCGTGAGATGGGCCGCCGCGCCGCGTATTACGTTGATAAGATTTTGAAAGGCAACAAACCAGCGGATTTGCCCGTCGAGCAGCCGACGAAGTTCGAGCTGGTGATCAATCTGAAAACGGCGAAGCAGATCGGACTCACTATTCCACCTAACGTGCTGGCGCGGGCAGATAAGGTCATTAAATAGGCAGAAGGCATGAGGCAGCAGGCAATATTAAGAAAGAAAAACGTGAAGAAAGAAATTCTTTTCATGGCATTGGCGATCTTAATTCTGGCTTCTTTCCATCTAGCCGAGGCGCAGCAGAAGAAAGTTCACCGGATCGCCTGGCTTGGAGCTGATCCTCAGGCTCCAACCCGCGAGACATTCCGGCAAGGGCTAAGAGATCTTGGCTATGTTGAGGGCCAGACCATCTTCATCGAGTGGCGATTTGCCGAAGACAAGCCTGATCGATTTCCTGACCTTGCCGCCGAATTGGTTCGGCTCAAAGTTGACGCGATTGTCGCGGGCAACGCTGCTGCCGTCGTGGCTCTGAAGCGGGCCACGACCACGATCCCGATTGTCATGGCAACCTACGGTGGAGATCCTGTAGCGGACGGTATCGTGGCCAGCTTCGCCAAGCCGGGAGGGAACATCACAGGGCTGACTCCGCTGGATCCGGAGCTGATCGGAAAACAGCTGGAGCTTCTCAAGGAAACACTTCCCAAGCTATCTCGAGTGGCGGTGCTTTGGAAGCCAGACGATTCTGGATCGGCGCTTCAATGGCGAGAGACACGGACTGCTGCCACAGCCCTCGGAGTCCAACTCTTATCTCTGGAGGTTCGAACTCAAGGTGAGCTTGACAACGCGATTGAAAGCGCGACGCGGGCACGGGTAGATGGTCTTCTCGCGCTCCGCAACCCCTTATTCTACGTTCTTCGAAAGCGGATTGTAACCATGGCCGAAAGGGCTCGGCTTCCCGGGATGTACTCTGTTGGCGATTTTGTCGAGGCTGGCGGCCTCATGAGCTATTCGGGCAATAATGATGCTCAGTATCGGCGGGCCGCCACATACGTGGACAAAATTCTGAAAGGAGCGAAACCCGCTGAGCTGCCCATCGAGCAGCCGACTAAGTTCGAGCTGGTGATCAATCTGAAAGCAGCTAAGCAGATCGGTCTCACGATTCCGCCGAACGTGCTGGCGAGAGCGGATAGGGTGATCAAATGAAAACAGGCAATAGGCAAGAGGCAATAGGCAACAAAGGAAAATCAACGAGTAAAAAAGTCGTTCAGCTAGCACTAGGCGGTTTGCTCTTGGCGCTTAGCTTTCCAGCTCAGGCGCAGCAGCCGAAGCTCCCTCGAATCGGCGTCATTCTCCCAGGCGGGCCGTTGTACGAGGCAATTGACGGGCTCAAGGACGGACTGAAGGAGTTGGGGCTTGAAGAGGGAAAACAATTCGCTCTGGCAATTCGGGATACCAAGGGCGACGCGAAGGCGGCCGAGGAGGCAGCCAGGACTTTTGAGCGAGAGAAAGTCAGCCTGATTTACGCCCTCGCTACTTCTGCGACCACAGCGGCGAAGGGGGCGACAACGAATACCCCAATTGTTTTCGGTGTGGGGAGCGATCCGGTTGTCGGCGGGCTCGTGGATAGCTTTGTGAAGCCTGGGGGAAGGCTTACGGGTGTCTACTATCTGGTCACGGACCTTACGGCCAAGCGTCTTGAGATCCTGAAAGAAATTCTTCCGAAGCTCAGTCGCGTGGTAACATTCTACGACCCTGGATACCGTGTTGCCGCGGAGGGAGCTAAATCGGGGCGGGAGGAAGCGAAGCGGCTGGGGCTCAAGTTCATCGAACGGCACGCCAACTCTGCCGAGGAACTGCAGAAGGCTTTGCACGCGGTGAAGATTGGCGAGGCCGACGCCTATTTCTTCATTCCGGATCCGATTGTGGTTGCCCACGCTCAACTCATCATCGACACGGCCAGAGCCAAGAAGTTAGCGACGATGTTCCACGAGCAGAGTCTCGTCACCAAGGGTGCGCTTGCCAGCTACGGCCAGAACTACCATCAAGTCGGCCGCGCATCAGCGAAGTATGTGCAGCAGGTTCTAAGCGGCGCCCACCCCCGTGATTTGAAGGTAGAGACGGTTGAAAATATCGAGCTGGCGATCAATCTCCAGACCGCGAAGGCTCTTGGGCTTACTATTCCGACGCAAGTCCTGGCGCGGGCGAATAAGGTCATTAAGTGAGGCAATAGACATGAGGCTCCGCCACAAAGATGGGCGGATCCGCCTCTGGCGGAAACAGGCAACAGAAAAAGAATTTTCGATTGCCGATGCTTCGACTTGGCTCAGTACAGGTTTTGGATTTTGGATTGAAGAGAAGTATAAATAGAATCGCTTGGATCGAAATGGCTCCTGGAATAATCCATGTCTAAAATGTGGGAGGAACATGAAAAGCCTCTTTAAGCTTGTCGCAATCGTAGCGCTGGTGGGTTGGGACAGCATCGCGTCGGCGCAGCAGCCGGGAAAAATCTGGAGGATCGGTGTGCTCGTCTCGAGCTCCCAGTCTCAGAACGCGGCCCGAGACGAAGGCCTTCGGCAAGGTCT
>DASYUV010000215.1:0-2900 GCA_036000865.1 Binatia bacterium | reverse complement strand
AGGGCACAAAGGTCACAAATTAGGAAAATTCAGATGCGGACATCGAGCGCTAAGACCGAGGTAGGGGCGACCGGCTGGTCGCCCTCGGATTCGTTGCACGATAAATTTGCGCAAGCCGCGTGAATTTATATGCATAGCAATGCAAACGACGCAAAGAAAGATCCATCTATGAGCGCGGTGTCATTCTGAGCTGGCGAGGCGAAGAATCTCGGCGGAGTTGTGGTGGTCTTTTCGCTAAACTTTGATGGAACGAAGACGAGATCCTTCGGCGGGCCTCAGGATGACACTGTGAAAGATTTGCGCAAGCCGCGGAAAATTCCAACGATAGTAGTATGAAGGCCACGAAGAACGAACAACGGGTTCGAAGAGGCACCAGACTTCAGCATACGTTTCTCTTCCTTCGTGCTCCTCGTGGCCTTCGTGGTGATACACCCGTCTGCAAATGTCAACTCGGAGGTTTGTTATGAAGCGCTTCGATTGCCTGAAACTTTTGGCGCCCATGGTCGATCAGCATATGCTGACGGTGACGAGTCTCTCGTCGAACACGGCTTTCTGGTCCGACTTGAGGCGCGAAGGGGCGAACTTTTTCGGTTGCAACATGGGGCTCTGTATTCCTTTTGCGCTGGGGCTTACGGCCGCCTTCCCCAAGCGTAAGGTCATCGCTCTGGATTCCGACGGCAGCTTGATGGTCGATACCAGCAGCTTGATCACTGTAGCCGATGTTAACCCGGTGAATTTTGTCGTCATCGTCTTTGATAACGGCTCCTACGCGCGCATGGGCTCGACATTCACGACGCGCAAGACCGATCTGGAAAAAATCGCCCAGGGCGCGGGCATCGCCAACACCGCAACAGTTAGAACTGAAGAGGCGCTGTCCACGGCGGTAAAGCGAGCGCTCGAAGCCAACGGTCCGCATTTCATCGTCGCCAAGGTGGAGCCGGATAGAGTACGGGTAAAAGGCGATCCGCACCGCACTTACGGTCGGGCGATGAGAGAATGGTTTATGGACGCCGTGCGCCGTCATCCCGATTACAAAGGCAAATAAGAAGCTGTTTGCAAGGCAAGGATTGAAAAGGTGTTGGCTCCAGCCAACTTTAAAAAATGTATTAAGACGGTTTACTTTCGTCACGTCATTCCCGTGAAAACGGGAATCCAGAGATCCTTTTTCGATCACGAGGAAGTCGATGGTGAACCACTAAGCTTGCATCATGAAACCTGGACTCCCGCTTTCGCGGGAGTGACGTCCCCGCTCGGAAAGGCGAGAGATTTCACAACGAAACGAGGTCTGTTTGTGTCTCTAGGAGGCCCCGATGGTATTAAGTGATTCAGCGGAAGTCATGGAAACTGTGGCGAAGGAGAGATTTCTCCGCAAGTCGCCGTTTTTGGAATTTTGCGACGCCGAAGGACTGCCGGTTATCACGGGCTATGGGGTGGAGGACCTGCGCACGGTCCCGCTCAGCCACTGGGAGCGCCTTGGCGGTCCGGCCGCTTACTGCCACCTCGAGGGCTCACAGGGATTCGTCGGCTCCATGGTGGCTGAGATTCCCCCAGGAAAGAATTTAAAGCCCATGCGCCATCTCTACGAGGAGTTGATCCTGATCCTCGAGGGCCGCGGAGCGACCCAGTTCTGGTGCGAGAAGACCCATCAGACGATCCTGCTCGAGTGGCAAGCGGGCAGTCTTTTTTCGCCGCCGCTCAACGTCAAGCACCAGCATTTCAACGGCTCGGCGACCGAGCCGGTGCGCTTCGTCGCTCCGAGCAATGCGCCGATTATTTTCAATGCGTTTGCTTCCACTGATTTTATTTTCAATACGCCCTACGAATTCACCGATCGGTTCTCGGGCCAGAACAACTATTTTTCGAGCGAGATCAAGGAGGGAGAGTTCGAGGATACCTCGATCAATTTCATTTCCGATATTTACGCCATGCCGTTGACCAAATATCCGCGGCGCGGCGTCGATTACAGCCGGCTTGGAATCACCGGCTCGGGTAACAAAGCGATGGTCGGTCATATCATGGCCATCGGCAGCGGCACTTATCGAAAGCCCCATTACCATGGCTCCGGCGCGCAGGTGATTATGCTCGACGGCAAAGGCTACACACTGATGTGGCCAAAATACGATACCAACGAGGGGCCTAAAGACGGTAAATTCGTTAAGGTGGACTGGCACAAAGGCAGTCTGCTGGTGCCGCCCGAGGGCTGGTATCACTCCCATTTTACGACCAGCGCGGAACCTGGGCTGCATTTGGCCTTGCGCCGCGGCCAGCGTGGCGTCGGCAAACGGTATTTACCCACCGTGCCTGAAAGCGAAGGCGGCACGGTGATGGACTACGAGGATGAGCCGCGGGAAGTCCGCGCGATTTACGAAGCCGAGCTGGCCAAGACCGGCGTTCCCTGCCGCATGCCGCCGGTGACGTATCGGAAGTAAAGCCAAACGGTTGTCAGAAATGGAGTGTTGGAGTACTGGGTTTAAATGCATCACACAATAGAAACGAAATGCAACCTCGAGAGCGATTTATAGCCGCTGTTCTGATCGTGCTTGTGTTTGTTTCGTCGGCCATCGCGTACGGCGCGTCGGTCAATGATCCGGCCTGGGAAAAAATCGTAGCCGTGGGCAAAAAAGAGGGTAAGGTGGTGGTGTTCGGACCGCCCGGCCCCGATGTGAGGGATGCTTTCACCCTGGGGTTCCAAAAAAGATATCCCGAAATCGAGGTTGACTTTAGCGGCATGCAAGGCGCTCAAGTGGCGCCGAAGCTGATGGCTGAGCTCAAAGCGCAGCAGTACCGAACCGATCTGGTCGTTGCCGGAACGACGACGGCGTTGGAAGGTCTTGCGCCGGTGAACGCCATCGTGCCGATGCAGTCATTTCTCGTGGGTCCTGAAAGTCGGGATCTCTCGA
>DASYUV010000214.1:0-12794 GCA_036000865.1 Binatia bacterium | reverse complement strand
CTTGCGCAAATTTTTCTAACCGAAAGACCCCGGATTCCGCTGCGCTACATCCGGGCTACGAACTGACCGGTGCGCGGAGCGCACCCTACGAATACCTTCGTGACCTTCGTGCGCTTCGTGGTGAAGGATTGTTCTCCTTTGGTTGCGGCTACGCCGCGCTAGGACCTCGGTGGTGAAATGTCTGTTTCTACCTTGGTTGCGGCTATGCCGCGCTAGGCCCTTCGCGCTTTACGCCGCCAAACGTTTAGCACCCAACTGGCGCGCAATGAACGCCTTGATCCTTTCATAAGCGCGATCGGTCTGCGGACTCGGCTTGGCAACCCAGCGGTGCTCGCAGTCTTTGAATATCTCGAATTCGCATTCGCCGCCCGCCGCCTTATAGGTGGCGGCGAATTTCTCTTGTACCGCGGGCAAAACATTGTCATCCAGTTCGCCTTGCAGGATATACAGCGGCGGTAACGAAACTTTCTCGCCGCGCTCGAGCATCAATTGCGGGTTACCTTCGTAAATCGTCTCCCATGGGTTGAAATAGGTTTTGCTGTTCTGAATCATTTCTGCCCACTGTCTCCGCTCCGCCTGCTGATAGCGGGCGTAAGGATCGCTGACCGGCGAGCGCGCCACGACGTAGGCCAGAGTCGCGTCGACGTTCGGCGCCTCCGGGAATGGATGCGCGTTATAGCGCGGATCGTGCGGGCGCATGGCGCACAGTTCGATTTCGTGACCGCCGCTCGAGCTTCCCAACGCGGCGACGGTGGCGGGATCACTGTTCCATTCCCGCGCCTTCGCTTTGAGCCAACGAACGCCATAGTTGGCATCTTGGACCGAAGCCGGATAGGGCGCCTCCGGCGCGCGGGTTAAGTCGATGGCTACGACTAAAATACCGCTCCGTGCTAGACTCTCATCCATCGGCGCATTGGCCGTGCGGTCTTGGTTGTTCCAAGCGCCGCCGTGCAGGTCCAACAATACCGGGAACGGCCCATCGCCCTGCGGCTGATAGACCCGCGCCATCAGCTGCCTCGCGGGCGTGCGGCGAAACTCGGTATCCCAAACTTTGATCTCGAATCGGCCTAACGGATCGTATGCAACTGTCATTTGAGTATTCTCCTTCGGTTAAAGAGATGTCGACGTTTTGCTCACGCCGCCAACCGCTTCGCGTTTAATTGGCGCGCGATGAATGTTTTTAACGTGTCGTAGGCGCGATCGGTCTGCGGCCCCGGTTCGCGAATCCATAGATGTTCGCAACCGACGAAGACTTCATACTGGCATTCGCCGCCCGCGGCGCGATACGACGTGACGAATTTCTCCTGCACTGGCGGCCGGACGTTGTCGTCGAGCTCGCCTTGCATAATCAGCAGTGGCGGCAGCTTTGCCTGATCGCCACGGTCGAGGATTTCTTGCGGATTGCCGTCGTGAATCGTATCCCACGGATTAAAATAAGTCTTGCTGTTTTGCACCATCTCATCGCGCCCCAATTTTTCGGCGTTCAAGTAGCGGGCATAGGGATCGCTCACCGGCGAGCGGGTCGCGACGTAGTTCAAGGTTGCATCAAGTTCCGGAGCTTCGCCGAATGTATGCACGCTGTAATAGGCATCACGCGGACGCATAGCGCAGAGTTCGACCACATGTCCGCCGCTCGAGCTGCCCAGCGCGCCGATCGTTTCCGGATCGCCGTTCCACTCGCGCGCTTTGTGTTTGAGCCAGCGCACGCCGTAGTTGGCGTCCTGGACCGAGGCAGGATAGGGCGCTTCGGGCGCGAGGGTCAGGTCGATGGCGACAACCAAGATGCCGCTCGAGGCCAAGCTCTCATCCATCGGCGCGTTGGCTTTGCGGTCCTGGTTGTTCCAACCGCCGCCGTGCAGGTCCAACAGCACGGGAAACGGCCCGGCTCCATTCGGTTGATAAACCCGCGCCATCAGCGTCCGCGTCGGCGTGCGGCGAAATTCGGTGTCCCAAACATTGATTTCGAAGCGGTCGGTTGGATCGTATGCAACCTTCATGGCAAAACCCTCCTTCAATCAAAGTAAGCCGCCGGCGATTCTCCAACTTTCCAGATATAAAGCGTGCGGGATTCGGCATAGTCCGACGTGCCGTCCGTGGGCGGCGGTATATATTCGACTCGCGACGGTTTCCAGTCATCGATGTCGAAATCATGAGCGATCACTCGCGAGCCGGGTTTTAGTTTCTGCAACTTCGGACGCAACGCATTATTAAACCACTTGAACATGTAAAGCGTAACCACAGTCGCTTCGGAAATATCGACCGTCAGACCGTCCTGCGCGCGAAATTCAGTCAAGTGGCTTACCCCTTCTTTTTCGGCATTCTCGCGAGCTTTGGCAACCAGCTCCGCATTCAAATCGATACCCACGCCACGGATACCATACTTTTTTGCCGCTTCGATGACGATGCGTCCGTCGCCGCTGCCCATGTCATAAAGAATATCGCCTTGCTTGAACTCGGCCACTTCAAGCATCCGCTGCACGACGTGCATCGGCGAGGGTACGAACGGGATGGAGTCTTGGCTCCGCGCCGTGTGATGAGGCATCACAATCAGCGCAAATACGACTAAAACCTGAGCACGGCGTTTCACTGGTGATGCCTCCGCAATCGATTACCTGGAGATTATTACAGCGACCGAATCATATGCCTAGCCTAGCAATCCTTGTCAATGGTCTAACGCGTGTCGTTGAATACCCGATCTGGACTGGGCAAACACAGCTTGGTGTGGTAGTAGCAGCCAAGAATCATGTCGAAAGGAATTGCCCAATGATGTTGGCGCTGCGTCTGTTGTTTTCCGGCAGCTTGTTCATCGTTTTTCCCCTATTCGCCGTCAAAGCACCTGCCGCAGGGCCGCTGTTGATTGCCTATGGCGGCTACAACGAAACCATGGCTCCGTTGTGGGTCGGCATCGAAAGGGGTTTGTTTAAAAAGCACGGCGTCGACGCCAGCGTGCTGCAAACCCGAAGCGGTCAAATCATGATGGCAACGCTCGCCTCCGGCGGTGCGCCGCTGGTATGGGCGGCCCCAAGCAGCGCGCTCAATTCAACGGCGAGCGGCATGAAGCTCGGATGTTTCGCCGCCGGCAACAACAAACTGCCGCGCGAGTTGGTCGTCAGGAAAGGCATCGACTCACTGGAGGAATTGCGCGGCAAGACCTTCGGCGTGCAGAGCATCGGCGGCGGCGCCTGGTTGTCCACGATGGTTGCCCTCGATGCCATCGGACTCGATCCTGACAAACACAAGCTCAATGTCCGAGTGATCGGTGACACCGGCACCCAGACCCAGGCATTGGTTTCTGGGAACATCGACGCGGCCATTCTCCCTTACAGTTACTCGGAAATGGCGAAGCGCGCCGGCGCCCGCTCCTTGGCTGACGCGGGGGCGTTGAAACTGACCTATCAAGCGACAGTCATGTGTGCGCTGAAAGAGTCGAGCGCCGTCACGGCAGAGACGATGATCGCCTTGACCAAGGGCCTGATCGAATCTCTGCTCTATATTCTTGAACCTGCCAACCGGCGCGACGTGGCGGCCGTACTCAAAAAAAATCTCCGACTGAGCAAAGACGAAGACGCCGATGCAGCCGCTCGAGTCGCGCGGTTACAAATGCCCAACCTCGACGTTGCGCTTAATGTCGACGCCTGGAAAACCGTGCGGCGTCTGGTGACGCGCATCAACCCCAAAGTTCAGGAAGTGGATCTCGATCAGGTGATCGTCACGTCCGTCGTGCAAAATTTGGAAGCCAGTGGTTTCCTGCCTGAAATGAGAAAAAGAATACCGCGTCAAACGATTCAATAAGGAGACGACTCATGCGCAGCGGAAAAGCGATGTTGAAAATCATGCAACGAACAGGAATTGACCATATCATTTCCTCGCCGGGCTCGGAGTGGCCGCCGGTCTGGGAAGCGCTGGCCGAACTGGCGGCTGAGGGGGCGCAGAAACCGAAATACGTCAACTGCCGGCATGAAGCCGTCGCGGTCGCCATGGCGGCAGGCTACACAAAAGTCACCCGTAAACCGCAGGTGGTGATGCTTCATGCCACGGCAGGACCATTGAACGCGGCTATGGCGATACGCGCCGCGCTGCACGAGCGCACGCCAATGGTGATCATCAGCGGCGAAGTCGCAGCCTACGGCGAAAACACTAAAGTCGCCGATCCCGGCGGGCAGTGGTTACATGATCTCACCGATCTCGGCGGCTCTCCTGATCTGTTGCGCAGCTGCGTGAAGTGGGCCGATCGGGTCATGTCCGCCGAGCTGCTGGCGCCAACGCTTGAGCGCGCCGTGCATATTGCGCTCGAACCGCCGGCTGGACCGGTTCTGGTCGGGATTCCCTTCGAATGCATGATGGAAGAAGTCAACGTTGCCGAGCACGGCCGTTCTAACGAAGTGGTCCGCGCCGTTTCGGTCGATGACGCGGCGATCGAAAAAGCTGTGGCAATGATCGCCAGCGCCAAGAACCCGGTCGTGCTTACCGAGCATGCCGGCGGCGATCCGCGCGCCGTCGAGCGGCTTGTGGAATTGTGCGAGCTGTTTTCGCTTCCCGTTATGGAATCCTATCGGCCGGCGTTTCTGAATTTTCCAAGGACCCATCCGCTCTATCAGCACCACGACCCTAAGTTTGTCGATACCGCGGATTTAGTCCTGATGGTCGATGCGGTGACTCCCTGGTACCCGGCGAGCAAGGGACCCAAAAACGCGAAAGTTATTTCCATCGCCGAGGAATTTCCCAACTCGCGACTACCGTACTGGGGCTATAACGTCGACCTCGCGCTGATCGCGCCGCCTGCGTCGACTTTGGCGAAGCTCATCAGGAAAGCGAAGCTCTCTGAAGAGGTTGTGGCAAATCGCGCTGAGTATACTCAGCGCCTCGGGCGCAGCCGTGAGCGGCACGACGGTTACTTTGGCAAACTGCAAGATGAGGCGCGCAAGCATGCCGACGAGTCGCCGATCGATCCGCGCTGGCTTTGTCACGCGCTTGGCGAGGCGCTGCCGGAGAACGCCGTGATTTCCGAAGAGACCACGGTTTATCGCTCGTTGATTCAGGAAGCGATCCCGCGGAGCCAAACCCAATCCTATTTTGCGCGCATCACCGGCGGGCTCGGCGTCGGCCTCAGCTACGCGCTCGGCGTGAAGTTAGCGATGCCCGACCGTCCCGTTTTCGCTTTGATCGGCGATGGCGCGTTCCATTACAATGCCGTGCCGTCGTGCCTCGGCGTGGCGGAGGAATATGGCTTGCCGATCCACGTCGTCGTATTCAACAACGGCCGATACCTATCGATGGAAACCAGCCTGATTAAATATTTTCCCGACGGCGCCGCGAAGCACACCGGCGTTCACTACGGCGCCAATATCGCGCCGAAACCCGACTACCAACTCTACGGCAAAGCCCACGGTGGCTACGGCTATCGGGTAACGCAACCGAAGGACATCAAACCAGCCATCGAACAGGCATTGAAACACGAAACCGAAGGCAAGCTTACGGTCATCGACGTCGTGCTGAGCGACTTTAATCCGAGATGAGGAGAATGGTTCCGCTGCACGGGCAGGTCGACGCCGGAGTCGGCAAAAAATGGGCTTGGATGCGCGTTCGTTGAGCCGCAAGCCGGCTGCAACTTCCCGGACCCGTGCGCCGGCATAGCAATGGCGGATCGCCGAATTCTTTGCGCAGTGCTCCAACTCTGCGCGACCATTCTTTTTGCTGGCACCGGCAGCTCGGGAGCGGACCCTAATCAGAAAAACGCCGACGGGCGTCAACGCTTCGTTCGCGAAGCATTGTTAAATCGCCTCGGTATTTCCGAGCCACTGGTTTTTGATGTGCCGCGAAATACGCGGTCTTTGACGGTGACCGTCGTCGGCGAACCGGCGCAGATTTATGCCCTCGCTTCATTGCGCACGGCCCGACGGCGTGGAACATGTAGGATGGGATGAAAAAAAGCCCCCGGGCCCGACTCTCGACTATTTCTACCGACAGGAACATCTCTGCCACTTTCCCGGGAGGCTAAGGCAGTGTCCGCGACTGGGAACCTACACGCTCATTTATCCGAATCGTCCGGATCAGAAGTTACCCGCCGGAGCCACACTTAGAGTGTCCTCGGAAAAAGCCGGAAGCGTCCACCTGCATTTTTTCTTGTCGGAAACATCCAAAGCCAATGTTTTGCATCTGAACTTCTTCACGGTTTCCCGACAAGCGGCGCCCGTCGACACCAAGCGCTTGGCAAGGAAAATTCAAGGTATTTTTGATCAGGCTGAAATTCAGATCGTAATCGACAACGCAGTCGCGCTTCCTGATAGCCCCTTCAGCGATCTGAAGAACTTGGCGGCGCCCAAACTACGACCCTCCGGCACACCCACCGATCTTGAGGAAACGCCCCACGGCGGACCCGCCAAACTCGCGCTCTCGGGTCACCAGCGTTTGCCGTTGTCGCGTGCATTAAATATTTACTTGGTCGACTCATTCGGCGGTCACGGGATTAAAGCGTTAAGCTCCCCGGTCCGCCGTTGCCAGCGAGTTATTATTTTGGCGTCTTCGTCGAGCGTTCGAAGCGACTATGATGCCATGGCTCGACTGTCGGCCCACGAAATTGCTCATTTTTTGGGACTTGATCATCCGACTCGCTGGTCGGCGTCTGACGCCATCTATCATGACGGTCTCGTGAGCAGTGCGGAGATTGTGACAAATCTGATGGGCTCGGGCTCCGAGCTTACGGCGGCGCAAGTGAATGTAATGATGCGAAGTCCGCTCTTAAAACCGAACTAACTGTTGTCGGTTTTTCATCGCAGCGCGCGATATAAATCGGGGTACGATCGACATTCCGGGCAACCCCGGATCACGGTCCGAGGTTAGCGCGACCCGGCATCCAGACGTAGGGGTAGTTTCAAACCTGCCCTACTGAATACCGGCTGGAGTTTATCCCGAGCGCCCGACTGTGAAAACTCCGTTCATGGTTCCCTTCGACTTCGCTCAGGACAGGCTGGCTCACCACGAGCGGAATCGCTTCGTTTGAAATTAAGCAGTTAGCCGTTCGCCCTGAGCGTCGTCGAAGGGCTCCGATAGAGTTTTCACACAGTCTGGCACGTCGAAGGGCCGGTATGGGGACAAAGAACCGAACGAATTATTTAACGAACTATTGGACCAGGACACTAGGACGCCAAGCGTAACTCCACGTTCGCCGACCTCTGTGCCAAACGCTTTGGGCGGCGATCCAGGCTTCGCGACGGTCGTTGTTTATAACGGAGCAGGCCCCGCCGGATATAACCCGGCGCCAGCCCTAGGACCTCGCAGATATTTTCGAAACTGAAAACTCCCTCGTCATTGCCGAAGAACCACTCATCGGTTTCCTGGTACATTTTCTTTTCGCGCCGGCTCTTGGCGAAACAACATCGCATATAACAGTCGATGGCGTCGCGCAGTATCGCCACAATCAATCTTCTCTCCGGAGTCAACGCGGGCCGGTATTGAAAAACGTGAAGATATTCGTGCACGGCCAAAACGTCGGGTTCACCGAATAAACGCCGCGTCTGTTCGTCACGGGAAGCATTCTCGTCGAATTTCGCATCAGCCAAGTCGTCCGTCGCAAACATGAATCACCTCATCAACAGCAGATTACCTGGAACAATCCTGTTACACTGATTAGCAACTCGCATACCGCTGTAGATCTGCGCGTCAAAGTTATGAAAAAGGGGAACTTGGTGGCTAGACGACCGAGAAAAAGCGAAGGAAAATGCGGAAACTGTCAGAATTTCACTGACGTTAAGTAACTACCAATCCATGGCTCAATCGTGATTGCTATCTAAATTGCAACTAAGCTATGCTCCGAATCGTCCTGTTCCTGGGACATTCAAGATTTTCTTTTGCGACGCTCAAATGAAGTGACACTATGCTTGGTTTGGCTGTTGACCTTCCTCCAGCTGTTACCTATCTAGCCGCGGATTTGTCGAGTTCCCGCAAAAAGCCGCTTTTCTCAATCTCCTGCAAAAAACCAATGTCGGCGACGTCGGATGGCTGAAGCGCCTTGGCCTTAGGATCCGTCTCGCGGTCCAGGACGGACTGGATCGCTTGTTTCATCGGCATGGGCAGCGCCGGTAACTTATCTCTGGTTTCGTTGTAGAGCGGACTGACGATTTCGATAGGCAACCCCGCCATGAATTTTTGCATGACGCGGATCGATGCTTCGCGGTTGGTTTTAAAAAAATGAATGCCTTCGACGAAGGCGCGCATGAAGCTCCTTACTTCTTGGCGGTCACGAGAGATTTTGCGCTGCGTCGTTGCCAGCGTTCCGGCGAGTGCCAGGATTTTCATCTCTTCGCCCGAAGCGATCTCCACCGCGCCCAGCCGCTTGGCCTGTAAAGCGTTAGCACCGCCGGTCGCGCCCGCGTGAATCTTTGCCGGCCGCCAGCGCCTGCACCGTGTTCGCGCCGCCACCGGTCTGGAATACCGTCACGTCGAGGTCCGGCCGCAGGCCGGCGCTCTTGAGAGCGATCCGTAAAAAAGTGTCGCCCTCGGAGCCGTATTGCGTCACACCGACGATCTTCCCTCGCAGGTCTTCGAGCTTGCGGATTCCCGCCTGCGGCGCGACGATGATCTGTTGCGTCGAGTAGTTGGCGATCGCTGCCAGGATCGCCGGGTCGGCGCCGTTCAGCCGCGCCCGAACCAGCGGCGTCACTCCCGCCATCGTATAATCGAAATTGCCGGCGATCAGCGACTGAACGTTACGCGGGCTTCCGCTCACGAGGACGACTTGGGCATCAAGACCATGCTTGTGAAAAATTCCGGTTTGTTGAGCCAGCGCCGGGATGATCATCTGCTCGCTGGCAGCGACGTAAGCGACGACGATTTTCTTTCGCTCTTGGGCGCCGGCAAATTGCTGCGCGTCAATTACGAGGGCGCCGACGAGCAAGTATTCCGTCGCGCAGATAATTCGCCAGATAGATGGTGCCCGCCGGTTATTGGCGAACACGGTCGAAGAATCCGCTGTCATCTAATTTTTTGCACAGACTCATGTCGGCGATGTCTTGCGGTTTAAGCTCCACAGCTTTCGGATTCAATCCGTGCTGTGACATGAGCTTCAAAACCGACACGATGCCCGCCAGGCTCGGACAAGGTTTACGTGGAAAGGATTCGGTGATCGTCTGATAGGCGCGCTCTAAACGATCGGTGCGATCGAGCCGCAGATTGCGCGCGATGCTGTCGGTGACGATTTTTTTGTTTGCCGGATTTTGTACGTAAGCGATCCCTTCCACCACCGCCTTTGCGAGATTTTCGACGACCTGCGGATTTGCCCGCATATATTTGCGCGACGTCACCAGGCCCGACGATTGGAATGGCACGTTCTCTTTGCCCAAATCGAGCAGCACGGGGTAGCCCTGTTGCACGACAACCTGTTCCACCTCCGGATTGAAAAACGCGGCGTCGATACTTCCGGCAAACAAAGCCGACATGCGCTCCGGCGTGCTCCCGGTGTTCAAAAGCGTGATGCGGTCGCGCCGCGGAACCAAACCCAAATGATCCAGGCCCACGTACGTCGCCAATGCGAGCGAGCCTGACGGCGTCCCAATACCGACCTTCTTACCCTTCAGATCTTCCGCACTCTTGATTCCTGGACGCACGTTCAAAAAGTAGCTTAGTTTTTCCTCCATACCGAGCAAAATCTTCATGTCACCGCCCGCCGTGACTGCATTGGTGACATGGGTAGCGCCGAGCAAGCCGAACTGAATATCGCCAGCGAGCATCGACTGCATCGCTCTGCCGGCGATGATGTAGATCAATTGAGGATCGAGATTATATTTGCGAAAGATACCCTGCTCTTTGGCGACCCACAGCGGCACCGCGTTGCCACCAATAGCGCCGTAGGCGAGCATGAATTTCGCAGGCGCTTCAGCCGCATGCCCCATCCCTATGACCGAGCCCCAGATGAAAACTAGCGCCAACCACCGTTGCTTCATAGCGACTCAGCGACAGCGATGTTGACTGAGCAATGTGTTCAAGCCGTTCAAGCCGTTAACTCAATGATGGTCTTCATTCTTAGACCGCCGGCCTTGGCCGAAGAGAATTTTCTTTGCGTCCTCGGTCATGCCGCGGGCATCCGGATTAACCGTGCGCGCCACAGCATATGCCCGTTGCACAGCCTCCCGCTTTTGAATCGTTTCGAACCAGCGCTTGAGATTCGGAAAGTCATTCAAGTCCTGCCCTTGCCGTTCGTGCAAGACGATCCACGGATAACAGGCCATATCTGCGATGGAATAGGCTCCGGCAACGAATTCCCGGTCGCCGAGCCGTTCGTCGAGCACGCCGTAAAGCCGCTCGGTTTCTTTGGTATAGCGTTCGATCGCGTAGGTAATTTTCTCGTTGATGTAACTTCTGAAGTGATGATTCTGACCGAGCATCGGACCGAGCCCGCCCATTTGCCAGAAAAGCCACTGCATCACCTCTGCGCGACCGCGCACATCGCTCGGCAAAAATTTACCGGTCTTCATCGCGAGATATTCGAGAATGGCGCCCGACTCGAAGATACTCAGCTGCCCGCCGCCGTCGCCCGGTTCGTGATCGACGATCGCAGGAATCCGGTTGTTCGGAGAAATTCTCAGGAAGTCCGGCTTGAACTGATCGCCCTTGCCGATGTCGACCGGCGTAATGTTGTACGGAACTCCAGCCTCTTCCAAGAAGATCGTGATCTTATGGCCGTTCGGCGTCGTCCAGTAGTAAAGGTCAATCATATCGACCTCCAAGAAGCCAATAGGCACCCCCACCTCTTTTCTCCCCCGCGCGCGGGGATGAAGGAGGGGCGGTTAAATTATCCTTCCTCGTCTATTTCCTTCCATACACCCGATCAATGAATCCTTCTTTCTCGATCTCGCGCACGATGCTGTCGTCGATCAAACTATCAACGGTCACCGTGCTGCCGGGCGTTTGTTTCAAGGCCTCGTCGAGCTGGATTTTCATTCCTTCGCGGGTCGTGTAGGGAACTCGCTCCAGCGTCTTGGCCGTGGACTCATAGGAGCTATCGAGATACGCCTTGTTCGCTCCCCTTAAATATTTGGCGACGATCTTCTGCGTCGCGTCCTTGTTGGTCTTGAAAAAGTGCGACGCTTCGATCAGCGCCATGACGACTCTTTTCACCACCGAGCGATTCTTGGCGAGATAACTTTTAGTCGTCACCGCGCAGATGAACGGCAGCGGATAGGGCTTTTTCAAATCGGCCATATTTGCCAGGATACGGTGCGGCAATCCGCCGGGAATCAAATGCACGTTGCCCGGCGGCGAAGGAAAGCCGGCGATAACTCCCCGGCTAAATCCGGCGGCGCGCTCCGAGGCGCCGCCCACTTGCAGGATCTTTACATCTTCCATGGGGCGCAAACCCAGTCCTTTGAGCAACTCCCGGGCGGCTACATCCGACACGCTACCGAAACGGCTGATGCCGATCGATTTTCCTTTTAGATCTTCAGCAGTCTTGACGCTGTCGAGAACAACCAGCTCATACGCCAAAACATTGATCGTGCAAGCGACGCTTACGGTGTCCGCCCCGCGCACATTGGCATTGGCGACGCCGCTCCCTGCGGCGTTTCCGACCTGGATATCCTGCGCTATGATCGCCGCGACGCCGACTGTCGTGCTGCCGATGTAAACCAAATCGACGTCTAATCCATTCTTCTTATAAAAGCCCGCGTCCTGCGCGATGGTCCAAATTTGATTCAGCGTGTCGGTCGAGCTGTAGGCGATTTTGATTTTATCCTGAGATTGGGCGTCACCTGACAAGATGGCGATAAAAAATAACAGCATCGAACAGATCAAACATCGGTTGCCGTGAATTCCGCCGTTCATTAGTCCTCCTTGCCCCCACCTCTTTCCTCCCCCGCGTGCGGGGGATGAAGGAGGGGGAAGACCTTGCCATTTAAGGCACTGTAAACCTTCTCCGCCGTCACCGGAATGTCGAATAATCTCACGCCGCAAGCATCCTGCACGGCGTTGGCGATCGCAGCGGGTGGGCTGACGTTGGCGTGTTCGCCTATACCCTTTGCCTCGTAAGGGCCGGGACCGTTTTTGCCTTTTACCAACACCGTCGTAATTTTCGGAATATCGAGAATGTTGGGAATCTTATATTCGCCCAGATTTGTCGTCGTGATCTTGCCTTGGTCATCGATCAATTCTTCCATCAAGCCGGAGCCGATCGCCATGATCGCCTCGCCATCGATCTGCCCCTGATGGCCGAGTGGATTGATAATCGTGCCGACATCATGAGCCGTGACGAACTTGTGTAGTTTAACTCTTCCGGTTTCCGGATCGACTTCGACTTCAGCCACCTGCGCGACAAAGGAAGTGGACGAGCCTTTGCGCGGCACTTCGAGCTCGACGCTGACCTTCACCGGCGCCCCGCTGCTCTTGACGACATCGCTCAGCGAAACCGACTTGCGATTGCCGCGGCTCGAAAATTTGCCGGATTTGTAATCCACTTGATCATCTGCACAGCCGAGCAGCTTCGCCGCGAGCGGAATGAGCTTGCCGCGCAATTCACCGGATGCTTGCACTGCCGCGGCACTGTTAATGTTGGTCGAGCGGCTGCCGCCGAAGCCGACGTCGACGCTGTAAGGCACATCGGACGTATTGCCGATGCGGCAGGCCACGCGTTCATAGGGCACTTCCATTTCGTTGGCCACCGTCTGGCATAGAACGGTCTGCAAGCCGGTGCCTTGATCGCCGGCCACGGTAAACACCGTAATCGAGCCATCGGGTTCTGCGGTCAAAACTACCCAAGCCTTTCCCGCGCCGGTGCCGCGCTCGTACATCGCAACGCCGCGGCCGAA
>DASYUV010000213.1:0-20162 GCA_036000865.1 Binatia bacterium | reverse complement strand
GAGAGATCGCGCCAAACGACCGAGTCATCTTGAGCTTGATTGGATAGCAAAGTTCCCTCGATTTACATTTTCCGGATACCGCGTAGGGGCGCAGCATGCTGCGCCCTTTCAGAAAGCCTGTTGTGATCGGATTGCCAATGGTCTTTCGATTCTGCCTGCGTGGCGGCTGGATTTTCGGGATCGCTAGACCATCGAGCAGGATTGGTTGCAATATATTCCCGGATGCTAATCAAGGCTCTTTCATCACGGATGATATGTTCGTAGTAATTCCGTTGCCAGATTTCTAACCCTGATCTACCATATTCTTTATTGTATCGTTTAGTGACTGCTGACTTGAATGACCGGATAATTGCTCCTAACGAACCGGGCTGAACGTATGGATTAGAGGGCGCGGCATGCTCAGAGGGCGCAGCATGCCGCGCCCCTACGGAGAGGCGCGGGTTGTCTGCGATATAAATAATTCCGTGAACATGATTTGGCATGATAACAAACATGTCGATATCGATTCCTGAGAAAAGCTTCGGCAATTGGTTCCATACCGATTGCACAATTCGCCCCACTAAGTTCAAGTACATTTCGCCGTCGATAATTCTTCCAAACAGACAATCGCGTCGCTCTGTAACGATTGTGACAAAGTAGGCTCCCACTTGAGTGTAATCGTAGCCTTTCAGCCGAAGTGAGTGCCGATATCGTTTGTCTGGTTTGCGCTGCATGAAGAATCGATAATCGATGAAACCATCACCCCGTTTTTTTCCTCGCTCTCGGCCCGAACGGCTCCGGCTGAAACGGTCCGTCGCGCATCTGCAAATAAGCCTTGGTCCCTTGGGTTGCGCGGGCTTCGTCGAGGGGGCGGCGAAATTCTTCGTTGAGCATCATATGTGCTGGAATGGATAACGTCTCATCCATGCGCAGGGCGTCGCGCAGTCCCATCATCTGCAGACCCATGGTCGAGATCGCGAGATTGATCTTTACCGTCTCGGGCGGCACGTGAGCGATGCGCTCGACGATCTTGAAACATTCATCGAGCAGTTGATCGACGGGGACAACTTTGTTTACCAAGCCGATGCGCAGCGCTTCCTGGGCATCGATATGATCGCCGACCAGTCCGTAGCGCAGCGCGTTTTTGAATCCGGCGAGCAGCGTCCACATAAAAGTCGTGTTGGAGCCGTGGCGGACCTCAGGCTGGGCGAACACGGCGTCCTCGGCCGCGATCGTCATGTGCGTATAGAGCGCGAGCCAGCAACCGCCGCCCATGGCCCAACCTCTGACCGCGCCGATGACCGGTTTGGTCATCTCAAAAATACGGATCAGCTTCACGTCGTCTGAGCTCCAGTAGTTCATCAGATCCGCCGCGCTCATGCCGGTCTGAATGCCATAGGGCCACTGGATATCGCGACGCCGGCCGCTGGTGGTCGCCTGATCGAAGCCGGAACTGAACGCGCGCCCGGCGCCGGTGATCACGATGGCGCGGATCAGGGGATCGGATTCGGCTTCGTCGAGCGCGTGATGCAGCTCTTTCAGCATCGGTCGCGTGATCGCGTTGAGCGCCTCCGGCCGATTCAACGTAATCAGCACGCCGCGGCGCTGCTTGTCGTAAAGGATTTCTTTGTAGTCAGTCATGAAAACTCCTCAGGGAAAACTTGGAGTGATGGAGTAATGGAATACTGGAGTGATGGGCCGGAAAAACCCAATACTCCAACACTCCACCACTCCAATACTCCAGTCTTTCGTTCATTTCTGGTACAGCGCTTTGATGAAACCACTCGCCTCGACTTCGCGCACCAGGCTCTCATCGAGGAATTGTTTGGGATCGGCGCCCTTCGCCTTCGGCTCTTCGCCGGCAATGAACTCGAGGGTGGTCTCGACGGCTTTGGGCGTGGCGTAGGGGACTTGGTTATAAAACTTATCGGCTAAAAGATTGTAGGAAAGCTCGAGATATTTGACGTCTCTTTCCTGGGCGGATTGGATGCGCAGCTTCTTTTGCATGATCTCTATGCTTTCCTTCTTGTTTTTTCGGAAATAGGCGAGGCCTTCGCAGAGCGCTTTGACGACGCGCAGGGCTTGATCGCGGTTACGCTTGATGTAGCTTCGAGTGCTGTCGACGGAGTTTTGCAAATAATAAATCTCCATGTCCACGGGGTCGGCCAGGATCCGGTAGCCGCGCTCTTCCGCGAGAAAGAACGTCGGGATCGTGAATACCGCGCCGTCGACTACGCCTTTTTCGAAACTTGCGAACATCGCCGGCGACGAGCCGAGCTGAAGCATCTTGATCTCATCCGTGCGCATGCCCCATTTGCGCAAGAACAGTTGCAACACCCAGTGGGACGCGGAACCAAAGCGGGTGATCGCGATGGTCTTGCCCTTGAGATCGGCGGGGGTTTTTATCTCCGGCCGCACCATTAGCCGCTGCAATCCGGTTTTCATCGGCGAAGCCACGAGCACGCCATCGGCGCCTCTGAGGTCGGCACGAATGACCGCATCGCCGCCGCCGACCGAAAATTGAATCTCGCCGGAGATCAGCGAGCTCACCACGCGAGCGGCGCCGCCACCGATGATGATCACTTCAGCATCGATGCCGTGTTTCTTGAATAGTCCTTTTTCTTCGGCGACCCAGATACTGCCGGAGGTTGCGCTGATCGAGCTGAGACCGAGCCTGACTCGGTCTTGCGCACGAACGGTGGGCACGACAAGTGCGATGAGAATGATGACGAACCAAAAACTTATGCTACGCCACTGCTGCGGCATTGATGACCTCCGCCAAACCTGCGCTAAAAGAAACTATCGCGAAACTATGCGAAAGGCATACTCGGCGTCAAGCGATTTGCCTTTTCCGGCGACGATCTACTTCCAAAGATTGTCGAGGAAACCGCTCTGTTTCAGCTCTGCCACATAACTATTGTCGAAGTACGCGCTTGTCGGCGTCGTCTGTGCGGATTTTGCGTCGATCATGTTGACCTGAACCATGCGTTGAACCATCGACTGCATCGTGCTCTCCGGCACGAAAGGTTCGCGAACGAAAGTTTCCGTGACATAAAGATAACTCTGGCGCAGAAGATCCCCATCGGTGATACCGAGATATTTCGAAATCACCCGCTTGGTAGACTCTTCATTGGTCAGCGCGTGTTTGGTCGCTTCGAGCGTAACTTTGATCAGGCGTACGATAACGTCGCGATGGCTGGTTGCGAATGATTTCCGCGCGACGATGCCTTGGGTCAGAAAGCCAGTGCCCATTCCGCGCAGGTCTTTCGGCGAGATCAATTCGCGAAAGCCTTCTTTCGCCATGCGAAAGTTATGCGGCGGCGAGAACACGGCGCCGTCGATAGCTCCGCGCGATAGTCCCGCGACGGCTTCCGGGAAGCCGCCCATTTGGAGGACGTTTACATCCTTGATGCTGTGGCGCTCAATGATTGTCCTCAGCGCAAAATCGGTAACCGAGCCGAAGCGAGTAATGCCGATTTTCTTTCCTTGCAGGTTGCGAAGATCGCGAATGTCGGCACGCACCAGGAGCGATTGGGTAAAGTAAGGCGTCATGGCCGCGACTTGAATGATGTCGCCGCCGCGCAGCACGTTGGTAACGACCGCTGGACCGCCAAAGCCGGCGACGTTGGCGGAGCCGGAAAGCATCGACTGGACGATGACCGCGGACGCACCGACGTACACCATATCGACATCGAGACCGTTCTTTTCGAACAGCCGCGTTTCCTTGGCAACGACCCAAGGCAGGCTGTTAAGTCCAAGCGGGCCGTAAGGGAAGGGCAGCTTGGTGAGCTCTTGAGATAATCCGCCGGCCGGCAACAACGCGATGATATAAATAACGGCAGACAGGAATTGCATCATTGACGACCGGAGTAGAAAAATCGGTTTCATGATTGTGGCCCTCTCGCACGAGATCTGTGATTTGTAGTGAATGCTAATGTCCTGAGCCAGAAGTTCGTTAAATTATTCGTTACGTTCTTTGCCGTCATACCGGCCCTTCGGCTATGCTCAGGATAGACTCCAGCCGGTATCAAGAGTCTTTGAAATTCCTGGATTCCGGGTCGCGCTAGCTATCGCCAGCTTGCCCGGAATGACATTGGAGTTATATCGCGATTTTCTGGGTCACCACACTAGCTCTGCCATATCGCCGCGGCGCATTCACAGTCAAGAAATCCCTGCATCTTCTTGCTAACAGCATTGACTTCAACTATGCATCAACGGAGCAAGGAGAAGTGACATGCCAACGGCGAACGTAAACGACGTTGAAATCTACTACGAAGAACATGGCAAGGGCCGCCCGATGGTCTTTCTGAGTGAGACCGCCTGCGACGGTGAAGTTTGGAAGACCTACCAGGTCGAAGAATTTTCCCGGGACCACCGTGTGATCATTCACGACTATCGCGGCACCGGACAGTCGGGCAAGCCGTCGATCGACTACACGACCGAAATATTCGCAGAGGACGTAGTTGGGTTGATGGATTATCTTGACGCTGAAGATGCCGTTGTCGTGGGCCATTCGATGGGTGGCAGGGTGGCGCAGTTGCTTGCCCTCGATCATCCGAAGAAGGTTCACAAACTTGTTTTGGCCTCCACGGGATCGCACTATCCAAAAACCAAGGGTTTGCCGCTAAAAATCTGCAAGGAGATGATCGAGTGGGGTTACGAGAGATATGAACGGGAGCATACGATCTTGGTTGGCTGGACGGATGAATTTGTCAAAGAGCATCCTGAAAAGATCGAGCAGTACCTGAAGGTCAGAATGCACAATCTCTGTCCGGTGGAATTCTATCTACGTCATTTGATCGCACGCCAGAGCCATGACACCAGCCAGCGGTTGAAAGATATCAAACAGCCGACGCTCATTCTGGTCGGCGATGGCGACCGCAACATGACCAGCGAAATCAATCACAGGATATCGTCGGAAATCTTGGCCAATGGAATTCCAAATTCCAAGCTCGTCGTCCTGCCGAACGAGCGCCATAGCTATTTCTTCTCGAACCCTGACGAGGCGCATAGGATAATTCGTGAGTTCATCAAAGATTAGATTGGTGGAGAGCTAAATGCCGACAGTACAAGTTAGAGACGCTGAGATTTACTACGAAGTCCATGGGCGGGGCCAACCTTTTCTCTTTTTCAGCGAAACTGCGTGCGATGGCGAGATATGGAAGCCCTTTCAAGTTCCCGAGTTGTCGAAAGATCACATGGTGATCGTGCATGACTATCGTGGCACCGGACGGTCGAGCAAACCGTCGATCGATTACACCACGCGGATGTTCTGCGACGACGCTATGGCGATCTTGGATCAACTTAATGTAAAGGATGCGATTGTCTTAGGGCATTCCATGGGCGGCAGGGTCGCACAATTGCTGGCTTTGGAGTATCCGGAACGGGTCAATAGATTAATTCTCGCGTCCAGCGGTGCTTCGTTTCCCGGGCCGGCGGGTCTGCCGCTCACGATGTGTAAAGAGATGATCGAGTGGGGCTATAAGAAGTATGTAAGAGAACACACGATTCAAGTGGGCTTCACCGATGAATTTGTAAAAACTCACCCCGATTGGCTGGAAGCTTTCTTCCGCGTCCGTCTAGCAAATCTTTGTCCGGTGGAATTCTATCTGCGTCATGTGCTCGCGAGGCAAGCACACGATACCAGCCGAAGGCTCAAAGATATCCGAGTGCCGACTCTGATCATGGTCGGAGAAAAAGAAGGGGATCCGAAAGTCGTGATGAGCCATCGCATGTCTTCGGATATCTTGGCCAAGGGAATTCCCAACGCGAAGCTCGTGGTACTGCCGAATCAGAAGCACAATTATTTTGCCAGCGATCCTGAGACGGCGCACAAAGTCATTCGCGAATTTTTAATGGAATGAATAGCCGCAGCAAAATACGGGTATCGAAAATCAGCTATCATTTACCGTAACGTTGTCACCCCAGAATAGTTTTTATCCAGTCGAACTGTCGCCTGGATTCCCGCTAAAAGCATGCGGGAATGACAGACCAAGCTGCGGGGATTGAGACGAAAGGGCAAAAGTTCTGGTGTAGGGGCGACCGGCCGGTCGCGCTTGACCGTTACCGTCTGCTAAATATGTGCGAACGCCCGCACCCAGTTCCTCGGCACTGCAGTATGTCCCTCGCCGGTCTCGTCTTCAGCGAGAAATACATCTCCCGGTCCGAAAGTCCTCTTTGTGCCGTCGCCGATACCGATCTCCACAGTGCCGGAAAGCGTAATACACCATTGTCTTCGCGGGGCGGGATGCGAACCGTGCAGATCATCACGATTCATATCGTTCTTGAATACCAACGTCTTGACGGGAAGGTTTTTTAGAAAATGCTTCGATCCCTCGCTCTGGTCTAAATCTTCAAAATGAGATTTGCCATCCTCACCGGTATAGATTCTGCAAAATTGCATGCGACCTCCAAAATGACCTTTGTTACTCGCTTAGCAGTAATCGAGTGATTTTTTCAAGCCGAAGCATCGATGTGCGGCGGTGCTATTCAGTTAGGTTGAGATTCTCACTTCGTCAGACTGTCTGAAAACTCTATCGGAGCCCTTCGACGGTGCTCAGGGCGAACGGCCAGTTGCTTAATTTCAAGGAAACAATTCCGTTCGTGGTGAGCCCGTCAAATCATGAACGTAGTTCTCACACGCTCTATCGTTCGGGATGACAAGTCGCCTAAGTATCATTCCCAGCGCTTCGGCTCTACTCAGGCTAAAACTCCGGAAGAAGTTCTTTGTGACACTATTTTGCCTCTGAAGCGAAATAAACGATTAGCTAGCGCTGCTCTGCTTCAACGTTCCGTTGACAGGCCCGGCGCCCTGGGTTAGCAATGGACAACCTTTTCTTGTTCTGGAGGCGACATGCCGGATGCCAATTCAGCTGCGTCAACGACGGATACTTCGTGGCAACAAACCTGGGGTAACCCGGAATTCATTGAGCGATGGGCGAATAAGCGCGGGTGGCAGGCGCCGATCCGCGAAGGGCAAACGGCAATGGTCTTACGGATGATTCCTCATCCGATCGATGCGCCGATTCGGATTCTGGACATCGGCGCCGGCTACGGTGCGCTTGCCGCAGCCGTTCTTAAGGATCGGCCCAATGCGACCGCCGTCTGCTTGGATGTTTCTGAGGCGATGCTGAAGCTCGGTAACGAGCGCAACAGAGACCTCAAGGATCGGATTAGCTTTATTGAAGGATCACTTGAAACATCGGATTGGCTCAAATCTGTGGATGGAACCTTCGACGCCGTGATCTCGGCGCGGGCGCTACACCATTTCACAGAGAACCAGCGACGGCGTCACATTTTCAGAGAAGTTTTTGATCGGGTTCGATCCGGCGGCTGTTTTATCAACGCTGACAATGTCCGCGCTACAACGAAGTCGTTAGGCGAACGTTATCGTCGAGCACGCGATGAGTACCTTGACCAGTTTGTCAGGGAATCCAGCGGCGGCCAAACGAACTTGGCGGAAGTCCGCGTGGCGTCCCCGAGTACGTACCACGGCCCGCACAACAACGGCTATCTCGAAGAAGAACTCGCCTGGCTCAGAGAAGCGGGATTTGAGGATGTGGATTGTTTCTGGAAGTTTGCGACGACCGTGGTTTACGGAGGCTTTAGGTCTTAGAGTCCGTTCAAGTTCAGCCGTTCAAATCGTTCAGACCGTTTGGCCTCGCTCCTGAACTGGCTGTTCACCGTCCTGCGACGGCCTTGAATCGTAGCCGCACGTAATCCGCGAACCAACTGCCGTCCGCTTTGCGCAATCTCGGTTCCAATTCGGTCCTCACTTCATTAAGAAAGGATTCGCGTTCCGCGTTGGACAGCGAATTCGTAAACGGTTGAGCGAAAACCTCCAACCAGGCAACGATATCCCCGGGAAGTTTGGTTGGGCGCGGAATCAACCCGGTATATTCAGCTGTGAAACCGAATTTGCTTAATAACTCTGAATATTCCTCAGCCGACGGATAGTACCACGGATCAACGACCCAGGGTCGATACTACGCTTGCGTAAGGCATTGTGCAGAGCGGACGGATAGATTCGACGTTGCCTTTGCCGCCGAACTCGCCGACGAATCGGCCGCCCGGCTTTAAACAATTTGCCACGCCTGCCGCGACTAACTCGGGATGCTTCATCCAATGCAGCGCAGCATTGGAAAAGACAGCGTCGAATGGTTTTCTGAACGCGAGCCGCTGCCCGTCCATCAGGAGGACATCCAAGCTTCGTTTACGCGACGCTCGAAGTTGCGCGAGGCTGGCATCGACGCCAATGACAACGCTACCCGCTACCGTGATTTTTTCCGTAAGGGCGCCGTCACCGCAGCCGAGATCCAAGATCACTTCGCCCGGCTTCGGATCAAGTAGCTGCAAGAGCGGTTCACCGAGATCAGAAACAAATCGCGCGGTTTTCGAGTAGCTGTCGGGATTCCACGAGGTTGTCTGGTTCATCAAGAACTACGATAGCATTTCGCCTTGAAAAAGCGGAAATTCCCCGTAGTCTTATTTACTTTATGGCAACTCGAGATACGGACTTATCTTCGCTGCGCATCGATCGGTCGTCTTCCGCCGGAAGCTCACAACGCAATTCGCGCAAAATTAGAAAGATCATAGTTTGGGCGATCGTCGTCGCGGCGGTCGTGGCGACCGCGGTCTTACTTAAGAATTGGTTTAATCCTGGTGTCGAAGTTCAGCTGGCTACTGCCTCGTTAACTTCGCCGTCCCAAGCCAATGCCGTCTTGACCGCTAGCGGCTACGTGGTTGCACGGCGCAAAGCCGCGGTGGCCTCCAAAGGAACGGGCACGCTAGTTTATTTGGCCGTGGAAGAGGGTGACCAGGTCAAGAAAGGACAGGTGATCGCTCGGTTGGACGATTCGGATGTCATGGCTAGCTTGCAACGCGCGCGGGAAAATCTTCGTGTCGCCGAAGCGGACCTCTACGACGCAAAGAAGAACGCGGAGCGCATGCGCATCTTGCTCAGGCAGGGGATGATAGCGCAAGCGGAATACGACGTATCAGAAGCACGTTATAAACGGGTTGTCGCAACCATCGATGCTGCAAAATTCGGCGTCAGAGAGGCCCAAGTTGCCGTCGACAACACTCGAATCGTCGCGCCTTTCGACGGCACGGTATTGAAAAAGAACGCCGACGTCGGCGAGATCGTTGCGCCACTAGCCGGCGCGGCAAGCTCGAAAGCGGCAGTCGTGACCATCGCCGACATGTCGTCGCTGGAAGTCGACGCCGATGTTTCCGAGGCAAACATCACACGCGTCGCTTCGCAGCAGAACTGTGAGATAGCTTTGGATGCCTATCCACAGCAGCGCTATCCGGGCTACGTCAGCAATATCGTGCCGACCGCAGATCGTGCCAAGGCGACGGTCATGGTGAAAATCAAGTTCAAGGCGTACGACCAGCGCGTGCTGCCGGAGATGGGCGCAAAGATTACTTTTCTCGCGCCGGGGTCCAGCAGCGATGGAACTAACGTCAAGCCGGTTTTGACCGTTCCGGCGGCGGCAATGGCGACCCGGGACGGTCGCCAGGTGGTATTTCAAATTAAAGATGAGCGTGCCGTCGAGATACCCGTGACGACGGGCAAAAAGCTCGCGGGCCTGATTGAGATTACCCGCGGTCTGAAAGAAGGCGATAAGGTCATCAGCAAGGCGGACGATCAGATCAAAGCCGGCGCCAAGGTCTTCGTCAAAGGAAAGTAAAAGTCGCGTCGTCCATGGAATCCTCTTTCATCCAAGTGCAGGAGCTGTACAAATCTTATCATCGAGACAGGCTGGAGATTCCGGTGTTGCGCAACATCAATCTCGAAATCTCACAGGGCGAGTTCATTGCGTTCATGGGACCGTCCGGTTCGGGCAAAACCACGCTTCTCAACCTTATCGCGGGCATCGACAAGCCGACATCAGGCAAAATTCTAATCGACGGAGTCGATGTCGGTGAATTGAATGAGACCGAGCTTGCCGTCTGGCGCTCGCGCAACATCGGCTTCATTTTCCAGTTTTACAATCTTATTCCCGTGCTCACGGCTCTCGAAAACGTCGAGCTGCCCTTAATATTGACGCCGTTATCGAAGCAAGAACGACGCGGCCACGCCGAGAGCGCCTTGGAAGTAGTCGGACTCGCAGACCGCTTGCATCATTATCCGCGCCAGCTTTCCGGGGGGCAGGAGCAGCGTGTGGCGATTGCCCGAGCCATTGCGACGGATCCAGCGATCCTCGTCGCCGACGAGCCGACGGGGGATCTCGACAAGATATCCGCGGAAGAAGTGCTCGATCTCATGGACCGGCTCAATCGCGAGCTTAACAAGACTATTCTTATGGTCACCCACGACCCACGCGCCGCCGAACGGGCGCGCTTGCAGCGCCACCTGGAGAAGGGCGAGCTGGCATAAAAAAATGGATTAACCACAAAGGGCACAAAGATCACAAAAAAAAGTTTTTCCTCCCCCGACGACGGGGGAGAATGAAAGAGCGAGCGAATTCAGATAAGAGGATTTAGCCGCAAAGAACGCAAAGTTCGCAAAAACGAATATCGGCTCTTCGAATACTTCGTATCTTGCGTGATGAGTATAATAAGCACCCATCGTCCAAGAAGGACAGAGCGGACAAAATTTGCGCGGACGGAGAGAATTTTCAAGCATAGTAGTACACGCGAAAAAGGAAGGGCGTATACGGATCAAGAAAATTGAGCTGCAAAGGGGCCTGTCCTGAGCGACGTCGAAGGAACGCAAGGGACGCAGACTGTAGGGGCGCAGCATGCTGCGCCCTGGACGAAGGGGCAACGCACCGGATTAAAAAGCGGGGAGCATTCGGAGATGCGGATTACGCAGCGTAGGGGCGACCGGCTGGTCGCCCTAGTTCTTCATCAATGAGGACCAGCGAAACCTAGCTATGGAATTATTGAAGCTACTCCTGCGCAACACATTGCGGCACAAGCTCAGAAGTCTCTTGACGATCGTCGGTGTCGGCGTCGCCGTGATGGCGTTTGCCCTGCTGCAAACCGTGGTGACCGCCTGGTACGCTGGAGTTGAAGCCTCCGCTGCAAACCGGTTGATCACTCGGCATGCAGTGTCGTTTGTTTTTCCGCTGCCGCTTGCCTACCGCGATCGCATCGCGCAAGTACCGGGCGTCAATAAAGTTACTTACGCGGTTTGGTTTTCCGGTGTGTACATCGACAAGAATCAATTTTTCGCCCGCTTGGCCGTCGATTCCGATAGTTTTTTTGATGTCTACCCGGAGTTCTTGATCGAGCGCGCCCAGTTTGAAGCTTTCAAACGCGAACGAAACGCCTGCATCATCGGGGTCGACATCGCCGAACGCTACAATCTCAAGGTCGGAGATATTATGCCTATCGAGGGCGATGTTTATCCGGGACAATGGGAGTTCGTCGTGCGCGGCATATACTATCCACGCGATCAAACAACCGATCCGTCGTCGATGATGTTTCATTACAAATACGTGGACGAACGGGTGCGCCAAGAAATGCCGAATCGAGCGGGCGAGATCGGCTGGTACATCGTGCGCATCGACGATCCCGATAACTCCGCGCGGATTTCCCAAAACATCGATAACCTGTTTGCCAACTCGCGCGCCGAGACCAAGACCGAAACGGAGCGCGCTTTTCAGCAAAGTTTTTTGTCGGCAGCCAGCGCCGTCATCACGGCGATGAACATCATGTCGTTCGTGATCATCGGCATTATTCTACTGGTGGTGGGAAACACGATGATCATGTCGGCGCGCGAACGCACCCATGAATTCGCCGTGCTCAAAGCGTTGGGGTTTTCCGGAAAACAGCTGTTTTTCTTGCTGGCCGGCGAGTCGATGATTCTATCGATTCTAGGCAGCGCAGTGGGTTTGCTGGTGACGATTCCCGCCGTCGAGGGGTTTCAAACCGCGCTGCCGAAAGGGTGGTTTCCGGTTTTTTACATCAAACCTGAAACCATCTTTATCGGTTGCATCGCTGGTTTCGCCGTCGGTCTGATCGCATCTTTTATCCCGTTGCGGCGGGTGCTGACGACGCGCATCGTCGAAGGACTTCGATACGTGGGATAGGGACCTCGTGCAGATTCCTCTCAAATACATACTTCGCAGTTCGATCTCACGGCGGTTGACGACGGCGATTACCATGTTTGGCATCGCGCTGGTGGTCTTCGTTTTCGCCGCCGTGTTGATGATGGCCAATGGCGTGCAAAAGACCCTGCGATCGACCGGGTCCGACGATAACGTGATCGTCGTGCGTAAAGCAGCAATGAGCGAGATCATGAGCATCCTCGATCGGGAAGCCGCCGGAATTATCGTCAACATGCGGCAGGTGGCGCGTTTTCCGGACGGACGACCGATGAGCTCCAAAGAGGTCGTCGTGATTATAAATTTAAACAAGCTCGGCGCCGAAGGCATTAGCAATGTGACGGTCCGTGGCGTCGAGGAGCCGGCATTTCAATTGCGGCCGCAAGTTCGCGTCGTCCAGGGGCGGATGTTTCGCTGGGGCGCGCGTGAGGTGATCGCCGGCGCCGGGATTACCAATCGTTTCGCCGGCGCACAGATCGGCGAGAAGGTGAAATTTGGCGGCGACGTTTGGACGGTAGTCGGCATTTTTGACTCGGACGGCAGCGGTTTTGATTCTGAGCTCTGGGGCGATCTCAATCAGATCGCCGACGCTTTCAAGCGCTCGTCTCTTTCCACAGTGACACTGCGGCTCAAGGACCCGGATGATTTTTCGGATGTCTCAACCGCGTTCGAGGGCGACAACCGGCTGCAATACTTCGCCGCCAAACGCGAGAAGAAATTCTTCGAAGAGCAGTCCGAGATGATGGCGACGTTCATCCGCATCTTGGGAATATTCATTACGGTGATCTTTAGCACCGGAGCCATGATCGGCGCGATGATCACCATGTACGGCGCGGTCGCCAACCGTACGGTTGAAATCGGCACGTTGCGCGCGCTTGGCTTTTACCGCCGGAGTATTTTGCTGGCTTTTCTGATCGAGTCGTTGTTCCTGTCGCTTGGCGGCGGTTTGATCGGATTGGGGATTGCGTCGCTGCTGCAATTCTTTACGATCTCGACGCTCAACTTCGGCTCATTTTCGGAGCTGGCATTTTCCTTCGCGCTGTCGCCGTCGATCGTCGCGACTTCTCTCGGCTTCTCGCTGCTGATGGGACTAATCGGCGGTTTCTTGCCCGCCGTGGGCGCGGCGCGGCTGAATATCATCCAAGCGCTCAGAGCCGTATAAGAAATTGTAGGTGCGGCTGAATATCGAGCGAAGTGAGCCTAACGTGAAATTCCCGATGGAACGAATCTTGGTTATCGCACTACAACATGAACCCTAAGTTGGTCGTGTTGAAGCGGCCGATGTTGGGAAACACCGCGGGGAGATCCGCGTTAATCACGCCGAACCAGGAAGCGAGCGTCGCGCCGTATTGGTCAACTGCCGCCGTTGGTATCCAGCGTCCGCGCGCGCTGGTTCCACTGTCCGTATCATCGGGACCATTGGGTGCCAACGTCGGGAAAACGGTGCCATTGGAGGTCGGTATGCCGTAGAGATCTCCGCCACGAACTGCGCCGCCCATGACAAAATGGTGAGCTGCCCAAGCGTGGTCGGTCCCCAGGGTTCCATTGGGTACTTGGGTCCGCGCGAAGTCGGACAGGGTGAACGTGGTTACTTGGTCGGCTAACCCCATTGCGGCGATGGCGTCGTAAAATACGCGCATCGCTCCACTTACCTGAGCGAGAAGATTTGCGTGTGTTCCAGTCGCCGGAACCCCGCCGGTAACTTGGCCAGTGTGCGTGTCAAAGCCGCCGAGCGAACAGAAGAAGATCTGGCGGTTCATGCCGAGAATGCTTCTCAAGCTAATGAGCTTGGCGATCTGCTCGAGTTGATTGCCCAAGCTGGTGCGCAGATTCAGCGGAAACGGCGGCACCAACGGATCGCCAGCCGTTCTCAACGCGCGTTCCACCATCAAAGCTTCGTTTGTTACTCGACTCGCTCCGCGTACCAGGGTCAGCATTTGATCGCTCTGCAAAAGACTTTGCATCGACTTGTACCGAGCGTCGTTGTCAGGCGGATTCGGAAAGCCGTCGAGTCGTAATGAGCCGTCGAGACGTGTCGGAGCCGCGGCAATCGCCAAGGGACGCTCAATGTTTCCACTCGTAAAAATCGGCGTGCCCGCTACGGAGGTTATGGGTGGAAAAGTCGTGATGTTCATGTCGCCTGTGTTGTCGGCGATTCGTCCCCCCCAACCGGCGGAGCTCGCGCCATCGGAAACCGATGTTTGCCACTGATTCTGTTGATCGGAGTGGGAGAAGAGGTTCAGAGGCACTCGGACCGTGCCGTTTCTGTAGCTCGTTCGATTGGTGGGCTCCACCAATGGCCCCACGTTGCAGACGACGGCTAGTTTGCCCATGCCCCAGAGCTCGTGGAGACCAGTCAAGCTCGGGTGTAATCCAAATACGCTTCCGGCGATACTTGGCGGAGAGATCTGCAGCAGACTTGTTTGTGGTATGGCGAGGCCGGCGGCCTGTCGCGCAGCAGAATAGGTCGCATAGTCGGTATAGGGAATGACCATGTTACCGGCGTCGTTGCCGCCGAAAAGGAAGATGCAAACCAAGGCTTTATAGTCACCGGCCGACTGCGCCAATGCGTTGAATAGACCGAATCGTTCAAAAGCTACGGCCGCCGCTCCAAAAGCCCCGAATGATCGACATAGAAATTGTCTGCGTGTGAATACCATGATTTACTCCTTTAGCGCTGAACCTGGTACTGCGACGATGTCGCAATGAGGTAGATGGCCGTGCGCACGCGGAGCCTTGGATTGCTCGCTGGGACGCTCGCCACGGCCGTTTTGATCGTCTGGCGCATTTCCAACGACATCGCCCCGTGCAGGAGTAGCGTGTTGAGGGAGTCGAGAAGTTGATCCGGATTGGCTGCCAGGGAATCCCACGAAGCAAGATCAATGGATGTTCCTAAAGGTCGATTAGGCGGTGCGGCGGGGATTGTCGAGAAGATGACTCGATTCACGAAATTGGCGCGTCTTAAAGATGTCAGCGAAGAAAAAATCGCGAACTCCGGACCGAGAGCATTTTCACCAGGAACCCGCGCTGTCGGCGGGAAGAAGTTGAAGACTGACGGCGCGTTAAACAGATCCTCGCTCATATTTGCAGAGCCAATCAACGATCCTCCGACGTTCAGTGAGTTCAGTATGCCGTCACTGGTCGCGTTGAACGCGCGCAGGACATTCGTGATGAAAAGCACCGGTTCGCGTAACTTGCCGTAATTCGGTTCGGTTGTCGGGCTTTTGGAAGGGCCGCGGGCCTCCGGGTCGAGCAGGATCGCGCGCGCCACTTGGAAGAGTTGCGTGGGCGAGGTGCGATTTGCCAGGAACACATTTGCAATGCGCTGTACGTAAGCAGCGCTCGGGTTGCTCGTTACCAACCGCTGGATCAGTTGCTTGCCGATAAAGGGCGCGACATTGGGATGGTCGGCGATGTTGTCGATAGCGGCGTTGAGCTCTTGGTCAGCGCTCTGCCCACCAGGGAGTTGAAAGCCATTCAGCAGCGTCTT
Organism: Binatia bacterium; assembly: GCA_036000865.1. Classification (GTDB taxonomy): domain Bacteria; phylum Desulfobacterota; class Binatia; order UBA9968; family UBA9968; genus DP-20. Next base: position 4,637 of record DASYUV010000213.1, on the reverse strand, counting down.
TGGACCCCGATCGTGATAATCCTCCCGGGCCTGACTATCCTTGTGTACCACCATGGGGTCCCGATAGTTTGGCACTGTGGTAGCGCCGGAATCTACGGGCGCGGGAAGCGCCGGCGCCAGGACCCAGCCTGTGAAGACCCGGGCAAATTCCTCGACGGTTTTCTGATCATACGTCGGAATTGGATTACCGTTGCTATCGAGTACCCGAGTGCCGTCTTGATTTAGAACAAATGTTCCGATGGAGAAAAGCTGCAGGGCTTCACGCGCGTAGTTTTCATTGGGCTGCGAGCTAAGGCCGTTTCGACAAATGTTGACATTTGGTGGGGTGAGCGCCTGACAGCGATTATTCAGCATGTCGAGAAAGCGCCCCATGGTCGGATGCAGGGTGACATCGTAAAGAAGTTGGCGAAAATTACCGAAAGCACTGCGATACAGCAGTTGCTGGTAGCTTCGCATCCAACTCGGGAGAGGCACGTCAACGGCGGAGGTAACCAGTATTTCGTTCAGACCGACAGCCATTCGTTGACGCAGCTGGTCTTGGCCAAAAAGAGCATTACTGTAAAGATGTCGCTGCAATTGATACAGGGTGTAATTGTCTCTTTGACAGTCGCCGGTACAAGTCGCCGGACGCGTTTGCGGCCAAAACGGTAGATCCGGATAGTCCGACAACGGAGCCGCAACTTGTTCGTTTAGGAACGCGTCAAAGCCGATATTCTGAGCGCGTGAGATAGATTGGGACGTCGGTCCGAAGGTGGACTGCTCAAGAAAGCGTACGGTATCATATTGTGCATCAGCGACGGAATTTGATACGGCGGCTTGATCAGAAGTCCCGTCGGCATACCACACTTGGACATTGAAAGTGTTACTCGGATACTGAGCAAAATAAAGATCACCTGTAGTGGAGTTGAAATTAAACAAGCCGACAATCCAGTTGTAGTTGTTGAAAGGAAATTTCCAAACTCCGCCGCTGTCGGCGGTGACTTGTATCTCCGTAGGAACGGCACGCAATCCGCCAAGTTTGATATTGTAATCAGATTCGCCATCTGGCGAGAGCGTAGCTATGCCCACTGCGTCCACGCCGGCGCCCTGAAAGCTAGCCGTCAGGGTGGATGGCGGATCGGCGCTGTATCCGGCACGAAGCGCGAGCACAAATGGCAGGATCACAGATAAGAAGAATGCCACGGGAAGGCGTGAAACGTTCATGGTGACCTCCTTTCACTATCTGGTAGCGAATGACACGAGGCATGGGTCCCGCTCCACAGAGGCCAGCGGAAATTGCAATTCAAAAAGCGGAGTCGTTATAGCCCGGTATATCCTGAGCAGTCAAGGAAACTTTTTAGCCGTAAAACTGCCGGGTTTTCGAATTCATGCATCGTCAGAGTCATCTGCGCGAGATTTCCTTGACTGGTTCGGTTGGATGTTTTCCAAGGACGACGTGCGCAAGAACACGAGGCCATCACGAAATCTGGCGACGGTCGCGGGGATTAGCTCGTTATGTCGGCCATTTTCGTAGGCTTTGTGGTGAAAACCTGAACAGCAATGCACGAGTGGGTCTCAATGCTGAACATTTCAACCGCAATGACCACAGGCATGTGTTGAAGGCGCCGCATCAAATGCGTTGTTTGACGCGGAATATGGATAAATGGTTTACACGGAGGGTTCGCTAGTTCGGCGGAAAAATGGACGGGCGAACCGCCATCGGCACCTCAGCAGGAATTGGCAACCGCAGTGGCTCAATCAATTTGCCGGACGGGACACGCTGTGATTCGCGACACGGTTTCCGGATCAATAAGTATCAAACATCCGCTGAATTTCATCGGCGTTGGTTGTCTTGGTCAGCGCCAACGAGAGCAGTAAGCGCGCTTTCCAGGGCTGCAAGTTGTCGCCGGCAACGAAGCCGCGTCTTTGCAAGCCTGGACTGCGGACCACCCGGCCGGACGCTACGCGGCTGCACAGGCACATGATCATGCCTTTCTCTTTGAAGCATTTGTCGAACGCTGCGTCTTCAGCCGGGGTTGGCCGCCCGGCGCCGGTGCCCGCGCTGACGATACCTTTGGCGCCGGCATTCGCCGCCGCCTCGATCATCGTCCCGTCGGCGCCGACGTAGGAGAGCACCATGTCGACGCGCGGTAGCGCTTGCAGGTTGCGCACGTCGAATTCCGTATTAACGGTATGTTTACGCACTGGCTGATGGTAATAAACGATCCTACCATCGCCATCGGCGTAGCCGAGCGGACCCAAGTCGCGCGATTGAAACGCTTCGACGCGATAAGTGGCGTTTTTGGTTACGTCGCGGCCGTTGAATATCGTATCGTTCATGACCAGCAAACAGCCCCGGCCTTTGGAACTCGGATCGGCAGCGACTTTGACGGCGTTGACCACATTTAAATAACCGTCCGCGCTGATCGCCGACGATGGCCGCATGGAACCTACCACAACAACCGGTTTGTCGGTCTTGAGCGTTAAGTTAAGAAAGTAAGCGGTCTCCTCTATGGTATTGGTCCCGTGGGTGATAACGATGCCATCGGCTTTGTCCTCGTCAAAAATTCTGTGAATCGTGCGCACCAGATCGAGCCAGTCTTTGTCGACCAGGGCGTGACTAGGTAGACGGCGAAACGGGACTTCCTGCACTTCGGCGATTTCTTTAAGCTCGGGAAGCTGCTGCAGCAGCTCGCCGTCGGCCAATCGTTTACCCGCCTCGATATACCAGGCGAGATCGAGGCGGTCTTTGCCAACGGAATCGATAGTTCCGCCGGTTAGAATGAGTGCGATCTTCGGTAAATTGGCCATTGAAAAAAATCCTTCCTCACTCGTGACTGCGTTCAAACAAAGTTTTTATCTGTACAATGATGTTAGTGCAAGTCGATCGAGGTGTTTCAGTCGTTCCGGAGATTCCAAACGTTTAAAACGGTCAAGCGGTTCAATCCGTTCTCGGGCTGGGATTGGGATCGACGGCTGTGACCCTAGCGCGGCGTAGCCGCAACCAAAGGAGAACAATCCTTCACCACGAAGCGCACGAAGGTCACGAAGGTATTCGTAGCGTGCGCTCCGCGCACCGGTCAGTTCGTAGCCCGGATGTAGCGCAGCGGAATCCGGTGTCTTTCGGTTAGAAAAATTTGCGCAAGCTGCCCAAACGTTCAACGATAGTACGGAGCACGATCACGGAATGTTATGACTTCAGCGCCGGCAGAGCTTCTTTAGCGAATCCTTCAATTTGTTCCTGACGCTCGGGGTAGTGCGGAATCATGAACTGCAGGCCGATGTGGATGACTCCGACATCGATGAATTTTTGGATTGCTGCGGTGACCTGCGGGATGCTTCCTTTGAGGTAGTCGTCTTCCTGCGCCACATCGTTGGCTGTCAGCTCGATAGGCAGGCAGCAGGCAAAGTCGATCTCATCCGGATTTCGTCCAGCTTTCTTGGCTTCCTCGCGTACGTTATTGAAGCGGCGCAGTAATTCCTGCGGTGTGACTCGGACGAAGTAGGGAAACCATGCGTCGCCAAATTGGCCAGCTCGACGTTGTGCATATTTGCCTTCGCCGCCAACCCAAATCGGAATGCGTGGTTTTTGATACGGCTTGGGGTTAAAGGCAATATCATCGACCTGGTAATATTTGCCGTGAAACGTAATGTGCTCTTCGGTCCAAAGCTGCTTGAGTAATGTTAACTGCTCGTCGGAGACTTTGCCGCGTTCTTCGAACGGCGCGTTCATGGCGGCGAATTCTTCCTCCATCCAGCCGACACCGACACCCATGATGAGTCGTCCCGTCGAAAGCTGATCGATCGTCGTCGCGATTTTCGCCCAGTACAGTGGATGGCGATAGGGCAAGACCATGACGCTCATGCCCAGCTGAATTTTCTCCGTGCAACCGGCGAGGAACGCCAAACAGGTAAGTGTATCGAAAAACGGCCGGTCCGCCGGCACGATGAAAGTTGCTTCCTTGCTGTAGGGATAGGTCGTAGCGATTTTCCACGGCATGACGAGACGATCGGCGGCCCAAACGGAATCGTAGCCGAGGCTTTCGGCTCGCTGGGCCGCGTGCATGAGAGTCTTACGGCTGGCGGCGCGACCGGAGACCGGGAGAAAAACGCCGAACTTCATCATCGTCCTCCGATAAATCTTTCTTGACACTCAATGGTGCGAAAGCTACGTTCCGATTCGATAACACAAAGGTATCTAAATGGCCATTTGGCTCAATCTCGTAATCGTCGCGGCACTTTTATTTGACGCTTCGAACAGCAATGCGCAGGAGCTTGTCAAAGTGCCGGTGCAGATTCCGTCGATTTCACCGGCGGTGACTGCTTTTGCCGCTGCCCGTGAGCGCGGCTACTACCGGCAGGAAGGACTCGATGTCCAACTCATCGTCATCCCTTCGGCCCTTGGGATGCAAGCACTGATCGGCGGCAACATTAAATTTTCCACTGCCGGCGGATCGGGGCTACTGCCGATACTGCGCGGCGCCCCGGTGCGCTACGTGTTCACGAGCTTTAATCGACCGATGTTTTGGCTCTACGCTCGGCCTGAGATTCGCTCCGTGGAAATGCTCAAAGGAAAAAAAGTCGGCGTGTCCGGTATCGGCAGCGGCCCCGACTCGTTGCTGCGAGAAATCTTAAAGAGAAATGGATTGGACGGCGGG
>DASYUV010000212.1:0-19478 GCA_036000865.1 Binatia bacterium | reverse complement strand
ACGTGGCGGTCGCGCTAGCGATTTGATTTTCTAGACCTCGCTGCTTCGCCAATTCTTGTTCGATGGCGGCTTCGAGTTGCTGATCCTTCTGCTGTTCCGAATGAATCTGTCGATTGATCTCGCCGTAATGTGAATCGGCGGTAATCAAGCCGGCGATCAATCCAATGACTAAGCCGCCACCAGCGCCGTAAGGTCCGCCGATCGATCCGCCCATAGCCACGCCTTCCATCGCTTTGTTCCAGGCGTGTTGCCAACGTTGGGAGCCGCTAATCTGAGGCGCTTGCGACGCCGTTGGGGCACTCGCGTTCGGATTGGGATACTGCTGAGCGGAGCCTGGCGGATATTGTACCGGCACTGCGTCGCAAGCGTAAATCCCGAGCAGTAGCCCGAGCAAGTAGAAACCGCATCGCCCATTCATGGCCTTTACCTGAGGGTTGAAATATTACTTTATTTCTGCGCCAGACTCCATCCCTGATAGCGTACTTGCCGTCCGTCTGTCGTTGGTGATCGATGGTACATAACTTGTCACGCTTTGAAGTTCCTCTTCAACCCGAGCGAAGGGTGTGGAGGCCCGCGGTGGGTCGGCATTGGGCAGTTGTTCCTGGCTGACCACCTGGCCTCCTTTAAAAATATACCGGGCAGTGATTTTCCCCTGATAGTTTTGATCCTCGAGCTGTTCGACTTGCTCGCCGTTGTGAAAACTCACCCAAACGTCAACCCGGCGATCACCATTCGTATCCGCCTCCTGTGCGGCGATCTGGCCATTCTCGTAGAGGATTCTCAAGTCGAAAATTCCATCACCATTGGTATCGCGCTCTTCGCGCACGAGTTGATTATCCTGAAAATAAAAGACTGTGTCCCACTTGCCGGTTCCTTTGACGTCGCGCAGACGTTTCGTAAGCCGGCCTTGGGAAAAAATCTCAATCATATCCAAGCGACCGTGCCGGGCAGTGTCTTCATCGCGGCGTATGACTTCGTCGCCTTGAAAATAGACGACTCGGCCGACTTTGCCGTTGCCGTGCAAATCTTCCTCCTGTTTGACTAACCGGCCGGCTTGATAATAGCCCCAGAGATCAATTTTCCCGACGTGTTTGCGATCCAACTCTTTTTTGGCCAATTGACCGTTTTCGAAGTAGGAAAAACTATCGGCCTTCCCGTCGCCGTCGGTATCTTCCTCTACTCGGCTAATTTTACCGTCCTTAAAGTACGTCGTTCGATTGGAGTTGCCGCTCTCCTGGCTGCGTGTTGGCTGGCCATTTTGATAATAAACCCAGAGCGTTGGTTTTCCGGAACGATCCCCGTCTTGGCCTTTGCGGTCGATTTCCCCTTTGGCATTGAAATAGAGCCAGGTATCGATCTGGCCGTCATTCTTGCTCGCGATCTCCTGCCGCGTCGGTTTTCCCGACTCGTAGTAGACGATGACATCGGCTTTGCCATCGAAATTAATATCCTGCTCGACCCGTTCGATCTGACCTTGCCGATTATAATAGATCGAACGGTCCATCTTGCCGTCATTGTTGGTATCTTGCTCTTGACGGGTCACATTGCCGCGCTCGTCATAATAGAAACTTGCGACCGGCTGTTGCGCGTGTGCCGATGGAACCAATTTCACGTCGGAAAGCAAAGCTAACAACAGGCTCAAGCCGATGCTGAGATACCGTGTCATCGTTTCAAGACTCACCGAATGTGCGCTGCGCCAGGTTACGGCACTTTGTTGTCTGTTGGTTTACTTTGTGAAGCGGAATCATCGAGAGGAGTCTTCTCGTTGTCGGTAACGGACTTTTTAAATCCCCTGATGGCTTCGCCAAGCGACTTGCCGAGTTCGGGAAGTTTGCTCGGACCGAAGACGATCAAGGCAACGAGAAAAATAACCAGAAGCTCCGGGGCGCCAAGACTGCCAAACATAAATACCTCCCGCTGAGCACGGATCACGCTACGCCGCGGACTCGGCGAAGTCAATGTAGGAAATTCCTCAGCTGGCGTAGGCCCGGGCGCTGCGCAATTAGAGCGCGGCCCACGCCGGAAACGAACGATGGCGAGCCATTTCAATTGATTGCCTCACGGGTTGCAAATCGGTGGCTGTCAGGTAAACGTGAACGTTTGAAGATCATCGCGAGCTATTCAGTGATAATCAACAGCGCGAAATTAAATCAACAAACCGATAGGGCCACTGCCGCGTTCCGGATGGCAGACTGGTGGCTGCCTTGGCTGTTTTGGACCGCCGCGGTTGGCGTCTTGATGTATCAATTGGGTGGTCCGGCTCTGTTCGACCCGGACGAAGGTAGAAACTCGGAAAAGGCCCGCGAAATTCTCGTGCTAAACGATTGGGTCACGCCGCACGAAAACTTTCATCCAGTTCTCGATAAACCGATGTCCTTCTATTGGCTGGTCGCTCTTTCGTACAAACTTTTCGGCGTGTCCGAATGGTCGGCGCGCTTGCCATCCGCATTGGCCGCTTTGGCTTGTCTCATTCTTGTCTATCGTTTCGTTGACGCGCGCTGGGGGCGGTGGGAGGCTTTGTGGAGCGCGCTCATTCTACTCACTTGCGCGGAGTTCTTCACCCTCGCCCGGATAGTGATATTTGACATGCCTCTTACTTTGTTTGTGACGCTCGCTTTATGCGCTTTCTATGAGGCGGTTCACACGGACGAGGCGAGGAGACGACGGTTGTGGTGCCTGGCCATGTACGTCGCTCTCGGCGCCGGCACGCTCATAAAAGGTCTTGTCGGAGTCGTCGTCCCGGGAATGGTTATCTTTTTTTATTTGCTGCTGACCAAGCAGTGGTCGAACCTACGGAGAATTTATCTTGTTCCCGGCACGATCGTATTTCTGGCGATTGTCCTACCTTGGTATCTCCAGGCCAACGCGCAAAATGCCGGTTATCTACGTTATTACTTTTGGGACGAGCACTTTGGCCGATTTACAAACCCAAGTTTCCATCGCACGGAACCCTGGTATTATTTTATTTTGGTCGGCATGGTCGGCTTTTTCCCGTGGACTTTCGTGCTTCCTTTTGTGACGAAGGAATATTGGAAGAAGAGTCTGGACGACAAAACGCTTTTTCTGATCCTCTGGGTGGCGTTGCCGTTTCTTTTCTTCTCTGTTTCGGAATCCAAATTGCCCCATTACATTTTGCCGATCTTTCCCGCACTATCGATGTTAACAGCGGCGGCGCTGGTGAGCCTGCACCAGAAGTCCCCAGATAAAACGCGCTCAGCGCTGTCGCTGATCTGGTTTGCTGAAACCCTGATCGCACTCCACTTAGTTGTCGGATGGATGCGCCCAATGATTTTGCCAGACCCAATTCGGAGCGGCGTTAACGGTATGTCTCAATCTCTTTGGGTGTATGGAGTATTCATAGTGCTTGGGTTGGCTTATCTAGCCCTAAGCAAGACTTCGCGCCGATTAGTGACCCAGCGACAACTCTACATCGTTCATGGCCTCGCCCTCTTCTTGTTTCTAGGATTTGCCGTGGAGGTCGTCATCTTGGTCTCGAGTGATCGCTCTGCCAAAGCAGTCGCGGAAAAAGTCGCTCCACAGATCCGTGAGTCAACTCAGCTGGTCTTTTACGAGACTCATCTGGCGGGACTGCCGTTCTATCTGCGCACTGAGAGACCGATTTGGCTGGTCACCCATGGTAACAAGAAGCGCACGTTTTTAGGAAATTATTACACGATCGCTACACGCAAACATTTGATCACTCCTTGGGGCGATGCGATTTTCGATTACGAAGAGTTTCGTGAAAAGTGGCAAACCATGAAACAGCCGCTCTTGGTTGTCGTGAAGGAGAAGAATTTGTCGCGCTTGGCGAAAGATGTCGGCGAGGAGCCGCGAAGGTTGGCTGCTGTCGACGAATATGTCCTGGTGACTAAGCCATGAAGTCGAAAAGAAATCTTGTATGTGATCGGCCCGCGCCGCAGCAAAACGATAGGATAACCAAATTGAGCTGAGACGGTTAAGACTACCATCATGAATGGCTGGGGAATTGCGCTTGTTCTGGGCATCGTTGAAGGTCTGACGGAATTCTTGCCGATTTCGTCTACCGGACACTTGATCATCGCCGGTCATCTGCTTGGTTTCGTTGGTGAGAAGGCTTCGAGCTTTGAGGTAGCTATTCAACTGGGCGCGATTCTCTCGGTGGTATTTCTTTATTGGTGCCGTTTCCAAGGACTAATACCGAACGGTCCTAGAGCGTTCTCCAGCGCCGCCTCGACGTTAGCCGGTTGGTCTGGCCTATGGCGCATCGGCTTGGCTACGTTTCCCGCGCTATTGGTTGGATTTTTGGCACGTCACACAATCAAAGAGAAGTTATTTACGCCTGAAGCCGTGACACTCGCACTGGTCGTCGGAGGAGTGCTGATCCTCGTCGTCGAGCGGCTCGCATCACGGCATGGAGCAACCGTACTCGACAGACTCACGTCCGGACAAGCCTTCGGAATCGGACTATTTCAAGTTCTCGCGCTTTGGCCCGGCACTTCAAGAGCGGCAGCGACTATTGTTGGCGGCATGCTGCTTGGTTTGGACCGAAAGAGCGCCGCGGAGTTTTCTTTCTTGATTGCGGTTCCGGTGTTATGCGCGGCAAGCGGTTATGAGCTCATAAAGATGAGGAATCAATTAGCTTTCGACGATTCTTTACAGCTCGGTGTTGGATTTGTCGTTTCCTTTATCGTCGCCTTGATCGCGGTGAAAGGCTTTGTCAGTTACCTGGAGCACGGCAAACTTACGCCATTCGCTTGGTACCGCATCATCGTCGCCCCAGTTTTCTATTATCTCACACGGGGTCTGAGCTTCTAAAAACAACTAAAAAATGCAAATTAGCCCGTAAAATTAAATTCTCCCGCGGTCCCGCCCGGATCATACTATTGATTGTGGCGGTGCTTGAGCCAATCAAAGAGTTGGTTGCGATAATAATAGGCGACAAACAGGATGGAGACCGAGACAACCATGATGATTACGAACGTATGATATTCTTCGTTTCGGATCGTTGCGCCTTGCATCGTGAGAAGGTAGGTGCCCGGAAGCCGGCCGACGATAGAAACCAACAAAAACGTTCTCAGTTTCATCCGACTAAGTCCGAGAACATAGCAAAGATAGTCCTTCGGAAAGCCAGGGAAGAGAAAAAGCACGAAGCAAATCAGCGCACCGGTCTTCGTGGTGAGAAAATTGAATTTCTCTAGCACCTCCCGCTTGATGAAACGCTCGACGAATGGGCGACCGAGAATATTTGCCAGCTCGAAGGCGACCCAAGAACCCAAGGATAGGCCGACAGTCGACAAAATAAAGCCAACGGTTTGGCCATAAACATAACCCCCGGCAACACCGGTGAGCTCTCCTGGAAAAGGCGCCGCGATCACCTGCAACACTTGCAAAAGCACGAACACGGCTGGCGAATAGGGTCCTAGGTTTTGGAGAAACTTACTTAACTTATCGCTACTGGAATAAATTCCCTCGAAATCGTCGAAGTCCTCGCCGGGAGGCGCAAATGCGCTGAATGGTCTCGGGATATAACGGCTAAAGAAGAATAATAGAGCCACCAAAACGATAAAGATGATGCCCCGTATGGCGAGTCGGCGGCGCTGGTTGGTCATTCGAAATTTTATAACAACAAAAGCGTTGAAAAACGAGCAACGATTCTACCCGCGACGCCGATCAAGGACAGCGCGGACGATCCCCAATACCTACGGGGGCTGTATTTCCCTGAGCAGCACGTTGACAAGAATGAGTAAAAAAAAGTGGCGCTGGAAATTTCCAGCGCCACTTTTAGTCAAAGATCGAGTTGTTGTGATCTTATCTATTCCGCACCGACCTTTGGACGCCACTTGTCAAAGCGGCGTTCGTAGCGGTCGATGAGGTCCGTCATAATCATTCCGGAAATGGCAAAGATCAAGACGCCGACGAAGACTTTGTCGGTCTGGAACGTGGCACCAGCGACTGTGATCATGAAACCAATGCCGGCTGTGGCAGCATAAAGCTCGCCGACCATGACGCCGATGAGCGCGCGACCGACTGCCAAGCGGAGACCTGTAAGAATAAACGGTACGGTCGACGGCAGTACGACGGATTTAAAGATCTGCCATTCCGATGCGCCGAAGCTTCTGGCGGCGGTGAGCAGGTTCGCTGGGGTGGTTTTGACGCCATCCCGGGTGTTAATCAGCAGAGGGAAGACCGCGCCCAGGAAGATGATGCCGACCTTAGAAAGGACGCCGATGCCGAGCCAGATGATGACCAGGGGCAACAGTGCAACGCGGGGAGTGGCGTTCATGGCATTGACGAATGGATCGCAAACATAGGAAAACTTTCGATACCAGCCGATGGCAATACCGAAGGGAACCGCGAAAATAATCGAGAGAAAATAACCCCAAAAGAATTCGATGCCGCTAATATAAAGGTCATTCCAGATCTCGCCCGAGGTGAAAAGCTGAACGGCGGCCTTAAAGATCAAGGAGGGCGCGCTCATGAACATCGGATTGATGAGTTGCAGGGTGTTTCCGGTCAGTTCCCAAATGGTCAGGAATATGATTACAGCAGTCGTGCCGAGAATCTTCTTTTCCTGGTTTAGATAGAACTTATACGCGGCCGATGCTTCCGCGACGCGTACGTCTAATAGTTCCTCTTGTGCGGTTTGAGCCATGTACAGACCCTCCTATTGAATTGGTTAAAAAGCCTGCAGTCGCCTAGCCTGCGAACCAGTACCAAATGGACTGGACGTTGTCAATATATTCTCCGCTATCATATTGCCTCTGATTGAAGCCCGAACGCAAGTCCTTTCTGCCGGTTCAACCTTGACAATCCTTTAGGTATTAAATATTTTGATTTTCAACAATCTTTCAATCGCAGGAGAGTGCATGAAACTCCTATTTATTACGCCGCCTATGGGGAACTGGGCGCCATGGGGCGATCGTCATTTGGCGGTAAATTCGCTCCATTCGCAAGTTGCCGGGTTCATCCGCGAAAAGAAAAGTGCCGAGGTTTCGGTGCTTGACTGTCGCGCCCTCGGATTGAACGACGATCAAATGTTGGACGAAATTAAACAGCGCCGTCCCGACGTGGTATTTTTCGGTGCCATGATCGCTGCGGCGGGAGGAGCCGCGCAGCTCAACCGTTTCCACGAGGCGATGAAACGAATCAAGGAAGCCCTGCCGCAAACGATCACGGTGGGTGGCGGGTTGATGTACACCGCCATCCCAAAAAAAGTCATGACGGAAAACCCGCAATTGGATTTTGCGATAGTCGGTGTGTTCGGTGATGTCGAATATCCGTTGTGGGAATTGCTCGAGGAGCTCAAGAAGCCGGCACGGAATTTCGCCGATATTCGCGGACTCACCTGGCGCAATGGCGACGAGGTCGTATTGAATCCAGGCCGTCCAGTCATCGGGAACCTCGATGAGTTACCGATGCCTGCATACGATCTCTTCCCGATGGATAAATATTGCGGCTACTCCGTAATTCCGAACTACAACGAAGCCGTAACGTCCCGAGGCTGCGAAGGAGCGTGTCATTTTTGCTACGAGTGGTGGCTGGTCGATCAGCGCAGCCCGCGTGATTTCACCACTCACCGAACGCGTGGCGGCAGAGCTGTCGCCGCAGAAATGGAGCTGCTCAACAAAACGTACGGCGTCAAGGCGCTCACATTTATGGATGACGACTTCAGCTCGGATCGGCAAAAGATGGTCGACTTGGTGGAAGCGCTCGAGGAAAAGAAATTGGACATGAGCTGGTTTTGCTTAAGCCGGGCTCAGAATATGATACGCGACGCCGATCTGGTGCCGCGGCTGCGCAAGGTTGGGATGTATCAGGTCTTGATCGGCATCGACGGGGGCACGGACGAAGAGATCGCCGAGGCGCACAAAGGGCCCATGAAGGTAGGCGTGAAGGAATTGAAAGAGCTCGTACAATTCCTGCGCAAGAACGACATCTCGACGATTTCCACGTATTTGAACGGTTTTTGGGAAGATGACGAAGCAAAGATTCGCCAGCGGGCCAAAGCCGTGGATGAAATTGATCCGGACATCGTCATGATCCAAGTGCTCAATCCGATTCCCGGCTCGCCGATCTACAAAAAGGCGGTTAAGGACAATGTCATCGAGACCGACAATCTCAGCCTGTACGACCTCGAGCATTGCGTCATGCCGACCAAACATCTGACGCGTCATCAGCTCGGCGAACTCACGGGCTGGGCATTTCAATCGTTTTACAGCAAGCCTGGAAGGATCGAGCGCATCTTGAATGGTTACAGCTCGCCCTATGTAAAGATGAAGTTCCTATCGTTCAAAAACAACGCCGCCAAATACGAGAAGGGCGCTGCGGAAGACGCCGTCGCGATATAGCCGGGGTCATGCATCGATGGCCCACCTAAGCCAGACCCGCCCGCTTGAAGGAAAAGTTGCGCTGGTGACCGGTGCCAGCCGCGGTATTGGCGCAGCCGCCGCCAAGCGGCTTGCCGAAGGCGGCGCCGCTGTTGTCGTGAATTACCACCAGAACAAAGAGGCGGCGCGGAAAGTACTCGCACAGGTCGAAAGCGCCGGATCTCGAGGGATGATCTTCCAAGCGGATGTGACGCGGAAAGATCAAGCCGAGGACATGGTGAAAGCGACCGAGCAGAAGCTTGGACCGGTCGACGTGCTCGTGAACAATGCTTACTTTCCCTTCGAAGTGGGCCCGTTGCATGATCTCTCGTGGGAGAGCTTTTACCGCGCCGTGGAACATGAGCTTGCGGCTTTCTTTTTTTGCGTTGGCGCCTGCTTGCCGGCGATGGAGCAGAAAAAAGAGGGGCGGATTATTGTCGTCAGCACGCGCCTGGCGCAGCAGCCGCTTCCGAAGATGGGGGCTTACGCCGCGGCGAAATCCGCGCTGGAATCCATGGCAAACACGATGGCGATCGAATTAGGGCCCTTGGGTATCGCCGTCAATGTGGTGACGCCCGCCTTTACTCTAACCGACGCGTCGATGATCATGCCTGAGGCATACCGCGAACGGGTGAAAGAAACTCGACCTCTGAAAAAACATCTTTACCCTGAAGACGTGGCGGGAGCGATCGCGTTCCTAGCCGGCGATGAAGCAAACATGCTCACCGGCAGTCACATTCTGATTACCGGGGGCAGTCACCTGCAACTTTAGATCAAAGAAAAGGGCGGAGGGCAAAGTGAGAAATGAAAAACTGCGGTGTTTCTCCTGCACCAAGTCCCTTCGTGGTTGTGCTTTCGATTTTTTTGCAATCCTCATTCTGCATCTCTCAATTAAGCCTTTATATTAATGTTAACCCTCGACGAGATCGTTGCCAGATTGAAAGAGATCGTCGGCTCCCGGCTCGTTTCAACCAATCCCATCGACAAGATCAATTACCAGCACACCCTGGCGTACGGCGCCTATCGCGCTTTGCCTGATGTCATCGTGCGAATCGAGTCGGATCAGGCGGGCAATCACAAAGTTGCCGAGATTTTAAAATTCGCCAACGAACACAAGATCCCCATCGTCGCCAAAGGCGGCGTCGGTATGGGCATTAGCTCGCCGCTCAAGGGCGGCGTCCTCCTCGACATGCTCGGCATGGACAAGATTCTCGAAGTGAATCCGACCCTGCAGTACGTGATCGCCGAAGGCGGCGCCAGTGTCTATGCCATCCATCACGCCCTGCGGCAGCATGGGCTCATGCTGCCCAACTTTGGCACTTACGGCCCGGCGGTGGTGATCGGCGCCATGATCAACAAAGGCGGCATCGGTTATGGCATGACCCGCTACGGCTGGATCGCCGACATGGTGCTAGGTTTGGAAGTGATCCTCGCCAACGGTGAAACCATTCGTCTTGGCGCTCTCGCCAATCAAGGTACGCAGTTCGGGCCATTTCAAAAATGGATCCATCTGCCGGACCTATTAGGACTCTTCACGCTCGCCGCCGGCTCGATGGGCATTATCAGCAAAGTTTGCCTGCGCGCCATTGAAGGCAGGCGGGAGTGGCTGCATGACTACTGCTATTCATTTCGCCGCGATCAACTGGCCAATGTTCAGACTTCGCTGATGGAGTTGGTTAAAGGCGAAGTAGTCTACGACATTCATTTTACCGACCGCTGGCAATACCACTGGCCGATGGAGGATGGGCTGTACGACAAAAGTAAAGTTCCAGCCGACGGTTGGTTCTTTTTGAAGACTGTTCTCATGGCGCGGGACGATGAAGAGCTTCAGCTCAAAGAAAAACGGATGCGCCGAATCTATCATGACGCGGGCGGCATCGATGTGCCGGAGATCGCCGATAAGTCGATGGGCGCGAAGGCGCAGGAGTACGGCCCGCACGGTTGGCCCGACTGGCACATCATGGGACCCGGCGGCTGGTGCGGCTCGGTCGTGCGCCATACCGGCATGTTCGCGGTGACGTCGAAAATGTATCCGCTGACCTTTCTCAAAGAAATGTACGACCTCGACGAAGCTGCCAAACGTGAGAGTGGCATTTGGGATGCCGAACACTCGCCGCAGCATGACAGCTACGTAACGCGCGATTTGGCGATCAAGGAAGAATACTTCGTCTTTTACAATCCTTACGATGAAGAGGACGTCGGGAAGTTGCGTAAATGGATGGGTATGGTGCAGCAGTTTAGCAATGAACGCGGCGTTGTCTGGACCGCGCCGACACTGAGCACGAAGGGACCGCTGCCGTATGATCGATTGGGCAGCTTGTACGACGTGATCAAAGAGATCAAACAGCTGGTCGATCCGAACAACATTCTTAACCCCGGAGCACTTTATTAGCTAGCAGAGGAGAAGAGCATGGGACTCGGGAGGCAAGATTTTTCCGGCAAGAAAGTCGCACCGCAAGAAGCCGACGCGGTGGTCGCTGATCTTAAAAAATATCTGATGGATATTGCCGACCGCTGGCTGCTCAAAGGACGCTTTCATTCGGACATGGCCGATGGCACGCTGCCGATGGAGGCAATCAAAATCTTTTGGCAAAATTGGTACGGGTTCGTCGCCGAGATTAACAATTTCCACGGCGTCGCCTATCAGCGCCACCTGTCCTTCTTTAAACGCCATCCGGAATTGCAAAAACATTTTGCCAACCACGTGGCTGACGAGATGATCCATCCCACGCCGCCGGGTCATATCCAGATTGTGCTCGAGCAGGGTCGCAACTTTGGATTGACCAACGATGAAATGATCGAGTATGAGATGCTTGCAGAGTGCCGAGCGTTTCTCGAATATTACCGCGGCGTACTCTACGAAGGCACCATGGTGGAGTGGTGGGCGTCCTTCTGTGTCGAAGAGGCGGTGGGCCACTGGGCGAGATTCTTCGGCGGCGCGCTGCGTAAAGTTTATAAGATGCCTGAAGACAAGATCGTCTATTTCCGGGTGCACGCCCAAGCGGATCTCGAGGAACATGACGGCGTCATGGCGCACGCTGATCTCGACTGGACGGTGCTCAAAAAAATGCTCGAAGAAGGCAGGGCCGAAACCCGACCAGGGTTTAACTTGGAATACTGCCTGCGCATGGGCACGGCCTACTTTGCCTGGTTCTTCGAGGGCGTCTATCAGTACGTCAAAAAAGAAGGGTTGTACAAAGCTTAATCATGTCCGGGCCAGATTCGACGCAAGATCTTTCACCGCGTCCGCTGATGCGCATATTGGGCGATTTCGCCAACAGCCAGATCCTCGATGCCGCAATCGAATACGATTTCTTCACGCTCATTCATCAAGGCTTTCAAACCGCCGATGAAATCGCGCGCGCGGCCGGCACCGATGGGCGCGCGACGCGTATCGTTCTCGATAGCCTGCCCGCCCTCGGCCTAGTGGAAAAGCGCGATGGTCGGTATTTTCTGACCCCGACGGCTGCTGCTTTCTTGGTGCAGGGGAAGCCGTCGTACATCGGCGACTTCCGTCACGTCGCGCTTGCGCTCTGGGATGGCATGGCGCATCTCAAGGAGTCGCTCAAAACCGGCAAACCGCTGAGCCGCATGGACACCAGCGCCGAGCTCCAAGTCTGGGAGAAGTTGGTGCTCGGTATCATCGTCATTGCGGAGCCGGCAGCGAAGGCGCTTTGCGACGTGCTCAAGATCGGCATTGAACGAAAAGGGCTCAAGGTTCTCGACATCGCCGGCGGTTCCAGCATTTTCGGCATGACGATCGTGTCCCGCGACCCGTCAGCGCAAGTGACTCAGCTCGACTGGCCGAATGTCAACGCGGTAGCCCGGAAGGCCAACAAGAAGCGCGGACTGGACGGCAAGATTCGCTACGTCGACGGCGAACATCACACCGCCGCCATCGAAACGAATCATTACGATCTAGTGATCGCCAGCAACTTTTGCCGCTTCGAGTCACCTAAGGGCAATCAGGAGTTATTTGCCAAAGCTTATTCGGCGCTCAACCCTGGCGGCATTTTTGTCGTCAATGACTTTGTGCCGAACGAAGAACGCACCGAACCGACATTCGCTTTGCGCTTCTCCGTCTACACTCTTACGCACACGCCGGAGGGGGAGTGCTGGACGCTATCGCAGTATTCCGATTGGCTGAAAAAGGCGGGCTTCGCGTCAATTCAAAGCCACGGCGATATTCCGAAAACATTGCCGGGAACAACGTTGATTTTGGCGACGAAGATTTAGCAGTCAGCGTTAACCGAATTAACGGCAATGGCTGTGAGGATACGGGCGACCCGCCGGTCGCCCGTACAATGCTGTCGCTTTCATGTCTGCTAATGGCGATCTTCTAGAGAATCTTTTTCCCGCCCGTCTCCCAACGGCTCAAGCCGCGGCCTTGCTCCTTGCGATTGGCGATGATGCGGCGCCACTTTTCTTCATCGGAAAGCAGCTCATCTTTCTGATTGGGCGCGTGGGCGGTGATCTGCAAACGGTTATTGTCCGGATCGAAGAAATAGATGCTGCGTTCGCCTTCCGGTCTGAGCCCATCCGCGGCGCGGTTATCTCCCTGAGTCTTGCCGCCGTAACGTTCAACGAGCGCGATCATCGAGTCGAAGTCTTCTTGCCGCACGTCCATGGCCATATGGCAGCCGCGCCCATGTTTCTTGCTTCGCTCCGACAGTTCCACCACTTCAACAAGCCCGATCATCTGACCGTTTTGTACGGGAATCATCGTCTCATTACCGCAAGCGATGGGAACGGCGGTGCCCAACGATTCGGTGTAGAAGGTGATGGATTTTTTGAGATCGCGAGTTTCGAAGACCACGTGGCTGATGCATTCGCTTAGAGGCTCGTAGCGGCGTATGCAAAACTCCAGGTGATTTCCATCGGGGTCATCGAAAAAAATTGACTGGACTAACGGTTTGTCTGCTCCGTGCTCCACGGGACCACGAAACAAATGGTTCGCCGCCTTGAGATTCTGCTCCACCTGCTCGAAACGTTCCCGTGTGACGCCAACGCCGATTCGCGGCGCGGCGCTGGAAGAAGCTCCGGCGCTCACTCTGGGCAGGTGCAGGCCGATGATGTTCTCCCCAGCGAGCACGTAGGTTTGACGCGGACTGCCATCGGGATTGCGCCGGGTGGTTTTGTATTTCAAGCCCAAGACATTGAGGTAGAAAGCTTCATTTGCGGCCAAATCGCGCACGGGAATGGCTATGTGGTCGATGGTTTCAACACCAAAACGAACTTCTGCGAGCATGATTTGTATCCTCCGATACGCAATCGGTTGCGCGTGTGAAAAATTACAAAAACCGCCATGAGCCGTCAACCACTTGTCCAAAATCTCCCCTGGCCCCTCTTTGAAAAATTTTGAAAAAGAGGGGTAATAGTTTTCCCTTTAACACAACCAATTTAGGGGAAAAGTAGCGAATTTTTTTTGGATGATTCTAGTCAATTTCAGGAAATGTGAAATTTCGTTTCCCCAAGCGGCGCGCGCCGCCTTTTTCGATCACGACCGTGTCGCCGCAGCGGATCGAATCCGGCGCATCGCCGGGCATGGCTCCGGGCTTGAGAACAAAGACGTTGCCTTCGACCAGGGGTAAATCGAGATGCATCGTGTAAGTGGAGCTGTTGTAGATCTCGCCATCGATTTCCCCGGTGATCTGCGGGCGGTCCTCGCCGATGCCGCGGCCGTGGAGCAGCATTCCCTTGGGCGTGTGGCCCGATTCGCGCACGAGCTTCTGATAGAAATTCACGACCTCGCCAAAAGATACTCCCGGCTTCATGAACTTTACCAATTCGTCGAAAACTTGCACGCTGACGTCGAAGGCTCGTTTGAGTTCCGCAGGAATTTGTCCCAGACATGCCGCCTGCACGGTTTGCGCGATGTAGCCGCCATATTTCGCTTCCAGCTCCGTGTTAATCATATCGCCCGCCCGCAACGGCCGGTGGGGCGCGATACGACAGGCCCATGGAATGCCTGCCCCTGCGCCCCAATGGGTCATCGACGGATAGTCGCCACCGTTGGTAATGATCGTCTGCCAGATCGTCGCCACCATGTCGTTTTCCATGACGCCGGGTTTGGCCTTCGCAAGGATCGCTGCGACGACTTTATCCAGGATTTCCGCGGCGCGCTCGATCCAGGCGACTTCTTCGGGCCCCTTGACCGAACGGGCGTCTTGCAGCAGCTCGGTAGCGTTTTGAAAATTTGCCCTGGGGAACGCCGCTCTGACTTTCTCCAGCATTCCGATCACGACGGTTCCTTCCGGCGCGCGCAATAGGCCGCTCAAACCACTGACGCCGATCAGTGCTTGATCGAGATTCAATTCCCTCAAGCGTGCTATAACCGGCTCGCCCCAGGAACGTCGGCTCGGCCGAATATCCGTTACCCAGTCCTGCGCGATGCTCCACCATTCGACTTCGTTGCCGCCGCGCACGAAAGCCGTCACCTCGCCCGAAACCGGAAACACCACGGCGACTTCGGTCTGATGGCCGCCGATATGCGTCAGATATCGCACGTCGGCTTGAAACTGGTCCCAATGACTTTGATTGGGAAAGCCGATGATCGCGTCGAGCTGTTCGCGGCGCATGCGCTCGCGCACGCGGGACCAGCGCCGCTCGCGCTCCGCGTGGCTGAACTTGGGTAACCTGAATCCTCTTTCGCCGCTGTTAATCATCGGCTCGCGTTTCACTCTCTTTGATAATCGTTAGCATATAAAGTGTTGCCGGCAACGGTTCAAGCTCGGGACCTAGCATTGGCCAAACCCAAATGATAGAGTTCCGGCCGTGCTGATCAGTGGCCTATCTGGCAATTCCATCTTGCAAAACGTTCCCACTAGATCCTCACACGAGGTACGCATATGCAATACCTAGCCATTTGTGAGGACGATCTATTGTTCCAGTTTATGCGCAACGTTGCGGCAGAGCAGGGAGAGGTGCGCTTTCTCGTCCCTAACGAAAAAATCGCCCGGGCCATTAAACGCCAAGGCGGCAAGGTCGGGCAAGGCGATCTGCTCAAACCAGAGACCTACAAGAAGGTCAAACTGCACCATGTCGACCAAGCGATCGTGTTTGTCCGCAACCCTGACCATCGGGAAGACATCTGCAGACTGCTCAGAAGTCTAGACAAGAGGGTCTCCATCGTTTCGCTGACTTCCGACAGTAACGGCTATAGAGAATCCACAGATCCATTGTTTCGCCACCTTCAGTTGGCCGATATCTTCGAAGAGTTTTGCGCGGTGCAACTCCTCGACACGCTGAACATCAAGAAAGTCGAGCGCATTCGCTCGCTCTTCGCCGACGGCAGAAAGATTCACATATTGCTGCAGCATGATCCGGATCCGGATGCCATTGGCAGCGCACTGGCTTTGCGCGAACTGCTCGGACGCAATCGTGCGACGACTCCTATTGTAACCTTTGGCAGCATCACACGGCCGGAAAATCTTGCCATGATTCGCTTGTTGGATATTCAAATTGACCAGATCTCCTACGAAGATCTGCACAAGGACGGCGCCCGTTTGGCTCTCGTCGATGTGCAACCGCCCTATTTCGACCGGCCATTGGGAAGAGTGGATTTGGTAGTGGACCATCACCCCAAACGAACTTCGTTCAAAGCGCGTTTCGCTGACTTGCGCAGCGGTTACGGCTCGACGTGTACCATCTTTACCGAATATTTGCGCGCGGCGGACATGGAGCCGTCGCAGCGGTTGGCGACCGCGTTAGTCTACGGCATCAAGACCGATACGCTGTTTCTCGAACGGGGCAGTAATCTCGCTGATCTAAACGCTTTTAATTTTCTCTACCCCATCGCCAATAAGGCGATGATCACGCGCATCGAGCGGCCGGCTTTGCCGCGGGAGGATCTCGAATCGTTAGGGCGCGCGCTTAGCCGGCTGCAAATCGATAACGGCCTGGCCGTCGTCCATATGGGCGATGTCAGCCGCGAGGATGTGATCCCGCAGATGGCGGAGTTTTGCCTGCAAATCGAAGGCGTCGATTGGAGTGTGGTCTCCGGCCTAGTCAATGACCGCGTGGTGATTTGCGTGCGCAATGTCGGCTACGTCAAGAGCGCCGGCGACATCATGAAAAAACTCTACGACGATATCGGCAGCGCCGGTGGCCACCGTGCCATGGCCAAAGCCGTTGTGCCGCTCGATCGTTTCAAGGATCGCTTCGGCGAAGTGAGTGAGAAAGCGATTCGCGATGCAATGCTGCCGATGATTATTGACCGTGACCCGATCGAGTTGCAGATTCACTAGCCTCTCGCCTGTTGACATTCTATCTCTGAGCAGATCCCACGTTGACCCTGAAAATTTTCAAACGGTTTGGGCCGATCCGAAACCGTTCCTTGACAACTCGGACCCTCTGGGAATAAGGGTGAGGCGAATTACAAATTCTTCAATGGGGAGGTTCTATGCCTAAGCTACGCCATTTGGCCATTCGGACGGAAGACACAGGGAAACTTGCGTCGTTTTATATGGACGTTTTCGAGATGCAGATGCTGCACAAGGGCAAGGAGGAAGGCGGGGCAATTTTTTTGACCGACGGCTACTTCAATCTGGCGATTCTACCGAATAATGAGCAGAACGCGCCGAACGGTTTGTACCATTTTGGTTTCGAAGTGGAGAGCGGCGAGAAGATCGTCGACCGAATGAAAAAGATCAATCCGAACAAGTTGCCTAAGCCACGCCCCAATGGCCGCCCCTATGCCGAGACCCGCGGCTCCGATCCCGACGGCAACTATTTCGACATCTCGGAGCATGGCTTTGAAAATGTGGTGCCGCTGGGAGAGAAAAAAGCCTAGCCAATTGATCATTTCTCGTGGCGTTGGTCACTGGAATAGAATCGCAGCGTGGGCTACGAGGTCCATCGCTGCGGTTATTGCTGTTCGTGATGGTCGTCGCGTGGCCGACGAGCGCGACTCCTCAGATTCGCAGCAATTTATCCTCCAGTGTGACCAGCGAGAGCATGACTCATGTCTGGGTGGCGCGGGACCGCGGCTTGTTCAAGAAGCATGGCGTCGACATGCAGTTCATCCTTATGCCGCGCAATCCCTTAGCCATCGCCGCTTTACTCGCCGGTGAGATCGACGCCGCGATCATCGGCCCCGGTCATCTTTTGAACGCCGGACTGAGCGGCGCGGAACTCGCCGGCATCGCCAACTTCAATCAGAAGCTAGACTTTCGCCTTAACACGCGCCCCGACATCAAGAAGCCGGAAGATCTGCGCGGCAAGCGGATCGCGGTCAGCGGTCCGGGATCGACGTCGCATCTGGTGTCGATGTTGGCGCTTCAAGGTCTCAATCTCGACCCCGTGCAAGCGAAGATTGCTTTTCTGACGATACCGGGGACTGAAATGAACCGGCGCTTGGCGCTCGAGAGCGGCAGTGTCGATGCCACCACGCTTAGAGGCGCGATGGGCGAGGTCTATGCCAACAAAGGTTACACCTTGCTTTATAACTTGAAGTCCGCCGGTGTGACCCTGCCGCAGAACATGATGGTGACGACGCGGCGCACGGCGGCGACAAAGCCGCAGGTGATCGAAGGCTATTTGAAAGCCACGATCGAGGCGATCGCGATGATCAACGATCCAGCCAACAAGGAACTGGTAAGCCGGCTCTTGGCATCGAACCTGCGCTTGAGCAATCCGGCCGATATCGAGGAATCCTATCAAGCCGTGATCACCAACTATGAGCGCGCGCCGCGCACCAGCGTGGAGGGAATGAAGCGGCTGCAAAAACTCTTGATCCAGCTCAATCCAAAGATCGCCGAGGTGCGGGTTGAGACGCTTATCGATGACTCTTTCATGAACAGGCTCGAAAGCTCCGGGTTCATCCAGAGTCTGTATAAGAAGAATTGATAATCTACACGCCGTAATAATTCATTGAAGATGGAGACCGTGAACCGTGAGAACTGAGAATGTCCCAGTGGTGGTCGTTGGCGGCGGCAGTGCTGCGTTCGAAGCGGCCGTTGCCGCCAAGCAAGCAGGCGCTCCGAAAGTTGTCATGCTCGAAAAGGCGCCCGAGCCGGAATTCGGCGGCAACGCGCGGTTTTCCCACACCGGGTTTCGCTGGGTGTTTTCCGGCGCCGAAGAGATACGCCAATTTATCCCGGATTTGGATGAAGCGACATTTAAGAAACTTCATTTGCCGGCTTACACGGCGGAACAATTCCATACTGACTTACAGCGCGTGACCCGCGGCCGCATCGACAAAGAGCTCGCCAATGTCGTTGTGCAGCAGTCCAATGCGGCGATTCACTGGATGCGCGAGGTCGGCATCAAGTGGGATATCGATAGTTACGTTATTATCGACGGGCGCTACTACTTCGAGCCGGGGTTGGTGATTCATCCGACCGGCGGAGTCGGTGGTGGTCTGGCCCAGCTCATGCAGTGGCGCGAGATTGCGACCAAGATGGGCATCGAACTGCGCTATGAGTCGCGCGTCTCAGCGCTGCTCGGCAACGACCGGCACCTCGAAGGCGTGCGGGTGTCCGACCCTAATGAAGAATACGAGATCCGGACCAACTCATTGATTCTTTGCGCGGGGGGCTTTCAAGCCAGCGCGGAAAAGCGCGCGCGCTATCTCGGCGCCAATGCCGACTTGATGAAAGTGCGCGGCAGCAAGCATGATACGGGCGAAGTGCTCATGATGGCGATCGACCTGGGCGCCAAGACGGCGGGCCACTGGCAGGGCGCGCACGCAACGCCCATCGACGCGACTTTTCCCGACGTCGAGATCAGCAACAAGGCGAATCGCTACGGTTACACTTACGGGATTACCGTGAATTCGCTCGGCCAACGCTTCTTTGATGAAGGCGAAGCGCGCCATTCCTACACCTATGCCAAGACCGGTTGGGCGGTGCTCGGCCAACCGGGCGCAATCGCTTACCAGATCTACGACCAGAAGGCGACGCCGCTTTTGAATAAGCGCTACTACGAGTTTTCCCATCCGATAGAAGCGAATACAATCGACGAGTTGGCCGCAAAGATCAGCATCGAGCCCGCCGTGCTGAATCACACGATTCGTGAATTCAATAATGCCGTCCGCAAGGACATCCCGTTCGACGCAACCAAGTTAGACGGCAGATGCACGGAGGGGATCACGCCGAAGAAGTCCCACTGGGCCGATACGATCGACAAACCGCC
>DASYUV010000211.1:0-15171 GCA_036000865.1 Binatia bacterium | reverse complement strand
GTTTCTTATGAATCGGTCAGTAATGGTTTTAGCATTGATCTTAACGGGCTGTGCCCCTATTGGTGAGATGATCCAGAATCCTGGCCAGCCAACCGCTAAGACGGTATCAGCTACGGACGCAAGCATCGATCAGGCTCAGCTTGAGCCGTACAACGGCCCCAAGGCTCGGGTAGCGGTTTCTCGCTTTACTGATCAGTCTGGAAAGGGAAAAGGGATTGCCGTCGGGTATCCAGGCTTTGGTTGGTATACGGCGCAGATCGGCAACGGCATGGCCGATATGCTCAGCGATGCGCTGCTTCAATCGAATCGTTTTATCGTTCTAGATCGGCAGACGATCCAAGATGTGCTTCAAGAGCAGGACCTTGCCGCTGGAGGTCGCATCAGTCGCGAAACAGGTGCGCCCCTGGGACAAGTTGAGGGCGCTGATCTTCTTATCAAGGGATCGGTGAGTGAATTTGAGCCCGGGGCAGCCGGCGCTAACGCAGGCGCGTTGTTGGGTGGGTTCGGTTGGACCGGTGCGGTGATTGGAGGTTTAGTGGGTGGTCTGCGCCAGAGTCACGTAGCGATTATCATTCAAGTCGTAGACGCTAAGACGTCACGCATCCTCTTTTCCACGACGGTTGAGGGCAAAGCTAATGACTTCGATATCGGCGGCGCGCTTGGTGGAATTGGCGGCGGCTTCTTGGGCGGAGCCGGGCTTGGTACCTGGCAGAAGACTCCGGTCGAGAAGGCCATCCGTGTAGTTATTCTCCAGGCCGTCAAGGAACTCTCTTCGAAAACTCCCGCCGTCTATTTTCGTCATCAGGAAAGATCAGTCTCGTTAATGCAATCGAAAGAATCGCAAGTCCGATTGTCCGATTCGCCAGCTCATCAGGTATCTAAGCCGCTCACGCAGATTTCATCGTCCGTAACTACCGGTTCTGTTCTCCCTCAAGTAGTGACAGTGAAAGCAAAGGCAGCCAATCTCCGCGACACGGCTGGAGCACAAGGAAACATCGTGACAACTTTGAAGGCTGGCGCGAAGCTTTTCGTTCAAGGAGAGGATCGTAGTTGGTACTTTGTTCAGTCCGAGAACAGAATGGAAGGGTGGATTTCCAAATCACTTATCGTGCAATAAGTAGCGACTTTTTTTCATCCAAAAAACAGAAAGGAGGTGAAGCATAATGAGCAATCGGCTGGATGACCTGCACAACAAGCGGGAGAAAGATGCAACCCGGCGTAGAGAACACGCAGGGATTGCAGACGATTTAGTTTTCGGTATCGTCGGGAGAGATGCCTAGTATAATCCTCCCGACGACAAAGAAGGGCGAGACGCCTATAACAAAGGCGTCCATAATGTAAATTACCTCGATGGAAAGCGAACCCATGCCATTCTTCACTTCTTCCACATAAGCCCTTTTACATCGACGATGTCAGTTTCCTCATGCGCTTGACAGTCAAACCATCCTATCCTACAGTGTAGGGTAGTGGTTTTCATCGAGTCGAGCAGCTTCAGCGCGTCTCTTTCAGATTACCTCGGAGACGAGGATTATCGGGACTTTCAGCAGGTACTGGTCCGGAACCCTGGAGTTGGTGCGGTGATGCCAGGATGCGGGGGATTACGAAAGATACGTTTCAGAGATCCGCAGCGGGGCAAAGGGACCAGGGGCGGATTAAGAATCATTTACCTCTACCTTCCTGAACGCAGTTGGATTTTCTTACTCGACATTTACGGTAAGGACGAGAAAGATGATCTTAGCCGAGAGGAGAAAAAAATCCTATCCAGATTAGCGAGCCGGATCAAAGACGCGGCCAAAGGTAGATCAAAAGGAGGATAAGCTTGTGCCGATAAAAAAGAGAGATGCTTTGTTTGAGCGGTTAAAGAGGTCTCTTGAAGAGGCGGAGAAGTTTACCGCTGGAGAGTTAACGCTCAAGACATTTACTGTCCCTTCTCCGCCCCCAACCTACACGCCTGAGCGAATCAGCCGAATTAGAAAGTCTTTACACATGTCCCAGGGGGTGTTCGCCCACGTGCTTAACGTATCAACGAAAACCGTGCAGAGCTGGGAGCAAGGGCTGCGCGAACCCACCCAAGCAGCACAGCGGCTGTTGGAGGTATTGGAGAAAAAACCTGAAATCATCGCAACCCTCTAAGAAAGTATTTTCATTTGACTGCCATTTGATATTGAGGGCCAATGTCGAGGCGTCAAGTCGCACGTGATCACCTTTGCGTCCACGGCATCACGATTGTCTGTATCGGTTGGGGCAACTCCGGCTTAGAAACCTTCAGAATGGGCGAGTTCAAAGTTTTTACGCGCTCGTTGCCTTGGGTGTATTCCTGCACTGCCTGCTCCCACCAAAAATGCATCGGGATGGCGATCTTGGGATTCACCTGCTTCGTTACCTCGCGCGCTTCGGTTGCCGTCACTGTGTAGTAGCCGCCGGCGATGGGGACGAGCAAGATGTCGATCTTGCCCATCATCTTGAGTTGGTCGGGACCGAGGATATGGCCGAGATCGCCCAGGTGCGCAATACAGATATCGTCGACGCGAAAGACGAAGATCGCGTTCTTGCCGCGCTGCATACCTTGGCTTTTATCGTGGAAAGCGGGAACGACGTACACCGACACGTCGCGAATCGTCGTGGAAATTTTCTGCCAATTTTCTCCCCCCGGCGTAAGCCCGTGGAGGATTACCGGCGTGCCCGGCGCCATATGGACGCTGCTGTGCGGAGCGTGTCGGTGACTGGTGGTAACGATGTGCTGCGGCAAAGTCGGGCGAGGCAGATCGAAAGCGCCATGCGGATCGGTGAGAATGCGCGTGCCTTTGGATGACGTGATCTGAAAGGTCGAGTGTCCGAACCATTCTAGCGCAAGCGTTGGCGCGTTGCCGGCTGCCACCGTAAAAACTCTTCCTTGTACGACATCGGCTTCATGGCAAAACGCCCAAACTCGGCCGGGCACGCAAACCAAAACGATCACAAGTGTCGCGAGGTGAAAAGCGCGCGCTGTTTTAATCACGGTAGGTGGTGGTGCTTTGCGTCTGCTAATTATGATCGTATCTCTAAGGTTCGCAGCATGATCCCGACATTATTCTCGGCATTCCAGTCCAGGTAGCGCCGCCGCTCGAATCCAGAAAAAAACAGACGAACCTGGATTACCGCTTTCGCGGTAATGACGGAAATCAGTGTCTCTGACTACCTGGACAGCACATGAGCTTACGCATCCGAATATCGGTCAGTCATCAAGATAGCGCTATATCAGTCCCCACTTCCGCCGCATCCACCACTCGGCGCTGAGCATTGCCAGAATGATCGCGAACGGCCAAACATTGCTCCACAGCCGCGTTTGGCGCCGTTCGACGATCTCGGACGGCGCGACACTTTCCAATCTTGCCGCAATCTTTTCCACCGCTTTTTGATCCCAGTCGTTTATGGCGAAATATTCTCCTCTACTCGACTCGCCGATTTGCTTCAGTAGATCGAGGCGCGGTTTGCCGTCGTCGGTTTCGCCGTAAGAAAACGCCGCGCCGAAGCTGATCTTGTCTTTGCCTAAAACTTTGCCGCCGAGGCTCGCTTCGGCTTCGACTCGGTGAGTGCCTTCTTTGGTCGGCGTAAACTCTCCCGTGTATTCGCCTTCTTCGCTGTCGGCGGCGACGGACACCAGCGTTGGCTCGCCTTCGGGATTAACGACGCGAAGTTGTACGGACGCTTGCCGGGTGGGCGTGAAATCGTCTTTCAGAACCTTCAATTTGATCGCGATTTTTTCTCCTGGTTGGGCGCTTGGGATGGGATGTAGCTGCACTTGCTCAAATGATGGTTCTTGAGCCAGCCACCGGACCGCCTGGCGTACGAGCTTTAGATGATTCTGCGGGGTTTCCCGGTTGCCCACGGCGATAAAGTTCCATCGCCAGGCATCATCGCTGAGCAACGCCAGGGTGCGCCCTTTGCCGAAGCGGCCGACAACCAGGAGCGGCGCAGCCGTCGGCACGCCGTCGCCGCCCGCGGTAATGAGAGTTTCGCCGCGCACGCCGCGCACCTGGTTCAATCCGGTCAGTGCTGGCAACTTGCTCCAAGCCTCTTCATTGCTCTTCGGCTCGGGCAACAATCGCGTGACTGGGTGGACCTTGCCAGTCGCTGACAAAGCTGCGCTCACGGTGGCTTGCGACTGATAATTTCCCTTGCCGTCCAGTTCCACCGGCAAGACTTCCCGCAGAGCGCTGTCGCCGTAACCGCCGCTGTCGAAAGAGCGCGAGCCGCCGAGCATGGCGAGTCCGCCGCCGTCGCGGACGAAGTCTCTGACGCGTTCCAAGTAAACCGGATTGAAATAAGCGCGATAGGAAAAGTCGTCGAAGAAGACGACGTCGAAGTTTTTCAGCTCTTCGAGAAAAATATCGTCAATGGGAAAAGGAATCAGACTCAGTTGGCTCTCCGGCACATCGACGGTATCCATGGGCGTGCGCAAAAAGACAAAGGAGACCAGCTCGATCAACGGATCCTGCTTCATCGCCATGCGTAAAAAGCGATAGTTCCACGACGGCGATCCGGACAGAGTAAGCACGCGGATCTTATCGCGCTGGACGTCGACTTTAAAATCCTTGTGGTTGTTCTGCGTGATTTGTTCGCCGGGCTGGGCGGGAATGCTGACGGAAAAACCATGGGTGCCCAGCTCTTTCGGCGTGAAGCTCAGCGTGACCTTCTGCTCGAAGGAGTCGGCGTCGATGGCAACCGTGCGGGTGGTGACAAGATTCTTGCCCCGGTTGAAGAACAGCGGCACCGATTTCCCCTTCATGCCGGAGGCTTGTATCGTCAGATCGATTTTGAATTCGCGTCCGCGAAAAGCGAACTCGGGCGCGCCCAGCTTGGCGATGCGCACGTCGGTGAAACCTTCGCTTTCGCCGACGCCGACGGTAAATACCGGCACCGGCAGCGGTGGCGCGCCGTCCAGCGATTTCCTTTCACCGTTGGTGATGCCATCGCTGAAGACAACGATTCCGGATTGAGCGCCGCCGTCGCGCGCCGCCGTCTGCAGCAGCTCCAGCAAGCGGCTACCCGGCGCTTGCGCTTTCAAGTTCGCGATGCTGCCCGGCGCAATCGGGTCCAAAGTGGTGCCGAAGCTGATCACGCGGAGATCATAATCACGATTGAGTCTTTGGATCAGCGGGTCTTTTCCGCCTTGGAGTTTTTCTCTCACGAGATCGAGCCGGCTTTGCCCCGGTTTGTCGCCGGGCGTAGTCTTGGCGCTGGCGGGAAAGCCCATGCTCTGCGAGCTGTCGATGAGCAGCGTCAGCGGCCGGCGTAGTTTATTCACGCGCTTGTCGATCAGCGCCGGGCCGAACAAAAAGAACAGTAAGACCGCATAAACGCACGCGCGCAGGAAGATGAGAAAACTCGTTTGGCCGAGCGGCAGCCGCTGTCTTAAGGCGAAAAACTGCTGTACGAGCAGCGCCGCCGCGCCGAGACTGATAAGCCCGATCAGCCAGCTAGGCGCAGCGCCGATGAGGTAGAGATCTTTCATCGCTTACCGGGTGAGCCGCTTGCGGATAAACGGGACGTGGATCAGGTCTTCTTTATAGTTCTCGGTCATGGCGTAAAGAATAAGATTGATCCCCAAATGAAAAGCGTCTTTGCGTTGTGCTTCGCCGCCCGGGGTGCAAGCGTTGGTCCACTTTCCCAATTGATCACGTTCCCAGGCGCCGCCGAGATCGTTTTGGCAGTAGACCACAGGGGTGGAGTTGCCGACGGTAATTCCCTCTAGGTTGGGGCTGACGATCCGTACCCCGCCGATGCGGCGCAATAGATAGTAACTTCTGAGCGCGGCATGGCCGGAAGGCAGCCGCTTGAATTCATTTCCCGGAAAAACCCGCTGCATCTCGCGGCGCACCGCTTTGTCGAAACCATAACCTTGCTGTCCGAGGGCGTCGTCGATCAACAAAAAGCCACCATAGGAAAGAAATCGTCGAAGAGTTTCGATTTCTTCCGGGTTGAACGGTTCGAATTCGTACTTGCCGGTCAGGTACAGAAATGGATAGTTGAAAAGATCGCGATCGGTCAGCATGATGTCGTGTCTGACCGTGGCGGGTTCGACGCTCGTGCGCGCCATCAGCTCTTCCATCAGCGGCGTGACCGATAAAGGGTGGGGATTCCAATCGCCGCCACGATACTTGATCTGGGCAAAGACGAATTGCAGCGGACGTTTTTCATTGGGATGATTGGCGAAGGCCACGGGTGGAACAAACGCCGCGCCAAGCAGACTTTGGGACAGGATTTGAATGAATTTGCGTCGATCCATAAACATTACTCGTGGCGGAATGTAAAATACAAAACTGAAAATCAAAGATGAAAAATCGAGAGCCGGATCGAAAAATTTTAATCTCTGCGCGTCAATTTCGCGCAGCTAGCTGCATAACGCAATCCGACTCCGTCATTCCCGCATGCTTCTAGCGGGAATCCAGGCGAAACCCGGACTGGACCCCCGATAAAAACATTCGGGGGTGACAATTTGGCAAACATTTCCGTGACGATCTATTGATATCCCGCAGCTTGCTGCAGAGTAATTCATTCTGGAATTTTTCATGTTTCATTATTTTTTCAAAACCGCTGTGCGAGCCAGCCCTCAATCAGCAAAGTTACAATGAGCAGCGCCAATAAGGGAAGAGCGAGGTCCGTGCGGCTGCCGCCGTCTTTAAGGGTGTCAACGGGAATCACTTCGGCGCGGATCGGACTGAGCTTGGCCTGGAGCTCACGGGCGCTGATCTCGTCCAAACGAGATTCGAGAAACGGCGGATTCGCCGCATAGATTTGCGGCGTTCCGCTATCTTTTTCAGCGCCGGTGGGAAAGGTCAGCCGGTAGATCCCGGCACGGTCGTTAACCTCGATGGTCGCTTGGGCGCGATCTTTTTCTCCCGTGATGGCAACTTCGGCGCTCTGCTTGTCCGGCTTGGTCACCCGCAAGCTCTTGCCGACGTAAGCGGGCGGAAGCGATAATTCTTTTGCCGTACCCACGGGGATTCCTGCATCCAACACGCCGCGTTTGCCGCCCGCCAAGTATTGGGCCAGCGATTGCACCAGCGGCAAATAGACCGTCTTGACCGGCAAGTCGCTCCAGTCCCGGTCGGCGCTCGTGGTGAACAACATTAACTTGCCCGCACCGACCTTCTGCTCGATCAACAACGGGTCGCCATTGGCCAACGAGATCAACGCGGCCTTGCCCGGCGCAGCGGCGCGCGTATAACCCCATACGCGGGCCGATTTGATCGATTCCTGGAGAGTGTCTTCGGAAAGATTCTGCAGCGCCGGATGATCAATGTCGAATTTGCCGATTTTCTCGCCGCTCGCCTCCGGACCGAGCTTCTTTTCGCGTAGCTCCGCCAGCAAGATTTGCGGCAACCGTTGACTGTAGTTTTCCGGCTGAAATTTGTCGCCGCCAAAAATCAGCACGCCGCCGCCTTGGCGTAGAAAGTTCTGCAGCTTGGTCGCGAACCCGTCCGAAAGCA
Source organism: Binatia bacterium (assembly GCA_036000865.1). Lineage (GTDB taxonomy): Bacteria > Desulfobacterota > Binatia > UBA9968 > UBA9968 > DP-20. Next base: position 7,699 of record DASYUV010000211.1, on the reverse strand, counting down.
CTGCGACGTTACACAGCATAACGACTTGGTAGCCCTCCAACGTTGCCGAGTTCAGGCCGTCGGGCACAATCACGGTCGGTAGAAAAAGCGAGGAATCGCGCTCTCCGGCCGGGTTGAGAGCCCGGCTCAAAAAGAAAGTTTCGCTCTGCACGAGCGAAGTTTGTGGGTCGCCATCGACGACGAGAATCTTGAGCTTGTCTTGAGCATCGAGAGTGAAATGCAGCGCAGCGTTACCGGCGAGCCCTTCTTTCTTAAGCGTCACCTGGCCGGCATGCGCGCCTGCTTGGCTCACCCGGGCTTGGAATTTGACCGATGTCTCTCCTTTCGCCGGGACGGTTGCGAGTTTTTGTTCACGGTTTTGACCGTCGATGCTCAGTTGCACGAGCAGATCTTTGATTTCGTTATCGCCGAAGTTCGCCACTGTCGCTTCGATTTGGGTTGGCAAATTGACTCCCACGCCTTGGCTCGCCAGGCGGATGGTTTTTATGGTGCCGTTGAGCGGCTGTTGTTTGTGCCCGATACGAATCACTTTGAGCGCTATCGAAGGATCGACCTGTTTCAAAGCGGCAACGGAAAATTGGTCCCACCCCGTGAGACCCATGTCCGTGATCAGACGGATTTCTTTCTGGCCGGCGGGCTCGACCAACAACTCGTAGGCCTTGCTTAGCGCTACTGGCAGATCGGCGGTGCCGTCGGCAATTTCGATACCTTCGAGCTCTTTTAACAGAACATCCTTTTGCCCTTTGAGGCGGAACGGTTCTTTGCCATCGATGTTCGTCGGGATCAGCGCGGCGCGGTCGCCGTCATTTAGTGCCGAGATCAACAAACGCGCCGCATCTTTGGCTTGCTTAAAGCCATTGCCATCACCGCTCCAGGTCATGCTGAGCGAATTATCCAGCAACACCACCAGCGAAACCGGACCGCTGCCGGCGAATAACCCGGCGCCGATCTGGAATATCGGATTGGCGAGCAACAGCGCGAGAAACACCACGGCGAGGGTTCGGAGCGCTAGAAGAATCCAATGGCGCAAACGATAGCTGCGCGAAATGCGCTTCTGCGACAGCAGAATGAAACGCACCGCGGGAAACTGGATGCGCTTCAATTTGCGTCGATTCAACAGGTGTATCAGGATCGGCAGCGATGCCGCCAGAAGTCCGAAAAGAAGCGCCGGATAGAGAAAAAATACCGACATGCCTCGCTTAGCCCCTCCAACTCAGGTAACTGGCTAGGGCCTGATCCAGCGGCGTAGTGGTCGAGATCAATTGATAATCGATGGAATTATCGAGGCACTGCTTGCGCATCTCGGTGATGAATTCTTGGACCACTGCCCGATAAGTTGTTCGAATAGAGCGAGGATCGGCGATCACTCTCAAGTCCGCGGCCTCCAAATCTTCGAAGAGAATGTTGCCGTCGAAGGGCAAATCGAGCTCCGCCTGATCCAAGACGTGAAAGACGATGACATCGTTGCCTTTGAAACGAAACTGGCGCAGTCCTTTGACGATCTCGGCGGGCTCATCGAGCAGGTCGGAAACCAGCACAACGAGCCCGCGCCGCCTGATCTGGCCGGCGATCTCGTCGAGAATTTTGCCGACGTCGGTGTCTCCGCCCGGGCCGCGATTCTCCAGAGCGTGGAGGATCTGGATTAAGTAATCCCGTTTAGCGCGCGGCGGGATGAAAGCTTCGATGCGGTCTGAAAAAGTCACGACGCCGGCGGCGTCCTGCTGTCTCAAAATGAGATACGCCAACGAAGCCGTTAGCGTGCAACCGTAATCGAACTTGGTGATGCCGTCGGAGGCATAATTCATCGACGCGCTGCTATCGAGTAGCAGATAGGCGCGCAGATTGGTCTCATCTTCATATTCTTTGATGAAATAACGGTCGAACTTGCCGAGCGCTTTCCAGTCGATGCGCCGGATTTCGTCGCCGGGCGAGTATTCGCGGTGCTCTTCGAACTCGACGCTAAAGCCTTTAGCGCGGCTACGGTGCACACCCGACATCAGTCCTTCGACCACATAGCGGGCGCGCAGGGAGAGGTTGGCGATCCCGGCGAGGACTTTGGGATCGAAATAGTTTTTATTGCCTTCGGGCATGCTTTTCTACAATGGTCGAGGATCGAAGATAGAAGATCGAGAATCGCTATCCTCCATCCTCGATCCTCAATCCTCGAAAGTTACGTTTCGTTAAATCTCTACCACCAGCGTCTTAGATAATCTAGCCAGCTTCTCCAGCCTTTGTTGCGTCCTTGATACGTTGGATTTTGCGCGCAATTCTCGATGTAACCAATCATTGTTTCGTCGGCGTTCAGCGCCAGAAGCACCTGTTGTTGAAACGCCAGACACTTTTTTTCGGCTTCGGCACCGGTCCACGCGTCGGCGTCCGGTTCTGTGCCCTCATGATCGCCCTTCGCGTCGAGATAGAGTTTGGCGTGATAGGCATCATGGGCGATGGCGCTGGCGTACCAGAGTAGCGAATGGCGCCAGGTGGCTTTGCCGACGATGAAAGTGGGTTTTTCCGCCCACGCTTTCATGCCACTTCGTCGCCCTTGCCGGATTTTCCGGAGATGACCGCGTATGGTTTCGAATTCCGGAAGCGCTTCGAGCAATGTCAGAGATTCGGAAGTGCGATTCAGAAAGTCGGCGTCACCGGTTACTTCGATACCATAGATCAATTCGGAGCGCCGCCGTGGGCGAGAAAGCCGAAAAAATCCCAAATACGAAGTTGGCATTCCTTAGTCCACAAGACAAACGAATCTGCATTCCGAGAAAACCGCAAAATAAAGCCGACCAAGACTTCTCTACAACTGCCAAAAGGAATAACACAGCTCCGAAGAGGTTGAAAAACTGAGGGACTCTGGGACAAAAGATCATCTCCTCGAAGTTCATGCCCTGAAGCAAAAACCTCGCCTATGCCATGTTACATATTTATGTAAACCGCAATATGCTTCTGCACATGAGAACGATGATTGAGATTGGCGACGAGCTCTTCCGACAGCTCAAGCGCAAAGCTGCCGACGAGGGGGTATCGATTCGTCAGGTGGTGGAAAGCGCATTGCGCGTTTACCTCGGCAAGCAATCGAAGCGCAAAGGCTACCAGCTTAACTGGAAAACAGAACGAGGCCGGATACTACCCGGAGTTCGGCTCGACGACCGCGACGCCCTTTTTGATTTGATTTAATGGATGGCCGGTGAGTTGCACAATCGAGAGTAAAGCCGCAACTGCCTGACGCTATATTTTGTCTCAAAGGAAGAGGGATAGACCGCCATAGGCTCTGCGAATCTGACCGCTCGGTGCAATCACGCGCTCTTGGCGCGTACCAGCAAATCGACCTCGCAATCCAAAACCTGTAGCAAGGAAACAAGTTGATCGACGGACTTGCTATAGTTGGTTTGATCCAATAGCCGATAAAACTGCGTCGCGGACGTGCCGAGCCGGCGAATGATCTCGCGTTTGGACAGCCGGGTCTCGGCGACCCGCCTTTGCGCTTCGAGAGTCAATTTGTAGAGCAGCTGATCTCTCAGATAATGCGGGTCGTTATTGTATTCCAGAACCTGTTCGATATGGATGGTTCCCATATCACCCGACGCCAGTTCGTAGCTAAATCCTTCGCTGTCGATCTCTTTGTCCACATAAATCCGCGTGACCGGGTTATCCGATGTCGGCGCCGGATCGGATTTAATGTAGGGTAAGACGTATTTCTTAGAGGAGGCATTGATCTCGAACATCTTCCGCTTATTGTTGAACTTTACCGAACGGATCTTCATAGCATTCCTTCCGATTGGAGCGTTTCAATCAAATCGATAACACGCCTCTTTGCGCTGCCTTTCATCGCCTTCTTGTTGTCGAGATCTCACGTTATCACCAGCTTGCCGTCTCGGTAGACATGCGCATGCCTGGGTGGGTGGATCTCTCTTCCACCAAACGAAAACAAAGCCGCCACGCCGCAGCTTGCCCACGAAAAACGTTACCTCATGAGGTAACGCCTGTCAAATTTGGCACTACCCTGCTGGCGAAAATAGCTCGCGGCATGACGCTGCATCTGGAATTCGGAGATTATGTAACGCCGACGGAAACAATCAGCACAAAGAGCTTTCAGGAGTGATGTTTGCCGAACTGCAAAAAGACTATCACAGCAACCACTTTCCGCAGCCCTGCCTTTAGAATCGAAGACTGGACCACGCCGACTGCCATGTTAAGTCGAGGACGGCGGTAGATTGAGCACCTTGCGCGTAGCCCCGCAAAGCATGCCCTAAACAAAGTCGAAGGGAACGCCAACAAAATCGTATTGTCATTTCGACCAAGTGGAGAAATCTTTCGCAGATCCCTCGCATTCCGCTCCGCATGACCGGCCGTGGCCTGTCACTTTGCGCTTTTGGCGTTCCTTCGTCTGTATAGGGTTGGCGTAGTCGCTGCGAAATCCGTTTGATACGCAACGATAGATCACCGGTTCCGTCAAAGTCCGTGATTCTCTCACGCGCTCTTGGCGCGTACTAGCAAATCGACCTCGCAATCCAAAACCTGTAGTAAAGAAACGATTTGATCGACGGACTTGCTATAGTTAGTTTGATCCAATAGCCGATAAAACTGCGTTGCGGAGGTGCCGAGCCGGCGAATGATCTCACGTTTGGACAGCTGGCTCTCGTCCGGGTGTGAACGCGCTTGACTGTCGCACAGGATTAGCTAACGTGGTGCTGCCATGAAACAGGTGAACATCCATCAAGCGAAGACTGAATTGTCGAAGCTCGTCGAGCGCGCCGAGTCCGGGGAGGAGACCGTCATCGCGCGTGCCGGCAAGCCTGCCGCCAAGCTCGTTCCATTAACCAGGGCTCGCGGCCGGCCTCTGCTGGGACTGCTTGATGGCAAGTTCCGGATTCCGGACGACTTCAACGCACCGCTGCCCGATTCCGTTATTCGCGCTTTCGAAGGCCGGAAGTGGTGGGGCTCTTACCAACGATGCCTTACTCGATCGTAATCGCGTCGGCGCGCGCGTCGTATAACATCCGCGTTGTATAATCGCTTTGCATGTTCGCAGGCGCCCACCCCATGCGATTCCAAACGCGTCAAGTGGCGTGTCACAAAAACATCTTGATAATTGGGCTTATCGGCTTTTCACCGCTGAAGGCAAATAGAGTTTGCCAGTCACCTTGTTGGCCGAGCTGGTCAAAGATCCCCGCGGCAACTATTTTCCCCAGCCGCGCATCGGCGACATCGATCTCAAAGTGAACGCGGGTTTTCGAATCGAAGACTGGACCACGTTGACTACCATGCTGGGTCGCGGAAGATAAAGGACGAGACCCACGAACTGGCGATGGCAGTGTCTTTGCCTATCTAAAATATCCCAACATCCTTTTTGTATATGAAGACGACTATTGAGATTGGGGACAAGCTTTTTCGACAGCTCAAGCGCAGAGCTGCCGACGAAAGGCGTAACGATTCGTCAGTTGTTGAAAAGGCCCTGCGCGTTTACTTCGGTAAACAGACTAGGCGCAAAGGCTACCAGCTTAACTGGAAAACAGCACGCGGCCAATTATGTCCGAAGTTCCCTCGACGACCGCGAGGCGCTTTTTGATTTATGGACAGTCCGGTGTGATCGCGGGGACACTAATATTTGATTTAAGCGAGACGGGAATTTAAGGAGCGGCGGCCCAGCCAGGGCCGCCGCCACCATCACAAGAACCTACGCTTACTAACTCGTCTAAGTACCAAAGCAAAAATTTGGCTGATTGCATGCGCCGTTACGACGACCGCTGTTTCCGCCGTCATTAGTGTTCCCAACAACTGCGTTAATGCCGTCGCCGACGTTTCTACTGCACGAGTTGTTCGAGAGGCTGTACCCGGAAGAGTTTATGTCAATCCCGTCTTGCCCGTTGTTGTTGCATTGATTTCCCGAAACCGGGGTTGCTCCGAGCCCCGGAACGCCTACTCTAATACTAATGCCGTCCTCAGAATTTCCCGTAGCTATGTTGTCCGTGATGCCAGATAGCGAAACGACATTGGAAACATCGCCTTGTGACGCACGTATTCCCCCCCGTTGATTGTTTTTGGCGATATTCCCGTCGATTAAGATATCAGATAGCTCAGAGTTCAGTGCGTTGGTGCTTCCAGTGACTAAAATTCCGTCTTGATCTGTCGCCGGTACTATCGAATATTCTGGAGACTGTGGTGGTTTCCCATCAACGGTATTAGACGATACCGTAATTCCCGTAACAGAGTTGCCGTCGCCACTACCCCCACTAACAATGACGCCCCGGCGAGGGTTACCTCTGACCGTATTACCGGATACGGTAATGTCATGCACCGAATGCCCCGTGCCGCTTCCTCCCGAGACGTTTATTCCGGTCCCGCCTAGATTTGAACCTCCAGGGTTACCGCGGCTATTCGTAGCAGTATTACCTACGACGATACCTTGAACGTCGTTGTTCGCGGTCCCTTCATCCCCGCCAGAAACGGTGATGTTATTATTCTTGAAACCGTCGACAGTATTGTTAGAGATTTCAAAAACGATCGAGTTGCCAGAACAGAAGCTAAGCGCATCGCTTTCTCCCGCCGCTCCAGTAACAACAATGCCCTGGTTTAAAAAATTCGGTGGTGAATTGTCATTTTTATACCTTATAACATTTCCGGTGACGACGGCATTGACGGTGTTGTTTGATCCCGTCGCGTTGTTGCCGCAACCAAAGACTGCAACTCCATCGTCAGGAATATCATTGAGGGTGTTGTTGCTAACTGTTGCTGTGACGGTGTTCCCCGATCCGATGCCGCTTGCGCCGCCGATTGAAATACCATCCCCGCCAACGAGCGGCTCAATTTGAGCTCCTTTAATTGTGTTGGAGTCGATAAAAGCGCTTACGGTATTTCCACCGTCACCGGTACCAACATTACCAAGAACCGTGATCCCTCTAAAGTTGTCTAATAGAATATTACCTACAACGCTCGCATTCACAGTCGTATTGTTATTTTGGTTTCCTCCATCGACGCGCACCGCTCTGAAGTTATTGGTAAAACTATTACCTGTGATCATTACGCCTGTAACTACCGGTGTGAGGTTACGGCCCTCGACTACAATGGCATCGTTACCACTAAAGTTTCGAAACGACAGGCCGTTGACCGTGACATTACTTGCCCGTACCCTTAGACCGGCGATCTGATCAGCCGGGTCGAAGTTGGTGCCGTCGAGCACGACTCCTGCGCCGGTTCCGTCGATTGTATCTCCTGGCCCCGTTAAATTTGGCAATGCCGTGAGCGGTGTAATGACTCCAGGCAACGCCGGCGGTTGGGGAAAAACTGTTGGATCGAAGGTGATGATCGTGGAAACACCATCAGAATTAGCAGCTGCAATCGCAGCTCTCAGGCTCCCGGCCCCGGCATCCGCTGTGTTGGTTACTACAATGGCCCATGCCGGTGCAGTTCCAAAGATCACTAAACCAAGAAGCAAAGCCAAGCGAAAACAACTTCGCGACGTATTTTCTCTCGTCAAATTAAACTTCATGCGGAAATCCTCCTTTTTTATGTCGCCTCTAATTTGGTGCAGCGAACTTTTGGCGAATTCATGGGTGCTGAGTTTTAAACCAATTGCCATCGGCAAGGAAAGTTGGACGCGTTTCGGCCACAGCTGCACGATGAGCCGTAAAGGCTTGAATGTTCTTACAGGGACACTGGAATTTTGCCCCATCCAACCTGCCCAAATCGGAAAATTAGTCAT
>DASYUV010000210.1:0-68141 GCA_036000865.1 Binatia bacterium | reverse complement strand
CCCACGAGCCCTAAAATGCTTAAATGGACTCTGTTTTTTGGTGTGTGTGTGGCCCATCCTTCTGTCCTGATGCGCCGCGACGTTATGACACGCCTGAACTTCTATCGACCCGATGCGGTGCATACTGAGGACGTGGATCTCTGGTTCCGTGCAAGTTCCGTTACTGAATTTGGAAATGTTCCAGAGGTCCTGCTCAAATACAGAGCTTGGACCGGCAGCACTCACCAACGCGGGTTGCAAGTGAGGAACGATCGCCACGTCCAGCTCCTGGCCTCTTACATTAAAGAAGTCTTGACCATCGATTCACCTATAGAGGCGGTGGCCGGATTGCGGCAGATGAGAGTAGGGCCGCGTATTGAAGATCCCCAACAAATTCGTCTGACGGCGGCTCTTATCCAACGACTTCACAAGAACTTTGTCGAGGAGAACAATATCAACTCTCAAGTGCGCAGAGAAATCTCCTGGGATGCGGCAAAAAAGCTGGCGTCCCTGGCATTGCAAGCATCGCGATTCCATACTGCGGATTCCATGTTACTGTTTATGCGAGCACTGAAAGTAGATTATCGTCTATTGTATCCTTCCGCGATAATGCGAGGTTTAGAACGTGCTTTCGAACAAAGGATCTGAAGGGGCCGGCAATCCATAAATTTAATCGCCATCTCTAGAGAGGGCGCAGCGTTTTACCGCGCCAAGGAATTTCCCCAGTTTCCCAAGTTCGATAGTAAAGCGGGAGATAAGACTTCGAGAATATGTCCTGGAACATGGGAAGCTACGTGGAGAGCGCGCATAGACTATTTTGTTTTTTCAAAGGGTCTGTATGATCACGTCCCTCCGTTTGCTATGGACGGCCGTGTTACGACAGCTGGCTGATTTATAAACCCATTTCGAAGCGCTATCCCGTTGTGGATGCTACTGATTATGGCGACTCATCAAACCCCCATACCCATTTTGGCATCCCAAGGTGAGAACTACTCTTTGCAGGAAGCTTTCAAACTCGACGAATGTAAACGAAACTACAAATTGCTTGACGGTGAGTTTCGCCGTTTGGGTGTGACTGATGCCAGCCATGTTCTGAAGGCAACAGAGGAGTGTAGACGGAAATATCTTTGGTGGCGATTTGAAGTTCTGAAGAAGCAAGTAAAACGCAAGATCACACACGAAGTGTTAGAGAGAACGCGGCCGATGCGACATCGGTTGGGGCTGCGCCAATCGAACCCGCATGCCCTTAAGACCGCGTTGAGTTCAGTAGGCCACTAGCAATGACAAGTAATAGCAAAGCTATATGTTTTACACTGTGGTTTCCGCACCATGCGAATCCTCGATATGCGGACTTATTTCCGAGGCTCTCGTCCGTGGTTGACTTTTGTAAGGTGACTTTGAGTCGCCAGCGAGTGATACGCGGCGTGCAATTTCGCGTGTGGAATTTGTTCAGTCGGCGCCTGATTTACCCTGCCGCGATTAAATACTTAGCCCGGAAGTACGAGACCCTTTTCACAGTAAGTTGTGATCAGATCGCCGCATGGCCGAAAGAACAAAGCGTGGTGGTCGACATCGACGATCCGGTATTTTCGCCCGCGGAAGTTGAAGCACTCAACCTGCCGCAAGTTAAAGCGGTCGTTGTCACTACCGAAAAAGCAAAAAGCATCTTCGAACAAATGGGTGTGGTGCGCCCCATCCACGTCGTGCCACAGGGAGTCCCCGTCGGCAAAACGGAGCCGCAAAAAGTGGCGGCGATCCGGAGGGAGTTCAAAAACGAAAATGATGTGATCCTTGGGTATCATGCTCCCACGTTGACCATGGCTGCCGACGGATCGAATCGACGGCGGAGCGACCAGGATGATCTGGATTTTCTCTTCCGTGCATTCGACGACGCGCGAAAATCAGAGTCGCGGCTTAAGCTTTGGCTTTTCGGTGTGCCAAGTGAAGCGCTAAAAGAACACGTCGCTCGGGGACACCAATCGTCGGTCAAATTGTTTGGTTATGTTCCTTTTTCAGAGATGCTGAACTATCTCGCGAACGTCGACATCGGCGTGTATCCCAGGACGTGGACGCCTCCTCCCGGTCGGTTCAGCGTAAAAATTGCCCAGTTTATGGCCTGCGGGATTCCTGTTGTTTCAACTCATCTGGACGAGAGTTTTGTGTTACTGGATGCGCGCTGTGGAGTCGTCTGTAAATCTCAAGAAGATTTTACTGAAGCTGTAGTGGAGTTGTCGCGGTCGGCCGAAAGACGGGCCGAATTGGGAAATGCGGGGCGATCCTATGCGCAGGAAAAACTTGATTGGTCTGTCCTGATACCGGCCTATAAAAACATTCTCGCGGGAGTCAATCATGGCGGTTAAGGCCTGCTTTCTAGGCAGCGCGCGCTATAGCCACCCCCTTGACGGGACTAACAGGAAGAAGTTCCGTGTGCTGAAGCCACTTGGAGAGATGTTCGTTATCGGGTTTTCACGGGACGTTTACCCGCGGCGGTTTACGGAGCACGCACATTTCTATCTTTTGCCCCAGATTCCCCTGTCAACTCTTCGTTATATGGAAGCGTTCGTATTGGGGCAGCTCCTTACCTGCTGGGTTATTTTTCGTCACGGGGTTCGCGTTATCGTCACCCAAAGCCCGTACGAGGGGTTTGCCGCCGCTCTGGCAAAGAAAGTCGCTGGTTGGGTGGGATGCCGAGTCGCGCTCGTTGTCGAGACCCATGGGGATTTTGAAGAAAGCGTATTTATGCAGCGCCGCGTGGTGTTTCCCAAGCTTTACCGTTTTCTCATGCGCCATGTCGTGGGGTTTACGCTCAAGCACGCCGATGCCATGCGGACGATCTCCAACTCGACTCGACGCCAACTGGAGCAATGGGTGCGCGGACGACCCATCGTTCAATTTCCTGCCTGGACCGACATAGAGGTTTTCCTCGAAACGGGTCGAAGCGAAAGAAATACCCATGCACCGGAAATCCTTTATACGGGTGTGTTGATCCCGCGCAAAGGCGTTCATCACCTGATCAAAGCTTTCGCCAGCGTTGCCGACCACTTCTCGCAGGCTCGTTTGGTGATCGTCGGACACGAGGAAAATAAAGCCTATGCCGCCGGGTTGAAAGAAGACGTTGAGCAATTTGGCTTGAAGGAGCGCGTCAAATTCGTATCCGTGGTATCGCAGGAAGAGCTGGCAAGGCGAATGGGTAGGGCGTGCACACTGGTGCTGCCGTCCTTGTCGGAAGGCTTGGGGCGTGTGGTGGTGGAAGCGATGGCAACAGGCACGCCCGTGGTCGGCAGTAAAGTAGGCGGTATCCAAGAAATGGTCCAGGATGGCTCCACGGGTTTCCTCGTCCCGCCAGGCGACGAGGCATCGCTTGCCGAGCGGTTACAATGGCTCTTGGAACATCCTGGGGAAGCCGAGCAGATGGGTAAGAAAGGACACGACTTCGCGCAACGTTACTTTTCCACGGAAACCTTTGTGAGGGGCTATGGGCAAATATTTGATACGGCTCAGACCATGCTGGCCGAAAACCGCGAACACGCACCTTAGTCTCATAGTAAATAGGGAAGGTGAGGCTAGCATAGCCAACAATCTAGTAGCCGATTCGGTGGGTGAAAGCGGCGACACGCCGTGCAGGGTAAAAGTAAGAATCGCCTTTCTCGGCGGCTCGCGCTATTCGCGGCCTCTGGATGAGACCAGCCGGAAGAAATTTCAAGCGTTGAGTGGGTTGGGAGAGGTTTTCGTCATTGGATTCTCCAAGGACCTTTATCCGCGAAAATTCATCGAGAACGCGCACTTCTACCTGCTGCCACAACTTCCCTTGCCTGTTTTGCGTTACGTCGAGACTTTTCTTATAGCTCCTCTGCTTGCCTGCTGGCTTATCTTCGGCCACGGGGTTCGAATGTTGGTTGCGCAGAGTCCTTACGAAGGGTTTGCCGCCGCCTTGGCAAAAAAAATCGCCGGTTGGGGTGGCTGCAGAGTGTCGCTGATTGTGGAAGCCCATGGCGATTTCGAAAAAAGCTTGTTCATGCAACGCCGTATATGGTTCCCTGGGCTTTACCGGTCTCTCATGTGTTATGCCGCTGGTTTTGCGCTCAAACATGCCGATCGGTTGCGAGCGGTTTCCAGTTTTACCAAAGAGCAACTAGCACGCCGCGCACCTGGGAAAACGATTTTTCAACTCCTTCCTTGGACCGACATCAGCGTTTTTGTCCAGGCCGGCATCCATAGAGCGAACCATTCCTCCCAAATCATTCTTTACGCCGGTGTCTTGATTCCTCTCAAGGGCATTCATCATCTGATCAATGCTTTTGCTCCGATTGCGAAGGATTTTCCACAAGCGCGATTGTTTATCGTGGGACGTGAAGAAAACAAGAGTTACACGGCGGATTTGAAACAGCACGTCGAGAGACTTGGCATGTATGAGCGGGTGCAGTTTATAGCAGCCATGCCGCAGGCGGAGTTGGCGAGCTGGATGCAGAAAGCCAGCGTGTTTGTCCTGCCGTCTGCATCTGAAGGTTTGGGAAGAGTGGTCATAGAGGCGATGGCCACCGGCACGCCCGTTATTGCGAGTCGTGTGGGGGGCATTCCGGAAGTGGTGGAAGAAGGCAATACAGGGTTTTTGGTGTCACCCGGCGATGAAAGAGCGCTGGCCGAGAAACTCCGCTGGGTCCTCGAAAATTCCGCCAAGGCCCATGAGATGGGGGAGCATGCCCGAGAATTTGCCAAGCGTCTGTTCTGTACCGAAGCCTATATCGACGGATACAGACGGATCTTTGAGATATCTCCATCGTCGGCCGAGCAGGTGAAACATGCGGCTTCTACTGTTTAATCTTGCAACGGACGCTGATGATCCCATATTGGGTTTCACCACGCAATGGATTCGCGCGCTGGCGCAGCGCGTAGACTTCATCCATGTCATCACGATGCGGGCAGGTCGCCTGGAGATGCCGGCCAACGTGCGGGTCTATTCGGTGGGTAAAGAGAAGGGATACAATGAGCCGCGGCGGGCGTTTGAGTTTTATAGAATCCTAGCGCGTACCTTACGCGAAGAACGCGTGGATGTTTGTTTCTCTCACATGATGCCGTTGTTCACCGTCATGGCAGGTCCGATCCTTAAACCGATGGGAATTCCCATCATCACTTGGTATGCGCATCTAAACTTGACCTGGATGTTGCGGGTCGCGCACTGGCTTTCTGCTCGCATGGTCGCGAGCGTGTCAAATGCTTACCCCTACCGGCGCGATAAATTTATCGCAATCGGCCAAGGGATCGATACGGGCTTACTTTCGCCGGGGGCTGAGATCACGGCGGAACCCATACCCTTGATACTCTGCGTCGGTCGGCTTTCTCCAGTGAAAGATCATCCAACGCTAATCAAGGCGGCTGGGATTTTGCGAGAAATTTGGCAGCAGCCTTATCGCGTTGCGATTGTCGGCGGGCCCGCGACTTCCCGCGACGAGCCGTATGTGCGCTCACTGCATCAACTGGTGAAGCAATTAGGACTTGAAAAAACCGTACACTTGGAGCCGGCGGTTTCTATGGACCGCCTGCCCGAATGGTACCGCCGCTCTGCTGTGAACGTGAACATGACCCCGACCGGCTCGGGCGATAAAGTTGTCTGGGAAGCGATGGCTTGCGGCCGTTTATGCGTCGTCGCGAACGAGGGGTTTAGGGAAACACTGGGGAACTATGCGGATAGCCTTGTTTACGCTTACGGCGAGGCGGAGCAGTTAGCAGAGCGATTAAAATGGGTATTGTCCCTTTCACGAGATGAGCGACTGGTGATGGAGATGTATCTGAGGGGGCGGGTGGAATCGATGCATGGCATTGATCGACTCGCCCAAAACCTGGTCAACATTTTTGAGTCAGCGATTTACTCAAAGGCTGCACTCGGTTGTACCAAGACAAATCCGTAACCGTTAAGATCCAAGTATGCTTAGAACTGCTCAGGGAAGCCTAGAGGAAGGCTTATTTCGGGAGGTGAAAGTCCTAACGGGGGGCGTTGCGTGTTTTTGGTTTGTCGCCTCGTCTTTTTTCTTTGGAATTGTTGTCCTTCGGTCAGGGCAGTCATCGTATCTGCCATATTTTGTTCCAGCGGCTTATGCAGCGATGTTGATCTCATTGAGGACTTCTGTGCTGGCTTGGCGCGACCCGTTCAATCCTCTTTGCCTGGTTCTGGTGGTCGGTTTTGTTCGTTTCTTTCTGCCGGGAATATTGCTTTTAAGTGGCGTAGAGCCCGGCGATGAAGCACGGATGTTTTTTCAACTGATGACACTTTCGGATGACGACTGGGCGTGGGGCCACGCTTTATCGTTGCTAGGTGTTCTAGGAATTGTTTTGGGTTGGTTGGCTACGCAACCGAGATCAAATCCAGGAGTATCCGTAAAGTTCCATATAACAGGCGGGGTAAGGTATGCATCGTGGGTGGGGATGCTAGTTGGATTTCTGGCACTTTTGGCGTTTGTTTTGATGAACGCGTCACTGGGTGTGATTGCGAGCGGAGGGTTTCGTGAGACAACTATACAAGAAGGGACGGGAAAGTACTTCTTTCTAACCTACCTGTTGATAGCCGGTAGCGTTCTCATTTCTTCCGACTTTCTAAGCCGTGGCCACAAATGGCTCTCACTGCTGCCGATAACCGTAGCTGCGATGCTCTATTGGGTACTGGGCGGTAGAGGTAGGGCCATGTTTTCGTTGGCAGTGGGGTTAGTTATGCTGTGGTACTTTACTCGGGAGAAAAGAAGCTGGCCGAAGTTGTCAATAAGACCTGTAAGTAGCTTGATCGCATCTGTCATTGCGGTAATTGCGGTGTGGTTATCATATGTCGGCTCACTCTATCGTGGCGGGCTCGGCAGTCGTGCCTTCATTGAAGGTTTGTCTATGGCCGGACTCTGGGAGTATCTCCAGGGGAGTATTTTTACAGATCTCGGCCAGCTCCATAGCTTAGCGGGGGCGATCATTATTGGTCCAGGGGTTCTTAATGGTCAAACATTCTATGGTTCCCTGACCTGGCCTCTGAGCGCGTTTCTCCCTATTTCCGGAAGGAGTGCGGGAGTATTTATTATCGACATGCTCGTAGGATTTGGCAAAGAGGAAAAGTGGGGAGTGAATGCCTCATTAATTGGTGATGCATATTTGAACTTTGGACTTACCGCGGTGGTCCTCGTCATGTTGCTTTTCGGTGCTTTGCTCAAAATACTTTACGTGAAGTTTCGTCATGGCAGTTTGCACATTGCGATCTATGCCATCGCGCTGTTCTCAGCCTTACAAATTTGTTTTTTATCGATTGAGAAATGGCCTCAGGCTTTGGTCACTTTGGCGTTTATTTATTTTCTCATTCTAATTGGCAATACCATTTTTCGGGTGCCGCGTGCGTCGCCACCGCGATGAGCTTCGGAAGAATCCTCGCGCAGATCTCGCGGAGCTTTTGAGCGGTTACTAAATCCTTCGGCGGCTTGGGTTTGTTCAATGTATGCGATCTATAGTGAGGATTGGTCGAGACGAGGAGTCTGCCCATTTTCGATTCAGTTTGTTGCGTATGCTACCCGCTTTGAAAAATAATCGCATGATAACCTGGATGACATGAACAGGTGACGCTTGTGATCGATATGCGGATAGTTGAAGACAAAAGCTTCATGAGTTCCATCACGCTGGCGTTCCACGCCGAAACACTTCACGAACAACGTGTTTGGAAGAAGGTCGAGCGGATTGCCGGGTGGATGGCGGAACATAACATGAAGGCGACGTTCTTTGTTTACCCTTTTCCCGCGGCGGTGGCCGGCAAAAGCATATCCGAGCGCGTGCAATGGCTTGGCTCTTTGGGCCACGAGATTGCGCAGCATACGCATTTCTATGCGGGGATGAAAATTGCAAAGCACGAGAAGCGCGATGACTTGAGCAAAGCGAACGTCATCCATTGCCTGCGCAGAGACTTTGAAACATTAAAGGAGTTCGGCTTCCCGCCTAAAGGCTTTACCGCCGGTTCATGGTTTGTAAACGACGCGCTCCTCGACGCTCTGGTGGAATTGGGCTTCGTCTATGACTGTTCGGCTCAGTTTCCTAGGCCGAAGACCTTGGACCCGGGCCGTAATAACCGCTGGCTTAGCGCACCGCAATGCTATTCCAATACTCGCGGACGGCTCCTTTGCCTCCCCACGACCTGTAGTCTGGGCGAATGGTTCAAATGGGGCCACAAAGCGAGGCGCGAGGGCGATCAGTTTTACCAGATCGTTTATCTGCATGATTATGATCTATTGCCTCTGAAGGGACGGCTTTTGCTGTTTTGCTTTGTGAGAATGATCAAATGGGCGCCTCTTGAGCAATCGGCGAGCGTGGCTGAGCGTTGTCTTATTTCAGGAGGATCGCTGTCGTGAATGCAGGGGCGGCTGAGAAATACAATGACTTGGCTGAGGGATTTGCCGAGCGGACGTGGGCGAATTTGGCATTTGACATGCACAGGCGGTTAATTCTTGCAACCACCTGGGGAAAAGCCCTTCACGTGGGAGATTCCATAGTGGAGTTTGGCTGCGGTGACGGTTATTTGGCCCAGCTTTTTGTTCAAGAGGGTTTCCACTATCGAGGACTGGATATATCTCCAAGCATGGTCGCGGTGGCGGAACGGCGACTCTCGGGGGCGGAGCTGACGGCCAGTTTTCTCGCTGTAGATGTCGATCAAGTTTCTCTAATTCAGCCTATCGATGCGGCGATTTCGTACATGGGAGCTTTTTTTACTTTCGTTAACGATCCCCAAATGTTACTGCAGCGAGTTCGGCCGTACATTCGAAAAAAAATCATTGTTGACCTCAATCCGCGGGGACGCATCACTATCCCGAATGCGATGGATATGTTGAAGACCGCGGGTTTCCAGAATATCGCTTGGCGCCCCTTTTTTGTCCCAGTGACAATGAAGCTGCCCGCGGCTGCACTAAGAACACTCAGCGTGTGTGAAAGCGTGCCGGTTCTGCGCAGCCTGCCATTGCGTTGGAAGTTTAATGTGCTGCTCAAGGGTGAAGTTGACAGCAGACGCCGAGATAGGCCGAGGGTCCGTTAGTCATGGGTGAAGGTTGCTGATGAAAGTTCTTCATTTGATCAATACGCTTTCTACAGGTGGGGCCGAAATGCATCTTTTGACGCTCTGCCGCTACCTGAAGCGACAAAATGTAGAAATTGTCGTGGCCTGTTTGCGCGAGCGTGTGAAAGACAGCCGTTCTCTTCGCCTCGATTTTGAGGAGGAAGATATCCGAGTCATCAACTTACAAGCCGATAGCCGGTACGATTCCTTTTTTCTGGGTAAGATCGCGCGAGTCCTGAGGGCAGAACGGCCGGATATCTTGCATACCCATTTGCCGCGCGCCGATTTCGCCGGCGCGTTCGCCCGAGTTTTCCATCCTGAATTAGTTTGGGTCTGCTCGGTGCATGCGATCTATAGCGAGGATTGGTCGGGACGATGGAGCCTACCCCTTTTCAATCTTCTATGGCGGCGAGCGGACGTGATGTTGTGTATTTCCCATGCGGTCCGCGATTGGCTAGTCGGGCGGGGTATGCCGCCAGACAAGACTAGGGTGATCCATTATGGTATCGAACCGGAAAAGTTCTCTGAATCTAGGGTGAATCTCAGAGAGCAGTGGGGGCTCAATGATCATGCTGTCATCGGTTCCATCGGACGCCTCGAGCCAGGAAAAGGCCATGATTTTTTGATTCAGGCGATGCCGGAGTTGTGCAAGCGTGTTCCCAGCGCGCGCTTGCTGATCGCCGGCCACGATCCCTGGGGATACGGCGCAACCCTACGTCAATTAATCGATCGGCTAGGATTAGGAGAGAAAGTCCGATTGGTCGGTTTTCAGAATGATATAGTCGCGTTCCTGAGCGCTCTTGATGTATTCGCTTTCGCCAGCAGTTCAGAGGGCTTCGGCCAAGTGCTTGTTGAAGCGATGGCTATGGGAAAACCCGTCGTCGCGAGTAGAATTCCGCCGCTTACGGAAATCGTCGTCGATGGCGAGACTGGCTTGCTCGTTGAGCCAGGCAAACCTGCGGCCTTCGCCGCAGCTTTATCCCAGCTCCTCAGCGACCCGGTCGGTCGTCAACGAATGGGCAGGCAAGGACGCGAGCGCGTGCAAAGGTACTTTACCGCCGAGAGAATGGCCGTGGAAACGATTTCGCTCTATGAGGAAGCCTGCGGCCAGATATCTCAGTTGAGATCACTGGCGTAAAGCAAACATCTGCGGAGGGAACAAACATGTGTGGCATCTGTGGGTGGGTACAACTTCACGGCAAGTCCGACATTCAAACGTCGACCTTGGTTTTCGAACCCATGAATGCGGCCCTCACTCATCGGGGTCCGGACGACCACGGCGCGGTGGTTTTCGACGACGCGGTTCTCGGCATGGACCGGCTCAGTATTATCGATCTCGAAGGCGGACAGCAGCCCATCGCCAATGAAGCGGAAGATTGCTGGATCGTGTTTAACGGAGAAATTTACAATTTCGTGGAGTTGCGCGAGGAGCTCAAGACACGCGGCCATCGCTTTCGCTCGCGCTCCGACACAGAAGTGATTCTGCGCGCCTATGAAGAGTGGGGCGTCGATTGTGTGCAACGGCTGCGCGGTATGTTCGCCTTCGCGATCCACGACCGTCGCCAAGGCGCGGGCCATCGTGGCGCCGGCGCACAGCCGCGGATGGTTTTGGCGAGAGATCGAGTCGGCAAGAAGCCTCTGTACTATTATCAAGATGACGACCGCTTGATCTTCGGCTCTGAGATCAAAGCGATTTTGGCTCATCCGTCGGTCCGCGCTCGGGTGAATCGGACGGTGATTCCGCTCTATTTAGCCTACGGCTACGTGCCGAGCCCTTTTACTCTTTTCGAGGACATTTATGAGCTCCCACCCGGGCACGTGCTGAGCGTCGAAGACGGCAAGGTCGCGATCCGCCAGTTCTGGGAAATGCCTCAAGATTCGGTGGCTGAGCCGGCTCTGTCCGAGAAGGAATACTTCGCACAGCTGCGCGAGCATTTCGAGGAAGCGGTGAAAGTTCGTCTCATCAGCGATGTGCCGCTCGGCGCTTTTCTCAGCGGGGGGGTTGATTCGGCGGCGGTAGTCGCGGTCATGAGCCGCCTACTCGGTCATCCGGTGAGCACCTTCGCCATCGGTTTTTCCGATGATCCGTCTTTCAACGAATTACCATACGCGCGCATCGTCGCCGATCGCTACCGCACGGATCATCATGAATTTATGGTCAAACCCGACGCCATCGACCTGGTGCCGAAGCTGGTTTGGCACTACGATCAGCCGTTCGCAGATTCTTCCGCAATCCCGTCCTATTACGTTGCCCAACTAACCCGCGAGCATGTCAAGGTGGCGCTCACCGGCGATGGCGGCGATGAGCTGTTTGGCGGTTACGAGCGTTTCGCCGCGGCGCGCGTCGCGGAAATTTATCGGCATGCTCCCTGGTTACTCCGATGCGCTGCCCGTGGGTTCGTTCACGCATTGCCGGAGTCCACTTCGTACAACGGTTTTGTGCGCCGCGCCCGACGTTTTGTCGATAGCGCGCCGCTGCCCCTGCCCGAGCGTTATCTCGGGTGGGTCGGTATTTTTAAGCCCGAACTTGTGCGCGAACTATTGATCGAGCCCATTGTGTTAGACCCAACAGAGCACTTTCGCTCCTACTTCGATTCGCGCCAAGCTAACGATCCCATCGGCCAGCTGCTTAGGGTCAACATGATCAGCTACCTGCCCGGCGACCTGCTGGTCAAGACCGATCGGATGACCATGGCAAACTCTTTGGAGGCTCGCTGCCCCTTTCTCGACCAACGGCTATTGGAGTTCGCATGGACCATCCCTTCACAGCTCAAGCTCAAGGGCATGACGACCAAGTACGTGCTGAAGCGCGCGCTCGAGGGACTCGTGCCCGACGAAATCATCTGGCGCAAAAAACACGGGTTCGGCGTGCCGGTGGGAAAATGGTTCCGCACGAGCTTGAAGGATTTTCTGCGCGACACTTTACTGTCCCCCGCGGCGTTACAACGCGGCTACTTCAGAGAGCCAAACCTGCGGCTGCTCATCGACGAACATATCGGAGGCAGACGCGATCATGGTCACCGATTATGGGCCTTGCTGACATTTGAAATTTGGCACCGGCTATTCATCGACCGGGAGGTGAGTCCATGGCTTCCCATTCAGCACAAGACAAAATTAGAGTTTTACGCGTCATCGGGCGCCTGAATGTCGGCGGTCCGAGCATTCACGTCGTCAATCTCGCGGCCGGGTTGGATCCCAGCCGCTATGAGCAATTGCTCGTCATCGGACATGAGAGCCCGGCAGAGGGTTCCATGTTGGATTACGCCTTGTCTCGCGGCGTGTGGCCCCATCGCATTCAGGAAATCGTAACCGCCTTCAATCTCGCCCCGCGCGACGGCATCGCGCTGAAGCGGCTATTTTCGCTGATGCGTCTTTACCGGCCCCATATTGTGCATACGCATACGGCCAAGGCCGGCTTACTCGGGCGCATGGCGGCGCATCTGGCCGGCGTTCCCATCATCGTCCATACGTTTCACGGTCACGTGCTGCATGGCTACTACGGTCCGGTACAGAACTGGGCGCTCAGGCGCATGGAAACAGCGCTGGCGTGGTTTACCCATCGCCTGGTGGCCGTGAGCGAGCAAGTCAAAAAAGAGCTGGTCGAATACGGCGTCGCCGGCGCCGATCGGATAAGCGTCATTCCTCTGGGCCTCGAATTGGCGCCGTTTCTCGATGCCGAGAAGCTCCGCGGCGAGTTTCGCCGAGAAATGGGTTTTACCAGCGACGTTAAATTAGTCGGTATCGTCGGGCGAATCTTTCCGATCAAGAACCACGCGCTCTTTCTCAAGTCCGCGGCTTGCATCGCCGCCGCCGAGGCTGCCGCTCGCTTCGTCGTCGTCGGCGACGGCATGTTGCGGTTCGCGCTCGAACAACAAGCGGGGGAGCTCGACATCGCCGACCGGACATTGTTTACCGGCTGGCGTTCGGACCTCGCGCGCATCTACGCCGATCTTGATGTGCTCGTCGTATCCTCCAACAACGAAGGCACGCCGCTGTCCGCCATCGAGGCCATGGCGGCACGCTGTCCCGTTGTCGCCACTCGCGTCGGCGGCCTGCCGGATCTCATCGAAGACCAAAAGACCGGACGTTTGGTTCCGCCTCGCGACGCTGAGGCGCTCGCGAGCGCGGTTCTCGATTTACTAAATAATCCACAGACGGCGTGCGAGTTAGGTCAAAACGCAATGGAGGCAGTTCGGCAGCGTTTCACGGTGCAACGTCTTCTAAGCGATATGGACCATCTTTATACGGAACTTCTCGAGGAGAAGGCGATTGATATTCCAGCTACAGAGCGCTTTGAGGCACGAGGGTAAATAAATATGGATAGCCGACAAATCAAAGTATTTATTGTGACAGTTGCTTTAGTGTTGTCTCTTCACATTTCGGTAGGAGTGGAAAAACAAACCGCACGACATTTCTCGAGTCGAATTGCACAGAATCACCTCGCGCTCGCGCAGGATCGCGGCAAAGTCGTCAGCGTGAAGGCATTTGGTGCCAAGGGCGATGGAGTGGCCGACGATACAGCGGCTATTCAAGCGGCAATAAATGCTGCGAAAGCTGGTGAGACGATTTACTTTCCCGCGGGTAATTTCAATGTTTCGAATTTCGCCGTAAAGAAACGCCAAGGCTTGTCCTTCGCCGGAGAAGGACAGAAATCGGTAATCAAGCAGAAAACCGGCGCTGATCGAATCGCAACGGTCGAAGCATCCCGCGATATCGCGATTTCCAACCTGGCGTTTGACGCGAACGGCATCGTGTCCTATGGCGGCGTGGTCTTTTATGCGTCGAAGGGTGTGCGGATCGAAAACAATACGTTCGTCGACAGCGGTCCGAAACCCATCGGGAGGACGGATCGCTACTCGTTTGTTTTTGCGAGAGGGTCCGAACCCAGCCAGGACATCAAGATCGTCAACAATGTCATTGAGGATTTGCAGCTCGAAGTGGATCACTCGCAAAGAGTGGTGATCGAGCGCAATAGTGTGAAGCGTGCGGTTGCGACGGCCGGAATCGGCATCTTTACAATCGGAGATAAAGGGATCGCGGAGGACTATCAGATCACCAACAATATTGTGATCGATCCCGTTGGCGCAGGCTTTAGCGTCGGCATTGATCCGCCAACCGACAGCCATTGCGTCTTTCGGCGTATTACCATCGCCGACAATCAAGTCATCAGGACCAAGACAGCCGGACATGGCGTCCGCATCGGAACTCCTAACAATTCTATCAAGACCACAGGAAACGTATTCGAAGACCTGGTGATCAAAAACAATCGTTTGCGCATTGAAGCCACTGCGCCACAACCAAGTCAGATGATCTTTGCCAACACAACGGCTACTGCGGGAATCCTCTTCAATGGACTGACCGTCAGTGGCAACAAGATTGAAAACGAAGGGCCGGGCGGCAAGGGATACGCGATTGATCTAAGGCGCGTCCAAAAATCTCTTGTGGCGGACAATACCGTGAAAGGGGTCACGAGCGGCATCTCTTTGACTGGGGAGCTGCTATCGAACGAGGTTCGTAATAATGTCGTCGAGGCGTCCGAGGTCGCCTATAGGCTTGAAGATTCGTTGGGGGGGAATAAGGCGGCTAATAACCGAATTGTCGGTAAACCCAGACAAGGATGGATGTCGTCGAATTTGAAAGCGTCGGATACTGTTGAACAATAAACGGGTTCGGCCGCGACATGCAATAAATTAGACAGGCGACCTACGGAATCGGAGCGATAGTCTGGCCGCGGAAGAAGAGACCATCTAAAAACAGCACAGTTTAAGCAGCGTGACGCAAATGATCGAGACGCTGCTTTGTTCCAATTGAGGCTCGGCTGGGGATTACCTAGACCGGGCCTTTTTTTTCATGTCTCTGTTCCGGCAACCTATGGGGAGCACAATTTGAAGATTTTGAACATGGGCCGCTCACTTTTTCCTCAATGCGCGTTCCCAAACCGTTCCCAAAAAGAAGGTTCAAAGCTATTTGAAATCACCAAAGATCGGAAGAATGTTTTGAGAGCGGAAAATGTCGGATCAGTTCTTGCGCTTAAAAAAGAAAACAATAAATACGATGGAAAATTCCCAAGCTGGACGTCGCCGGTTCGACCACCTGTACCCCTTCGCAGTAGTGATCGAGAAGTCAGAAAATCCCATAATGGAGTTTCTGGCTCCCAAGCATGCGACTAAATGGAGCCACTTTTCTGCAAGAAAAAGTGATCATACGGGCATCGCATTAGTGAACATTTCGGATGTCTCTCCAAAGAATGATAGCGAGGGATTGGTTGTGGAGACGAAAAATTTGAAAGTTGTTTTTCGGATGAACGTTACAGTATGGCGCAAACCGCTACAGGCAATATTACTTAGACTCGGCCGCCTGATGTCGGTCACATTCACTTCGAAGTCGAGAGTCTTCCAGGCCAGCGGATGATTGAATCAATCACTGCGGTTTATCATTCACTCCGTGAGCGCGCATGGCGATGCGCCTGTGCCTGCGGGCTTTTTGGTCATCAACATGGCGCCGACCTTCTGCTTGCGGGGAGATTTTTTTATTTAGGAATCTTTTGAAAGGCTTCCGGATCAGATAGGCCGTAACCTTTCTCCGGTCGCACCTGAATCTTTGTTCGTGCGCCGATTTTACGTGGGACACAATCTTTCCGCCGCCGTGAAAGTAGGTCAGCGGTGTTTGCCAACGTTGGATTCTAAGACTTGACCGGTATCTCGAGCAGCAGAGAAGCTTGTCTGTTTTAGCTCACTAACGGCACGGGCCGGCCACAGTATCGTTATTGGTGTGGTGATCGCGCTAGGAGTTGCAGAAGCTACATCCTCACCGCGTCGCCGCCCACTTGCCACGGCCACGTCCATGGGTTGAGATTATACCGGTTGAGGTTGTCCTGGCTGTGACGGCAGAGGATTGACTCGATTCGTTTCCAGCCACATCTATGGCAGTTACCGTGTATGTATAGGTAGCTCCCGAGATCAGATTTTTATCTGCGTAAGATGGGGTAGCACTGTAGCTATTTTCCATTCCATTTCTGTAAATGCGATATCTGTATACTCCAACGTTATCGACTGACAAGTTCCACGCGAGATGTATTTCCGTACCTGAAATATACGTGGTCGTTAGAGCCGTAGGCACCGATGGAGGCATAATATCGGACGAAATGGCATACGCTACATTATTACTTTCAATGTAGTTGACGCCTTTTTGACGAATATCAATGTTAGGTATTCCAAACCTATTGTTATAATGAATGAGATTGTTACTTACGTTGGTATTATCGAATTTAAAATTGGCAACGGCAGAGCTATTGCCAAAAACGATCGCATTGACGTCGCCGAAATCGTATGGGCTGCCTGGATCCTTGTAGATTACGTTATTTTGGACGACGATGTCATCGAAGACATTTCCTCTTGTCGCTTGACTGTTATCTCCCGTTCCAAGACGAATTGCGCTGGCGTGGTTGCCACTTATATATTTCGTATAGACAACATAATTGTCCAGAATTCGAAAAGTTTTCATCGTGGAATAACTGCTACTCGGGGGATCTAAATGCACGACAATGCCTCCCGCGCTAACCACAGGATCGACAATCGTGTTTTTCTGAATTGTATAGTCTTGTGCGGAAGTATTGTCGTTGATCGTGAAAACACCGATTCCAGCGGTCGCGACGGGTCTTACAATGGTATTGCCTTCGATTCGGACTCTAAGACCAAAGTCAATTTCGACCTGGAGATCTTCAATTAAATTGTCACTGATGAGAATGTCCTCGCTTGGAACACTTCCTCGGCCAAAAACCCACGAGTACCGGTCATATCCTCCCACCGGCTGTTTATTACTGTCAAAAAAGTGGGTTTTTGTAATGGTGATTCGTTTGGCGTTATAAAAATTAAATCCTCCAAAGGAAGTGATACCATTCACATCGAAGCCTAATTTGGTGAGAAGTATATCCGTGGAGCCGATCGACTCAAAAATGTTTGGGTAACTTCCGTGGCGTTTCAAAATAGTCAATGTCGAGCCGTCGCCGGACAACGTCAAACCACTTCGATTATGTATCTTCACACCCGCTAGCAGATAAGTTCCTCGAGGAAAGTAAATAGTACTATTATTTGGCGCGGCATCTATAGCGTTTTGAATCGCCAAGCTGTCATCTACTGAATCATTGGGGATTGCCCCGTAAGTTGTCACATCGATCACCGCAGCAACCGAGGGTGTTGCCATACACACAACCAAAAACAGAGGGATCAATCGCTGAAAGCGAGGTAGTGGCCAAGAGCGAAAATATTCAATCCAAAGCTTAAAGAGATTTTGTTTCATAACAAGCAGCCTTTCATAGTTTGTGGTGGCCATGAGTCGAATCCAGCACATGATCTCGGCTTAAGATCTCGACTGATCCAACGAAAGGGCAAGCACCGGTTGCTATTCGGGTAATTAGAGTCGGCAAGCCTAGCGGATCATTTCTGAGCCCGCGGGCGTTTCGTAACTGGCGGCTAAAAGCAGGAGTTATGCCATGATCGTGGCGCAGGATTCTTCTATGAAAATGGATTGGATTTCACTAACCACATGGCGCGCGATATACAAATTTGATCTCCACAACGACGAAATTGTAATCTGGTTAAAACCAGAAGAGATAAGCTCAACTATCTAGTCACGACCAAAGAAACAAAACTTGACTATAAGTGTCATATAAAATGCTTCGAGAGACGGGAAAGATTCTGGGCAACCTGACGGTCAGACTTCAGGGGTGAATGAATTCTTGTCTAATTTTCTGTAGCGCTCTGCTATCTTACTGTTTGCGCGGAATTCTCGTTCAACCTTACTCACCAAACGCGTTCCCGAACGGGAGTTAACAAGATCGAAAACGTCGGATTCTGCTCAACAGTAAAGGTGTCCGCAGAGTTCCATCGAGACGGCAATTAAGATTGCGAGCGTGATGTGGAAGAAACTCAGGCTAATTTGAGAAGCGAGTGTAATATTTGTTTCTGCACGGATGACTTTGATAGCCGTACTTTCACGTCAAAGTTAACCGTCTTCCGGCCAGCGGATGAATCAAAAACGGAACGAAATTGTAATTGAGAGTTAGGTTAGACTAGACTAGCGGACATAGGAAAAAAGCGGACTCGATTAGTTAGTACGAAGGATCTTCTCTTATTGTGGCCCGGCTGGGACTCCCAGACCGGGCTTTTTTGTTTCGACGCGATACAAAGAGCCGGAGTTTATCTTACCTCAGCCGCCTTGATGTCGGTAACTTTCACATCGAAGTTGAGAGTCTGTCCCGCCAAGGGATGATTGAAATCGACGACGATGGTTTTGTCTTGACTTCGTGGACGCGCATGGCGATCGTTTCCCACTGAGGGCCTTTCATTGCCAGCATCGTTCCTACCTTTTGCACCTCAAGCGGGAGCTTGTCTTGGGAATTTCCTGAAAGGCGTTTGGATCAGCGCGATAACCGTCTTCAGGCTTGACGACTATTTTTTTGATCGCCGATCCTTCAGTCCGGTCAGCTCCTTTTCAAGACCGGGAACAGGCTCCTCCTTGCCCACGCTCGAATCGATGACCTTGCCGGTTTTATCCCCGAAAGTGTATTCGATGGAAACAAGCGAGCCTTCTTGAATGACTGAGCCCGGCTTCAACGTGATCGCCTGGGTCGCTTGGCTGCCGCCCGTATCGGACAGGCTGGTAAGAATAAAATAACGCGGCCGTGACCGCGCCGCTCATGACCGGGAGAGCGAAAAGTTTTTTCATGGAATCCTCACGAATGAAAAGCGGGTTTCGCGTGAAGATGTAATGAGGTTCACGTGAATACAACTGAACATCCGGAAATATCCTGCGGATAATCGCTGCCATTCCAGGACGTCATTGGAGCCCGAGGTGGAAAAATGGAATCTCGATTCAGCTCAATGTTTTTAACGGCGGCGCGGGCGGCTATGAGCAGACCCATGAGAGATACCGAAACTGTCTGCAGAGAGAGAATTCAACTTTGTCGCAGTCGTCGCGACCGACTGAGGATTATGTGGCGGGACTTTATTCGGTCAGCTCACAGGAACCGCGATTCGGTTGCGCACTCGCTGGACTCCGGCGACGCTGCGAGCGGCTCGTTCCGCGGCATCTCTCTGTCGCTCAGTGGCCACTCGGCCTTCAAGGTAGGCGGTGCCGTTGATCACCGAAACGTCGACGCCCATGATGGCGCGATTTTCAAGCGCTTTGTAAACGTGTGCTTCTAAGAGTTTTCTTTGCGCATCGGCGTTTTCCGCGACCGGCGCTTGGCGACTGTTATCAGCGGACATTGGGGCTTTTTTCGGCGCAGGTTTTGGATCACTCGTCGGGGGTTTTTCGGCCGGGGATTTTTCTGCGGCTTTTTCGGTTAAGACGGGAGCTTTTTCTGTCAAGGCGGAAGACGGAGGTTCGACGGGTTTTTCGGTAGCAGGAAGCGAAGTCTCGCTGCTATCGTCGATATTAGGCCTTGTAAGGGGATTTTCGCTGCTCGGCGCCGGCGCCGGTAGTGGATTTTGCTCCTCTACCAGCGGTGCGTCGGCGTCGGACCCAAGTCGTGGTGGCGCCCCGACGGCACCGTTTTGCTTGCCAACCCAGAGGGCCAATTGATTTTTTCCTACCTCACTTTGCAACCATGCGGCGGCGCCGCCGAAAAGGAGCAGAATCACCAGGATTCGAACGACCGTTCGATTTCGATCCACCGGCCAAAGCCACCGCCTTCGCTCCTCGGAGGTGTAATTCAGAAACGTTTGGCCGACCACTTCCGTCGTATCGCTCTCGGTGGGTTGGAAGCGGAAAGATTCTTCACGTTCGTTCGGCATTTCAAAATTCGGTTCTGGCGTGGCCGTCTTCCGGCTGGGATGTTGGGGTTCAGAAAGACCGAGATCCCGCGCGGCGCGCGCGATCGTCTCGGGACTAACTTTGCTTACCGGCGATCCTTCGGTAATCTGCAGCGTACGATCGCACAGCACATTCACTAACTGGGGATTGCCGCCAGTATAGCCGGCGATTTGATTGATCGCGACGCGATCGAATACCTGTGCCGGGAGTTGAGCGGTTCGAAGCCGATTCTCGATGTAGGCGGTGATGTCGTTGTCCCTCAGCGGCTGAAGTTGACACAGAAGGTCGGAGCGAGGTTTGAGCGCGCGCAGCCGCGGCTGGTCGAGTCTTTCCCTCAGCTCGGATCGTCCCGCCAGGACAATCTGCAATAAATTCTCATCACGATCTGCTGGCGTAGCGGCGAAGAAATTATGCAGTAGGTATTCAAGTGTTTCATCGCGAAGGCGTTGCGCATTATCGATGACTAAAGAAACGATGTGGCCGCGCTCCAATTCGGCGCGCAAAATGGTCTTACAGCGTTGGATCATCGACAGTTCATTGCGCGTGTTACCAACGACTTCCAGATTTCCCAGAATGAGTCGAAGCAGATCAGTAAAATTCACATCAGGATCAGATTCAAAGATGCAAGTAACATTGCTATCCAGCTCACGCGAGAATTGGCGGAGCAGGGTGGTCTTGCCAGTACCCGCACCGCCGATGAGCAGGACAAGACCTTTACGAGCGATGATGCCATAGCGAAGTGTCGTCAGTACTTCCTGGTAATGAAGATTGCTGTAAAACGGCGGAGGTTCGGAATCTCCGCTGAAAGATGTTGAGTGCTGCGACTCAAAATTACTATTACTGCGGCTCATAACCAGCTTCCGCTTTTGGTAATCGTAGGAAGAAATAAATCAAAAAAGATAGGTAACGGCAAGGATCTGTGCAATGTAAAAGTCGGCCCTCTCATACCTGTATGTGGCGCAAGTCGAATGCCACTTGCCTCGTGTCGATAAGTTGCTGATTTTAGTGACATTGCGCCGATAGCGTCAGGATTTCTCTACGAAGTTTGGAGGGCTTTTCCTGCGGTTACCTCGAAGCAACGCTCCATCGGCGGAATTTCAACGTATGACCGCAGGACCTGCTGCAGGCTGTTCTAAAAAACCTTAACCGTGCGCGACGGTTAGATGCGAGAAAAAAAATGAAATTAATAGACGTGCTTGATCGTCTGCGTTTCGCCGATTGGCGCCGATTTCGAATCCGATCGCTTTACAACCGATTTCACAAAATTGAATTGATCACTAATCCATCCGGAGCTGGCCATGGCATGCCTATTGCTGAAAATCCTCATCAAAGATCCACCGGTTTGACTGACCAGGTTGTACGTTAATTGCCGCAACGTCGGCGGCAAATACAATCATAAATTGACAGGGTTGATGTGGGTAATCGTCCGGAGTTCGGCTCGAGCCGCCGCACTGTAATTTTGGCCGCATTCCTTTGTTTTTGCGTTCACGGTTTCCCAAAGCCAACGTTTGATCAGGATGCCGGAAAAATAATTCGGATTAGCTACCAAGGAGGCGTGCAGATGTCACCAATCCATCATAAATTTTCGTCGCTGTTCGTTTCGCTTTGGCTCGCCGGTTGCTCGGCATCGACGCAGGTCACCCATACGCAGCGGTCCAGCATCGAGCAACGACTCTTGGTCCGATCTTTGGATCGGTCCCTAGACCAGCTCGATACCGTGGCGCTGCAAGAAACCGTCGCCGTGGACTTTTATGGGCTGACACCGGACAAGGATTTCGCCAAAGAGTTCTGCATCGCCTGGCTCCAGGGCAGGAGGAT
Source organism: Binatia bacterium (assembly GCA_036000865.1). Lineage (GTDB taxonomy): Bacteria > Desulfobacterota > Binatia > UBA9968 > UBA9968 > DP-20. The sequence goes on along the minus strand of DASYUV010000210.1, from coordinate 46,468 downwards.
CAAGGTTGTCGCCGATCCATCAAGAGCCGACGTTCGACTGAAGGTATTCGCTCCTGTTTTGGGAGTCGATCAAGGTCAGTCATTTTTCGGCATGCCTTCCCTCACGGTGCCATTCCTAGGTGTTACTATGCCGGAGATCGCTCTATTCAAAATCCGCTAGCTATCAGGGCTATACCGAAATTCAAATGTATATCATCGACGGCGCTAGTACTAGTGGAGATCTTTTAACGAGAAGCCCGCGCTCGGTCGGCGAATCGGCCTACAACCAGTACACCATTCTTGTCATGCTGAATTTTAATCGCACCGATCTCGATGAACCGGAAGATGGCGTCCACTGAACTCATTCCGGCCGCGTGTCCGTTTCCGGGAGACGTTCCGGCCGATGATCGAGGGGCAGGGAAATTCTAAACGTGCTTCCTTTGCCGGACCGGCTTTCGACCTCAATCCTGCCACCGTGATTTTTTATGATACGCTCGCAGATCGGCAGCCCCAAGCCCAACCCTTTTCTCTTTCTCGCGCTAAAGAACGGCAGAAAAATCCTCGGCAAATCCTTATCGTCTATGCCAAAACCGGTGTCGGTGATGGATATGACAATCATCGGACCGGAAGTCCCGGCTGTTTCATGCTTGGCTTCGACCTTCAAGCTGCCGCCGATCGGCATGGCATCGATGGCATTCAAGTAAAGATTGACCAGTACTTGCTCCAACTGCTGCACATCGGCGTAGATGTGCGGCAAGTTTGAGTCGACGACGCTGGTCGCCTCGATTTTTTGCTTGTACAGATGATTCGACACCAACGTGAGCGTCTTTTCGATTATCTGCTTTATATCCGTTCGTCCGAGATCAGTATTCTTGGGTCGGGCAAATTCGAGCAGCTCTTGGATGATCTTTTGGCAGCGCCGGGTCTCGTCATCGATAATCTTTAAAGACTGGTAGTGCTGGCTCGAAGGGTCGGTTTCGCTCAGCATGTCTTGGGCAAAGCCCATGACAATTCCGAGTGGATTGTTGAATTCATGAGCCATCGATGCAGTGACCTCGCCGAGAGAAACCAAACGGCCCGAAGCGATCAACTGTTGCTCCAATTCTTGCGCCTGACGCCGAAGTTTTTCTTCGCTGAGACGCATCGCTTCCTCAGCTCGCTTTAAACCGGTGATGTTCGAAATCGTGCCGATGTAACCCACCACAGTGTCGTGTGAATTGCGCAATTCGGCGGCGCTACCCTGAAGCCAGGTCACGGTCCCGTTGGGTTGCAGGAAGCGAAACTCGGAGCTGAACGGAAGCCCATGTTGCAGTGCTGCCCGCCATTCCGCGATCACGCGATCGCGATCCTCCGGGTGAAGCGCTCGCTGCCACCCTCTGCCCTTCGCCTGTTCTACTGTCATTCGGGATACCGTGCACCAGTTTCGATTGACGAAGTAATAATCGCCCTTTAGATCCGATAGAAAAATCCCCACCGGCGCATGCGTCGTCAGCGTGCGAAACTTTTCTTCGCTCTCGCGAAGCTGCCTCTCGCGGGCCTGGAGCTGTTTTCTTGTTTCGCCGAAGGCATTGGCGGTTTCGTTTATCTCGGCAATGTTTCCTGCAGGCACGGGTGGCGACGACTGGGCCGTGGCCAACCCGCGCGCGACGCTGGCAAGTCCGGAAACCGCTCGAGCAATTCGTCTTCCCAATACCCAGGCCAGAGCGATCGCGAGGAGCAGCGCCGCAGTGGCTCCCGCCGCCGCGGCCAGCGCCACGCTGCGCTGCTCGTGCCAGAATAGCGCGGTGAGAGCCACGGAAAAGAGCAGGATAGGCAGCAAGGCCGCGAACACAAGGAAAAATAGGTGGGCACGAATTTTCATTGTCGCGACCCGGCCGTAGCAGCATATGCAGTAGCACGAAACGGCGATGGAAAGCGCGCTGCACGGCCAATCATCGACCGTGCTCCACGCAGCGTGATATATTATAACCCGCGATGTTTTGGAAGGCTGGCCCGGCAAAACGGGCATTAGAGAGAGCGTCGGATGGGCGAGATTTCTTCGGGCACATGCCTAGGCGAGCGCAAGACTATGAGCGACGGTTTTTAGCTCATTCAAGTCCAGCGGCTTGGTGAGGAACATGGCAGCGCCGTTCTTAATGCATTCACTGCGACTATCCGGGGTGGGATAAGCCGTGATCATAATAGTTCGAGTGGAAGGGGAGCGTTTTTTAAGCTCAGCGAGCAAGGCAATGCCGTCGATAGGAAACATTCTGATATCGAGGATTGCCACGCTAAAGTTTTCTTGTTCGAGTAAATTGAGGGCCTGATACGCGTTTGTGGCGGTTTTAACCTGGAATCCATCCTTGGTGAGAATTCGGTCAAGCAAGACCAACAGGTTCTCTTCATCGTCAACAATCAATACCGATGTCTTCATTATTGCGGCTCTACCAACCTTTAAGTCGGGACTCGGCCACGGATATCATTCAGACGCTCATACGACGACGTACCGTCGGAAAAATGTTCGACGGCATGTGGCAAAGCAAAATATCGTTTGGCTGCCGTGTTATTGGCGAAGAAGAGCGGAATTTAATCCAATTCACGCGGCAATACCGACTGTTACAATCGTTGTTTCGAGTTTCAAGAATTATTGTAACTCCACCGCTAATCGAATGAAGGCGATTCTGCGGAATTGGGTTTTTCACTATCTCTTACGCCGCGCAGCGATTTACCGATGCGCGTGAGCCATTCTTTTGTTTTGCCGACGAATTCATCGGCGCCGGCGCGCACTTTCTCGCCTTCTCGGCTCAGATAATCCAAACTATCGCTGGCGCCGCGCCGAAATTGTTCCCAGGTCTCCGTCCGGGAACGCGACGCGAGCAAAACTCCCGCCGCCAACCCCAGGCCAACACCGATGATCAAATACGGAACACCTCTCTCACGAGTCGTTCTCATAGTAATTTTCTCTTTCCTTTTCCATTTAAATGGACTGCCGGATTCGGCTGCATCCTTGGTTATTTAATTAATTTTCTGGATCTGCAGATTGTTCTCTACTCGCCTCACACCACTGACTTGGAGAGCCAGTTCCTCGGCATGCCTCTTTTGATCAGGAGACGGGACGATGCCATTGAGCGAAACCACGCTATTGGTTGTGTCAACGTCGACTCTGGTCAAATTCGCCACCTTTTCAGCGACGAGTTTGGCTTTCACTGAGGCCGTGATCGTCGAGTCGTCCACGTACTGGCCGGCTGTCTCGCCGGTCAGCGAGGTGCATCCGGTGACCGACAATAGAAGCGCCAACAGCATGGAAAAAATTATCGTCTTCCATACCATACAATTCTCCTTGTCAAAATTCATGAAGCTTAACTAGTAGATTATCGATCCGCGCTCTATTTGACGCCGGCGCTCTTCAAATTCGCGGCGAGAGATCCTTTCGTTCCGATAGTCCTCTTCAAGACGGTCCATCTGCCGCTTGTTGTTAATTTCGTAGCCAGCGCCTGTGGCCACACTTCCGACGGCGGCCCCACCCAGGAACTCGCACCCCCACTGTGATAGGCACAGCAAAAATAATAGCGCCAAATATTTTTTCATGACTGCCTCCTTCGCCGGATAGATCTGCGGCCGGCTCCGGCATTCCTCACGCACTTCGCAAATTTGTTTCTTGTACAAAGAATGTGCCAGGACTGGATCATGGCAAGAGTGCTTTAATATTAGAGGCTTAAAATTTCAGTGGCTTGCAGGAGGAAAGCTTTTTGTCGGTTTTTTCGTGTCGCGAAAGCGGGAAAACTGGGACTGGGCAAATATTTTCGAAGGAGAAAGATTGTGTAGACGCCGTGGCTTGACTGATCCATTCGATGCTAGGACACGCTCCTGTTTGGGTTGTTAGCGGAATCTCGGCATACCTCTCCGTGCTCGCGGAAGCTGAGCGAACGCGATCTTCCGCGCTGAGTTCTTTGCCTCGACATGATAATGAAAAGAAAATGTTGTTACCCGTCTCATGTAAGTCTTTTTCTAACAGCAAAAGTAGGATATCTCCGACAACGCTTGTCAGGGACGAGAAGATTCGCAGACGAGTAGGTGGCGGGATTGTATGACTTTTTTACTATCCTAACGCTGTTTGCCGAGTTGGAACGCCTTCTGCTAGGTCCATTATTGGCAGCCTTAGCGATTAGCCGGCAACACGAAGCAACCATCTGAGATTTTTTTCTTCGGCCGAACGCAGCAACTTCCGCGAGTGCTAGTCGCAAGCCTTGAAATTTCCCAGCAGAAGGATCGAAAAAAAGAGGCATAAGAAATGGCAGATAAAAGACTTCTGGTGGTTGATGACGACACTAACCTGTTGGAACTCGTTCGCCGGAAGCTGAGCGCCGCAGAGTATGATATCAAGACCGCGCTTACGGCAAGCGAAGCCATCAAAGCGGTTGAGGATGAAAATTTTCATTTGTGCGTTGCCGATCTGAGATTGGCGGACGGCGATGGCATTTCGCTCATGAATGAGTTGCACTCGATTAGCCCGCACATGCCGGTCATCATTCTTACCGGCTATGGCAGCGTAGAAAGCGCTGTCGACGCGATGAAAAAGGGCGCTTACAGTTACCTCACAAAGCCGTTTGATACACAGGAGCTGCTGTTACAGATCGAAAGAGCGGTGGAGAACAGTCGGCTCAACTTCGAGGTCCAGCGGCTCCAAGGGTTACTCGAGGAAAAATATTCCTTTCCCAATCTTGTTGCTAAAAGCGGCAAGATGAAAAGCGTCTTGGACGTAGTCGGTCGAATCGCTAAGGCGGATTCAACCGTGTACCTGCATGGCGAAAGCGGTACGGGCAAAGAGGTCATTGCCAAAGCAATTCACTTCGCCAGCCACAGACGCGACTTGCCCTTTGTGGCGATCAACTGCGCGGCTTTACCTGAAACGCTGCTGGAAAGCGAGCTCTTCGGTCATGAAAAAGGGGCTTTTACCGACGCAATCAAGAGCACCAAAGGTCTATTCAGCCAAGCCAATGGCGGAACGATTTTCTTAGATGAGATCGGAGATATGTCGCTCTCCATTCAAGCCAAGCTGCTGCGCGTTATAGAGGAGCGCCGGTTCTATCCATTGGGCAGCGAAAAGCCCGTAGACGTCAATGTCCGACTCATTGTCGCGACGAATCGAAATCTGGAAGAAGAAGTTAAAAAAGAAAAGTTTCGCCAAGATCTGTTTTTTAGACTGCACGTCATCCCGATTCATCTGCCGCCACTACGGGAGCGTAAGGAAGATATACCGTATCTCGCCGAACATTTTTTGAAGCGGCTGTCGGACCAAATGAAAAAAAATGTAAAGGGAATCGCGCCCGAGGCAATGCGCAAACTCATGCTCTACGATTGGCCCGGAAACGTTCGACAATTAGAAAACGCTCTAGAGTATGCGGTCGCCATGAGCCAACAGGATGTCGTTACAGAGGATTTAATTCTTCAAAGAAAAGATTCTTCGGTAAAATCGTCTGCGGAAAGGACCGCCAGCGACTTGGAGATTTCTGTAAAAGGACCTCTGACCACGTACAAGACGGCCAAATACGAGTTTGAAAAAGCCTATCTTACCCAATTGTTGGAATCTTGCGCCGGCAAAGCCAGCGACGCGGCAAAACTCGCCGGCAAGTGCCGTACCGATTTCTATGATCTTCTAAGAAAACACGAGATCAAGCTCGATCGCTTCAAGGCCGTCAATCAACCCAAGTAGCCGATCGCGTCCTGTTCGAACGCCAAGCCGAACTCTCCTGTGCGCACGTGAGTTGGTTCGGTCCGTCAAGTTCTGCTTAAGCCTTCTCGAGCAGAATGCCGTCTCGGGAGTTGACGCTTGGATTCAACAGCTTCGTGGCACGCCCTGCAAGCGCCATGATTTCCACCCGGCAAGTTGACCAAGAGCTTCATCGATACGCGCTCTCTCTGTCCGAGACCAATCAGGCAGGTTAATGAGGTTGAATCTCCTGTCGGTGTGCCGCCTGGCCAATCGGTGCGGCCCAGGATGAGCCGTCAAGGCAGTTATCTCGCCGAACATGTCAGATCTCTTTGCCTTCGAACGCTATCGGCCGGCGAGTCGCACCGTGCTTGCCTGGGGCCCCTTCTCGCCGAGCTCCTCGGAGAAATACACCTTGGTACCCACCTCGAGACGGTCAAACCCGGGCTGTAGGACGCTATTGCCATGAAAATAGACCTCTCGCCCATCGGCGGTCTCGAGAAAACCATAGCGCTCTTCCGGAATTAGCTTAGCCACCCGTGCAGGCGGCGCGCCGTCATGCACTTTGACTGCGCCGCTGTGACGCCGCGCATAGTCCTGGAGCTTGCGGCCGGCGGCATTAAACGCGTCGCGAATCGCGACGTAGACATCCTCATGCGCCGCATGCTTGCTCGGCTCGTGGCTCTCCGCCAGAGCTTTTTCGTCTCTTGTTAATTCCAGTTTTGTCGCCGCCAAACGTTTCGCTGCGCGGTTGATCACCAATTCGGCACCCGGCACCGTTAAATCGATTCGCACCTCGTACGCCTTGCCTTTGTGATGGTGGCGATGCGGTGCCTCGACGATGACTCGACAACTCATGATTCGTTCAAAAAAGCTATCGAGCTTGGCGGCTTTCTCGCGGACATTATCCTCGATAGCCTTCGATGGCGGCATATTGCGAAAGGTGATCTTCAAAGGAATGTTCATACCGGTTGCGCCTCCTTGAATAAATACTTTTTTCGGATTCACCCCATTAATCGGACGGAAGAGATGTGCCATGAGAAGCTGTGTGGCGCTTAAAAAAACATCTGAATTCACTGCGCATTCAATCGACGGTCCGAGCTTGCATTCGTTTCTTTGCAGTGGCGCCATTGCCCCCCATCTTGCATCTCGGGAAGCGCGCGATGAATTCGTCCATGTTACAGAGGCGTGGCGCGCCCTGCCGTAATTGCGAGAGGTGCAAATCAGGAAGGCATTTAGTCTGAAGGGGGCTACCTTGTTTGGGGTATAACTTCGGTGAACCCAGCAACGGAAACCGTGGTTTCGAAGTGGCCGCCCGCCATCTTGGGTGGCGGAGGCGAGGGCTTGTAAGTGAAAGGCAAGCTTCCGCCGGGGGGAATCTCTTTCGGCAGAGCATAATAAGTCGACGTGCCAGGGTCGTTCTTGCCGGGTTTCGTTTCGTTGTCCCATAGCCACGTGTAGCGAATGAAAAGCTGCACATCGCGGACCGTGTTGGCAGATCGATTGTAAACCTCGCCCGACACCATGCCATCAGCGACATTAATTTTTTCGACCGCCAAAATGCGCACGATGTCTTCGCGAGCGCGTACGCTTTGTGGCAATCCCGTGTGAGGTATCCCGAGAAAAATCACGCCGCTCAGCAAAGCGCTTAAGCCAATCAGCCTGTGGACACGAAACAAATTGGATAGTGCTGAGATTTTCATTTGCACCTCGCCGGTAATTGCTCTTATGTTATATGGGATCCCCGTTCATAGATACTGATACAATGTAAACATACTTTGATCAAGGTGATCGGGTGAAAGGTTATAGAGGTCTCTTCTGGTAATATTCGCATTTCGTCGCGGCGTCTTGCCCGGTGCTGACGGTGAGCCTCGAGTCACCGGCCGCTCGGAGAAGACACCCGCGTAAGGAGGTTGACGTGGCTGACACTACAACTGGCGGCGAGCCTCTGATCAGAATCTTACATCCATCGGATTTTTCCAAGGCCAGCCGAGTCGCCTTTGCCCACGCGCTGAAGATCGCCCTCTTGTCCAAAGCGGAGTTGGAGATCGTGCATGTGCAAAGCCATAAACTCGGCACCGATAAAGACGTGCACTGGACCGAGTTCCCGGGCATTCGCCCGACTTTGGCGCGCTGGAAAATCTTGCCGGCGGGCGCGAAGGTGGAAGACGTGGTCCAAACCGGTTTGCGCGTGAAAAAGATCCTCAACTCAGATAGCGACCCGCTCGAATCGATGGTGCGCTATTGCGAAGAGCATCCTCCTGATCTGCTCGTATTGGCGATATACCAAAGGGAGGGACTTTCCCGCTGGCTTCACAAGCCGGTCGCTGAACCGCTGGCGCGCCGTTCGCGCGCGATGACGCTGTTCGTGCCGAGCCAGGGCAAGGGATTCATTTCTCCGGCCAATGGCGCTGTAACACTACGGCGAATCCTCGTTCCCGTCGATCACGAGCCCAATGCTCAAGCAGCTCTTGAGGAGGCATACTTCTTGGCCACCGGACTGAGTTGCCCCAAGGTCGAGTTCAAACTGTTACATGCCGGGACGGAAGGAGGCATGCCCACGCTTTATCTACCGCACCGACCGGACTGGAAGTGGGAAGAGCGCGTATTGCCAGGAGATGCGGTGGAGCTCATCCTCAAAGAAGAAACCGACTGGAAGCCAGATTTGATCGTCATGGCGACCCAAGGTCATATAGATTTTCTCGACGCACTGCGCGGCAGCACCACCGAGCGCATCCTGCGCCGCGCTCGCTGTCCGGTGTTGGCAGTACCGGAGAAACCGACGGGATCGACCTAAGGCTAACGATTACTCAGCCTCCAAGCCAAAGCTCGACGAGGAGCCCAAGAGCCAGCGCCAAACCCAGGTCGAGAAGCGTTTCCATCAGGGCAGCTCGCCGACCGACGGCTAGTGAACAAATTCCAAAGCGATGGAAAAGGCGATCAAGAAAATAATCACCCATTCCAGCAGTTCCATGCGCCGGTTCGACGCTTGATCGGAGATTTTTTCGTAAATGCTCTCCAGCGTCTGAAGCTTGCGCAGAATGCTCGAATCCCACTCGTCGAGGTGAAAGCGGCGATTGACCAGGCGGTAGACGCGCGCGAGATACTGGTCGCCGAGCAGTTTTAGAGTGTTGTTGACGCCTTCGAACAAGGCGGCGTTGTCGACCTGCAATTCGGCCACGCTGCGCAGATCGGCACCGTAGGGTCCGAGTATCCGAAGGAGGCCCCACGAACGCCGCGACAGCGTCTCATGGGCTTGAGCCAGTGCGCGATCGAGTTTCTCATCGACATAACGCATCTCCAACAATTCGACGTTGGCAAACTCCAACACCGCGCGAACATCCTCCCCCTCACGGTCGATTAACAGTGTGGCGTTCCAGTCAACGATGGTGAGATCCTGGAGGCCATAAGAGATGCGCACGGCCAACGCGTCATCGACTTCCTGCTCGGAAAGCGCTTGTCGTTCGGCGCGCAGAATCTGGGCGATCCTGCGACCATGGTCTGCGCACAGGCGGTTGGCGTCGAAGGGCTGGGCGAAGCTTTGTATGTGGAAAATCACGTAATCTTCAACAACGGGAGACGCGTGTGCCTGGCTAGCCGCGTCGCCGATAACCGTTAAGAGTTGACTCACCCGCAACCGCGAATCAGCAAGCAACACCTCGTTGTCGTAAAGCTCTTCGCTGAGCCCGAGTAGATCGTCAAAGGACCTATCCATGGATAGGGCGTAGGTGACCGCGACGGCGCCAAAATCGTAAACCATCACATCCAGGCTTGGGAGCGTCGTGAACTTGCCGATCTTGAACGGTTCGGCGTCCCGGCTCACGCGTAGCGGCGGCGGCTGAAATTCGAAATAACTCGGCGTGCGACGTTTGTGTGCAATGCTCGGCCGCTCGGTGGTCTCATGGATACGGCGGTCGGCTACTTCAAGATTGATCACGCGCGCCGCGTCATAGGCGAAGACGACGTAGCAGACTCCGCTTTGAATGACCGGCGAATCGACTGATGACGACTGAAACTCGGTTGTTATCATGGACCGAATTTAGCATTTAACGGGGTCAAACGGCATCGTCGCTGAGTCCATCAAGAATTCAGTTTCGTCCATTGTGAGAAACGCATTTTCGGTGCCCCGTAAATTTATGTGAGCAAGATCATGGATTGCCGTTTCTGTGATAGCAACGCTCGACAATACATCAATCTGAAGATACTTATATCGGCTGGGAATTTGTCCGTGGCGTGACGTTCGTTTGGTTCTTGTTGCAGAAACTGCTTTTCACGACGGAGGTTCTATGGCGGTCGGTAAAAGTTGGGGTGAATGGTGGCGCGAGTTTCTCGGGTTTTCCCTCGATGTAAGAGCCAAAGCGCTAGCGATTTTAAACGACCGATACGTCAAAGCAAGCCAGCATGTCGGGCACTACAGGCAACATGCGGATCGGATGCAGTACAGTCAATTTCGCGATAGGCTGTTGGCGATCGCCGCGGATGAAGCGAAACATGTCGAATGGATTGCTGAGAAGATCAAGTTGTTAGGTGGCACATTGCCTGACGTCCCGCCGCTTACCACTACCGAGAAGACTAGTTGGCAGTACTTATTGGAAGATCTGAACGAGGAGCAGCAGTGCTCAGGGGAGCTGATCGAACAGGCGCGCAGCATCCGCGAAGAGCTGCCGGCGGTCGCCGAAGTCTTGGAGCGGATCTATGAAGACGGTAAAAGACACCGTGAAACTCTCCGCGAACTGTTGATGAGAAGCGATCCGCAGTCTCATTTGAGCTACTTAAGCTGACAGGAAACTCGACAAAAGCTGTTTGAATGGGAATGAATGAAACAGTATCGAGTTTTCGCCGCAGGAGCTTCGCAGCGTTCCCACTCGACCGATCAACACCGGTTTCCCCACAGGTACAGCGCCGGAGTGATATCCTGAGACACTTCTGCGCCTTGCCGAATCTGCAATCCTTGCCATCAAATATGTTGCAGATTGGACCACGCCCGCTTGAGTCAACCTACAACCAACCCCGCGGCCCGGGCGTCAACAAGGGTTGAGTTTTTGCACGCCGACTATCGATGCGCATGTCGATCGTGCCGACGATTTTTTACCGAAAGAATCCCGTGGATGACTAGCGTCAAGAGCGCGAGGAGCACCAGGTAAATGAGTTCGGTTTCGTTCGCCATAAACACCTCCGGCCGAAAAGAACTCGCATGTCCAGTCTATCGTCTCAATAGTTTCAAAGGCAGAGCATGTGCCACTGGTAGGATCTCTAGGCGCTTAAAAAAATTTGCTCTTCGGGGCACGTCACGCCGTACCCCTCCGGATGTAAAAGACCCCGGATTAGTTCAGGGTTGGATCTCCAGCCACCGCTTTGCCACTTGGCGCCAGCGGCTTTCGCCGCTTCGGATTGCGCAGAATCTGCAGCGACCTTTGCTCGATCTGCCGAATACGCTCGCGCGTAACCGCAAACATCTCGCCGAGTTCCTCGAGAGTGTAATCGCGCTTTTCCTCGATACCGAAGCGTTTGCGCAGCACGGTTTCCTGGCGCGGCGTCAACAGAGAAAGAGCTTTTCTAACCTCCCTGCGGAGAGTGCCGTCCAACGCTTGTTCCTCCGGCTTGGGCCGAATGCGATCTTCGACAAAGTCTTCAAGCCGATCACCGTCCTCCCAAATCGGAGTTTGCAATGAAACCGGCTCCCCATGGGTTTGCACCAATTTTAGCAAATCCTGAACGGACAACTCCATCTCCTTGGCCAGTTCTTCAGGCTTGGGATCGCGACCGAGCCTTGTTTGCATCTGGCGCGCAGTCTGGAGGACCTTATTGCGCGATTCGACTCGGTGGACCGGTACGCGAATCGTGTGTCCGGTGTCGATGAGCCCGCGCGTGATACCTTGACGTATCCACCAACTCGCATAGGTAGAAAAACGGAAGCCAAGCCGGTAGTCGAATTTCTCCACCGCGCGCATCAGTCCGAGATTACCTTCCTGAATCAGATCCAGAAAGCTCAAACCCCGGTTGATATACTTCTTCGCGATGCTCACGACCAGCCGTAGGTTGGCCTCGGTGAATTCCTTTCTAGACGCGCTCACCAAAGCTTCGCCGTTTTGGATCAGGCGCGCTTGATTCGTAAGCTCCGCTGCAGGAAGCCCGGCATGTTCTTCCAATGCATGGATTTCGGTGGTTATTTTGATTCGCTTTCCATTGCGGAGCTCACGGTACTGTCGCTCCAAAACATTGAGTCGATCGGCCACCTGCCTTACTCGCCCAATTAACTCATCGATTTTTGCCGACGAGAGGTGCAATTCCTTCATGACTGCGAGCATTCTAGCCGCCAGCACTTGTTGTTGCCCGAGCAGCTTGGCACGTCGTTGCTGAGACACACGGGAGCGCTTTAGCTCGCGCGCGATGGCTGCATTCCGCTCGCTGATTCTCGACAGTTTTCCGATCAGTTTGAGAAATGTCTTTGGGTCATCACCGCCCTGCTCGTCGCTATCTTCCTCATCGCCATCGTGCTTGTCGGTGATCTCGCCCATCGACAGCTCGCCACTTGCCACAGCCTGGCCAAGTCGAAGCACCTGACGCATTGTCATCGGCGTAGAGAAGAGCGCTTCGAGAATCTGTTTCTGGCCTTGCTCGACCCGCATGGCCAGTTCGACCTCCCGCTCTCGCGTCAATAGTGCAACCGAGCCGATGTCGCGCAGGTACTGCTGCACCGAGCCGAGCGCGATATCCGAACCTGCCGGCTCTGGCTCGTCGCCATCCTCAGTATCGTCGACCGGCTCGACGATATCGGGCGCACTCTGCTCTTGATCGTCGAATGAACCGACGCCCAGTTCGCGGTCTTCAAAGTTCTCGTCTATCTCTCTTTCCGTGTCGAAAGGGGGGGACATTGTAATCTCCTTAGTCATGTTTCCATGCTCCGGCGCCCTACTATAAGAAATTCCTGGGGTTAAGAAGTTAGACGCTCCGAGCGATCTTTTCGTTCAACATATGTTCTTATGTTATGCTATTTATTAGTGCTAGTTGCCGGTGCCCCAAAGTGGCACGGGTCATTTGATAGCCAAAATATATCAAAGGCTTGGGCGAGTTTAAACACACCCAAATTTAAAGATAAGGACCACTGTGTGGGCTGTCAAGGAGAGCTCGCAAAACTTGAAAAAATCATCCCGTAAATCCGCGTTGGTGAAGCTACGAATAATTCGGGGGCTGAAGAATACCCATATATATCCATATGCTCCGATACTCCGTGGCACGTTATATGCGTTATTGTGAAACTATATGGAGCGTTTGCATCCCGGATTTGTCGAAGCCAGAAGCTTTTCGGTCAATCGCTACGAAAGCCATTGTTTGCGTAAGCAGGTAAGGTGAAGATGCGATTCAAAAGCCGGGAATATGCCGCACAGCTGTTAATCGAGCGATTGAGTCCGTATTGCGTGAACCAGAATCCTTTAGTGCTGGGCGTTCCCCGAGGCGCCGTGCCGATGGCCAGAATTATCGCCGAGGCTTTGGCAGGCGAGCTCGACGTCATCCTAGTTCGCAAGCTCAGCCATCCTGATCAGCCCGAGTTCGCCATCGGCGCTGTCGATGAGAGCGGTAACACGTTCCTAGCGGAATGGGCCGCCGACATCGATCCCGAATTTGTCGAAGCCGAAAAACAACGGCAGCTTACGGTGCTGCGCGGGCGGCGCGCTCGCTACACACCATGGCGCGAGCCTATAGATCCGAACGATCGCATCGTCATTGTCGTCGATGATGGAATCGCCACAGGGTCGACGATGACGGTAGCTTTGCGGGCGGCGCGTGCAAAGAAACCAAAAAAGCTCATTGGCGCAGTTGCCGTAGCATCGCCAGATGCGGCACGCGCCGTGTTGCACGAGTGCGACGCCATGGTTTGCTTGAATGTGTCTGCGGATTTCTTTGCCGTGGGGCAGTTCTTCGAAGATTTCACCCAGGTGTCGGAGCAGGATGTGATTGCCGCATTGGGAAAGAGTAATGCAAGGGACCCGGCCGTGGCCTAAGATTAGCCTGCCAAAAGCACATAACCCTCGAACTTGCTTATGTCCGATTGCGCTCCCCGTGTTAGCTCAGCATGCGGATCACCATTGCATGTGACTCACCGCAACGCGCAAGATCCAATTTCACGATTGACTGCGCGGCAAAAAGAAAACTACGTTTCTGAGTCGCACCGACGTCAGGGAGTTACACAACGACGACTGAGTCGTCGCTACCGTGCGCGTTGGGCACATACTTGTCGGCACTCCAGTCGTTCTCCCAATGCTGCCCATCCACTAGATAGCGGAAGCGATATTCCTTGTTTGGGTCTAGGCTCAGCGTGGCCGTAAAGGTTCCGTTTTTAAGATGTTTCATAGGGATCGTATCTCGACTCCAGTCGTTAAAATCCCCCACCAGACTTACATTGGCTGCCGAGCCGACAACCTCCCTTGAAATAGAAAATGTAACCTTACAGACACGAGCTTTCTTGAGGTACTGCTTTTTTAAACTCATGGCGATTCTCCAAAATTGAAGTGAGTAATGAAAAATATCCCGTCAATTTCCCTAGAACATCGGGATGCGATGTTGCCTCAATGATAAAAAAACGTTGCGCAATTCGCAAAGGTGACAAGAAAAAATCAGGTTAGGCCACGAGAAGCGTATTACCTTCAGGAGGTTCCGTTAAACGGCGTGTTCCCGGAAATTCAAAGCTACCGGTTCATTCTTTGATTTTGTTGAGCCCTTGGGTCAGAAGATCGACAGGAACCGGCAACACGATCGTGTGGTTTTTTTCCGCTGACACTTGCACGAAACTTTGCAGAAAACGCAGATGCATGGCGTTCGGCTGCCTGGCAATTATTTCCGCGGCGTCGGCAAGCTTTTGGGAGGCTTGAAATTCGCCGTCGGCGTGAATGACCTTCGCTCGCCGTTCTCTTTCAGCCTCCGCTTGTTTTGCCATGGCACGGTGCATGTCCTGAGGCAGGTCGATGTGCTTGACTTCAACTAAAACCACTTTGATCCCCCATGGGTCGGTCTGTGAATCGATGATCTCCTGAATTCGGTTGTTGATTTTTTCCCGTTCCGCCAACAACTCGTCGAGCGGAGCCTGACCACAGACGCTGCGCAGAGTCACCTGGGCAAGCTGAGAAGTGGCAAACAGATAGTTTTCCACTTCGCGGATCGCGCGGTTGGGATCTACGACTCTGAAATAGAGCACTGCGCTCACCTTGACAGAGACGTTATCCCGAGTGATGACGTCCTGGGGCGGCACGTCCATGGTCACGGTGCGAAGATCCACGCGGACCATTTTTTCGACTAACGGTATGACGTAAGTAATTCCCGGACCGCGTGGCGCTGCCATGCGTCCGAGACGGAAGATCACAGCTCGTTCATATTCGCGCAGGATCTTGATGCCAGTGATGAGAATGATTGCGGCGATGATAACGAACGTCCCAACGGGACCGAGCAGTTGTCCGATTAGCTCCAACATGGTTGTGTTCTCACTCGCCAATCAAACGCTTCAAGTCGTTCAAACTCGGCGATCTCTTGCATCGACTACATTCGGTTGACCCACACCGTAACTTTTCCTTCCGGAGCAACGCAGCTTACCTTGACCGACTGTTTAACTGCAACCGAATTAGGTTGGGTTACGTCGGAACATTCATCGGTTTGACCTGTCTTTGCCTTCTACGGGTCGTTATCCGGAATCTGTTTGATTTCTTCAAGCCAGACTGTGGCTTCGCTATCGCTTGGTGCGCGGTAATCGCCACGCGGCGACAAAGAACCACCGGAGCCGACTTTTGGAGCGTTAGGAATGCAACTCCGCTTGAATTGGCTTTCCTGAAAAAACCGCCGCGCGAAGATTGACAGCCAGTGCTTAATGGCGGCGATGGTGTATTGATTTCGTCTGCCTTCGGGAATATCGGGCCATTGGCCCAGTGTCCGGTTCCGCCAGGAGCAATAGGCGACGAACGCGATTTTCGAGGGCAAATAGCCGAAGCGAGCGATGTAATAGAGATTGAAGTCTTGAAGCTCATAGGGACCGATAACATCCTCTGTTCTCTGGCCAGGTTGCTCGCCGTTAGGATCGCTGGGAATCAGTTCCGGGCTGAACTCAGTTCCGAGGATCGAACGCAAGATCGCGCTGGTTTTCTCGCCCAGCTGGTTTGTGTCAGCCACCCAGCGGATGAGGAACTGAATGAGCGTCTTCGGAACGCTCGCGTTGACGCTGTAATGGGACATGTGATCCCCAACCCCGTAGGTGCACCAACCAAGAGCGAGCTCGCTTAGGTCACTTGTTCCCAGCACCAAAGCCTGATGGAGGTTGGCAAACCGGAACAGGTGGCTGGTTCGTTCGCCTGCCTGGACATTTTCAAAAGTCACGTCGTACACCGGCTCGCCACGTGTGTAGGGGTGGTCAATATCGTGGAGCATCTGCTCGCAGCTCGGGCGAATGTCCACTTCATGGGCGGCACATCCAACGGCGGCCATCAGCGCCTTAGCATTAGACAGAGTCCGTTGGGTGGTGGCAAATCCAGGCATCGTATAAGCGAGAAGATTGGACCGCGGTTGCCCCAAGAGATCCAGCGCGCGGGCGGCGACGATGAGCGCATGGGTCGAATCGAGACCGCCCGAGACGCCGATCACAATCTTCGATATGCGGGAACTCTTGAGCCGCGTCACCAGCCCTTGCACCTGAATATTGTAGGCTTCGTAGCAGCGGCGGTCGCGTAATACCGGATCTGACGGTACGAAGGGAAATCTTTCGAACCTGCGTTTGCACAGCAAACTGCCGGTGCTGGGCAAATCAATCTTGAAGTCGATTTTGCGAAATTGGCGCAGCCCTTCGCGGTGGCGCTGCATGCTCTGGCCGAAGCTGTTCTGGCGCATGCGCTCCTGCGTGAGCCGTTCCAGGTCGAGCTCAGCCACGACGAGTTGGGAGTCGTAGCGAAACCGTTCGGACTCGGCGATGAGGGTCCCGTTCTCATAAACCAGTGCATGACCATCCCAGGCGAGATCGGTAGTGGATTCTCCTGGTCCGGCGGCGGCGTAAAGATAAGAGGAAAGACAGCGGGCGGACTGATTCGCGACCAGGTTGTGACGGTATTCGTCCTTACCAATGGTGATATTTGAGGCGGAAAGATTCAGGATAATCGTCGCGCCAGCCAGCGCGGCGTTGCAGGACGGTGGAATCGGCACCCAGAGATCCTCGCAGACCTCCACAAAAAACCTAAACTCTTGTTGGGTTTGGCAACGAAAGAGAAGATGCTCGCCAAAAGGAATTTGCTGCTGGTCTAGGAGGTCGATGGCAGTGCTGCGCGCCGCCGATGCCGGCGCGAACTGCCGATACTCGTAGAACTCCCGATAATTTGGCAAGAATGTCTTAGGAACGATCCCCAGTATTTCACCGTGAGCCAGGACGACGGCGCAGTTGAACAGCAGATCGTCGACCTGAAGCGGCATGCCGACAACAGCGACTAAATTTAAAGTTTGGGAAGCTTTCAAGACCCTGCTCAGCGCTTCCAACGCACCTTGCAGTAATGCCTGCTGATGAAAGAGGTCTTCGCATGAGTACGCGGTCAGACCCAACTCTGGAAATAGCACGAGAACGGCCTTCTCGCGCTCGGCTCTTTCCATCAACTCGATGATCCGGGCTCCGTTGAATGCCGGATCCGCCACACGTACTTCGGGTATTCCGACCGCGGCGCGAACGAAACCGTGATTATAAAGATTGAAAAACTCGCTGTTTTTCATGGGTTCATAAGCCGACGGGTGGACTATGTCGGATTTTTTCGCGGCAGGCAATGGCGAGCCGAGGAGCCATCATCAAGTCACTATGCTTCTCGCGCTCTTCCAGGCGCGGGTCCCGATCCTCCAAAGTTCACGTTGTTGGACAGTTTGTTTTCTCTTACCGCGGCAGCGCTATTAGAAAGCTTTTTTCTTGCACTGCTGCTGTACACAAACGGTGAGCTGGTGAGTTGCCGTCAAGCGCAAAGCGTTTCATACTTGAATGGAGGTGGGGGTCGACAGGCATACTGGAGGTACTGGCGACCCAATCGCCCAGCAACCGGCCAGCGGAATTCTGCAAGTGAAGATTCTGGTTCTAAACTGCGGAAGCTCGACGCTCAAGTTTCAGCTGATTGAAACCGTCAGCGTAAAGGATAAAGAGCGCAAGCTGGCCCGCGGCATTGTCGATCGAATCGGCAAACAGGCGTCCTACCGCTTTGAAGCGGGCGGCGCCGTTTCGCAGGAGAAGACTACCGTCATTTCAACTCACGAAGAAGCCGTCCGACTGGTTATTGAGTGGCTGCGGTCGAAACCCGGGCTCGATTCCATCGACGCCGTCGGCCACCGCGTGGTGCACGGCGGGGATAGATTCACCAGCTCGGTCTTAATTGACGATGAGGTTATCGCCACTATCGAAGCGCTCTGCGAGATCGCGCCGCTGCACAATCCCGCATCCCTCAGCGGCATCCGCGCAGCGCGAAAAATCCTCGGCGCGTCCATGCCGATGGTGGCGGCGTTCGACACTTCATATCATCACAGGATTCCCGAGCGGGCGGCGCTCTATGCAATTCCTTATGGACTCTCTCGGAAACACAAGATTCGTCGTTATGGTTTTCACGGCTTGGCGCATCAGTACGATATCGCTCGTTACGCAGAAATCGTCGGGAAGAGGACGGACGAGATCGACGCTGTCACGTTGCATCTCGGCAACGGCTGTTCGGCGAGCGCGGTCCGCAATGGACGGTCGATCGATACCTCGATGGGTTTTACGCCACTCGAAGGTTTGGTCATGGGCACCCGTTGTGGAGATTTGGATCCCGCATTGGTGAGTTATCTCGCGCGCAAGGAAGCAGTGGATGCGGCGGAAGTTGAGCAATGGCTAAACCAGCGCTCCGGTCTGCTCGGTCTTTCGGGAATCTCCAATGACATGCGCGAGTTGGCGGCGGCCTATGATAGGAATCCGCGCGCACGCCTTGCTGTCGAAGCGTTTTGTTATCGCGCGCGCAAGTATTTGGGCGCGTATCTGGCGGTTCTTGGCGGCGCAGAGGCGGTGATGTTTAGCGGCGGCATTGGTGAAAATTCTCCGTTAGTGCGCGCAATGATTGGCCGCGATATGGATTGGTGCGGCATTCGATTAGATAGCGCCGCCAATGAAGCGGTCCTGGGCAGAGATGGAATCATATCGAGTGCGGATTCCGGCCTGAAAGTTGCCGTTATTCATACCGACGAGGAAATAATCATTGCGCGCGCGACAGTTCAGTTGATCGGAGGTTGACCCATGAAGCAGCAGACATCTAGTGAAACCAGTCTTGACTTGGGCGCGTTGCAGGCCGTCGAGCGTTACCGGCGTGCGGTCAATTATCTTGCCGCGGCGCAAATCTATTTGAAGCACAATCCCTTGCTGGAGGAGCCACTCCGCCCCGAGCACATTAAAGATCGACTCTTAGGCCACTGGGGGACCGCCCCGGGGATCAATCTCATCTATGCGCATCTCAATCAGCTGATTCTGGCGACCGACGCGAGCATTCTCCTCATCACCGGTCCGGGCCACGGCGCGGCGGCAAACCTGGCGAACATGTATCTGGAAGGAACGATCACTGAGTTTTTTCCCGATTTGACGCGTGATCGCGCCGGTCTCGACCGATTTGTAAAATCGTTCTCATGGCCCGACGCTTTCCCGAGCCATCTTTTCCCTGGTTATCCCGGCGTCATCCATGAAGGCGGTGAGTTGGGCTATGCCTTGTCGACGGCGTTCGGCGCTGTGCTCGATAATCCGGAATTGATCGTGGCCTGCATCGTCGGTGACGGCGAAGCGGAGACTGGCCCGACGGCCGGCGCCTGGCATAGCAATAAGTTCCTGAACCCCAAGAACGACGGCGCGGTGTTGCCGATTCTCCATGACAACGGTTTCAAGATCGCCAGCCCGACTATTTTTGGCAGCATGAATGATGATGAGCTCCGGGCGCTCTTCAGCGGTTATGGCTATTCAGTTCGGATCGTCGATTTGAGCGACCACATCGATAAAGCGATGAGCGACGCGGTGTTCGGAGCCTATGGCGAATTGCGCGCGATCCAAAAAGCGGCGCGCTCCGGAGATGTCGTCGAAAGACCACGTTGGCCGATGATTATTTTGCGCACGCCGAAGGGATGGAGCGGTCCCACCATCGTAGACGGCCACGCTATCGAAGGTTCTTTCCGCGCGCATCAGGTGCCGGCAAAGGATGCCAAGACCAACCCCGTTCATCTGAAAGTGATAGAAAACTGGTTGCGATCGTACAATCCGCACGAGCTTTTCGACGCCAACGGTTGCCCCGCGGCGGACGTTATGGCCTGCTGTCCGCGCGGGACTCAGCGCATGGCAACCAATCCGCACTCCTTCGGCGGCGAGGTCCGCCGTCCGCTCAAATTGCCTCCTGTGAGGGACTATGGCGCCGATCTAAGAGCACGCGGACAGAATCACACCAGCAGTGTCGAAGAACTGGGAAAATATCTGCGCGACGTCGTCCGTTTAAACGAAGCGAGCCGCAACTTTCGCATCGTTTGCCCCGACGAACTGGAGTCGAACCGGGTCGGGGCGATTCTTGACGTCACTGATCGGCAATATGTTTGGCCGTTGCCGGCAAACAGCGAGCATATTTCGTCCAGCGGGCGCGTCCTGGAGGTGCTGAGCGAGCATAATTGTCAGGGATGGCTGCAAGGGTACTTGCTCACGGGGCGCCATGGCATCTTTCCCTGCTACGAGGCATTTCTGCCGATCGTCGACGGGATGATGAATCAGTACGCCAAGTTTCTGAAGTCGTCACTGGAAATTTCCTGGCGCAAGCCGATTTCCTCATTGAACTACCTGCTGACCTCTGAAGCTTGGCGACAAGAACACAACGGTTATTCGCACCAGGGACCGGGCTTTATCAATAATCTCTTGACCAAGAAAGGACACACTTACCGGATCTATTTACCGGCCGACGCCAACTGTTTGATTTACACGATCGAAGAGTGCCTGACCGTGACAAATATGATCAATGTCGTCATCGCCGGCAAGCAGCCTATGCCGCAGTGGCTGACGCGGGAGGAGGCAATCGACCACTGTGACATCGGCGCGTCGATCTGGCGCTGGGCGAGCACCAATGAGGGTGAAGACCCGGAACTGATCCTCGCCTGCGCCGGCGACAATTTGACGCTCGAAGCGATGGCCGCGGCGGACATCCTGCGACAAGAAGCTCCCGAGTGGCGCGTGCGCGTCGTCAACGTCATCGATCTGCTGGTTCTAGGAATTCCGCAAAAATATCCGCATGGATTGGAAGAAGGGAGATTCACGAGATTGTTCCCGCTTGACTGTCCGGTTATTTTCAATTTTCACGGCTATACCGCCGCAATCAAGCAACTCCTGTGGGAGCGACCACAAAACGAGCGCTTCGATCTGAACGGCTACCGTGAGGAAGGCACGACGACGACGCCATTCGATATGCATGTGCATAATCGGACGAGCCGGTATCATCTAGTGATTCAAGGCGCGCAAAAAATCGCCGCACGTAATCCAGCAGCGGCGGCCGTGGCGGAAGAACTGATCGTCAAATATGAGCGAAAGATCGCTGCTCACGGCGCGTTCATCCGGCGCGAGGGCGTCGATCCGCCGGAGATCGCCGGGTGGAAGTGGACGAATTGACCCCCGCGAGTGTAACATAAGGGGAGCCAAATCGGTGTGGGAGGTAATATGAACGAGGGCCACAATTCCAATCTAGACGAGCATTCCGGTCAGCGCCCATGAATTATTCAGCAATCCTTCGCGTGATTGGGCAGGCGTTGGAGCCTTTGCGACCTGAGACATATGAAGTGGTGTGCTACGCTGATTGCTATCTCGTTCGGTGTCGAGTCAAGGAGGACAGACAAGCCAAGAAAGAAGAAGAAAAAAAGGTTAGAGGACTGGCAGCGTTTCTACGCCTGTGGAAGGAACCAAAAGATCCAAGTCTTGGTGACAAGCCGGTCGAGGGCGCTTTCATGAATGTGGAATTCTTGTATTCCGTGGAAGACCTAAAACGCCAGGATGAAGAGCGCAAAGGGCCGAGACGTGATTCCCATGCGATGCCTGAACCCTACAGTCACTCAAATACCCTTCGAGCGGTCGGGGAGTTTTTAGACCGCAAGCCTGATGCAAAACTTCTCTTTGCCTCCAATCGTGGTCAAGACGTAGTCATTCTGTACGAGACGACGGCCGGTGTTCGCAAGCTGGAAGAGTACCCGATTTCGACGCTCTATGATTTTTCGGTCAAGAGATACGTCAAAAGAAAAAAGTGAAATGACTTTGGGTCATCAAAGGGCCAAGTTTTTATTGATAGTCAGAGAGAGAATTCTTCGGTGCTAAGGGAGATCCTTTCTTAGTTGCTCTATTTTTCAGCTGCTGAAATCGCCAGCGCTCGTTCTGATTTGCTATTAGTGACCGCGAGAGGTTGAGGAATTATAGAGTGTACGAAAAGTCTAAATCGCCGATCTCTTTGATTGATCGGCCGATATGGTGATATTGCAGCGCAGTGGATACCATCCAGCAGAATTTGGCGTCATCAAACATCAGGGCGCCGATGTAATATTCACTGTCGTGTTCGATTACCAAATGACAGTGTTTTGCTGTTCCGTGGCTTGCGGCTACGTACTTCAGAGTTCCGAATTGAGCGAAATACCCATCCGACCTCGCCCCTAACAATCTTGTTGTCACCACCGGTCTCGGACTGAGTCCAAACCGGCGGCCAATTAGGCAGCCCATAGCGCGTCATTAGCGGATGATGCCGGAGTTGCATAAGTTACCAGTGAGAAGTCGGACCTAGTGGTTAGTGCCAATCCCTGATGATGGCTCTTCGACAGCCGTGATGTCAACGGCCAATCTTCACTCGTCTCCCGCCGGCAAGCAGCGTATGATCTGAAGGGATGACTCGGCACCGAGTCAAGAGGTCACAAGATCAGATCTGGATTTTTCACTATGAGAGGCCTACGTATGAAACCGGAGGATTCGCCGCTATTTCCAACCCTTTTCTTGGATTGATGGCCGCTTGCGAAACCGGCATAAAGGCTGGCCTCGGGCTCTCTACTTATCTCGGGGAGGTTGCTGTCTGACCAAAGTGGGTTCCGATGGCCGCCGCCAGCGACCTAAAAAACTCGCTGAACAACGATCGCTCATCGCGCAAGCAATACAACATCACGGTGGCCATCAAAAAAAACGCCAATCTCGCGATCTTGACAACTTTCGCAACACTTCCCATAATCCGGGCCTCTCGGGCGCCGGGATCGCCTAGTATTGTGCGACTCGTGGAACGATTCCGCTGGTTCCCGGCCGTCATCTTGTACGGGCATCCAGAAGTTTGCTGCTCAGGCCAAGCAATACCAGGAGGCTACCTGGCGGGGGACGACACTCGATGGATCAGAGGTTGTCACCGCACTTCATCGTTCGGATTTTAGCGGCTGGACAATGGGATTAGCCAGTCCAGCCGCGGAGGTTGACGCATCACTCGGGGAATCGCTGATGCTTACCGGCACCGAAGGACTGGTGCTTTTCTTCGCCGCCCTTGTCCTTGCGATCACCCTTGGACGACGGACCGCGGAACCGGTTTCGGCGCTCTCCCGGGCTGCGGAGAAGCTGGGTCGAGGGGAGACGCCGGAGATACCTCGATCGCCGATCGTCGAAATGAGCCGCCTGGCTCAAGGCTTAGGGGATGCCGCAACGCTGCGCGTTCAGGCGGAGGAACAACTGCGCTAACAGCTTCAATTGAGTCAGAACAGCCGTTGCACGACAAGATTCATCATCACTATCCGGATGGGCGCCCGTTCCCACGCCAGTAATGCGTCCTAGCGCAGATTCACGTCACAGGTAAATCGGTACGAAGCAAAGAAGACGTATTCTTCCGCAAGGATGGTTCCGCAGTCATCGTCGAATGTTCGAATGCCTCTTTGGAGGTGAACGGTCAACGGGTCGGCGCTGTCTTGATGGCTCGCGACGTCACCGAGCGCAAGAAAGCAGACGAGCCGCTGAGACGAGCTCGCGAGTTACTCGAGGAAAAGGTCAATGAGCGGACTCGAGAGATCACGGAAGCCAACGCCAAGCTCCGAGACCTCGACCGGCTCAAGTCGCAATTTTTGGCCAACATGTCCCACGAGCTACGCACGCCCTCAACGCTATCATTGGTTTCAGCGAGCTCATGCACGACGGCAAAGCCGGCGGTCCGGTCTCTGCCGCGCAGAAAGAATATCTTGGCGATATCCTAAACAGCGCGACTCACCTCTTGCAGCTGATCAATGATGTCCTGGATCTCTCCAAGGTCGAAGCCGGACGGATGGAGGTTCTCAAAAGCACGTTTCGTATCGAAGAGATCATCTCGGAGGCGACGCAAAATGTCGCGCCGATCATGTCGGTCAAAAGGACTAAAGCTTATCCGCGAGATTCCACCGGATCTTGCGCCGATCATCACCGATAGAAGAAAGCTTTTGCAAATTCTTTTAAACCTAACCAGCAACGCCGTTAAATTCACTGACCACGGCGAGATTCGCATCCGCTGCCAGACCGCGCCGAACAAAATAGAACTGAGCGTGTCTGATACCGGCATCGGCATCAAACCGGAGGAGCTGCCGCTGCTATTCCAGCCCTTTTCTCAGATTGATGGCAGCTTGCGAAAGCGACATGAAGGAACCGGCCTGGGACTCTACTTATCTGAGAGACTAGCTACCCTTGTGGGCGGCGAGCTTAAAGTTGCAAGCGCGTACGGCAAAGGCTCGACGTTTACGATTACTCTTCCACTCGCCGTTTAACCAAAGTTGGGTCGCGGATAAGTGGAAACGACATGTTTCTGCGCACCGGCTGATTCGACGTTTGACTATTCGTGTGACTGTAACGCGGTTAGCTTGCCATTTTCCGAAACGTTGACCAAACACCCCGTGAGACAGCACAGGGCATGCGCTGTCAATCTGGCATGACGGCCTTTTGACAACGCTGGCAACCAACGCTCCATTCTGGCCAAGTTGACAGCGGCAATCCCTGGTGAGACAAAGGTTTTTGCGATTGGCACATAGCCTGCTACCAAGGATGGGTATATGGGCTACAAAGTCTTGTTGATCGAAGATAATACCGACTGCCGCGAACTCTTCGCCATGATTATTCGTCATTTAGGCTTTCAGGTTCTCCAGGCGGACGACGGCGAAATCGGTGTGCAAAAGGCGTTGAGCGAAAGGCCCGACCTAATTTTTATGGACATCGGTATGCCGAACATGAGCGGTATCGAGGCAACGACCTGTTTGCGAGAAATCTCGGTAACGAGGAACACTCCAATCATCATTTGCACTGCCTGGATGGCCGAGAAACACCGCGAGGCCGCCTTGAGATGCGGCGCCCGTGAGGTTATCTTCAAACCCGTTTCTGTCAATGAACTCCAGTCCGTGTTACTGCGCTACCTGCCTGCTCCCAACGATGACAAACTGGTGCATTGAAGGACCATGCCATGCGCTTGCATCTCCGAGAATCACATTCCTAGACCCGCTATACATCTGCTCTAAACCGAACCGTATCGCCCGGACTATTTCACCGCCGACCGCGTGCTGGCGGTGCCACCCGAAACCAATAACTCGACACGATCGCTTGGCCGGCGATCGGGAACAAACCAAATCGGTCCAGCTCAGCGGACTTTGCCGGCGGGTTCGAAAGTCATTCTAGATCGTTGATTTGAGTCAGAGAAATTTGGCATAAGCTTGCCTCACAAGAGCTCAAATTTTCGCGCCAGGATACTGTGCCTGCTATGCGATCGAAAAGCGGGACGCGACATTGCGACGACTGCTTGACAATGCTTCGGCCTATCGGTTAGTCGTAAAAAGCCATGAGGGACGAAATTCTTAAGTCTTTTTCGACACCGATCGCGGCTGCTTCGTTCCGCGAGCCTAGTAATAACGATGGATCGGTGCTTGGTTAAGGAGGAGTTGTCATGAAACCACAAGAGTGGCGGCAGAAATTGGGCGACTGTGTACGGGATTTATTTCTGGCGCCGGAGATGAAACATTTTTACTCGATTCCCATGACCACGGAGAGAGCGCGGATTTACCTGCTGCAATTAAGTCTCTACGTTCGCCAGCGCCGAAATTTCTGGCCTCAGGTGGCGGCCAACTGCCCGGAGTTCGAGGTCAAGCAGCGCATTATGGAGCACGAACATGAGGAACTGGTCGAGGATGAGCATTCTAAAGCGGGTCATCTCGATCTCATCTTTCGACAGGGAAAAGAGTTGGGCCTGAGCGTGAACGATGTTTTGAATGCGCAACCGCTGCCGACAACCAAGGCGGCGATCTATGCTTGGTTTTGGATCGCGCGCAATCGCCCATGGCAAGAAGCGATCGCGGCTTCGACCATTGCTGAGTGGACCAACGATGACCGATTACTGGGAGACATGGGTGGGGGAAATTGCACGCGCCTGTATAAAATCTGGAAACGCGATCTGAATTTCGCCGACACACAGATGCCCAACTTCACGGCGCACAGCAAAGCCGATGTGAAGCATTCCGACATGTTCATTGACGTGCTCGAAAAATATGTCGCTCCAGGCAGAGAACAGGACGTGCTCGATACCGCCAAGGAATCGATGGATCTTCATCGCGCCTACTTCGGCGGCATGGCTCACGCGATGGCGCAAGCGTCGTAAGCCGACTCGAGAGGAATACCGTGAAGCTCGAAGAGCTCGACAGCCAGTTGGAAAAAAATCAACTTTCAGGATTTTGGCGCACGCGCGTGCCGTCGCATGCGTCAGAGGCGCCCTATCTTTGGAAGTGGGAGCCGTTGCTCGACGGCCTGCTCAAAGCGAGCGAGACCATCGGCATCGAACAAGCCGAGCGGCGCGCCATTCGGGTGGTAAACCCGCATCTACCGATCAAGTCGACGTCGCACACTCTGCAGGTGACTTTCTCAATCGTAAATCCTGGCGAGGTGGCAAAGGCGCACCGGCACAACATGGCGGCGATTCGCTTCGTCGTGCAGGGCAAGGGGGCCTACACTGCGGTCGAGGGCGAAAAATTTTTCATGGAAAAGGGCGACCTGATTCTCACGCCCAACTGGACTTGGCACGATCATCACAATGAGTCTGAAGATCCAATTATCTGGCTGGATGGTCTGGACGGACCGCTGATTCAGTCGCTCAACATACTGTTCTTTGAGGAATCGGAAATTCCTGAACAATCGATTACTCGTCAAACCGGCGAGTCGCTGAGTCGTTTGGGATTTGCGCGCGCACCAAAAAAAGACGAGGCGCATTTGCGCGGCGTTCCGTTCCGCTACGCCTGGAAAGATACCTACGCTGCACTCAAGACGATGGGCGAAGGCGACCGCGATCCATATGACGGAACATTGCTGCGCTATGTCAATCCGACAAGCGGCGGGTACACTTATCCGACGATGTCCTGCGAGGTGCAGTTATTCAAGGCGAGGGAAGCGACGCAGTTTCACCGCCACACCAGCACGGCGATTTATCATGTTTTTAGGGGTCAAGGCCGAACCAAGGTCGGCGAAGGCTATCTCGACTGGAAAAAGGGTGACACTTTCGTCGTGCCGCTTTGGCAGTGGCACGGGCATGAAAATCTTTCGAACGATGAGGCGATTCTTTTTTCGATCAATGATCGGCCGGTAATGGATTCGCTGCAGCTCTACCGGGAAGAACCGGCAAGCTGACTCTCATCGCGATCCGGAAGGAATGGCTTCTTCAACGAAAATCAAGCTCGCCAGTCGCGCCTATGACGGCGTACTGCCGATCCTGCGCGGCCAGATGGGAATACCCGGATTTGAGTTTGAAATTACCGAGACTGAAGATGTGCCGGGAATGTTCTCGGGTATGTTTAGGGGGCAGTACGACGTCTCGGAGATGTCGCTTGGCGAATTGATCCACTACACTTCGAGGGACGAAGCCGACTTGATTGCGATTCCGGTTTTTCCCTCGCGCATATTTCGCCACGGGTTCATTTTTATCCGCAAAAATTCGGGCATCAACCGAACGGCGGATTTGAGCGGGAAGAAGATCGGCTTTCTCCGCTGGGTGCAGACAGCGTCGATCTGGATGCACGGTATGCTGATCGACGAATACGGCGTGTCGGCTAAAGAAACCGAATGGTACGTCGCGTCGATGCATCATTGGGACGAGCATGATCCTGGCGCGACGATCAAGCCGCGCGACGGTTCGGTGATTCGATTGATGCAAAACAGCGGCAGGGATACTTCCGAGCGCGCTTGCCGGGCGCTCTTCGACGGTCAGCTCGACGCCTTGGGTGTTACGGAATCACGGCTCCCGACTTTGCTCGCCGACATTTCGGTAAAAAAGCTGTTCGAGAACTCCCGTGAGGTCGAGGCGAGCTATTTTCGCAAGACGAAAATATTGCCGATCATGCATGTCATGGCGCTACAAAAGCGCCTGGTCGAAAAATTTCCCGAGCTGCCGGAAAAACTCTTTCGTCTTTATGCGGAGGCAAAACGCTCGGCACAGCACTGGCGCCGGGCGATACCCAGTCTCGTCGAGGCCTGGCCCAATTATTATCTTGCGGACGAACAGGAAATCTTTCAGACCGATCCCTGGGCCTACGGGTTGGAAGCTAACCGGCATGTGCTCGACAAGTTTCTCGAGTACTGCCACGCCCAGGGCATTACGGCGAGGAGCATCGCTCCTGAAGAAATTTTTCATCCAAGCACACTCGAGCTGACCGAGTAATATTCGGAGTTCATCGAAGGGAGTTTCCTATGGCGACGGCGACCGCGACGGCAAGTAACCCCACCACGACGAATCCTTGCGACCTGCGCGACTGGCTCAAGGAAGTCAAACAACTCGAACAACTCGAACAGATCTCCGGCGCCCATTGGGACCTGGAGATCGGCGCACTGACGGAAATCATTCTTGAAAGAATAGCAACGCCGCCGGCGATCATCTTTGACAACGTTCCGGGGTTTGATCCCAATCGCCGCGTACTCTCGAATATGCTCGAAACCTTGGAGCGCACGGCGTTGACGCTGAACTTGCCGGCGGATTTGAAAACGATTCCTTTGATCGATGCATTGCGTGGTCGATTGCGCGCAATGCAGCCGATCAAACCCAACGTCGTTTCCACCGGTTCGGTGTTTGAAAACGTTGAGCGCGGCGATGAAATTGATCTCACGAAGTTTCCCGTGCCGCGCTGGCACGCGGGCGACGGTGGGCGCTATCTGGGTACGGCCCATCTCGTCATTACCCGCGATCCTGAAACCGGTATCGAGAACGTTGGCTGTTACCGCGTCATGCTGCACGACAAGGATAAGGTTGGGTTGTATATCTCGCCCGGCAAGCACGGCAAAATGCATTATGAAAAGGCCATGAAGGCGGGCAAGTCTTTTCCGGTAGCGATGGCCTTCGGGCAACATCCCTTATTATTCATCGCCTCGTCCCAGGCAGTTCCGTTCGGCGTTAACGAGTATGATTGGACCGGCGGACTGCTCGGCCAACCGATCGACGTCATAAAAGGACCGCTGACCGGGCTCCACTTTCCGGCCAATGCGGAGATCGTCATCGAAGGAGAAATCATTCCGGGCGAATCGATGCAGGAGGGTCCTTTCGGTGAATGGCCCGGCTATTACGCCAGCGCGCAACGTGCCGAACCTTTTGTCCGCGTCAAAGCGCTTTACTATCGCAACGACCCAATCATCTGCGGCGCGGCGCCATTCAAGCCGACGATCCACGGCATGTACCGCTCTTGCTTGCGTGCCGCGACCGTGTGGAATGGGATGGAGCAAGCAGGCGTGCCGGATATTAAAGGCGTTTATCTGCCGCCGCCGGCGCAGCGCTTTATGATCGTGGTGGCGATTAAACAGAGATATCCAGGTCACGCGAAGCAGGCTGCCTTGGTTGCCTGCCAGTGCCACGCCGGCGCCTATTTGGGTCGTTATGTCGTCGTCGTGGACGACGACATCGACATCACCGATGTCAACGAAGTGCTATGGGCAATGGCCACGCGTTCCGACCCGGCAACTTCCGTGGATATTCTCCGGCGCACTTGGAGCGGCCCTCTTGATCCGATCATCCAGCCCGAGCAAAAGGGCCATAACTCGCGGATGATCATCGAAGCAGTGCGGCCATGGGAATGGCGCGATAAATTTCCTGCCACTAGCGCCATCAGCGACGAAACTCGAAAAGAGTATTCCGTGAAGTGGCAACGCCAGCTCGCGCAGGTCCAGGCGCGCCATACGCTAGGGCGAGCGCAAAGAGACTAGCCTAGGCTAGCAGGCTGCTGAAATAGCTCACTTGGGCTGAGTAGTCGAGGATCGACTCTAGCGGATAGACGATGATGATCTTCGATCCCTTCGGCTGCACTCAGGACATGCTTCTATCCTCGATCGGCTGTCAACACAAAAACCGCGACTTATTTGTCAAGTGTCTGTCAAAGCTGTCTCTGGCCGGTCTTCAAGTCGAGCCATCGTCACTAATAGTCCAGTTTGTTATAGCGCCAGGGAGTTGGCTCTAATCGCTGATTTTAGAAATACGCGCCTGCCGAAAACCGAACTAGTTGGCCAATTTTGTCCGCAGTAGGTGCACCGTCGCGCTTTTAGGCCGTTAGTTACATTTTTCCGCCTCACCAAGGAAATCTTTGGAAAAATCGGGCCTTAACGAATGCAAGGGGACTTCTAAAGCGCTTGGCATAAGACCTGCTCATGCAACCCGATCGGTGAGTAATCACTAGCAATTTTGTTTAAGAAAAGGAGAACCACCGGATGGAAGAAATCATGACACCCTCAGAAGTCGCCGCGCTGCTCAAGATACATCTCAAGACGGTGTATAAGCTTGCTGAAAAAGGCGTGATTCCAGGTAACCGCATCGGGCGCAGCTGGCGCTTCAGCCGGAGTGACGTCCTGGAGCTGGTCTCCACCAAGTCGATGGGCTTATCTGAGAGCGCCGATCCCGTGATGCGCTCGGCGGCAGGCGGTGCGAAGTAATTCAGCTTTGGCTCTCGGTTAGTTGAGTGGAAGATCTGGATCCAATCAAGCAGTTGCAGAGTCTCATCGATGACCGGGGCAAGGTGCTGGAAAAAATATCCAGCGTTCACTCCGCTCTAGGTTCGATCATCAATTCGACCGGCTCAACACCACCAGCGCCGCAAGCGCCACCGGAAGCTGTACCCACCGGGCAGGACAAATCCATTCGGGTTGCCGAAGATCGCTTGTATGACCGGCTAGTTCAAACACTGCATGATATGCAAGCGCAGATCGAAGAACGGGTGCGCCCGTTGGCGCAGCAGACGGTTGAGGTAGAAGTGGAGCGCTTGCGCGAACAGTCGAAGCAGAATCAAACCGCGTTGCTTGGGTGCCTCGCGCGTATTGACCAAAGCATCTTAAGCTGTATCGACCGTATCGGCGAGTATCAAAGCCGACACGAAGAACTCCTGAAGCTTAACCAACGTCTTGCCACGCTCGGCGCCGATCCCCAACCTCTCCCCGACCACTGGCCGACGCAGAATGCCACTGAGATGATTCATTTCCGTCTCGAAGAGTTACGCCTCAAAGGCAAAATCTGAAATCCATTCCGACAGGGATTAGTCCGGTATTAATTCGCTCGATCCGGTCGCTCGTTAGTTTCTGCCGCTTTCGCTAAACGGACGTCAATCAGCGCCAGTTGACCGGTGGCAATGGCTTTCAGCCCGCGTTGCAAAGCCGCGCGGACTTCGCCGGGCTCTTCGACTTTTTCGCCGTAGCCGTCAAATGCGCGCGCTATTGTCGCATAGTCCGGACTCGGATTGATCGAGATACCGATGAAGTCCTGGTTTTTTACGGCAAAGCCGTCCGGGAAGAAGCGGGGCACGGGATTTTTGCGAATGATAGCCGTAGTTATTGTAGAGCACGATCATGATCGGCAAATTATGTTCCTGACAAACACCCAGCGCTGCGAGTCCCGGGTCGTAATTAAATGCGCCGTCGCCGATCAAGCACAGAACCGGCCGCCTCGGGTTCGCTGCCTTGACCCCTAGAGCGGTGCCTGTTCCGGTGCCGAGTCCGCCGATGCAGCCTGCGAAGAAGGTGCCCGGTTTCAGCATGTCGAGATAGCGATGAATCGACAGTCGATGGGTGATGGTTTCTTCGACTACGATGGCGTCGGGCGGGATGACTTGCGCCAATTCGTAGGTGACCCAGCGCGTATCGATGGGTTTTTGTTCCTGGCGCGGTACCGCATCTTCTTTCCAAGCGGCTTGGCGCACTTCATAACGCGCGCGCCAGGATTCAGCGCGCCATGCGGCGTCGCTGCTCCCCGTAGAAACTTTTTTCTTTACCGAATCGAGTAAATATTTCATCGAGCTTTCGATTTCGCCGCTGAGGATTTGATTGACCGGATAACCCCGATAGGGAAGCTCGGAGCGCAGTGGATTGTCCGATAGGACCGCGACTTTGGTTCCCGGGTTTAGATTCTTTGAAGCGGGGTGCTAGGGCGCGACGACGCCGAGAAGGAGAATCGCATCCGCTTCCTGCAAAAATTCCTGCGGCTCGAATCCAGCATGCAGCGGATGGGTTCGCGGAAAATTCACATAGCTCGAAGCTCGGCTTTCGACGACGCCCGCGCCGAGCAACTCGGCCAATTCCACGAGCTGTTGCACCACCGCTGGGCTGCGTCCCGTTTCTTCGGTGATGATGAGCGGATTTTTCGCGCCTGCGAGTAGCGCGGCGAGTTCCTCGATCGCCGCCGGATCGGCCATCGGCGCGGGAAGCGGGACATTTTCCGCCGTCGCGTTCTTGGTCATTTTATCGAATAGATACTCCATCGGGATGGAAACGAAGACCGGACCCTTGGGCGTGCCCATCGCCAGTTGACAAGCGCGTTGAATCGTCGACGGCAAGAGCGATTTCGCATTGATACCGTAACTCCATTTGATCGACGAGCCGCGCCGGCCCACCAATGTCGGCCAGGGCGCCAAGCCACTGTGCGCCCACGTCGGGACCGGTTTCCTCGCCGAATCCGAGTGACTCTCCGGTGAACACGACCATGGGAATTTGCTCATGCAGCGCGCCGCGTAGTGCCATCGTGGCGTGGAGCGCGCCGACGGTGGTGTGGATCATCACGGCGGGAAGCTTACCGGTGGACTTGGTATAGTCGCTCGCCATGCCGACGGCCACTTCTTCGTGGCGCGAGCTGAGGTACAGCGGCACTCCTTCGCTCTGTGCCTTTGCTTTCGCGAAAGCTTCCCACACCGGCGACCACTCCGAACCGCGCGATGAGAAAATTCTGTCCACTCCCATGTGCGCCAGCACGCGCAACAAAGTGTCCGCTCCAGTAAGGCCTTCGGTTTCAATCATGGCAATCTCCTATTTAGTTGGAAATGTTCAAGGCGTCCAAACAGTTCGACACGTTTTCCGTTCTCTCACGGTGGTAGTTCACTCTTGATTGGCACTTCACTGCTTCAGAAAATATGGGCTGTCATGCTGAACGAAGTGAAGCATCTCGCATTCGCTCGAGATTCTTCGCCTACGGCTCAAAATGACACCCTTTCGTCAACCAAGTTCTGTGACTTGACGCTGGTGACTCATAGTTTCTCGCCCCACAACTTTTTGAGAAAGCCGCTGTCTCGCAGTTCATTGGTGAAACGCGGATCGTAGAAATCCTCCGGCTTGGTTGAGGCTGCTTGGGGCACCGTCTTACCGATTAGCCCTAGAATGAGCTCAAGCCCTTTCGGATCTACCTGAAGGGTTTTTTCCATCGCCTTCGACTCCGACTTGATCGCATGAGCGAGAACCTCTCGGTCCGTGACCTTGGTGTATTTGGCGACAACCTGGGTTGTCCCTTCCGCATTGGTCAGGAAATAGTGCATCGCTTCGGCATAAGCGCGCATGAACTTCGTAAGCTCCGGCTGTTTGCGCGCTACGGTGTCGCGGGAGGAAACCAGCACCGTCACCGCGAAAGGAATCTTCATGGCGGTAATATCGACAATCACTTTGAAGCCCAGCCGCTGGGCGAACAGATCGTGGGGTGCGCCTGCAATAGCGGCATCAATGGCCCCAGCCTTGAGAGCCGCGATGGCCTGACCGATATCGCCGAGTTGAACGTATTGAAGATCTTTCAGTGTATCGATCTGAAAACGGGATAGGGCTGCTTGAGCGAACATGTCCGGGTTGGAACCGATCCGGTCAATGCCCAGTCGCTTCCCACGATGGCCCGCGTCGGCGCGAATCCGCCGATGATTCCCACGTCCGTTTCTCCGCCGAGCACCGACGTTGTGCCGACGGGACCGGAGGCGATAAAGACGAGCCTGACGTCGAGGCCCTGCTTCTTGAAGAAACCTGCTTCCTTGGCAATCCACATGGGCGACATGGAAACGACCGGGGCGGTGTAGAACGCCGTGAGGCTCTGTGATTGTGCGGTGCTCTCGCTGTTTGAGCCGGTGCAGGTGGCAAGGACAATTCCGAATAGCGCGAGCATCTTGTGAAAAGTGGTCATCGCGATCCCCTTTCGTAAACGCCATGATTCGGCGTTTGTTTCTTGCCCGACAAACTCTTGGTCGTCCATTACGGCCTCGACCCCAATACCGCAAGCCGCGAATAATGTCCATATGTCGAATGGGTAGGTAAGGAGCTTAAAGTTTTGTAGTTGCGACCAGGAAAGATTTCTCGCTCTGCTCGAAATGACGGTTAAGCGATGTATCATCGCGAACCAAGTGAGGGACTTGGCGAAACTGAACCGCTCTCAGGCTGGCTCTATGTTGACAGGGCTATTCGCGATCAAATAGGTTTGGCTCGATAACGACATGATCTCGGCGAAGCATTTTTCAGCCGGCGCGGAGAACACGCCAACAGCAACGTTATGAGCGAGAACGAAGCAGGCAATTGGCGGATCGACGTGCACCACCACGTGGTGCCGCCCGAATTTGCCGACGATTCGATGCCGATCAAGCTTCCCGACACGGCGGCGCAACTGCGCTCGATGGATAGCTGGCATATTCAAACGGCGATCACGTCGCTCACGCCGCGCATCGTGCTGAAAAATCTGCATCGCCTGCGCAAGGTCGCCCGCGCCTGCAATGAGTTCCAAGCGCAAATGCTGCGCGACCACTCGGAGCGCTTCGGCGCCTTCGCTTTGCTGCCGCTGCCCGATGTCGACGGTGCGCTGGCAGAAATCGCTTACGCGCTCGACGTTTTGCGCCTCGACGGCGTCGGGCTGTTTTCGAGCGTCAACGAGCGCTACTTGGGTGATCCGTCGTTCGATCCCGTTTTCGACGAGCTTAACCGGCGCAAGGCCGTCGTGTTCATGCACCCAACCCACTGCGAAGCTCCCGAGCACACCGGCTTGCGCGCCCCGCCCTTCGTCGTCGAGTACGTTTTCGATACGACCCGGGCGATCGTCAATCTGATTTTCACCGGCACGCTCAAACGCTGTCCCAATGTTCGCTTCATCGTCGCCCACGGCGGCGGGACCGTGCCGTTTCTAGCGCAAAGAATCTCGATGTTGGAAGGTCATCGTCACGCCAAAGGCGTGATGGATGTTCTGCCTACGCTTCGTTCGCTCTACTACGAGATCGCCAGCACCACCGCCCAGTTCGCGCTTCGTTCTTTGCAAGAGATCACCGACCCGACGCATATCCTCTGGGGTTCGGATCTGCCGTTTGTTTACGGCGAGAGATTGCAGGAGGAAATTGATCACTGGGACACGTACGATGGCTTCGATACAACGGCGCGGCGCAACGTGGAGCAAATGAATGCGCTCAGACTATTTCCGCGCTTTACGCCAGGGGAGAGTGAGTTGCATGCTCGAACTTAATGACTCGATCCGCGAGGTGAACCTATGAACGTGATCAGAAGACGGCGAAGAGCTCTGCTTGGCCTATTCATTCTTTGGCTAGCCTTCGCAGGACCTGCGCGGATGGGTTGGACTGCCGAAGCGACCCGCTTTCTCGTGAGCTACGGCGGCACCGCCGGCTACCAGCTGCCGCTCTGGGTCAACAAGGAATTTGGCTTCAGCAAGAAGCACGGCGTCGATCTGGAAATTATTTTGATCCAGGCGGGATCGCCGAACATTCAGGCTTTGCTCGGAGGTAGCCTTCAGTTGACTCAAACGGCGGCATCTTCGGCGGTGATCGGCGCGACGCAGGGCGCGCCGGTGGTGATTGTTGCGACCTTGGAAAATAAACTGCCGATGCTACTCATCTCGCGCCCGGAAATTAAAGAGCCGCAGCAGTTGCGCGGCAAGGTCATCGGCATCAACCGGTTCGGTGGCTCCAATGACGCGGCCGTGCTGATGGCGATCAAAGCGTGGAAAATGGAGCCGAAAGACATCTCCATGTTGCAGACCGGCGGCACGTCGGCGCGCATGGCAGCGCTACTCAGTAAAAAAGTCGACGCCACCGTTCAGTCCTATCCGGAAATATATCAGGCGCGCAAACTTGGTATGAATGTTCTGGCGGATATCGGCGACTTCGGCTATTACACCAACACGTCGAACATCGTCACTCGCGCCTATCTACAGCAAAATCGCGCCGCCATCAAAGGCTTCATCAAAGGGCAGATCGAAGGCATGCACTACGTCAAAACCAACAAAGAGGGGAGTCTCAAGATTCTCCGAAAACATTTGCAAATCACCGACGCCGAAGCCGTCGAGGGCACGTACGAATTTTTTGCCAAGCGTCTTGCTCGCTCGCCGCGCACGGAA
Organism: Binatia bacterium; assembly: GCA_036000865.1. Lineage (GTDB taxonomy): Bacteria > Desulfobacterota > Binatia > UBA9968 > UBA9968 > DP-20. The sequence continues at coordinate 10,174 of DASYUV010000210.1, read as the reverse complement.
TTGGAAGGTATCAAGAATATTCTTGCGTCCATCGGCGCCGGCCAAAGGAATGCTGCGGAATTTGTCGACATGAGTCTGATCGACGAAATTGAAAAAGATGGCTTCGTACAGAAACTGTACAGGAACTGAAGAGCGAAGAAAATGGAGTGTTGGCGTGATGGAATAGTGGAGTGATGCGTTTGAAACCCAACACTCCGGCACTCCAATACTCCATCACTCCAATCTTGACAGTAGACTAAGGAGTTTTCGGAATGGCAACCAAGCTCAGACTATCGGTCGCGTGCGGCGATTATGAGATTATCCGCGCGCTCAAAGAGGGAACGGTCCAGCCGGATGGGTTGGAGCTCGTGATATTGACCGCTCACGGGCCACGCGAGCGCCATTGGCGCATGGCGCGCAATCTCGAGTACGACGTCTGCGAATTCAACGTCGGCGCTTACTTCATGGCGCGCGAGCATAACGTGGCGATTACCGGGATTCCCGTCTTTCTTCATCGCAGATTTCGCCATGGCTTTGCGTTCGTCAACGTGAATGCCGGCATCAAGTCGCCGAAGGATTTGATCGGCAAACGAGTGGGCGGCACCAACTTTCAGCCGGCGGGCAATATCTGGCTGCGCGGCATCTTAGAAGAGCAATACGGCGCGCCGCACAAAGAGATCATCTGGGTGGTCGATCGCAGCGAAGACGTCGAATTCACGCCGCCGCCGGGATTGAGAATCGAGATGATTCCACCGGGAAAACACATGGACACGATGCTCGCCGAGGACGAAATCCCGGCGATGATCAATCCTTACATTCCCAGGCCGATCGTCAATGGCGACCCAAGAGTGACGCGCCTGTTTCCCAATTACAAAGAAGTCGAGCGCGAATATTTCCAGCAGACGGGGATCTTTCCGATCATGCATGTGACGGTCATCAAGCAAGAGATCGTCGATAAATATCCCTGGGCCGCGGTGAGCTTGGCGAAGGCGTTCGAAAAAGCCAAGCAAGTTTGTTATCAGCGCGTGGTCAATCCGCGCATTGTGCCGCTGGCGTGGTTTTCCCACCAGTGGGATGAAGAGCGGAAAGCGCTGGGCCCCGATCCCTGGGCGTACGGCTTGGGCGAAGCCAACCGAAAAAATCTTCAGACGATCATTCGTTACTGCCATACGCAAGGATTGATCAAAAGAGAGATGACCATCGAAGAGCTTTTCTTCGACACCGATCCGGGCGACGCCGGCGGCGATGAAGGGCATTATTGACTACTGGCAGTCAGTGGATGTGCTTTAATCGATCAACTGTGTTCCACGCGACTAAGCCGCCGTTCAAACGCCTCCGGCTCTTTCTTCCCTCGCATGGAGACTGTGTCGCAATGGCCGCTATCTTGATGTCATGCTGAGCAACGCGAAGCATCTCGATTTTTCAGCTAGTTGCGAATACGAGATTCTTCGCCTTCGGCTCAGAATGAGATTAAGACACAGTCACATGCGGGGAGGATAAAGGAGGGGGTCTTCGCGTTAACTAACCACCGGAGAAAAACATGAAAGCTATTTCGTTTTCGATTAGCAGGATTTTTCTCGTAAGCGTTTGTCTGATACTGCAATTTGCCGCACATCCACTTTATGTTTATGCGGCGGAGGGATTGCAAAAAGTCCGTGTCGCCTACGCGGCAATCACCGCGGCATTCTCGATCCCGTGGATAGCGAAAGAAGCCGGCATCTTTCAGCGCCATGGTTTGGATGTCGAGCTGGTATATATCGCCGCGGGGTCGCGGGCGGTTCAGACATTGGTCGGCGGAAGCATAGACATTGCGGCAATCGGCGGCCCGGCGGGCGTGGACGCGAAACTCGCCGGAGCGGACACAGTCTATGTCGCGATCCCGGTCAACCGTGTGCTTGTATTCACAGTGGCAGCGCCGCAAATCCAGCGGATCGAGGAGATGCGCGGCAAGAGCATCGGGGTCACCCGCGTCGGCACCGTCACGGATTTTTTCACACGGATTTATCTGCGACAGAACGGACTCGTCCCGGATCGTGATGTTATGATTCGGCAGATGGGCGGTTTGCCTGAGATCGTAGCCGGGCTCAAGGCAGGACAAATCGAAGGCGGAACCTTCGGCTTTCCGGCGGTGCTTCACGCGCGCGCGGCGGGTTTCCGCGTGCTGGTCGACTACAATACCGCAGGATACCGCTATCCGCTTTCTTCCGTCATCGTGACGCAAAAATTTCTGCGCACTCAAGAGTCGGCTGTGCGTCGTTTCCTCGAGGGCCTCATTGAAGGGGTGCATCGATTCAAGACCGATCCGAACTTCGCGATGAACGTGATCGGAAAATATACCCAGACCACTGACCGGTCGATGCTCGAGGAAACCCAGCGAGTCTATGCCTCAGCCTTCGAGCGGGTTCCCTATCCGGACATCGAAGTTATGAAGCTCGGCTTAACGCAGGTAGCTGAAACCAATCCGCGCGTCCGCAGCGTCGATCCGAAGGAATTCGTCGATGCGCGGTTACTCCGTGAAATTGAAGCCAGCGGATTCGTCAAGCGGCTGTACGGTGAGCAGGGAAAGTGAAGGAATTGGAGTGATGGAGTACTGGAATGCTGGAGTATTGGGTTTAGGCCCATCACTCCATTAATCCAACACTCCAGTACTCCAATTTTGCCGTGCTTATTAACATCATCGGCGCCGGTCCCGCGGGTCTTTTGTTGGCACTCCTGATCAAGCGCCGCTATCCCGACTGGCGCCTTCAAGTCTTTGAGCAAAATCCGCCAGACGCCACTTTCGGTTTCGGCGTGGTGTTTTCCCTCAATGCCCTGGCATTTCTCGAACGTGACGTACCGGATTTTCACGCCCTTTTGACTCCCCGCTTGGAATCCTGGCCGATGCAACGCATCGTTCACCGCGATGAGCGCGTCAACATCGACGGCAACGGCTTCTCGGCAATCGGCAGGTTAGAGCTCAATCAATTTCTGGACGACCTTTGCCGCGCGGCGGAAGTGAGCGTTGAATACGAACATGCGATCAATTCGCTCGGTGGAGTGAAGGACTGCGATCTCCTGGTTGGCGCCGACGGTGCAAATTCGTTCGTGCGACGGGCTCTGGAAGAGGAATTCGCGCCGCACGTGGAGTGGCTCACGAACCGCTTCGCCTGGTACGGCACGGCGCAAACGTTCGATTGCCTCAGTTTAACTTTTCGCGCAAACGAAGATGGCCATTTCGTCGCGCACCACTATCGCCATGGCCCGGCGATGAGCACCTTTGTGGTTGAGTGCGATGAGATCACATGGCGCAGCGCTGGTCTCGATCGCATGTCCGACGATGAAAGCCGCGCTTACTGCGAGCGTGTGTTTGCGCCGGATCTGGGCGGCCATCCGCTGGTAACCAACAAATCGATCTGGCGCCAATTTCCGCTACTGAGAACACGTCAGTGGTATGTCGGCAACACCGTTCTGATCGGCGACGCGCTGCGCACCGTGCATTTTTCCATCGGTTCCGGCACGCGCCTCGCCTTCGAGGACGCTATCGCCCTCGACCGCGCCTTGGCGGAAACGGGTGACGAAGTGCCGCGCGCGCTGGCGGCATTCGAGCGCGAACGCCGGCCGATCGTAGAAAAGATTATTTCTGCAGCTAATGCGAGTTCCTATTGGTACGAGCGCTTGGCGGAGAAAATGAAATTGCAGCCCTGGGAGATTGCCTACGACTACATGACGCGCAGCGGGCGCATGACCGACGAGCGGCTGCGCGAGGTTTCGCCGAAATTCATGGCGCGTGTGGAAGCCGAACGGACGCGCGTCGACTCGATAATAATCTAAATCGTTTGCCGTCTTTTGCGCGAATGGCGCTACTCTGTTAATGACGCGCGCTAGCAAGTTGGATCGACGAAAATTGTGGTATAGGTATTTCCCAGGAATTTGCAGCGGCAATATCATCCGAAGCGCGCTAAACATCTTTGCGACTTGTCATGATTTCTGTGCTCGCCTCGGATGCACACGAAAAGGAGAAGACCATGGCCAACAGAGTCGAGGTCGGCGGCCTTAAGATCGATGAAGCGCTTTATCGTCTGGTGCGCGACGAGATCGCGCCGGGAACAGGGGTGAAGGCCGATGGCTTTTGGAAATCTCTCGGCGAGATCGTGAGAGATCTGGGCCCGAAGAATCGAGCGTTGCTGGCAAAGCGCGATCAGCTGCAACAGCAGATTGACCAGTGGCATCGGGCGCGCAGCAGTCAGTCCTTCAATGTGAAGGAATACGCCGCCTTTCTGAAAGAGATCGGCTACCTCGTCCCCGAAGGCAAAAATTTCAAGATAACCACGGCCAATGTCGACTCCGAGATCGCGGAGATCGCAGGGTCGCAGCTGGTGGTGCCGCTTGACAACGCTCGCTACGCTTTGAACGCGGCGAATGCGCGGTGGGGGAGTCTCTACGACGCGCTCTACGGCACGAATGTCATTCCCGAGGAGGACGGCGCAGAAAAGGGCGAGTCCTACAATCCCAGACGCGGTGCTAAGGTGATCGCTTACACGGAGGAATTCTTAGACAAGGTCGTCGCCTTGAAACGCGGCAGTTTCTCGGATGTCACTCGATTCTTTCTCAAACGGATCGGTCGTAGGAAACAGCTAGCGGCGACGCTCAAGGACGGAAAAACGGTCGGACTGGCGGATGGCGGCAAATTTCTCGGATATCAGGAAAATGCCGGCGAATTGACGAGCATCGTATTAAGCAACAACGGTGCACGCATCGAGATTCAAATCGACCGAAGCCATCCGATCGGCAAGGCCCATCCTGCGGGTGTGAAAGACGTGGTCTTGGAGGCGGCGATCACGACGATTGAAGATTGCGAAGACGCGGTCGCCGCTGTCGACGCCGCCGATAAGGTAACGATCTATCGGCATTGGTGCGGCCTCATGAAAGGGACCCTCGAAACGACCTTTGAAAAGAACGGCCGCCCGCTCGATCGAAAACTCAACCCGGACAAAGTCTTCACCACGCCGACGGGAGGGAAGCTCACTTTGCCGGGAAGAAGCCTGCTCCTGGTACGCAACGTCGGCATTCACATGTACACCGACTCGGTGACCACGAAGAACGGCGAGGAGATTCCCGAGGGTTTTCTCGACGGGATGACTACGGCGCTTTGCGCCATTCACGATCTCAAGAGAAAGGGAAAATACCGCAACAGCAAAACGGGGAGCGTTTATATCGTCAAACCGAAACAGCATGGACCGGAGGAAGTCGCGGCCACCGTCGAGCTGTTCCAACGGATCGAGGGCGCGCTCGGATTGAAGCGGCAAACTCTCAAGATCGGCATCATGGACGAAGAGCGGCGCAGCACGGTTAACCTGAAAGAATGCATACGCGCAGCGAAAGATCGGGTGGTGTTCATCAACACGGGATTTTTGGATCGGACCGGCGACGAGATCCACACCAGCATGGAGCTAGGCTCGATGCTGCCGAAGGAAGAGATCAAAGCACAGCCATGGATCAGGGCTTATGAAGACTGGAACGTGGACATCGGCATCGAAACCGGACTCCGAGAGAAGGCACAGATAGGCAAGGGCATGTGGACCATGCCGGATGAGATGCGCGAGATGATCAGGACAAAAATCGCCCATCCGCAAGCCGGAGCGAACACAGCCTGGGTGCCGTCGCCGACCGCAGCAACGCTTCATGCCCTACATTACCATTATGTCAATGTCGCAGGGCGACAACGTGAGCTGGCGAAAAGGGGCCGCGCAAATCTCGATCATATTCTCACGCCGCCGCTGTTATTGGACCGCAAAATGAAACCTGATGAGATTCAGCGCGAGCTGGATAACAATGCCCAGGGCATTCTTGGCTACGTCGTCCGGTGGGTCGATCAGGGCATCGGCTGTTCGAAAGTTCCGAATATCAACGACGTGGCGTTGATGGAAGATCGGGCGACGCTCAGAATATCGAGCCAACATATCGCCAACTGGCTCAAGTACAGTATCGTCACAAGGGATCAGGTAGTCGAAACGTTTCGGCGGATGGCGCAGGTTGTCGATCGGCAGAATCGCGGCGACCCCCACTACCGCAATATGGCACCGGACTACGACAAGAGCATTGCTTTTCAGGCGGCGTTGGACCTCGTCTTAAACGGGTGTGACGCGCCGAACGGCTACACCGAGCCCGTGCTCCACGCCCGCCGCAGAGAAGTCAAAGCGGCGCAGGAAAGACTCTAAGAAGGCGGCTACGCACGCCGTCATCGGAATTTGATGAGAAGTCTTAAAGTCCTAAAGGCATTACCCCCGAATGTTTTTATCAGGGTCCGACCAGAATGTTGCCTGGATTCCCGCTTAAAATATGCGGGAATGACAGACTTAGCAGTGCTCGGAATCGCCATTATTGCAAAGCTGCGAAGAATCCACCCAGCGGAGATTCACATTGAGTTGACTTCGAAGTTCCCGTGCGGATAGGCTCTGACCGTACGCCTGTTCGATTCTCTGCAAGGAAAGGAGATATGAAGATGGAAACGACGACAATGGCTTCTGCGATCGCAAGTGAAGTTTCTTCGACAAGACAACCCCGCTTCTCCGGTATGAGTCACGTGAGCCTTCCGTGCCGCAATCTCGAAGAGTCGAAGAATTTTTACGCTCATGTCTTGGACGGAGAGTTGGTGCACGACATCCCAGGCTTTGTCGAGTTCCGGATCGAAGACATCATTATAGGACTTTCCGAGCAATCTGATGGCTGGACCGGCCCGGCGGACGAATATCCCCACTACGCTTTTTATCTCGACGGATCGAACTTCGGGCTCATGAAGGATTTGCTCGATAGCTACGGCATACCCAACTATGCCTATAGGCGCGATAATACGGCGCTTAATTATTTCCGCGACCCGTCGGGAAATCTTTTCGAGCTTTACTGTGATCGCGGCTATGATGGGATCATGTCATTGCCGCCGGCCCCGAGACGGGGAGGGAAAGCTATCGATTTCCGCGGCCTTAATTACCAGTGGAACAGCAAGGGTGCCGCCCTCCGCGACAAGAACGACGTTCAAAAGCCCCGCTTCTCCGCTTTCGCTCACGCGAGCATTTACTGCGGCGATTTCGCACAGGCGAAACGGTTCTTCACCAAAGTCATCGGTGGTGAGCTGATTCATGACGTCAATGACGGCGCCACAGGATTCGCTGAGGTGCGCGTTGCCGGAATCATCATCGGCATGACCGATCGCCCCGGCCGCCCGACCGGTCGGAATTCCGAATATCCCCATTACGCATTTTTCATTGAACCAGAAGATTTTCTACCGATGGTCGCGTGGCTCCGTCACAACGGCGTCACGACTTCGGAGCCTTGGACGCGCGACGGCATCAAAGGCCTCCTTTACTTTCGCGATCCTGCGGGCAATCTCTTCGAAATGTATTGTCCGAAGCTCAAAGAAGCTGCGACCTTTATGCGCGGGGTAAAACAAGGTGGCAGTTACGAGATCGACTTCGCCGGTTTGAACTACGAGTGGAACGGATAGAACGAAACACTGTCCGGAGAAACGTTCTAGATCAAAGCAAAAAGAGATAGCGCATGTTGAATCGGTTCGCGAACCGATCTCGCCGAGGCGAAACTGTGTGACGCAACCGTAAATGTCCGAAAGCCCTACCACGAACGGTATTGCTGGATTGCGAATTCAATTACTTGTTCGTTTGCTTCTGAGCGTGTCGAAAAGCCCTGAGCGAATTGCGACACAGACTCGACCGCGACATGATAATTGCCACAAGTGATGTGCCACCATCGGTAAGTTACGCGCTTTTCTGAGGGAGATATTCCAATGATGAAAAAAGGGACTTTCACTATTGCGGCGTCGATCGTTGCGATTTTTGTGATGTTCTTCATATTCAGCCGCTTTTTTGTCGACCTGTTGTGGTTCAGCGCGCTGGGATTCCGCGCGGTCTTCACCACCACCTGGCTCACTGTGGTCGCTGTGTTTGCCGTCGCGACGGGACTCTCATCCGCCATACTACTGCTCAACGGCTTCATCGCTGTGAAAACGACTACCGCCGCACCGAATCGACGGCCTCACTTTAGAATCGTCGGTCGTGGCGCCCAAGGGCTCCCCGAGATCATTGAGCTTTCCCTCGACAAGCTCCCGTGGCGGCTGATCGTCACCGCAGTCGCTTTGATACTCGGCCTGTTTATCGGTTTTGCCCAAACGGGTAACTGGGACACCTTTCTAAAGTGGCGCTACGCCGCCCCCTTCGGTCGGTCTGAGCCATTGTTTGGAAATGACCTCGGCTTTTATGTGTTTTCGCTTCCCGTTTATGAGCTGGTTAAGGATTGGGGGATTTTAATAATATTTTTGAGCGCGGTTATCGCCGTCGCCATCTATGTGGTACGCGGCGAGATCAATTATCAGCAGACCGGATTTCCTACGCTAAGCGGCGCGGCCATCCGGCACCTTTCCGCGCTGCTGGCGATCTTTTTTCTTCTCAAAGCCGGCGGCTATATTCTCGAGCGTTATGATTTACTGACCAGCAATAATGGCATTGTCTTCGGTGCCGCCTATACCGACGTTCATCTGCGCTTGCCGTTGTTGATAGCTCTGGCAGGTGCGTCGCTGATAGCGGCAGCTCTATGCGCTTACAATGTTTGGCTTGCGGGTATCCGCCTGCCGATTGCGGCTGTAATCATTGTTTTCGCTGTGGCGATTGTGCAAACGATCGTCCCCGGTTTGTTTCAAAGCTATTGGGTCAAACCCGACGAGTTAAAGCTCGAGTCGCGCTACATTGCCCGTAACATCGAGCTTACCCGATATGGTTTCGGTCTCGATCACATCACCAGCGCGCCGTTCCCGGCAAAAGGGAAGCTTACGCCGGAAGTGATCGCGGCAAACCAGGCGACGATCCAGAATATTCGCTGGTGGGATCCCCGCCCGCTAACGGATACCTACCGGCAATTGCAGGAGATCCGTCTCTACTACGACTTCCACGACATCGATGTCGATCGTTACACGATCGATGGCAGCTACAGGCAAGTGTTGCTGTCCGCCCGAGAGTTGAATCAATCGAAACTGCCAACCGACGCGCAAACCTGGATCAATCAGCGTTTCAAGTTTACCCACGGCAACGGTATCGCCATGAACCCGGTGAATCGCTTCGATGAGGAAGGGCTGCCGGTTTTTTTCGTCAAGGATATTCCCCCCGTGGGTCCGCCGGAGCTGAAGATCGACCGTCCGGAGATCTACTTCGGCGAGGAGACCCGCAATTATGTGGTGGTTGGCGGCGGCACCAAAGAATTCGACTACGCCAAGGGTCAGGAAAATGTCTACAACGTTTATGAAGGCCGCGACGGCGTATCCTTGGGCAGCCTGTGGCGGCGGGCGTTATTTGCCTGGTCCTTCGGCGACTTCAAGCTGCTCATCAGCGACAACGTAACCTCGGCAAGCAAGATTCTCTTTCGCCGCCTGATTCAGGACCGCATCCGACGGATCGCGCCGTTTCTCCACCTCGATCGCGATCCTTATCTGGTCGTGAGCGACGGGCGCTTGATCTGGTTGCAGGACGCCTACACCATCAGCGACTCGCTCCCATACTCCCAACTAACCCGGCCCGGCAACATCAACTATATCCGCAATTCGGTAAAGATAGCGCTCGATGCCTACGACGGCAATCCGATTTTTTATATCGCTGACCCGAAAGATCCGATCGTGCTCACTTACCAACGGATCTTTCCGACGCTATTTCAGCCGATGGATTCGATGCCGGCGGGATTACGCAAGCATATCCGTTACCCGGAAGATCTTTTTATTATCCAAGCAGGCGTGTACAGCACCTATCACATGAAAGATCCGGAGGTGTTCTACAACAAAGAAGATCTGTGGAACTTTCCGAAGGAGAGCCACAAAGGGCAAACTACCACGACGATGCAGCCGTATTACACGATTATGCGATTGCCCGGGGAGACTCGCGAGGAATTTATTTTGATGCTGCCGATGGTGCCCAACAATCGCGATAACATGATCGCCTGGTTGGCTGCGCGTTGCGACGGTGAAAACTACGGCAAGGTGATCGAGTTTGCCTTTTCCAAGGAGAAACTCATTTACGGCCCGGCGCAGATCGAAGCGCGCATCGATCAGGATACGACGATCTCCCAGCAGCTTTCCCTTTGGAACCAGGCTGGTTCCCGCGTTATCCGGGGTAATCTCTTGGTGATTCCAATCGATGACACCTTGCTCTATGTCGAGCCTCTG
>DASYUV010000209.1:0-30322 GCA_036000865.1 Binatia bacterium | reverse complement strand
TGTAAGTTGATTATGACACTGTGTAGCCATCGCTCCTCCGCTTGCTGTGCAAGGCTGATTTGGTCGTCAACCTTATTTTTAGCATAGTTCGACGGTGCCGATGGCTTTTTTATTTGCTCAACCATGAATAATCCGGGCTAGATAGTTGTAAGACCTTGTCGCTCCTTGTGTAATCTTCGGTTGACCGTGCAAGTCAAGATGATAAAGTGAATTTCGATGCCATTGGCGACGATTGAAGAGGCGATTGACGAAATTCGCCGCGGCCGTATGGTTATCCTCATGGACGACAAAGACCGCGAAAACGAGGGTGACCTTTGCATGGCGGCGGAAAAGGTTACCCCGCAAGCGATCAACTTCATGGCGACCCATGGGCGCGGTTTAATCTGCCTCCCCTTGACCGAAGAAAGAGTCAGACATCTGGGTTTGTCGATGATGGTGTCCGAAAATACTTCGCCGTTTGGCACGGCGTTTACCGTTTCCGTCGACGCGGCCATGGAAATCACGACGGGTATCTCCGCCGCCGACCGAGCCAAGACGATCCTTGATGCGATTGCTGATGATGCCAAACCGCAGGACTTGGCAACCCCGGGCCATATATTCCCGCTCCGTGCGCGCAATGGCGGGGTCTTGGTACGCGCGGGCCAGACTGAAGGCTCGGTGGATTTGGCCCGCCTCGCGGGACTCAAGCCCGCCGGCGTGATCTGCGAGATTATGAAGAACGACGGTACCATGGCGCGCCAGCCCGACCTCATGCGCTTTGCCAAGAAGCACAAGCTTAAAGTCGTGACAATCGCGGATCTCATCCAATATCGTCTTAATTACGACTCATTGGTTTACCGGGCCGCCAGCGCGCCGCTGCCCACGCGCGTCGGCGGAGTTTTTCAGGCCATCGTCTACAACACCCTGGTCGATCAGAGCGAGCACCTTGCGCTGATCAAGGGTGATATTTCGCCCAAGGAAGAAACCCTGGTGCGGGTTCACACCAAGTATGTGCCGGGTGACGTGTTCGGCTTCGAGCTGCTTAACACCGGCGCGGTGATTCAACGCTCGATGGAAATCATCGCCAGAAAAGGCAAAGGTATCATCCTTTATCTCCAGCCCGAGCATCGGGGAATTCGACCTGCCATGGTCACCTACCCCAGGCTCGAAGGCAAACAACAAAAGGGCATGAACCGTTCCTTTGTTTATCAGGCCGACTTCAAGGAATACGGTATTGGCGCGCAGATTCTGCGCGACTTAGGCGTGCGCAAAATGCGCCTGCTGACCAATAACAAGAAACATCTGGTCGGACTGCGTGGCTACGGCTTAGAAGTCGTCGCCCTTGAATCGATTCCGCGGGAAAATCCGATTCGTGAAGTCGCCAAACCAAAGAAACCGAAAATCCGCAGCGCATAGAACTTTAGAAACAAACGTCCAGATCTGTCAGCAAGTGAGGTCTCATGCCGATATTTGAGTACAGCTGTCGCCGTTGCCAGCACCGCTTCGAGACCATCGTGCTATCGGCGCGCGAGCAGGTCAGCTGCCCCAAGTGCGAGAGCAGCGCGGTGGAAAAACAGTTGTCGGTATTTAGTTCGCCGGGATCAGGGAGAGACTCGGGCGCGTCGGCCGTTGGCTGCGCCTGCACGCCACAAACTTGTGGCTGTCATTAATCTTTTGCCGGCGGTCTCAAGTAGTCGGGCAGATTGGCGCGAATTCGTTTCAGCGCTTCACCGACATTCGAAAACACTCTTTCCTCCACCAATTGACCGTTCACCCAGTAGTCCAAGGATGGCGCGTCGGTAAAATTGATATCGACGTAGCGTTCGCCGACCGGCTCGCCGGTGATGATCACTCGCACGGAATAACCCGCATCGATCACGATACCCCGTGTGCTTGGCGGAAGCGGCAGGCTGCTTTTGATCTTGGCCAACTTTTCCGGCGGATAGGTACCCACGTCCAGTGAGTAGTAACCATACTCGCCGGGACCAACGGACATTCCATTGAGGATCTTTGAATTGATGTCGACCAGATTCTTGGCGGCTTGATCTTGGTTGTAGTTCTTAAGCAGCTCATAGGCCCACTTCTCGATGATGCCCTTGATGGGTTCGGCGGATTTGTCCCGTTCCTTGACCGGTCCGCGATCGATCCACCACTTAGTCTCTTCGAAGTTTGCTGTTTTTTCGTCTGCCATTGAGTCCGGCCAACCGATTTAACTCAGAATCGGGGTCGCTCCTCAGATCTTGAATTCCTCGAGCGTGCTCTTCGCAAAAAGCGAGTCCACCTCGGGCCGCTTGCTGATCAGGCCCTGCTCATAAGTGTATTGTACCAAGGTCTCCAAAGCGTGACGATTTGCCTCCAAACCATAGGCCCACGCATTTGGGCCGAGAACTTCGCGCTCCTTTTCCATCTCGTCGATAGACCACGCCAGCATATATTTGAGCGCGGAGAATTCGTACATCGCGTCCTGACAAAGCCGTTTGGCTTCGTCAAATGCCTTGAAAAGACTCTGGGCGATCCACGGATGCTTTTCGTACACCTCTTCGCGCATAACCACCGTGTGCATGATCGGAAAAATCTTCGTGCGCTTAAAGTATTCCTGTTCCACTTCGCGGAAGTTTGGGATCAAGCGCCGCACCTTAGGGTGCCGGCGCACAAACGGCGACGGCATGTGCGCCGAAATCATCGCATCGATTTCGCCATCCTCGAGCATGCCGGAAAGAGTCTTGTCAGGCGGAATGGGTTGAATATCGATATTGGCCGGCAGATTGTGCTTGACCTTGTCCTGGCGTCCGGGATGTTCTTCGCCGCCGGTAAACCACTTCATTTTTTCCGGCGGCACGCCGTACTCATGCTGCAAGATACCGCGGGCCCAAGTGGCCATCGTGATCTGGTACTCGGGCACGCCGACTCTCTTGCCCGCGATATCGGCTGGTTTTTCTATTGCCGAATCGGTGTTGATGTATATGCACGAGTGGCGAAAAGTTTTCGATGGAAAAACTGGTATACCAATCAATCGAGGCGCGCCTTTATCGCGCGCCATCAAAAAGGAACCCGTGGACATTTCCGCGACGTCGAACTCGCCATAGCGCAGCATGCGCCAAAAAGTCTCTTCGACGCGTAGCGGCAAGTAAGTGAGACCCACGCCTTCAACTTGTACCCGGCCATCCTGCAGCGCGCGCGTTCGGTCGTAATCCCAGCAGGCTAACGTCAGGCGAATTTTCCCCATGACTGCTCCTTGTTGCTTGCTTACGAGTGTTTTAATTTTGTCATCCCACACCGGCGAGAAATTGGCTCGCGCCAATCACGAATTGTTCTCTTTCCCCTTGCAGCACCACCGCAGCCTCACCGGAGGCGAGCGTCGTGCGACTTTGGATAGTATAAGGCTTTCCCTTGAACATCACCCGGTGGCCGGGGGTAAAACGTTTCAGGTGCTCATGATCCCGCTGCGGATCGATTTTCTCCATGCCTTGGTTTCATAACATATCGGCGCGCAAAGCTTAAATCGCCGAAGCTCTATCTTGCATAGGGTCGCGAAATTGACATCACCAAAACCCGAGAATAGATTACGCGGGATGGGAGGAAAATCATGCGTATCGCCGTGATGGGCGCTGGCGCGGTGGGCGGATATTTTGGTGCGCGCCTGGCCCGCGGCGGGCACGAGGTCGTCTTTATCGCTCGTGGCCGACATCTTGAAGCGCTGCGACGCGACGGACTGCGAGTGATTAGCCCTTTCGGGGATCTCCACATACAGCATGCTCGTTTCACAGGTGACACGAGTGATGTTGGCATAGCCGATCTGATTCTCTTTTGCGTAAAATCTTACGACACGGAATCGGCGGCTGAATCCCTACGGCCGATGATAGCGACGAACAGCGCTATTTTATCTCTGCAAAACGGTATCGATAATCCAGAAAAGATTGCTCGACTGTGGGGCGAACAACGAACTTTTGCCGGTGTGGTCTATATTGGCGCTGAGATCGACGCACCGGGTGTGGTTCGCCATTCGACCGGCGGGAGAATCATCTTCGGCCAACCGGATAAGGGTCCTGACGACCGGGCGCAATTTATTGCACGTTCTCTGGCTGCGACTGATATACCCTGCGAAATGAGCCGGGACATTCAGAAAGTTCAATGGACCAAGTTGTTGTGGAATGCGCCGTTTTGCGCAATCAGCTGTTTGACCCGCGCGAACATGAAACAGATCGTCGAATCCGAACCGTTGATCAATCTGGCTGTCGATTGCATGGCGGAAGTTCAGGCAGCGGCCCTCACTCGCGGCATCCACTTGCCGCGTGAGCTGTTTGATCAAGCGATCGTTTTTTCGCGAGGTTTGGGAGAATTCAAACCTTCGATGCTGCAAGATCTCGAAGCCCGAAAGCCGCTCGAATACGAGGCATTCAATGGCATCGTCGTGAAACTCTTGCGCCCGACCGGCAAACCAGTGCCGATAAATCAAACTTTTTATGCGACGCTGCAATGCTTAGACCAAGGAATTCGTGAGGAGGCATCAGCTAACCAACATGCGTCAGCTTAATCCGAAAGTATTCATACTCCTATTCCTCGGTTGTTTCACCTCTGTTCCGGCTTTTGTTAACGCGCAGACCGGCGACCTGACCGCCAAAGGACAGTATATTTTCGCTCTCGCGGGCGGCTGTGCTTGCCACACGGTGCCGAAGGGAACCCCGCATATCGGCGGACGCGCTTTTCCAATTCCGTTTTTGGGACGGTCTACAGCACTAACTAACATTACGCAGGACAAAGAGACCGGCTTGGGCGCCTGGACGGATCAGCAAATTCACGACGCCATGGTCAAGGGCGTTCGACAGGACGGCAGCCGGATCATACCCGTCATGCCCTACGAGAAATATTCAGGCATGGCCCAGGAAGATTTGCAGTCCCTGATCGCTTATCTGAGAGGTTTGAAGCCGGTCAAAAAAGCGCCACCGGAATTGAAAACCTGGGCTCCCTTCGCGCGTAATTTAGGCACGCCGATCTTTCTGAAAATTTTTGGTCGGTTCAATAGCGCGCCGGCGCAAGCGCCGAAAAGCGGCGTTGAGCGTGGGCGTTATCTGGTGGAGCATGTGTCTTTGTGCGGCGACTGCCATACACCGCGAAATTTTATCGGCGTGCCAAAGCAATCGCTTTACCTCGCGGGAGCCAGCAAAAAGATCGGACCGCTTGGCGAGGCCGTGCCTAACATCACGCCGGACAAAGAGACCGGCATTGGTGAATGGAAACGCGAAGACATTGCGGAATTGCTGATCGCGGGAACCAAACCCGACCTCGACAACGTGCAGGGCCTGATGTACGAGGTGATTCAGGGAACACCACACGGCTTCAAAGACATGAAGAAAGAAGACGCCCTGGCGATCGCCGACTATCTGAAGTCGATCCCGGCAATTAAGAATAAGGTAGACAAGTAGACCGACTGTACCAAAATCGCCGCGCTGTCGGCGACGCTCACGATCTCGATCATCGCTCGCACAGCCCGACAGCCCTAGCTAATTCTTCGGCACTTGCTTAATCACCTCGGCAATTACCTGATCGGCCGTGACATTCTCGGCTTCGGCTTGGAAGTTGAGGATAAGGCGGTGACGCAAAGCCGGATAGATGATCTTTTCGACGTCCGTATAGCTCACGTGCACTCTTCCTTCGATGAGCGCGTTGCCCTTGGCGCCGAGAATGACCGATTGCGCGCCGCGCGGACTGGAACCAAAACGGATATATTGTTTAACATAGACATTCGGCTGCCCACCATTTTGAGCGTCGTTTTGCGTGGCGTGCACCAATCGAACGACGTAATCTTCGATGGGCGGCGCGATCATGACCTGGCGCAATAGCTGATTCATTTCATTGACCAGTTTGCCGCTGTCCTCGGGCAATACTTTTGTTGCGTCATCGCTTTCCGTGCCAGTCGTGCGTTTAAGAATTTCTCTAAGTTCCGCCGGGGTCGGCGATGTCACCAAGAGCTTGAAAAAGAATCGATCGAGTTGCGCTTCAGGCAGCGGATAGGTGCCCTCGAGCTCGATGGGATTTTGCGTTGCCAGAACCATAAAGGGCGATTCGAGAATGTGCGATTCCCCGAATACGGTCACTTGTCGTTCTTCCATTGCTTCCAGGACGGCGGACTGGGTCTTTGGTGTCGCGCGATTGATCTCATCGGCGAGGACCACATGCGCGAAAATTGGCCCCTTCTTGAACTGAAATTCCCTGCGGCCGATGTTTTCCGTGAGCACTTCGGTACCGACGATATCCGACGGCATCAAGTCCGGCGTGAACTGAATACGTTTGAACGACATTCCTAGGGCATGGCTCAAGGATTTGACGAGCAGAGTCTTACCCAGACCGGGTACACCTTCCAGCAGCACATGACCTCCAGCGAAGAACGCGATTAAAACTTTGCGAATTAGATCCCCATGGCCGACGATGACCTTTTGCACCTCCGTTTCGAGTCGTTGAAAAGTTTCCTGAAATTGCTCCGGCTCCATCACACTGCCTTTCTCCCTCAACGAATGATGCCGCGGTATTCGATCGGCACTTGCTGCTTCTCCGTCGGCGCATTGGGCACGTGAGCAGGTAGCGGCGCATTGCTCACCGGAACCTGCGGGCGTGCGCGGATACCTTTCGATTCTTTGGTCGCGCGAATTTCGCCTTTGGTGTCCGCCGCCACTTCCTCAGGCAATTGCACCGTCACGTAACGGGCACCTCGGATGCCTTCTTTGCCCTCGCCGGTCTTATAAAAACGCTCCGCGGGCGGCGCGCCTTGCGGCGGCTCCTCGGCAGCTCGATCTTTGCCAGCCCCTTCCTTTGAAGCGCCCTCACTCTTGCCCGTTTTCTCTTTGCTCTGGTCGTTACCCGGCTGTTTCGGGTCGGATTGATTACCTTTGGCGTCGGTGCCCTGCTGGTTCTTGTCTTGACCCGGCTCTTTCGGATTTCCTTCCGCAGAATTACCCTTTTGCATGTCTTTGCTCGGTTGCGCGCTCGAGTCACCTTTGCTCTCGCCGTCGCCACCTTGACTTTGCTTGCTGTCACCCTGTCCCTTTTGTGGCAAATTGCTTTGAATACCGCCACTGCCTTTTTGTTGATCTTTTTGTTGGTCCTGTCCGCTCGCCGACTGCTCCTGTTCCACCCCCTTCATCGTACTCGCCGCCTGGCTCAGTAGATCGCGGTTTTCCTGTTGTTCCTCTTTTTTCTGCTGCTCAACGACCTTTTTTTGCACCTCTTGCGCCAGCGTTTGCTTTTCTTCCCGGGCAATTTTTGGATCCTCGAGTTTCGCCGCGAGCGCTTTTAAATCTTGGGCCAGTCTGTTGAGCCCAGGTTTTTGTGCCATCTGTTCGGCCAAACCGCGAAGCCGCTGGTGGACCGGCAACGACCGAATACCCGGCTCAACCAGAGGCAACAGAACATGCATGAGAATTATAGCGAGTAGCGAAAATCCGACAGACCAGAAGGCGGATCGTTTGAGCTTGTAGGGAAAATCGCGTTTCAGCTCGACCCGTTCCCCGAAGCTGGCGGTTTCATGACGCAGCCGGGCCATGAACGACGCCGAGCAGTGCGCCTGTTCGATGGTGGCCATTGTGAGAAAATGGTCCTGTGCCCCCGCTCGCTGATCGACGAGTTGTGCGGCGGATGAAACGCTGGGGATTAATGGCCGATAGCGCAGCATGACGGCGAGCAGGCCGCACCCAATGGCGACGGCAATAATAGGGATCGCGGTGAGCTCGCTCAGCCAAGCCGCCTGTGAGAGCGAGGTAATAATGTAGATCAACGCCAGCGCCGGGGGAAGATAAATCAAAACTGAATCCCAAAGCGCATGGTGGCTCAGTTGGGCGATCAGCCGACTGACGAGATTTTCAGGTCGATCGCGACCTTGAATGCGGGAAGTCACTTGCATTGCCGACGACTATACCATGTTGGTGGGAGACTCTTAAGCGTCTATCCAACCGGATACTCCTTTGACGCCGCGCGGCATCAAATGCATCGAGGCGAGACAGGCAGCTTTCTAGCTAGCGCCAGGATTGACCAAGCTTCGAACCGACGAAGCAAGCCGCCTCCGCTCGACGTAGGCAGCCGTGACGATTCAGACCCTACCTTCGAACCTGTCGATTTCTTTCCGAAACGTGTGTGAAGGCAAGCCAATGGTCAATCAGCGCGCCATCGACTTAGAACGCGAGGATGTCGGCTCGCGTACAGGTTGGTAGACTTTGACCGCTTGATTGTGCGCCTCGACGGTTTCCGAAAACAGATGCGAGCCGTCGTTTTTAGATACGAAATAAAGAAACGGCACATCCGCCGGGTGACTCGCGGCCCGGATCGAAGACAAACTCGGATTGCAAATCGGTCCTGGAGGAAGGGCCGCGATGCGATAAGTATTATAGGCACTTAGCTCGTTGAGGTCCTTACGCGTCAAGTTGCCATTGAATTCCTTGATACCGTAAATCACGGTAGGATCACTTTGCAAGGGCATTTGGCGTCTCAGACGATTGTAGAAGACCGCTGAAACCAATGGCCGCTCCGCCTCAACTCCGGTTTCCTTCTCGATTATTGAAGCTAGGGTAAGGATTTCATGGGCCGTCAATTGAATCGACTCGTCCCGACGGGCCAGAAGCGGTTGCGACGCCTTGCGGAACTGCTCCGCCATCGTGACGATGATATCTCTTTCCGGCGTCGCGGGAGTGAAGTGGTAGGTGCTTGGGAACAAATAACCTTCAATGCCTTTGTCTTGCAAGCCGAGCGTCGCCAGCAGATTCGGATTGGCGGCCTCGGCGAGAAATTTCTCCTTGTTCGCAATCTCCATTTTTTCGAGCAGCATCGCGATTTCTTTGACAGTCATCCCTTCCGGAATCGTGACCGTTTGAAAGATCCCTTTGCCGTTTACCAGACGATCCAAAACTTCCCGTGGCGGCACGCCAGTCTCAAAACGATAAAGTCCCGGATGGATTTTCTTTTCAGCGCCGCTGAAGCGAGCCCATAGCGAAAAATAAAATCCGTTCGAAATGATTTTTTGGTCGCGCAGTTTGCGCACCACGGTCGCCAGCGATTCGCCCTGCTCCACCCGAACTTCGGCCCGCTGCACGGGATCGGCAGGCACAGAAAGGAAAATATTATGGAGCAACATACCGGCCGACAGAACCACGAAACCGGCCGAGCTAAGGAAGACGAGGAGTAAAGTTTTCACGTATGGGGTTGCAATCGGAAGTTGGACTAACCCGCTCATTGGGAATCAGCGGCCCATTAATTTTCCGTAAGGTTGACCTTCATCCATCCTTCGACTTGACGCACGAAACCGGCAAACGGATCTTCTCCCGGCGCCGCTGCGAAGTAAGCCTTGCGCGTATAGTCGAGCGCACCGGAGTAGTACTCGAACTTTTTCGAGAGCTCTTGATATAGGAAGTAACCGGTTCGGTACAGCGACAGATCGAGTTCTGAGACGGTCCAGTAAGAACGGCTGCCCTCCTGTATATAATAATCAAGCGAGCCCGTTCCTTCGACGTGCTTACGAAACATCCCGCTCATGAACAACGCATAATCACCCACGTATTTGCGTAAGGACCGTTCTTTAAGAACATCTGTTTCACCAGAGTGCGTCAGAGAATGCTGCGCCAATATTTCCACCACGCTGTCCATTTTTCCGCCGGCCCGGCCGCGAAACTTATAAAGATTATCCGCTCGGGCAAACTCCACTAGGACGTCAGCCACATAGCCGGCAACGGTGGCGTCGTATATTCCCAGTTGCCAAAAACTTTGGCGAACGACTTTGAGAAAAAAGCCGTGCAAACGGTTGTCGGACGGTCTATCTTCCATCGTTACATAGAAATGATAGCAAAGTTGCGATTGGGTGAAAAGGTTCTTTTTCTCGGATTTATTTTCGCCAAAAGAATAGATTTCAATGGGCCAAGATCGACACTGGCGATTTTCTTAATCGAAGCTATAATACCGCCAATCTTAGGATGTTTTGGCTCAATCCGAAAGGAGGCAGTATGGCGCGAGACCCCAAGGAAGACTTTTTCCGACTCGATGGCGCTTGGGCATCCTTTGAGCTTATGTCGATTCGCAAACGGGAGGATTATTTGAAGCCGTTTCGCGTCCTGCGCTGCAAGATCGACGACCAGGTCGACTTTCAAGTCGACGCGTCCGTGCAAAGTACCACGAAAGCGACAGTTTTAATCGAAATCTTCGGTGAAGAGGAACTTGTCGCGGCCAGCGGCCGCGGTCCCGTGCATGCCGTTGACAATGCCATGCGCAAGATCTTGGAAAAGCACTACCCTCAGCTCTCCGAGGTTCGCCTCGAAGAGTTTGATGTCCGTTTGCTGCACGGGGCAGTCGAAGATGACGATGAACAAGGTGCGGCCGCTTTGGTTCGCGTGCTAACCATTTTCTCGGACGGACAAGAGAGGTGGGGAACCGTCGGCGTCGCCGTTGACATTCTCCAGGCCAGCGTCGAGTGTATCATTGATGGACTCGAGTGGAAGCTTCGCGGCGAACACAAACACTGACGAAGCCTCGGCACGTCTTTCTGATGACGGTCACCGACATTATGCCGGCGTGGCCGACGCCTCTTCGTCAACTCCTGTTGACCCTACCGGACATTTTTCCCTCGTTATCCATCGTTGCGTTAGCTGCATTGTTGACCGCGTGTAGGATGGAAGCCAATTTCATCTTTTATCCCAGCGCGACCATCGAGCATACGCCCCGACAAGTTGGGCTCGAGTTTGAAGACGTGTTTTTCGCGACCCGAGATGACGTCCGTCTCAATGGTTGGTTCATCCCGCATCGCGAAGCTCGATCCACCTTGGTTTGGTTTCATGGCAACGCCGGCAACATCAGCCATCGCGTCGAGAATATCAAACTCGTGCACGATAAGGTGAAAATAAATATCTTTATCTTTGACTATCGTGGCTACGGGCGGAGCGAAGGGCGCGTCTCCGAGGAAGGGACATACCTTGACGGCGAGGCTGCACTCGACTATGTCCGAGAACGACTCGACGTGGAACGGAAAAAAATTGTTCTATTTGGGCGTTCTCTGGGCGCGGCTGTCGCTGCTGAAATGGCTAACCGATACGACAGCCAAGGACTGATTTTAGAAAGTCCGTTTGTGTCAATACGCGAGATGGCGCGCGTCGTCTTTCCCTTGCTACCGATCGGACCGCTACTTCAGACCCGCTATGACGTTCGGGAAAAGATCCGGAAAATTAAAACGCCGCTGTTGGTGCTGCACGGTGACCGAGATGAGGTCGTCCCGTTCGCCCAAGGCAAGATGGTTTTCGATGCCGCCCCCGAGCCAAAAAAATTCTTCACGATTGCCGGCGCGCAGCACAACGATACCTATCTTGTTGGCGGCGACTCCTATTTTCACCAGCTGCAGATTTTTATTGATTGGGCAGCTTCAATCCAGCGCTGACGCGCTCAAGGATCTGGTGGCCGCGCGTTCCTAATCTAACGGTCGCACCGAGCTGCCGCCGTAAGGCACGTAAGCATTCCTCACGTACTGCAACAGCATACGCTGGGTGTTGAAGAAAGAACCATTGAGAGCAATCGCGGAGCGCATGATCTGAGCAAACTTGTCGGCCTCTTTGTAGTAGAGCGGCAGGATCACCTGCTCGAGCTTTTCATAAAGCGAAGCAGCCTCTGCAGTGGAATCGTTCTCCGATCCGCCGGCATCACCAATCGACCAGCCAGTCACGCCTTCGACATGGCCTTCGATCCACCACCCGTCGAGAACGCTGAAGCTCGGCACGCCGTTGAGTGCCGCCTTCATGCCGCTTGTGCCCGAAGCTTCTTGGGGTCGGAGCGGCGTATTCAGCCAAACGTCGACACCGGAACAAAGCAGCTTACCTAAGGCCATATCATAGTTTTCCAGGTAAACGACGCGGACATCGTCTGCCAGCGCCGCGCCCGCCTCGAAAATTCTGCGAATGATGGTCTTGCCACTTTCGTCGCGCGGGTGGGCTTTGCCGGCGTAGATGAGTTGTATGGGGCCGGCTTGGCGAGCGATCTGTTTGAGTCGTTCGACATCCGTAAAAAGTAAATCGCCGCGTTTGTACCCAGTGGCCCGGCGGGCAAAACCGAGGGTAAAAACCTTCTCGTCCAGTTGGATTCCAGTGAGCCAACGAACCTGCTGTAACAACTCCTTTTTAGCCTTCCCATGGGCTCGGCGAATTTCGCTCAACGGTATGCCGACGGCGTAACGCAGATAAAAATTGTCATGTCGCCATTCCGGTAAGAAGCGGTCGTACACAGCAGCGAATGGCGCGCCGGTCCACGTGGTCGCATGCACGCCGTTAGTAATCGCACTGATCCTGTAATTTGGAAACATCGCGCGCGAAACCTCGCCGTGACGCATAGAGACACCATTGACAAAACCGGAAAGCCGGAGCGCCAGCTCGGTCATGTTGAGAGAACCGTCCATGAGCTGCAGCTGGGCTAACGCGGTGGCGCGGGGTTTTCCGAGCACTTGGTAAACCAGATCGGTAGGGAACCGGTCATGCCCGGCCGGCACCGGCGTGTGCGTCGTAAAGGCACATTGACGGCGTACTGATTCGACTTCGATCTCTGAAAAGCGACGTTCCGATCGGGTCCCCGCCCGCTCCTCCATGAGCGCCAGCGTTGCCAAAGCTGAATGTCCTTCGTTCATATGAAAAACCCGAATATCGGAGTAGCCGAGCGCCCGCAGCATGGCGACGCCCCCCAATCCGAGAATCGCTTCTTGGCACAACCGATAGCGCTCATCGCCGCCAAAGAGAAAATCGGTAAGTCCTCGATCCGCTGACTCGTTTTCCGGCAAGTCGGTGTCCAACAAAAATAACGGCACGGCGTGGCCCGTAATACCCGTAAAAGTGTATTGCCAGGCTCGAAGCTGCACGTGTCGGCCCTCGATGGGCAGGGACACCCTCGGCGATAAACATTGGAGATGTTCCTCGGGCGACCATTTTGCCGGGCTTTCAAGCTGGTTACCACGGGAATCGAGCCGCTGTTCGAAATAACCTTTGCGGTGTACTAGCGAAACCGCAACCATCGGAATTTCCAGATCAGCCGCTGAGCGCAGCATATCACCGGCCAAAACTCCCAATCCGCCGCTATAGGTCGGAATTTTTGAATCCACTGCTACATCCATGGAAAAATAGGCGACGGTCCGAACATTGGGCAAGACATTGTTCATAACGGCACTTATTTGACGAATCTAAGAATCAGTTGATAGACGAGTTGGTGATCGAAATCGGGGGATCCCTGAAGTACGTAAAGTTTCCCGTTTCATAGCACAAATAGCCGCACAGCGGCAATTAACTTATCGACTGGAAAAGCAAAGACAATGCCAGTAGCCAATGCAATAACGAAGCACTAGGAATATCTGGCAGATAGTCGAAGATCGACGCCCTCCAGGGGTAGCGCGCCTGTCAGAATTGCCTTACTGGATTGTCGTTTCCGTTATTCCGGCAAGCTAACGAAGGCTGAAGACCTCACGCAACTCCGCCAACGAGCGGTGACTGCTTAGGTTGCGCAATACCGCTACCGTGGGCGGCATCATTGGAAATTTGCCGCTCTGCGAGCGTTCAAGCGCGTCTTTGGGAGAAATCCAAAGGCTTTCCGATACCTCTTCGGAGGCATGGAGCGGGCTTTGGTCAGGCGGTAAAGCAGCAAGATAAAAGCGTGTATCAAAGCGGACGAGATAGTGTTCGGGCGTGATGCGATGATAAAAATAAGCCAGCGGGGAAACGTCACAGCAAAGCCGCTCCGACAGAAGGAGAGTGGGCAAATCGATTTTACCCTGCTGCAGAGCCGACCGTCTTTCACCTAAACGCGCGAAAATTTCTTGCTGCACTAGATCCGTCACCGCGCCATCTCGTGGCAAAAAAAAATGAATTCCCACCTCCTCGAATAGTTCTCGTACGGCCGCCACCCAATGCCCAAGGCATAGTTCCGGATCAAGCTCGACACCGAATTTTTCCTGCGCTGCACTCGGGGTTAAGCCGCAGGTCAAACCCATCATTTCTGCCGACCAGTCGCTCCTATCCACTCTTCCGCCCGGAAAGACATAAACACTCGGGTAAGCATCCATCTTTTCCGGCCGCCGGTTCATAAGAATTTCGAACCTGCCGTTAGCGTCGGGCCGAACCAGCACGACCGTCGAGGCAGGATGAGGGGTTGCGGATTGCGCCATTTGCGTCAGCCTCAGTTTAGCGGAATGGACACTAGAATCATTGAGCCTTGACCTCCGGCTTATGAACTGTCAGTTGCGCGGCGACGGTTTCCCGATGTGAATATGCGCCCCCGTCGCTGCTCCGGGGACAGCGTTCTTAAAAGCGATAAACGGAATTCCCGCTTGGCGAAGAAAACTCAACAAGGATTGCCCTTCCTTACTGTCGGGGTGGAGCGCCACATCCATGGCATTGCGATGATCGAATCCCAAGCGGTCATGCGTCGCTGTCTGACCTAAGGCGCTGATCGGCAGTGCCCGGCCAAAAGTCTGGACAAAAAACGTTTCGATTTTTTGCGCGTCTCCGAGCGACCACAACGCTCCACCGTTGAAGCGAAGAAGCGTGCTGGTCTCGCTATAGCCTCCGACGGGGAGGCCTGGCAAGCGAAGGAGCTCATCGCGCATCGTATACTCAGTAATCGCCATGTCGGTTTCAGCAAGCCACCGCTTGTCTTCGTCCACCCGTAACATCGCCTCCGCCAGAGCCTGCTCGGCTTTCAGCACTTCGTTGCGCGCAATCAAACCCTGGTAATAAAGATCGCGACGCCGGTCGTACTCTTCCAAGAGGCGCTGTCGTTCTGTTTCGTGCAGCGCCAAAAGCTTCGCCGCTCCCGCCCGGGTTTCTTTGATCTTTTGGATAACGTCGGCGCGCGACCGCGTCAGTTCCGACTCAGTCGGACTGACGCGCCGACTCCCAGGTGTGCGAAGCTGTGAGCTCTTGTGATTCTCCTGTGCGCTAACTGCGCCGAGATAAAACAGCAGCGCTGCAATGAAAGTCACTAAACTTGTGAACCTAGGAAAAATCAGCGTCGCATTTCTCCGGCCTTGGAGAATTCGCCAGAGTTTATGAATTAAGGTCTCGGTGGTCAAGACGCATCGGCCGCTTACGAACAGTCGTGACCATGATGGTTGTGGCATGAATCATGGCGAGCTAGTATCGCCGTGTGAAGGCTCCGTTGATCATTACTGGTTTCGCCTGCATGGGGCTCTTTTTCCTGTCAACGCGTGGTACTTTGGCGGCAGACACGGCCGCACTTCCTGACGTCATCGAGAAGATCAAACCGGCAATTGTCGCGGTTGGGGCGTTTCAGAAAACACGCCGGCCGCCCTCGATTTTTCGCGGCACGGGTTTCGTGATCGCGGACGGTCTCCACGTGGTCACCAACGCCCACGTTGTGCCGGAGAAGGTCGATACCGAAAGAAAAGAAGTTATCGCCGTTTTTGTTGGTAAAGCAAGTCTCGTCGAAGTACGTGAAGCTACGAAGGTTGTCGAGGATCGCGATCATGATTTGGCCCTACTCAGAATTACCGGTCGCCCGATCGCCGCGATGACATTAGGCGACTCTAACCGGGTCCGGGAGGGAGAAATCTATGCGTTCACCGGGTTTCCGATCGGCATGGTTCTCGGGCTAAATGCCGTCACGCACCGAGGAATCGTTTCGGCGATCACTCCGATAGTCATTCCGCAGCTCAGCGCACAGCTTTTGGAAAAGAAAATCATTAGCCGGCTCACCGCGCCGTACAATGTTTTTCAACTCGACGCCACGGCTTACCCTGGCAACAGCGGCAGTCCACTCTATCATCCCGACACCGGACAAGTGGTGGGAATCATCAATAAAGTATTCATTCAGGAGAGTAAGGAGACAGTTATTCAAAAACCTAGCGGGATTTCCTACGCGATCCCGATTAATCACTTACAAGAGCTCTTAAAGAAAACCCGCCTCGAATAGGCAAGCGCGAAAGATCTTATTCATGACGGTTCAGAATGCCAGCAGAAACTCGGTGCGGATAATTCGACCTCAGAAGACAAAACGAGCGTGAAGAGTTCTCCCACCTTATCCCTCTATCAAGCAAGATGGGTCCTTAGCCTGCGAGTCTCGTCGATGGCTTGCCGATATGAATATGCGGTCCAGTGGAGGCGCCGGGGACGGCGCTTCGGAAGGCGATGAAAGGAATACCCGCACTGCGGAGCTCCTTGATGAGCGCCTTGCCTTCGGCGCTGTCAGGATGAAGTGCGACATCCATGGCGTCGCGATGGTCGAACCCGAGGCGGTTGTGGGTTTCTGATTGGCCCTTCGCGGCGACCGGGAGACTGCGGCCAAATGATTTGGCGAAGAATCTTTCGACGCGCGAGGCTTCCTTGAGAGACCATTTGAAACCGCCGTTGAAGCGCGCCAACTCTGCAGTTTCGCTATACCCGTTGACGGGTAGAACCGGCATGCGCAAGACTTTCTCGCCTAACACCGCCTCGGTGATCGCAATATCGGTCTCGACGACCGACTCTCGCATTGCATGGACCCGCGTGAGCGCGGCGACGAACGACCGTTCGGCCTCAAGCACTTGATCCTTGGAAATCTGGCCGTCTTGGAAGAGCTGGCGCCGCCTGATGACCTCGGCCCGAAGCGCTGATTGGTCTCTTTCGTAGCCGGCCAAGAGCTTTCGATCCTGCGCTAGCGATGATTTCATCGTTTCCATGGAACTAGACTCAGTGATCGCACCGCCGGACAGGTTATGACTCGGCTGTTTGGTTTGCCGATTCCAGCCGCCGAGCATAAAAAGGGTGACGAAAACGACTGGGAGCATGGCTGCTGCCACCAGTAAAGTCCAGGACTTGCTTACTTCTGCGAACATGAAGCCCAAAGTCTAGGGGCTTACGGGCGCGGGGTCAAGGCAAAAAAAGCCCGTAACGGCAGCGTCCGTTACGGGCCAATAGTCAAACCGAAAGCAACTGATTCGGTGCGGCGGGTGAACCCTCGGAGCCGTTATTTATCTATCTCCCACGCTAGACCGACGCCAGTAGACCGTGCTGAATTAGGTCTTGCGCCATTTTCACCTTGTAGACGTTATCCTTGAGCGGTTTGGCACCTTCGAGAGCAATCGCGCCAGCTTGCTTGGCGCTGGCTTCATCGATTCTTTTACCGCGGAGAAATTCTTCCGCTTTCGCCGCGCGCCACGGGATCGGTGCGACTCCGCCCATAACTACGCGCGCATCGCGCACCATGCCGCCACTACTTTCGACAATCGTTGCTACTGCGACGATGGCATGATCCCACGCCAATCGTTCGCGAACTTTGTGATAAAAGCCCTTGCTGCCGGCCTTGGGTGCGGGGACGTAAATCTCCGTCACGATGTCGCCTGGATTGAGAATATTTTCCCGCCTGTAATCTACCGAAGGCAGCACGAAAAACTTTTCCAGCGGAATGGTCTTCTCGCCCGCCGGCCCGGCGATCTTGATTTGCGCGCCGAGCGCGACCAGCGCCGGCGCGGTGTCGGACGGATGAACGATATAGCTCGGTCCGCCGCCAAGGACGGCATGAAACCGGCCATCGCCCGTCACCGCATAACAGACCTCGCCCCCTTTACGCAGGCAGGTGAAGTTTGACGAACGGAAATACCAGCAGAACGGCCGCTGGCAGATATTGCCGGCAATCGTTCCGGCGTTGCGAATCTGCGGCGAGGCCGCCTCGCCCGCGGCATCGGAGAGAATCAACAGTTTTTCTTTAATCGCCGGATGTTCTTCGATCTCCGCCAACTTCGCCAGTGCGCCGATACGAAAACCGCCGCGTTCTTCCTTGATATAATCGAGGCCCGGGATGGATTTGAGATTGATCAGGTAGTCCGGCTCGACGACGTGATCTTTCATCAGCTGCAGATACTCGCTGCCGCCGCCGACCACCGCGGCGACTTTTTTCTGCTGCTGAAATTTTTGCAAGAGCCCGACCGCTTCTTTGACGCTTTTGATATCGATATTTTGAAAGCTCTTCATAACCGTTCCTCCTCCATCAGACCTGGCGGGCCTGCAGGATTTTATCCGGTGTGATGGGTAGTTCTTTAATCCGCTTGCCGGTGGCGTTGAAGATCGCGTTGGCGACGGTCGCCACGGCCGCCGTGATCGGCGGTTCGCCGACGACTTTGCCGCCAAACGGGCCATAGGGGTCGTGGTGTTCGATGAAGATCACTTCCACGTTCGGCGCTTCGAGATGGGTCGGCACTTTGGCGTCGCGGTAGTTCGGATTGATCGGCGTTGCCGTGAGTTTGTCGATGATCAATTCTTCGCTAAACGCCATGCCGATGCCTTGCACGACGCCGCCCATGATCTGGCTCTCCGCCGGCATGCGGTTGAGAATCATGCCGCTGTCGTGGGCCGCCACATAGCGGGTGATCTTCACGTGCCCCGTCAAAGTATCGACTTCCACCTCGGCAAAATGAGCCGAGAAGCTTTTGCCTTCGACGTCTTTGAATTCCGGATTCGTGGTTGCCCGACCGATGAGCTCGCCGGCTCTCGCCACTGCGCGCTCGAGCGGAATCTTCTGTGACGGGTCGGATTTGACAAACACCTGGCCGTCACGCAAATCCAGTTCTTCTGCTTTGGCCTTCAGCGCCGGCGCCGCCAGCGCGAAAATTTGTTTCCGCACGTCTTCCGCCGCGGCGATCACTGCATGGCCGGTGAAAGATGTCGTGCGGCTGCCGGACTCGCCGACGGAATAAGGCGTGACATCCGTATCACCATTGGTGACTTGAATTTGGTTCAGCGGAATCCCCAACGCCTCCGCGGCAATGATCGCCATGGTGCTCTTCGCGCCGGTGCCGATGTCAGTCACGCCTACCAGCAAGTGCGCGCTGCCATCGGGATTGATGCGAATGGTCGCCGCGCCTAATCCGGGACGAAATGGGTAACCGCCAAGCGCCATGCCGATGCCGTGCTTTTTGACACCGGGCGCGGCGCCGGGCTTATGCCATTTCTCGCTCCAGCCAATGCGCTTGGAGCCTTCGACGATGCACTGCTCGAGATAGTTCGAAGTGGACGGCAGCTTGCTCTTGTACTTTTGAATCCGGTTCTTCATGAACATGTCCAGCGGATTGATCCCCAGCTCATAGGCGATGTGATCGAGGAAAGAGGCAAAGCCGAAGACCGACTGCGGATAGGCCGGCGCGCGATAATTGGCGCTGACAACGGTGTTGGTATGAACCGGCTTTATCACTTTCTTGAAGTTTGGGATGTTGTAAAAGTCGGTGCCGCTCAAGTTGCCGCTCTGCTTGCGGTACGCGCCCATGTTGGTAACGGCATCCAACTGCACGGCGGTAATCGTGCCATCCTTCTTGACGCCGATTTTGTAGTGCTGCTCCGAAGCCCAGCGCCCATGCATGCCGATGTAGTCGTCCTCGCGGGTAAATTCGAGCTTGACCGGCTGGTTGGTAACTTTGGCCAAGACCGCCGTCATGTAATCGTAGTCCTGCGCCTGATTCTTGTTGCCGAAGCCGCCGCCCATGTATTTCGAGACCACGCGCACTCTGCTCAGCGGCAGGCCGAAGTCTTTGGCGATATCCGTGCGCGCGTTGGAGACGCCTTGCGTGGAGGCATAGACGGTCAGTTTGCCGGCGTCCCACTTGGCGATGCTCACGCGCCGTTCGAGCTGAGCGTTGTTGGTGTGCTTGGTGATATAGGTGTCTTCGAAAGTCTGGTCGGCTTCTTTGAAGCCCTTCTCTAAATCGCCCCAGGATTCTTCGATGGGCGCGCTGAAGGCGCCTTTGCCGACGGAGAGATTGCCATTGGTTGAGATCTTCGGCGCGTCGGGCTTCAACGCCTCATTGGGATCGAGTACGTGGGGAATCTTTTCATACTTGATTTCAATCAGCTTGAGCGCGTCCTCGGCGATATGCCGGTCGGTGGCCGCCACCGCGGCAACCGCGTCGCCGACAAAGCGCACCGGATTATTAAAAATAAAGCGCTGGTGCGTGTGGCCGCCGCTCGACCAGGGCACCTTGGCGTTTTCATGATGGATGACCGCTTTCACTTTTCACTCCCGGCAGTTTTTCTGCCTTGGAAGTATCGATGCTGACGATTTTGGCGTGCGGCACGTTGCTGCGCAGCACGCGCGCGTAGAGCATGCCGGGAAGCTGAATATCGCCGGTGTAATGCGCTTGCCCGGTGACTCTTTCGTAAGCGTCGATGCGCGGAATTCTTTTACCGACAATGGAAAATTCTTTCGGTGCTTGTGCCATAAAAACCTCCCTCAGCGTGCCTTCGCCGCCACGGCCAGCACGGCGGCCACCTCACGGTTATAGTTGCCGCAGCGGCACAGATTGCCGGACAAGCCGCGGCGCGCCTGAGCTTCATTGGGTTTGGAATTTTTCATCAGCAACGCTTTACCCGACATGATCTGACCGGAGGTGCAAAAGCCGCACTGCGGACCGTCATGTTCGATAAACGCTTCCTGCAGCGGATCGAGCTTGTCGCCTTTCGCTAAACCCTCGATGGTCAGGATATCTTTGCCTTCCATCCAGACGGCGAGCTGGCTGCAGGAATACATGTTGCGCCCATTGATGATCACCGTACAGGCGCCGCACTCACCGCGATCGCAGCCGATCTTCGTTCCTGTGAGACCCAGCTCATCGCGCAGCACTTCAGCCAACGTGCTTCGGTGTTCCACTTCGACGCGGTACGCTTTACCATTAACTTTGAGCGTAATCGCCGCTCTATTGCCATCGAAGCGGCCAGGCCGTCGATGGTGGTGATCACTTAATCTCCGGCTGGGGCACGGGTTTTGCCAACTTGGATCGCGCGCTGGACCGAATCCTGCCTGGCCTTTACCTACTCATCGGACCGCCGGCATGCGGCAAGACCTCGCTATCCAAGCAGCTCCTTGATCAATTGGTCATGCACAACAACGTGCCGGGAGTCTTTTTTACTCTGGCCGAAACGAGCAAGGAACTCAGGATCAAAACTCTCGCGCGCCTAAGCGGACTGGAAAGTCGAGAGATCCGGCGCGGCAGTGCCTATCTCCTCCACTGGTATGGCGTGCCCAAAGCGCATCACGGAGAAACGGAACAGTTACCGCCCAGCTGGGAAAAATTGAAACGATCGGCGCGTGAAGCGAAGAGGTGGCTCGATTTAACTTACATCGTTGAGTGCGAAGCGAATACCGATCTGCGGGAAATTGAAAAGTACATCGGCGAGCTTCGCGCTACAGCAAATAGCGAAAAAATCTTCGTCGTCATCGACGATTGCCAGCGCCTCGGACAGCGCGATCAAGCGTTGGCGGATCGTCTGCCAATCATCGCCGAGCAACTGCAAGAATCGGCGGTGAATTTGAAAATGCCCATATTCGCAATCTGGCCGAACCTTGGTGAGATAGTTGAATCTCAACCGCAGGCATGGAGTGAGAAAGTCCGTTCCATTGACGCCCCTTTGCTTTACAATACCGGTCATCCTATTCCTTGACAATGGTAGCTACCGGGCGCTACCCTAACTAACATGAGAGCCGTAGGGTTAAAAATCCTTAAGAATAAGCTTAGTGAATACGTACGCCTGGCCGAACACGGCGAAACCGTATTGGTCACCGACCGCGATCGCGTGGTCGCCGAGATCGTACCGCCCGAGAGGACTCGGAGCCCAATACTTGCGGACGCTCTCCTGGCCGAAGCGGTGCGACAAGGTTGGATAACTCCGCCCGCCTTCGCGTCATCGACTCCACCACCGCGCAACCCTGTCATGTCGTTCCGCGAGCTAATGCGGGAACTGGACGAAGACCGGAGCGAGCGCTGATCTATCTCGACGCTTCGGTCGCTCTTGCTCATCTATTGGTCGAGGATGTTTCGCCTCCCGAAAAACTCTGGCAAGAGTCACTGGTTTCCAGCCGGCTTATAGAATACGAAATCTGGACTCGAATTCACGCGCGCAAGCTCGCGCGATCGCACGCGGACGAAGTGCGATCGTTA
This sequence comes from Binatia bacterium, assembly GCA_036000865.1. GTDB lineage: Bacteria > Desulfobacterota > Binatia > UBA9968 > UBA9968 > DP-20. Next base: position 8,430 of record DASYUV010000209.1, on the reverse strand, counting down.
TTGGCTCGCGTAGCGTTGGTCGAGCTCTCCCCGCCGGTGCTTACCCGAGCGTTGGAACCTTTTCCCAAGCCGGTCAGAACCCTCGACGCCATTCATTTGGCGTCCATCGACTTTCTCCAGAGGCAGGGACAAACAGTTAATCTCGCCAGCTACGACGACCGCATGATAACCGCCGCCCGCGCGCTGCGCTTCCCGATCTATCACCTGTAACCTTTTCAGATTGCGATTAATTGGCTTGAGCGGTTATCGGATTACTCTGTCCGCCCTCGCCAATACATTTGGCGGAATCGTGAAGCCGATCTGTTTCGCGGTCTTCAAGTTGACGATGAATTCAAATTTCGTAGGGCTCGACCGGAAGATCCGCTGGCTTCGTCCCTTTGAGTATCTTGTCCACATAGACCGCGGCACGCTTGAAACTCTCCTCATCGCTGGCTGCATAAGACATCAACCCGCCAGCCTATACCCAATCACTTGCCTCCGACATCGAAGGAAGGCGGTTCTTTATGGCGAGGTCGGCAATACGCTTTGTGTAACGATTGAGCACAGGATTCCCAATCGTGATAAGCGCGCTTGCACGCCCCTTGGCCGCTTGAAATGCGCCTTCCGAGTCGGGGTTCCGACCACGTGCTTCTAAGGTTTGAAGTTGTATTCTTAGAGCTTGCGCCGCGGTCTCGTACTCTTTAAACGCAATAGCTGACCCTGGTAAGTTCCTATCTCCAAGGACTCCGACGCGCGACGTTCCAGGAACTACCTCCGTAAGCAATTCCAGTCGCTTTCCGCTAAGCTCTCGAGTGAGTCTGGTAAGCCCCGTGATATTTCCACCCGCGTGCGCCAAACTATCGATTATCCCGGTCGCGACGGGATCCTGAATAGTTAAGATGACAATGGGGATCGTCTTGGTCGCCTGCTTGGCGGCGCGAATCGCGGTTAGATTTCCAGTGACAAACATGTCGACCTTAGTTTGTACGAGTTCAGCCACGAGGTTTGGAATTCGGTCGCGGTCTCCCTCAGCGTAACGAAACTCAAGTAGGATATTTTTTCCCTCAACATAGCCAAGATCTCGCAGCCCTTGTCGGAATGCCTTTTCTGAAGACGCGGGATTCGAGGGGTCCCACTTCCCGACACAAATCCTATGCGCGGGCTTTTTGCTGGTTGCTGGGCGTCGGCGGAAAAGCAAAGCGCCAGAGTCAACACGCCAAGCGCGATGCCAATGATTTTACCTCTCATGAAATTTCGCCGGCGTTTTTTCCGTACTCTGCTCTCTGCCCAACCGCTCTTTGCGGGCTTTCATCGAACAACCCGTTCCGCCAGCGCCGACTGCGGAATCGTCACGCCGCGATCTGACTCTTGTCCTTTGACCACCCTGCGCGCCTGCGCGATTCTCTGCTGCGCAGCTGGGAACCGACAGCGAACTTTCCTTGTTCCCAGTTTCCTTCACGTTTCTTGTCTTGAGTGATCATTGTTGTTGCGTTGTTTTTTGACTGAGCTACAATGAGTCTGTTTTCAACAAGGTATTTGAGATGGGATTGTTCCACGTCAAAGGACATCTGACCGGCCCAACGGGACTTGTAGAAGAAATTGAGCTTCTGGTGGACACCGGCGCTACGCTCAGCGTGGTGCCCCGATCGCTGGCGGAAAGGCTTGAGCTCAAGCCCACTCGTTCTCAACGCGTCGTCATCGCTGGCGGGCAGCGAGACGTATGGCCCGTAGCCGAAGCTCGATTGGCTCTGAACGGCGATGAAATCACCACGCCATGCTTTATTGCCCCTGACGGCCCTGTGCTGCTCGGCGCCGTGGCTCTTGAAAGTCTTTTCCTCGCAGTCGATCCCGTCGCCAAGCGCTTGATTCCGGTAGACGGGTTTGTCGGTTAGAACTGGATCGGTAATCCGACATTCAATCCTCATTGCTGGTATATCCTCTTCACCGAATGATCCTGTCCGCCCTCGCCAGCACATTCGGTGGTATCGTCAGGCCGATCTGTTTGGCGGTCTTGAGATTGACTACAAACTCAAACTTCGTCGGTTGCTCCACCGGGAGATCGGCTGGCTTTGCGCCTTTTAAGATTTTATCAACGTACAAAGCTGCACGCCTGAAACTATCGTTTTCGTCGGATGAATAAGACGCAAGAATACCCGCCTCGACGAAAACGCTTCCTTCGGACATCGAAGGCAATCGGTTCTGAATGGCAAGTTCCGCAATCCGATTGCGGTTGTCTATGAGCAGGGGATTCCTAAGCGTCATCAGCGCGCTCACCCGACCCTTAGCCGCAGTTTGAAAAGCCTTCTCAAAATCAGGGTTCGAACTTCGTACTTCCAGGGATTGAAGTGGTATTTTTAGCGTCTTCCCTGCGGCCTCGTATTCCCTAAAGGCGATCCTTGCGACTGTGCTTTCCACATCCAACAAAACTCCGACGCCCGAAATTGTCGGGACTACCTCCTTGAGCAATTCCAACCTTTTTCCGGCTAACTCTCGGGTGAGTCTAGTCAGCCCCGTAATATTTCCGCCTGGCCGAGCTAAGCTATCGACCAATCCCGCCGCAACAGGATCTTGATTTGTGACAATCACAATGGGAATCGTTTTGGTCGCCTGCTTGGCCGCGAGGATTCCGGAGGCAACTGGAGAGACAATGACATCGACTTTGAGGTGCAGGAGTTCGGCGACCAGGCTTGCGGCACGCTCCGCATTTCCCGCAGCGTAGCGATACTCAACCTGGATATTTTTCTCTTCAATATATCCGAGATCTCGCAGCCCTTGTCGAAACGCATCCCGATTTGCATCGGGAGCATCGAGGGTGCGTTCGCGCGTTCCCGTGAGATATCCAATCCGCGGAATTTTGTTCGCCTGCTGCGCCCAAACGGGCGGGCAAAGGGCAAGGAGCACTGCGGATAGCACAGGACCAAAGACACCGGCCCTTTTACTATTGCCTGGTGCCTCGTGCCTTTTGTCTGTTTTCATTTGATCACCTTGTTTGCCCGCTCAAGCACACGGACGGGTATCGTCAGGCCGATCTGTTTCGCCGCCTTGAGGTTAATGACGAATTCAAACTTCGTTCCCTGCTGCACCGGCAAATCCGCCGGTTTGGCACCTTTCAAGATCTTGTCCACGTAAACTGCCGCACGCCGATAGAGATCATCGTAGTCCACGCCATAGGACATAAGTCCGCCCTCGTCGACAAACTCCTTCGAAAAGTAAATAGCCGGCAATCGGTGCTTTGTGGCAAGCTCGACGATCCTTTTTCTTTCCGCGAAGAATTGGCGATTGGCCGTCGTCATAATCGCTTTAACCTGCTTCTGCTTTGCCGTTTGAAAGGCGTTCTCCAAACCTCCGGGGTCGATTTGAGTCTGTATTTCCTCTAGTTTTAGCTTCAGCCCCAGAGCGGCACTCCTGAGTTCTTTCTGTTGAAGTATTCCTGGTACGGAGCTTCCCCGGTTCAGCAGGAGCCCGACTCGATCGAACTTGGGCACCGCGTTCTTAAGCATCTCTAATCTCTTGGTATTTAGTTCGACTGATAGAGCCGTGAAACCTGTGACGTTACCTCCCGGCCGCGCTTAGGCTTGTAACCAAACCTGCGCCCACGGGGTCTGCGGCGCTCGTCATCACGATGGGGATGGTCGTGGTCGCGTTCTTGGCCGCTAACGCAGAACTAGCTCCTGTGACCACAATTAGGTCAACCTCAAGACGAACCAGCTCCGTCGCAAGCTCCGGTAGGCGCTCAGGCTTTTGCTCGGCAAATCGAAACGCGACAGTAAGATTCTTTCCCTCGATCCACCCAAGCTTGCTCAGCTCTTGCCGAAATGCGTTGACGAGAACCGCCATACCAGAAGCAGTGCTTGCATCCAGGAAACCGATGCGGAAGACTTTTCCCGCCTGCTGTGCGTCAGCGGAACCGCAAAGCGCAAAGAGCATGGCGCAAAAATTAAGGAACGTGATTTTTATCTTCATGTTTTTTTCTCTGTCTCGATCCGCTTGTCACTCGACCCTTGACACTCGCGCCCTCTCACTTAATCACCCGATCCGCTCTCGCCAGCACATTCGGCGGAATCGTCAAACCGATCTGCTTGGCGGTTTTGAGATTGATGACAAACTCAAACTTCATGGGCTGTTCCACGGGCAGGTCAGCCGGCTTGGCGCCCTTCAGAATTTTGTCGACATACACCGCGGCTCGCCGGAACAAATCCGCGCGGTCCGTCCCATAGGACATGAGACCTCCCGGTTCTACAAAGTTCCTATCGTCATACCTCGCCGGCAGGCGATGTTCTTCCACCAGCTTCAGAAATTGTTTTCGATGATTAACGAGCATCGGACTTCTCAAGGGGATCAAAGCGCGGGCGCTCTCTTTGCTCGCGTTTGTAAATGCGCTCTCGAAATCCTCGGGACCGCGAACCTGAATCAACTGAAGCTTCAGGCGCAAGAGGCCCGCTGCAGATTCCATCTCTTGAAAATAAACGCTCTGCTCCTTTGTCGGAGTCCAAAAGACGGCCACCCGGCTGAGATTGGGTAGTACATCCTTAAGAATTTCAAGCCGTTTTCCGACGAGTTCTGAGAAACCAGATAATCCAGTCACATTCCCGCCTGGGTTTGCGAGGCTCCTGACAAGCCCCGCGCCCACTGGGTCGGCAGCTACAACAACAATTGGAATTGTCGGAGTCGCCTTCTTGGCGGCCTGCGCTCCTGACGTAAACGCACTGAAGATAAGATCAACTTTGCGGTGGCGGAACTCGGCCACAATATCAGGAATCCGGTCGGGTTTACCTTCTATAGCGCGAACTTCAACAATGATGTTTTGTCCATCAACATACCCGAGGTCGCGCAGCCCCTGCCGGAATGGTTCGATTCCCTGGCTTTCAGAAATGGACGCACCCTCTAAAAAACCGATCACTGGAATTTTCTTCGCCTGCTGCGCCGCGGCGGGAAAGCTGAGAGCAAAGAACACAGCAACGAGTACAACACCAAAAATATTTTTATCCATTGTCTTTTCTCACGCTTGTCGCCTCACGGCTCACGCCTAACGAATTACCTTGTCTGCTCTCGCCAGTACATTCGGCGGAATCGTCAGGCCGATCTGCTTGGCGGTTTTGAGATTAACGACGAACTCAAACTTCTTCGGCTGTTCGACCGGAAGATCGGCCGGCTTCGCTCCTTTGAGGATCTTATCCACGTAGGTCGCAGCCCGGCGATACAGGTCAGGAAAGTTCGGCCCGTAGTACATCAGCCCTCCGGATTCCACGTGCGCCCCTTGCGCGAACATCGTTGGCAACCGGCTCTTTGTCGCGAGTTCCACGATTCGTCTTGAGTAAGCACTTAATCCGGCAAACTCCACCACGATGAGACCATGGGCTCGTTTTCCAGTTGCTGCTTTCAACGCACTCTCGACATCGTTGGAACTCCGCACCTCCAGGGATTGGACGTTCATCCCCAACGTTCGAGCCGAAGCCTCTGTCTCCTTGAAGTTAGCCGTGGCGCCTTGGCTGGCAGGATTCCAGAGCACTCCCACCCGACTGAGCCCGGGAACGGTCTCCTTGAGCAGCTCCAACCGCTTTCCACTTAGATCTGGAGAAGCGCTTGTTAGGCCCGTGATGTTGCCCCCTGGGCGGGCAAGGCTGGCAATGATGCCCCTCCCAACAGGGTCACCAACATGCGCCATGACGATGGGAATTGTGCTGGTGTATTGCTTGGCAGCAAGAGCTGGTTCCGTACCCTGGACCACGATCACATCCACCTTGAGACGGGCGAGTTCAGCCACGAGCGCAGGGAGGCGATCCAGTTTCCCCTCTGCATAGCGGTATTCGATGACGATATTTTGACCTTCTACGTGCCCAAGTTCATGCAAACCCTGCTTGAAAGCGTCGTTCCCGCTTCTATCGCTAGCAAGAGTACCGCTCAGTACCATGCCTATGCGCGGGACTTTCTTCTCCGGCTGCGCCGACGCATAATAGCTGAGCGCAAAGAGCATGACACAAAGCGCAAAATAGAAGACGCTCTTGCCGACTACTGACCACTGACTTCTGACTACTCTCACCGAATCACTCTGTCCGCCCGCGCCAGCACATTCGGCGGAATCGTCAGGCCGATCTGCTTGGCTGTTTTGAGATTGATGATGAATTCGAACTTCGTCGGTTGCTCTACGGGTAAATCAGCGGGCTTTGCGCCTTTCAAGATCTTATCCACATACACGGCAGCGCGGCGGAAAGCCTCCACATCGCTGGCTGCATAGGACATGAGGCCACCGGCTTCTACATAGTCGCTTCTTTCGTACATCGAAGGCAGTCGGTTCTTTTTAGCAAGGTCAGCAATCCGCTTGGGGTAGCTTACGAGCAGCACTGCACTACTCGTAATGAGCGCGTTCACACGCCCCTTGGCCGCGGTTTGAAATGCCGTGTCAAAATCAGGGTCTGGTCCTCTTACCTCGAGGGACTGAAGTTGTATCTTTAGCGCGCGTGCTACAGTTTCGTATTCCTTAAAACTCGATGACGAAGCATTCGCATCCGAAAGGATGCCGACGTGTGATATTTGCGGAACCGCCTCCTTAAACAATTCCAGCCGCTTTCCGCTTAACTCTCGGGTCAGCCGGGCGAGTCCGGTGATGTTTCCCCCTGGGCGGGCCAAGCTATCGATTAGCCCATTCGAAACTGGATCTGTTTGAGTCACCATGACAATGGGAATCGTCTTGGTCGCCTGTTTAGCTGCGCGGATGCCTGGTAGAGTTGGAGAGACAATAACATCGACCTCAAGTCGCACAAGTTCGGCAGCGAGAGTCAGAAGACGGTTCTCCATTCCCTCGGCGTAGCGAGGCTCAATCAGGATGTTCTTGCCTTCGATGTAACCGAGATCTCGTAGCCCTTGCCGCAGCGCTTCCACGCTCGCATCCGGAGTAGCGGCCGTGGGGACATCTCTCCGCGCCAGATATCCGATCCGCGAAATTTTCTTTGGCTGCTGTGCGTGAGCGGAAAAGCAAAACGCGAAGAGCGTGGCGCTAAGCGCAAAGCAGCCGATACTCTTGCTCACTCCTGACCACTGACTACGGACTACTCTCATCGACTCCGTCCCTCAGACCATGCGCCTTACTCCTGACTATTCACTCCTCACCGTATTACTTTGTCCGCCCTCGCCAGCACGTTCGGAGGAATTGTCAGACCGATCTGCTTTGCCGTTTTGAGATTAATCACCAGCTCAAACTTCGTCGACTGCTCCACAGGCAGATCGGCGGGTTTGGCTCCTTTCAGGATTTTGTCCACGTAATATGCGACGCGCCGGTAGGTCTCCGCCACGTCCGCCCCATAGGACATGAGTCCACCAGCCCCTACAGCTCCTCTATTGACATACACCGACGGTAACCGGCTCTTTAACGCAAAGCCGATGGTCCGTTTTTGGTTAATATTCATTAGGGTGCCCCCGGTCACGTAGAGTCCATCGGGGGGCTGCTTGTTTAGCGCAGAGAATACCTTCTCGAAATCTTCCGCAGCTCGTATCTCCCAAGACCGAATAGTCAACCCCAGTGCACGCGCCGCGACTGGGAGAACCTCTTTCACGTCGATTTCACTTTCCCGAAAGGCCGGATCGTAGAAAACCGCGACACGGGCAAGTTTGGGAACCGCTTCTTTGAACAGCTCCAGCCGTTTGCCGCCTAGCTCTATGGAAATGTTTGTAAGGCCGGTGACGTTGCCGCCGGGACGGGCCAGGCTTTCAATTAGGCCTGCCTCGACAGGATCGGCCGAAATGCCCGTCATAACGATGGGAATCGTCTTGGTCGCATTTTTGGCCGCGCGGATCGGTGTGGGCCCTCCTGCTACCACGATGATATCAACCTTGAGACGCACCAGCTCGGCCGCAAGCTCGGGCTGCCGATCGCTCTTTCCCTCCGCATATCGGTACTCGGTGGCGATGTTCTGTCCTTCTATGTAGCCAAGCTCGCGCAGAGCCGGCCGAATTCCCTTGGAACGGGTGGACTCAGTAGTGGGGTCGCCCCCAACTAGATACCCTATCCGAGGAACTTTCTTCGGCTGCTGCGCACCGGCGAGATCAGCGGTAGCCACCAGACAGGTTACCAAAGTCAGACTCATCACCATTACGTTCCTGACCAACGACAACCTTGTGCCGACCGGCGTCGCTAGTATAGAATTCTTTGCTGGAGGGATCGTCATGCGTTATTCGGTACTTCTTGAGCCAATAAACGAACCCGAGTTTCAAGGTTACTATTACGCCCACATTCCCACCCTCGACTTAACCACTCACGGTCAAGGCATCGAGGGAGCCATCGCTGCTGCTCAGGAACTGATCGAGGCGTGGGTCGAAGAGAAGCGGTCTCGCGGCGAGAAGGTTCCGGTCGAAGCCAAGACACTAATCGCGCACGTCGATATCCCCGATGCCGTACTCGGCCCGTGAAGTTCTTGCCAAGCTCCTGCGAGCGGGATTCGTGGACGTACGACAGAG